>CALUJL010000029.1 GCA_944320955.1 uncultured Bacteroidaceae bacterium
GCAACGGCCGGATCATCGTGGAAGGCACGGAAGACTACGTGGTTTACACCATGAGCGGCCTGCCCGTGGACAAGGATGCTTCGCTGCCCGCAGGCATCTACCTGGTACGTGCCGGGTCGAAGACGAAAGCCATCGCTGTAGACTAATCTCTGCCGCGTGATGAGGATAGCCCCTCTGGGGACTATACCTTAAATAATATAGAGAACTGCCGGAGGCTGATGACTCCGGCAGTTCCTTTTTGTGGAAAAAACGGTATATTCTGCCTCACTCCGCGAAATTATGACTATCTTTGCCCGCAGATATCCGTAGTATGGAGGCTTTACTGAAACAAGGAAAAGCACTGGTTGCCGCAGGCGACACGCGGGAGGCCATCCGCCTGCTGACACCTGCGCGCCGGGCGGAAGGAAGCGATTTCCGGGGCGAGCGGCGCGATGAGTTGCTCACCCTTTTGGGAAACGCTTACCGCAAGGAGGACAACTGGGAAGAGGCCATAGGCTGCTATTTGGAGGCTATGGAGCTGAATCCGGACTCCCCGGCGGCGGTCCACTACCGCATAGCCATGGATATTCTGGAGTTCCGCAACAAGGACCTGTTTAACCAGTAGGGAGAAAGGGCTCCGCCAGGAGCGGGACGCATACGGATGAATGTGGAAAATAAAAACGCGACTATGAGCAAGATAAGCGGGGCTGTAGAAATCGATACGCAGCGGTGCAAAGGATGTCTCCTCTGCGTGGAAGCATGCCCGAAGAATGTATTGGAACCGGCGAAGAACAAGGTGAATGCCCGGGGATATGGTTATGTTTTGGCCGTCCGCGAGGAGGAGTGCATAGGCTGTGCCTCGTGCGGGATTGTCTGTCCCGACGGTTGCATTACGGTTTATCGCCTGAAAGAATAATAAGGAATACGGAATTACTCAAAACCGGATGTTGAGAATATGACAGAAGAAACAGTCTTGATGAAGGGTAACGAGGCCATTGCCCATGCGGCCATCCGCTACGGTTGCGACGGCTTTTTCGGCTACCCCATCACCCCCCAATCCGAAATACTCGAAACGCTGACCCTGCTGAAACCGTGGGAGACGACCGGTATGGTGGTCTTGCAGGCGGAGAGCGAAGTGGCCAGCATCAACATGGTGTACGGCGGTGCCGGCAGCGGCAAAATGGTGATGACGTCCAGTTCCAGTCCGGGTGTCAGCCTGATGCAGGAAGGCATCTCGTACATGGCCGGTGCTGAATTGCCGGGCTTGATAGTCAATGTCATGCGCGGCGGTCCGGGGCTGGGTACGATACAGCCCTCGCAGGCCGACTATTTCCAGGCCGTAAAGGGTGGCGGCAACGGAGACTACCATTTGATTACGCTGGCACCGGCCAGTGTGCAGGAAATGGCGGACTTCACGGGACTGGCTTTCGAGCTGGCCTTCAAGTACCGCAATCCGGCCATTCTGCTCTCCGACGGCGTGATCGGCCAGATGATGGAGAAGGTGACACTGCCGGCTGCCCGTCCGAGGCGGACGGAGGCCGAGATCATTGCGCAGTGCCCGTGGGCTACGACCGGGCGGGTGGGCCGGAAGCGCAATGTGATCACATCGCTGGAGCTGCGCCCGGAAGAGATGGAGGCTAACAACCTGCGCCTGCAGGCCAAGTACCGGCAGATCGAAGCCGAAGAGGTTCGCTATGAGGAAATAGGAGTGGACGACGCGGAATACCTCTTCGTGGCTTTCGGATCTTGCGCCCGCATAGCGCAGAAGTCTATGGAGATGGCGCGCGAACAGGGAGTGAAGGTGGGGCTTTTCCGTCCCATTACGCTCTATCCGTTCCCTACGGAGCGGTTGCGTGCCCTGGCTCCCCGGATGAAGGGTATGCTGTCGGTGGAGCTGAACGCCGGGCAGATGCTCGAAGATGTGCGTCTGGCTGTAGGTGAGCGGTGCCCGGTGGAGTGGTTCGGACGGCTGGGAGGCATCGTGCCCGACCCGGAAGAAGTGGTCGGAGCACTAAAGGAAAAACTGATGTAAGCAGACGGCTATGGACTTGAATCGTATACGACTTATTCTGAATGTGCTCTTTATGTTAGGAGCCATTGCGGTGGTGGTGCTGTACTTCACGGTACCGGCCACGAATCCGATACCCATGTTTGTGGTCGGGACGCTGGCGGTAGTAGTGAAATTCACTGAATACGTGATCCGTATCATGCAGAACGCCCGCGAACGCAATAACGAACGAAGAAGGAGATATACCAATGAATAGGGAAGAAATCATAGAGCGCGGCGAAATTGTCTACCGGAAACCGACGCTGATGAACGACCAGCACATGCACTATTGCCCGGGCTGTAGCCACGGAGTGGTGCACAAGTTGGTGGTGGAAGTGATAGAAGAAATGGGACTGGCCGAGAAGTCCATCGGAGTTTGCCCGGTAGGTTGTGCCGTATTCTTATATAATTATCTGGATATCGACGTGCAGGAGGCAGCCCACGGGCGCGCCCCGGCTGTGGCTACGGCCATCAAGCGTCTCTGGCCCGACCGGCTGGTCTTTACATATCAGGGTGATGGCGATTTGGCTTGTATCGGTACGGCCGAGACGATCCACGCCTTGAATCGCGGAGAGAGCATCACGGTTATCTTCATCAACAATGCGATTTACGGAATGACCGGAGGCCAAATGGCACCGACGACCCTCGAAGGGATGAAGACTTCTACATGTCCTTACGGACGGACACCGGAATTGCACGGTTTCCCCCTGCACATTACGGAAATAGCGGCCACCCTGCAGGGTACGGCTTATGTGACGCGCCAGAGTGTGCATACGGTAGCTGCCATCCGCAAGGCGAAAAAAGCCATTCGCCATGCATTCGAGAATTCGATGCAGGGGAAGGGCAGTAATTTGGTGGAAATAGTTTCCACGTGCAGTTCGGGATGGAAAATGTCGCCCGTCAAGGCCAATCAGTGGATGGAGGAGCACATGTTCGCTTACTATCCTCTGGGCGACTTGAAAGATGTGGACCAATCGGTTTTCCACGCAGATAAGTAAACAGGAAAGCGAAAGAAGAAAGATATGAAAGAGGAAATCATAATTTCCGGTTTTGGCGGACAAGGCGTCCTTTCGATGGGGAAGATTCTGGCATATTCCGGCCTGATGGAAGGAAAAGAGGTAACGTGGATGCCGGCTTACGGCCCCGAACAGCGCGGAGGCACGGCGAATGTGACGGTTATCGTAAGCGATGAACGCATTTCTTCTCCGATTCTGAGCTCGTACGATACGGCTATTGTCCTGAACCAGCCTTCTCTGGAGAAATTCGAAAGTCGGATTAAGCCGGGTGGCGTGCTGATTTATGACAGCTATGGCATCCTTCAGCCTCCGACACGCACCGATATCGACATCTACCGCATCGATGCGATGGAAGCCGCAGGCGAAATGAACAATGCGAAGGCTTTCAACATGATCGTGTTGGGAGGTTTTCTGAAAGTGCGCCCCATCGTGACGCTCGAAAATGTGCTGAAAGGGCTGAAAAAGACGCTCCCGGAACGCCATCACGACCTTATCCCGATGAATGAGGAGGCCATCCGGAACGGAATGAAGCTGATTCGGAAAGTATAAATATTACTCGATATAACGCTATGATTACAGAAAAGATAGAAGCTCTCCTGCAGGAGGTGGACAGTTTGTCTGCCGACAGTGCGGAAGCAATAGAGGCTCTGCGTATAAAGTACTTGAGCAAAAAAGGGATACTGAATGACTTGATGAACGATTTTCGCTCGGTTCCGGCAGAACAGAAGCGGGAAGTCGGCATGAAGCTCAACGAACTGAAGACAAAGGTACAGGAAAAAATCAATTTGCTGAAAGAACAGTTTGAAGAGCGGAGCGCTTCCGACTGTTCGCTCGACCTGACCCGTACGGCTTATCCTGTGGAATTGGGGACGCGCCATCCGCTTACGGTGGTTCGCAATGAGATTGTCGACATTTTCGGCCGTCTGGGTTTCAATATCGCAGAGGGACCGGAGATAGAGGACGACTGGCATGTATTTTCTTCCCTCAACTTTGCCACCGATCATCCTGCGCGCGACATGCAAGACACGTTCTTTATAGAGGCACACCCGGATATAATCTTGAGAACCCATACGAGTAGCGTGCAAAGTCGCGTGATGGAACGCTCCACCCCGCCCATCCGCATCATTTGTCCGGGCCGGGTTTACCGGAATGAGGCCATCAGTGCGCGTGCGCACTGCTTCTTCCATCAGGTAGAGGCCCTCTATGTGGACGAAAACGTCTCCTTTACCGATTTGAAACAAGTCCTTTTGCTGTTTGCGCAGGAGATGTTCGGAAAAGATACGAAGATTCGCTTGCGCCCGTCGTATTTCCCCTTTACGGAGCCGAGTGCCGAGATGGACATCAGTTGCAACATTTGCGGCGGCAAGGGCTGTTCTCTCTGTAAACATACCGGCTGGGTGGAAATCCTGGGTTGCGGGATGGTCGATCCCAATGTGTTGGATGCAAACGGGATAGACAGTAAAAAATATACGGGCTATGCCTTGGGCATGGGAGTGGAGCGCATTGCGAACCTGAAGTTCCAGGTGAAGGATCTGCGCCTGTTCTCGGAAAATGATGTTCGCTTCCTACGCGAGTTCCAACCGGCTCTGTAAAATAAGAAAGTGTGCTTCTGCTCCATTCGGGAAGCATGTGCGATATAAGGGAGCCGGGTTGCGTATAGCCCGGCTCCCTTTTTCTTCGGATAGCGAAAAGCAGTAGTATTTCCCCCTTTAGGCATAGATATTTGTAAACTCTCCACTATATACACTCATGACGAAAGACCGTCTTTTCAGTACAGACTACTTCTTTATTCTGATAAGCAACTTCCTGTTTTTCTTTGCTTTCTATCTTATTTTGCCGATTTTCGCCCTGTTCCTGATGGAAGACTTCGGGGTCGACAGCTCGACCGCCGGTGCGATCCTCTCGTGCTATACGGTCGCTTCGCTCGTGATGCGGGCTTTTTCCGGCTATCTGGTAGACAGTTTTCCGCGCAAGCCGCTTTATTTATTCGGATTTGTACTCTTTACCTTGATATTCTTAGGCTATGCCTGGGCGGGGATGCTGTTGTTTATCATCATATTGCGCGTCTTTCACGGTCTGGCTTTCGGCTTGGTTTCCGTGGGCGGCAATACAATCGTCATCGACATCACTCCCTCTTCGCGCCGCGGGGAGGCCATCGGGTACTATGGGCTGATGAATAATTTCGCTTTGTGCCTCGGCCCGATGATCGGTCTGTTTCTGCATTCGGCGGGATGGAGCTATCAAAGCATCTTTTACTTCTCCCTCGCGTCCGGCGCGCTGGGCATCATAATGGCATCTTTCGTACATACTCCTTACAAGCCGCCCTTGAAGCGTGACCCGATTTCGTTCGACCGTTTCATTCTTGTGCGCGGACTTCCCTGCAGCCTGAGCCTGCTTTTGCTGGCCATGCCCTATGGCATGACGACCACCTACATTGCCCTTTATGCACAGGCCATGGATATCCACGTGAGCACCGGCCTGTTCTTCTCCTTTATGGCAGTCGGCTTGGGCATTTCCCGCTTCTCCAGCGGCAAACAGGCCGACAGGGGGCGCGGGCTTCATGTCATCCAGATCGGGATGTTACTGGCCGTGGCAGTCTTCGTCGTGCTGTCTTCCGTACAAACTCTGATGTCCTGGAATGCCCAGGTTGCCGAGTGGCTTTTCTTTGGCTCTGCACTGTTTATGGGCATCTCCTACGGCACGATGTTTCCGGCCTTCAACACGCTGTTCGTCAACCTGGCACCCAATTCCCGGCGTGGTACGGCTACTTCCACTTACCTCACCTCGTGGGACGTGGGGATAGCTCTCGGCTTGCTCATCGGTGGCTGGATTATCGATGTGACGACCTTCGACCATGCCTATATGCTGGGCACGGTGGTGTGTATTCTCTCGGGCATTTATTTCCATTTCAAGGTAGCTCCCCACTACGAGCGTTACAAGCTGCGCTGAACCGCAGCTTCAGAGGGAGAAAGAAAGCCCGTCGTATGCCAGGCGGACATACGGAGGAAGTGCGGCATCGACTTCCCTGTGGAGGCCGATGCTGTGGCTCATGTGGATGAGATATACGGTCCGGAGCGATGTCCGGCTACGGAGCAGTTCCACCTTGTCCAGCGCTTCCTGCAGGCTCTGGTGCGTAGGGTGGGGGGCGATGCGCAGGGCATTCATGACGAGGTGGGTGATTCCGTCGAGCGCCGCCAGGCTTTCGTCCGGGAGTGCGGTCATATCCGTAATGTAGGCCAGCCCTCCGATGCGGTAGCCCAATATGGGCAGTCTTCCGTGCCATACCCGGAAGGGGAGGACCTCCGTGTCTTTTACCGGGAAAGCGCATCCTGCCTCTATCTCATGCAGTTCCAGCGCCGGGACGCCCGGATATTTGTGGGCAGCGAAGCAGTAGGGTATCCGCCGCCGTATGGCTTCGGCCACGTCGCCCTGTGCGTACAGGTCTACACTGCCGTGGCGGCAGAAAGGGCGCAGGTCGTCGATCCCGCCTACGTGGTCGTAGTGCTCATGGGTGAGCAGCACGGCATCGAGCGGGGCGAAGGGCACGGAGAGCATCTGCCGGCGGAAGTCGGGACCGCAGTCTACCAGGATGCGCGTTCCGCTGCCGGCCTCTATCAGTGCCGAGCAGCGCAGACGGCGGTCGCGCGGGTCGGTCGAGGTGCAGACGGGGCATGTACACCCTATTTCGGGGACTCCTGTCGATGTGCCGCTGCCTAAGATGGTGACTTTCATTGCTTCTCTCCCTTTTTTCCCCATCCTCGTCCCGTCACGATATGTAGTTGACCTCCGGGTACAGGGTGATGCCGAATTTCGCCTGTACGTCGGCCACGATGCGTCCGGCCAGTTCGGTGATTTCCGAGGCGGAGGCATGGCCTCTGTTGATGAGTACCAGCGGTTGGCGTTCCCAGACGGCTGCATTTCCCAGTGCGCGGCCTTTCCATCCGCATTGCTCTATGAGCCATGCGGCGGGTATCTTGGTGTGCGCGGCGCCGGCCTTATAGGACGGGAGGCCGGGATATTGCTGTTTGAGGGAAAGGTAGAGCTCGTCGGGTACGATGGGGTTCATGAAGAAACTCCCGGCGTTGCCCCATTCTTCGGGGTCGGGCAGTTTCTCCCGCCGCAAGGCTATGACGGCATCGCGTACTTCGGCAAGGGTGGAAGCGGCTCCGTGCGGCAGCAGTCCGCTGAGTCCCCGGTAGTCCAGCCGGGGTGCGCCTCCTTTTTCTAGGACGAGGTGTACGTAGGTTACGAAATACTTTCCCCTTTCGGCTTGTTTGAATATGCTGTCCCGGTAGGAATAGGCACATTCTTCGCGGTTGAACGTGCGGGGCGATCCGTCGGCGAGGCTCACGGCGTCCACCCGCGTGATGCAGTCGCAGACTTCTGTGCCGTATGCGCCGATGTTCTGCACTGCGGCGGCTCCCACCTCGCCGGGTATGAGCGAGAGGTTCTCGATGCCGCCCCAGCCTTTTCCTACACAGTAGGCCACGAGTTCGTCCCAGATTTCTCCCGATCCGACCTTCAGGAATACGCGCCTTTCGTCTTCGGCCTCGGTCTCTATCCCGCGGATGGCGGAGTGGAGCAGCGTGCCGTCGTAGTCGCGGAGGAAGAGGAGATTGCTCCCCCCGCCGATGACCAAATGTTTTTCGCCCGCCATCGGCTTGTTTCCCAGATATGCCTGCAGCTCTCCGCTGTCCGGGAATTCCAGGAAGCGGCGCGCCCGGGCGTCTATCCCGAAAGTGTTGTGCGGAAGCAGCGGATAGTTTTCGTATTCTTTCATTGCGCGGTTGGCAAAAGCGGGGAAAGGGTGTTTAGTAGGCGGTGTCCTCGTAGCGGTAGAGATACCACTCGCCATTGCTCCCTTTCCGGAAATAGAGTGTCTTGAAGAAAGCCCCGTCCATGGCTTTGATGGACATGATTTTCAGTGTCGAGGCGGCTACTTGGGCCGCGTCGGGCTTGCCGTAGACCACGTTGGTGAACTTCCCCGCGGGCATGGGCACTTGCCAGGCCAGCCATTGCTCTACGTTGAGCTTGAAGTGTTCCGTGCTGAATCCGGCGTCGTCGTCGGTGAAGTTGGTGACGAAGTCTATCGGATTTCTCACGTGCTGCTTCTGGAAGTCGATGTCGGTGGCAAACTTCTTGTAGAATTCGAGGAAGTCCCCGTTCGGGTTGTCCTTGAGCGAGGTCTCGCGGAGGCTGTCCAGATACCACGCCCCCTGCCCGTTGCGGCGGAAGTGGTAGGCACTGATGAGGTCCTTGTCCGGATAAATCCATTCGAAGCTGCCCTCGGCCAGGTCCGTGTGGGTGGGCAGGTCCAGGTCGGCTTCTGCATTGGAGATCACCGTGTACAGCTCTTCGCCGCCGAACAAGGTGGTCATTTTCCAATCCTTCTCTGCCACGTAGGTTTTCTCTCCGTTTTTCCCTATGTGGGGCAGGGGGAAGCGCGTGCGTTTCCACTGCAGGGCCGAGTCGGAGATGTAGGCCAGCAGGAAATCGTCGAACACGATGTCCGCCTTTCCGGCTTTCTCCGTCCGATATTCAGTGCAGGTATCGCCCGGGGCTACTTCCGCTGCCGGCGTTTCCCGGTCCGTCTTTTTCTCATCTGCCCGGCACGAGGCCAGGAGGAGAAGTGACGCGGTGCAGAAGAAGAGCAGTGTATGGTTCAGGCTTTGTGACATGGTCATGAGGTATGCGACAAGCGAATCGGGCAAATTTGCCGTGTACCCGGAGTCAGAACGGCAGGTCGTCGTCCGAGTTTCCCGTGGCGCTGAAGTCCGGGGTGGCCACAGGCGCGGGCGGGAAAGGAGCCGGCGCGCCGGCAGGTGCGGCTGCGGGTGTGGCGGAGGGTGCGGCCTGAGGTGCGTTGCGGTCTATCTTCCAGGCGCGGATGTCGTTGTACCAGCGGCCGTTGTACTCGCGGGCGTCGATGTCGAAGGATACGGTGATGAGTTCTCCGTCCTGTATATTGAATTGATCGATGCGGTCGCCCCACAGGTTGAAGCAGAGACGGTGGGGGTATTGCTCGTTTACGGTCTCGATCACATACTCCTGTTTTTTCCAATCCTTGCCGTTCCGGTTGCTTGTCCCGCTCTGCAAGGGGAGCACGGCTATTACTTTTCCTGTCAGTTCCATATCGTACGTTTATTTTCGTGTGCTTTGACTAAATCGCTGCGAAAGTACGACATTTTTGCGATTCGGAACACTTTTTTCCCCGTTTTTTGCACCGCGTCTCTTTTGCTCCGCGCAGTTTCCGGCAGAGGGGCGCCGGTGCGGTTTAGCCTTTCCGCCGGGGGCGCCGGGGAAAAGTCCTGCATGGATCCGGAAAAAGCGCTTGGGGGTTTCGGGGAAAGCGCTGCATGTTTCTGGGAAAAGCGGCAGCGCTTTTCCCGGAATGCGGCAGCGCTTCCCGGTGCGGGGCACGGGCCCGTTTGTTATGGCTCCGCCACTTGGGCCGCATCCCGCCCCGGCATCCTTTTCCCCTTTCAGCTTATTTAACCCGTTTCCCTTTCTTCATTTTGGGAATTCAGCTAATTTTGTCGGCGAAAAAATGAAGTCAACATTCTAAAAACAATTTGCACGTATGAAATTCTTGACTGAAGAAAAACTGACAATCGTTGGCGCAGCCGGTATGATTGGCTCGAACATGGCGCAAACCGCTGCCATGATGTCCCTAACCCCGAACATCTGTCTCTACGATCCCTTTGCCCCCGCTTTGGAAGGCGTGGCAGAAGAGATGTTCCACTGCTCGTTTGAGGGCGTGAACTTCACCTTCACCTCCGACGTGAAAGAAGCCCTGACCGGCGCGAAGTACGTGATTTCTTCCGGTGGCGCAGCCCGCAAGGCCGGCATGACCCGCGAAGACCTGCTGAAAGGCAACGCCGCCATCGCAGAAGAGTTAGGTAAGAATATCAAAGCATATTGCCCCGACGTAAAACACGTGGTAGTAATCTTTAACCCGGCCGACATTACCGGCCTGATCACGCTGCTCTACAGCGGTTTGAAGCCCTCCCAGGTGAGCACCCTTGCCGCCCTCGACAGCACCCGCCTGCAGAGCGCGCTGGCCAAGCACTTCGGTGTGCCCCAGAGCAAGGTGACGAACTGCCGCACCTACGGCGGCCACGGCGAGCAGATGGCCGTGTTTGCCTCCACCGCGCAGGTAGACGGCAAGCCCCTGCTGGAACTTATCGGCACGCCCGCCCTGACCAACGAGCAGTGGGCCGAGATGAAACAGGCAGTCATCAAGGGCGGCGCCAACATCATCAACCTCCGCGGCCGTTCCTCCTTCCAGAGCCCGTCTTATGTGTCGGTAGAAATGATTCGCGCAGCCATGGGCGGCGAGCCTTTCAACTGGCCTGCCGGACGTTACTGCTCGTTTGAGGGCTTCGACCACATCATGATGGCCATGGAAGTGACCATCACGAAGAACGGAAGTGCCTACGAGGAAGTGACCGGAACGCCCGAGGAAATGGAAGAACTCAAGAAGAGCTACGGCCACCTCTGCGCCCTGCGCGACGAAGTGATTGCCATGGGCGTGCTGCCTCCCATCTCCGAGTGGAACAAGCTGAACCCGAACATCAAGTAAGGGATAGCCGGTATTTCTTAAATAGAATAAGGAGGAGATTCTCATCGCAGGATGGGAATCTCCTTTTTTCTTGCCCGGGATGAGGGAAAAGCGAAGTATGGGATATGATTCTCCCCTATCCGGCGAAGCGCGGGAAGCAGATATTTGCGTATTTTGCCGCAACAAAATAATACACTCATGAAGCAACGCGAGCAAAACCAGACGCCCAAGAAGGAGAATACCTACACGACTCTCCTTTGGTGCATCCTGATCGTCATCTTGCTGAACTGGCTGATTTTCCCCGGTTTGCAGAACAACGGATTATTCCGGCAGACTATACCGCCTTTATCGGGAAGGTGGACAGCGGGCTGGTGAAGGAGGTTTGCATCGAGAACAACCGCATCTATTTCGAAACGGAAGAGGACGGGAAAACCCTTGCCTACCAGACTGGAGCAACCCGGGACGACCGCTTGGTGGACCGCCTGCTGAATGCCAAGAGCCCCAACCCGGGCGGAAAAATCTCCTTTAGCCAAATAGCCCCGAAGGAGAACTCCCCGGTGCTCAACTTCTTCCTGTTGTGGATTTTGCCCGGCCTGATATTCTACTTCATCTGGCGCCAGGCGGGCAAGAGCCTCCAGTCGCGGCTGGGAGCGGGAGGAAACTTTATGTCGTTCGGCAGCAGCGGGGCGAAAATCTATGCCGAGTCGGACATAAAGGCCACATTTGCCGACGTGGCGGGGCAGGACGAAGCCAAGGAAATGCTGAAGGAAATAGTGGACTTCCTGCACAATCCCGCCCGCTATGCCGAGATCGGGGCCTCGCTTCCCAAAGGTGCTTTGCTCGTGGGGCCTCCGGGAACCGGGAAAACGCTCATTGCCCGCGCGCTGGCCGGGGAAGCCAGAGTCCCGTTTTTCGCCATTTCGGGCTCGGAGTTTGTGCAGATGTTTGTCGGCATGGGAGCGGCCAAAGTGCGCGATCTCTTTAAGCAAGCTGGCGAAAAGGCCCCCTGCATCATCTTTATCGACGAGATAGACGCCATCGGGAAGCGGCGCGAAACCGGAATGGGCGGCAACGACGAGCGGGAACAGACGCTCAATCAGCTGCTCACCGAGATGGACGGTTTCGACGGGCGCAAGGGTGTCGTGATTCTGGCCGCTACCAACCGGCCGGAAAGCCTCGACAAGGCACTGCTGCGCCCCGGGCGTTTCGACCGCCGCGTGCAGATGGAGTTGCCCGATCTGGAAGGCCGGAAGGCGATACTTGCCGTACATCTGAAGAAAGTGAAGCACGAGGAAGCGGTGGACATCGGTATCGTTGCCCGGGCTACGGCAGGCTCTTCCGGTGCGGAGCTGGCCAATATTGTCAATGAGGCAGCCCTGCGTGCCGTCCGCATGGAGCGCAAGGCGGTCACTACGGCCGACCTGGAAGAAAGCGTGGAGACGGTTCTTGCCGGCGCGCAGAAGAAAAACAAGATACTCTCCTCCGCAGAGAAGAAAATCGTGGCCTACCATGAGATCGGGCACGCCCTGGTTGCCGCAATGCAGACGCACTCTGCGCCGGTTCATAAGATTACGATTATCCCGCGCACTTCGGGAGCGCTGGGTTATACGCTGCAGGTGGACAGCGGGGAGCGGCTGTTGCAGACAAAGGAAGACTTGTTTAACCGCATTGTTACCCTGACAGGCGGGCGTTCGGCAGAGGAACTCATGTGCGGCACCGTGACAACCGGTGCTTCCAACGACATAGAGCAGGCTACACGCCTGGCGCGGGCCATGGTGACACGCTACGGAATGAGCGGAAAGTACGACATGATGGAGCTGGAGACGGTAAGCAATCCCTATCTGGGCGGCGACAGTTCGCTTACTTGCGCGCCGGAGACGGTGGCAGATGTGGATGCGGAAGTGCTGCAAATCATTAAGGCGGCCCACGAGAAGGCCAAGGGCATTATTGCTGAGAATAAGGAGGTAATGCACCGGGCCGCCTCGTTCTTGATGGAAAGGGAGACCATTACCGGCGAGGAGTTTATGCAGATTGTCCGGGAAGTCGGGAAGCCCGGGGCAAAATGAGGCTCCTCTTTTCCTCAAAACCGGTATCCCGCGTTTCTTCGTGATGGCAGCCTGCCTCTGAGGAATTGCTCCTCCCTCTTTTTCCCGGAGAGGCGGAAACGAAAAACAGCCCGGCATCGCTGTCGGGCTGTTCTGCATTTAAAAGGTTAGTAACTCGATTCTGATTAAAAATGGCTCCTTAGAGCGACGAACTGTTCGTTGCGGTGAAGCCATACAAGCGCAAGATGTTATCCTCGATCTTGTGCATGTTTTCTTTGAAAACTGATTCAATCTTTCTCATAGCTAATACCTATTTTTATGTTTTGCAGCACAAATATAGGGGGTTTCTTCGGTAGGTTGTATCAGTTTGCCCTTAGATTTAACGTTTATTTTATGCTGCGCGACACAAAATCGGGCGTATTTCTTTTCATTTCTGTTGCAGCAGCGTGTTGTAAATCCGTGTCAGGATGAGTTTTGCCTCTGCCACGGAGGGGACCCCGATGTGGCGCAGGCTGCGCTTCCCGCCGCCCTCGCGCAGGGAGCACAGCTTCGGATGGGACTGGACGTAGGAGAGGATTGCGCCGAAAGTGTCGCTCTGATAATAATTGGAGGCATCGGGGCGGCTTACGAAGTACAGCCACATCTGCCCGTTCTTGAGCAGAATGCGCTCGATGCCGAGGCGGCAGGCCAGCCGGCGCAGGGGGACGATGCCCATAAGTTCCTCGCCTTCGGGCGGAACAGGGCCGAACCGGTCTTCCAGCCGAAGACGAAAGTCGGAAAGTTCCTTGTCCGTGTGCAGATTGTCCAGCTCGCGGTAGAGAAGCATGCGCTCGCTGCTTCCGGGGATGTAGCTCTCCGGGAAAAGCAACTCCAGGTCGCTGTCCACCGTGCACTCGTCCACGAAATCCGTGCCGCCGCTTTCTTCCGAATGGTCCGGCGCATACAAGTCGGCGAACTCGTCGGTTTTCAGTTCGTGCACGGCTTGCGTGAGAATCTTCTGGTAAGTTTCGTAACCTACGTCGGCAATGAAGCCGCTCTGCTCCGACCCCAGGAGGTTTCCGGCTCCGCGGATGTCGAGGTCCTGCAGGGCTATGTGGAATCCGCTGCCCAGGTCGCTGAATTCTTCCAGTGCCTGCAGCCGCCGCCGGCTTTCGTCGGGCAGGTCGGAGAGGGGCGGCGCCAGCAGATAGCAGAAGGCCTTGCGGTTGCTCCGCCCTACGCGCCCGCGGAGCTGGTGCAGGTCGCTGAGCCCGAAGTTCTGCGCCTGGTCGATAATGATGGTGTTCACGTTGGAAATGTCGATGCCGTTTTCTATAATGGAGGTGGCCAGGAGGATATCGAAGTCGTCGTTTACGAAATCGAGGATGACCTTTTCCAGCACTTTGGGCTCCATTTGCCCGTGGGCTATGCCGATGCGGGCGTCGGGCACGAGGCGGCGGAGGCGTGCGGCCAGCTCTTCCATGTCGCGGACACGGTTGTGTACGAAGAAGACCTGGCCGCCGCGGCTCATTTCGAAGCCGATGGCATCGGCTATGAGCGCGTCGTCGAACGTGTGTATCTCGGTTTGTATCGGATAGCGGTTGGGCGGCGGCGTATTGATGACCGAGAGGTCGCGGGCTCCCATGAGGGAAAACTGGAGCGTGCGGGGGATGGGCGTGGCGCTCAGCGTGAGTGTGTCCACATTGACGCGCAGCTGGCGGAGTTTCTCCTTCACGCTGACGCCGAACTTCTGCTCCTCGTCGATGATGAGCAGCCCCAGGTCCTTGAAATGCACGCGCGATCCGATGAGGGCGTGCGTGCCTACGAGGATTTGTATCTCCCCCGCGGCCAGGTCCTTGAGCAGGAGGTTGGTCTCGCGTGCGGTGCGCCCGCGGCTCAGGTAGTCCACCCGGCAGGGGAAGTCCTTCAGCCGCTGGCTGAAAGTCTTGTAGTGCTGGAGGGCGAGCACCGTGGTGGGCACCAGCACGGCTACCTGCTTCCCGTCGGTCGCTGCCTTGAAGGCGGCGCGTACCGCTACTTCCGTCTTTCCGAAGCCTACGTCGCCGCAGATGAGACGGTCCATGGGAGTGGAGCTTTCCATGTCGTGTTTTATGGCTTGCGTGGCCTTGAGTTGGTCGGGAGTGTCTTCGTAGATGAAAGAAGCCTCCAGTTCGTGCTGCAGGAAGCTGTCGGGGCTGAAGGCAAATCCCCGGCTTTCCTTGCGTTGGGCGTAGAGGCGGATGAGGTCGCGGGCTATGTCTTTTATCTTTTTCTTCGTCCGCTCCTTCATTTTCTCCCATGCGCCGGTTCCCAACTTGCTGACGTGGGGCGGCTCGCCCTCGCGCCCTTTGAATTTGGAGAGCTTGTGGAGCGAATGGATGGAGACGAACACTACGTCGTCGCCCTGATAAACCAGCTTGATGGCCTCCTGCGTGGCCCCTCCGGGCACGGGCAGGCGCACCAGACCGGCAAAGCGGCCTATGCCGTGGTCTATGTGTGTCACGTAGTCGCCTATGCGGAACGATTGTATTTCCTTCAGCGTCAGGGCGGCTTTGCCCGTGCGGGCCTTGTCGCTGCGCAGGGTGTATTTGTGGAAGCGGTCGAAGAGTTGGTGGTCGGTGAAGAAGCATTTCTTCAGTGTCTCGTCGTAAAATCCTTCGTGCAGCGTATATCCCAGCGATTCGAGCGGCAGGGGGTCGCCTTTGTCTTCAAAAATGTTACGGATGCGCTCGGCCTGTTTCGGACTGTCGGTGCATATATATATAATGTAGCCCTCGTCCAGGAAAGAGTGGAAGGACTCGCCGGCCAAGTCGAAGTTCTTATGGAAAAGGGGCTGGGGATGGCAGTGGAAAGACAGCTCGGTCCCGACGTCGGCCGAGGCACGCGGGCCGAACTCGTAGCGCGTGAACCGCTGCAGGGCTGCGGTCCATACCGCCTCGGGCACCAGGACTTTCCTCATGCTGCCCCCGGCTTCCGCCTCTTTTCCTTCGGCGGCTTCCGCGAGGGTGGCCTGCGGGGCAAAGGATTCCTGCATGAGTTTGCGTACCTGCCCGCAGAGCGTCTCGCAGTTCTTCATGCCGACTATCGTATCGGCCGGCAGGAAATCCCACAGGCTGGCGGCGGTCGCGGAAGACTCCTTCGACAACTCCGGAATGACGGCTATCTCCTCCAGCGCCCCGCGCGAGAGTTGCGTCTCGACCTCGAAGGTGCGTATGCTTTCTATCTCGTTGCCGAAGAAATCCATGCGGTAGGGATATTCCGAGGAGAAGGAGAAGATGTCGAGTATGCTGCCGCGGATGGCAAACTGGCCGGGTTCGTAGACGTAGTCTTCGCGGCGGAATCCCAGCTTGGAGAGCCGCCCGGAGAGTTCCGTCAGGTCGCAGTTTTGCCCTTTGGCCAGCCGGATTGTATTTTCGTCCAGCTGCCGGCGCGAGACTACCTGCTCGCACACGGCTTCGGGGAAGGAGACCACGATGAGCGGCTTGCCCTCGTCCTGCAGGCGTGCCAGCACTTCGGTGCGGAGTATCTCGTTGGCGGCGTCGCGCTGCCCGTAGCGGATGGCGCGGCGGTAGGACGATGGGAAGTAGGCCACTTGCGCTTCTCCCTGCATCTGCACCAGGTCGTGATAGAAGTAGCCCGCCTCTTCGGCATCGTCCAGCAGGTAGAGCAGCGTGCGCCCCAGCCGGGCGAAGAGGGCGGAGGCCACGACGGCGGATGCCGAGGCGCAAAGCCCCCCGGCATGGCAGGGGGCCGCGTGGGGAGCGGAGAGGATTTTGGCTAATGCCTGGAGAGAAGGGTGGCGGGTATAGGACTCTTGTAAATCGGATGCGTGCATAGATGGAAAAAGATGCAGCCCTTTTTCCGAAAACCGCTGCCGCTTTTTCCGGAAAGTGGCAGGGGAAATCGAAAAAGGGGGCTTTAATTCTGCGCAAAAATAGTAAAAAACGGACGATTCCTTTCTGCTTGCAGGCGAAAAACAGTACTTTTGCGCCTAATCATCATTGCGATTTTCCCATGGAAGATACAGACAGCATAGTTATTATCCCCACCTATAATGAGAAAGAGAACATAGAGAACATCATCCGTGCCGTGCTGGGGCTGGAGAAAGGGTTTCATGTCCTGGTCATCGACGACGGTTCGCCGGACGGGACGGCCCAGATCGTGGAGCGGCTCATGCAGGAGGAGGGCCTTTCGGGCCGCTTGTTTATCCTCAAGCGCAAGGGGAAACTGGGGCTGGGCACGGCCTACATAGCCGGTTTCAAGTGGGCCATCGGGCGGAAGTACGACTATATCTTCGAGATGGACGCCGATTTTTCCCACGACCCCAACGACTTGCCCCGGCTCTATGCTGCCTGCCACGACGAAGGGGCGGATGTCTCCATCGGTTCGCGCTACATTACGGGCGTAAACGTGGTCAACTGGCCGATGGGGCGCGTGCTGATGTCTTATTTTGCCTCGAAGTATGTGCGCCTCGTCACGGGGCTCAAGATACACGACACTACGGCTGGGTTCGTCTGCTACCGCCGCCGGGTGCTGGAAGCCATAGACCTCGACTCCATACGCTTCAAGGGATATGCCTTCCAGATCGAGATGAAATTCACGGCCCACGAGCTGGGATTCAAAATAAAGGAAGTCTCCGTCATTTTCACCAACCGCGTCCTGGGCAGTTCCAAGATGAGCGGCAGCATCTTCGGCGAGGCCGTCTTCGGAGTGATCCGCCTGAAGGTCGCTTCCCTGCGGAAGAAAATGAGAAGAGTCCGCCAGAGAGTGAAAGACACGTACCACAACTGTACCCACGACACGGATGAGCTTTAGGATTTTCATCAAGAACGCCTCGATAGTCAACGAGGGCAGCGTGCGGACGGGCCACGTGGTCGTGGGGCACGGGCGCATAGAGATAGTCATTTGCCCCGCGGCCGACGAGCCGGACAGGGAGCGGACGCTGGCCCGCGCGGCCGAGGAAATCGAGCGGCGCTATGCCGGGAACTTCGGTACCGTGGAGGCCGGAGGATGCCTTCTCCTGCCCGGAGTGATCGACGACCATGTGCACTTCCGCGACCCCGGACTGACTTACAAGGCCGACATCGGGAGCGAGAGCCGCGCGGCGGCGGCGGGCGGCGTGACGTCCTATATGGACATGCCTAACTGTGTGCCCATGACGGTGACGCCCGAGGCGCTGGAGGCCAAGTTCCGCCGTGCGGCAGAGGTGAGCCGGGTGAACTACTCGTTCTACTTCGGGGCGACCAACGACAACTTTCCCCTCTTGGAGTCCCTGCCCCGGCTCGGGCATCGCCCCTGCGGGGTGAAGCTCTTCATGGGCGCCAGCACGGGCAACATGCTGGTCGACCGGCGGGAATCGCTCGAAAGAATCTTCGGAGGTACCGACCTGCTCATAGCCACGCACTGCGAAGACTCGGCGCGGATAGCGGAAAACACGGTGCTCTTCCGGCGGGAATATCCCGAAGAGCGGGAAAACGAAGCCCCCGCACGCCTCCACGCCCTCATACGCGACGAAGAGGCCTGCTACCGCTCGTCCTCCCTGGCCGTGGAACTGGCCGGGCAATACAGCGCCCGGCTGCACGTCCTACACGTGACGACGGCGCGGGAGCTGTCGCTCTTTTCCGACGGCCCCGTGGCCGGGAAGCAAATCACGGCCGAGGCCTGCCTGGCCCATCTGCTCTTCAGCGAGGAAGACTACGATGTCCTGGGCAACCGCATCAAGTGTAATCCCTCGGTCAAGGCCCTTTCCGACCGGGAGGCCCTGCGCAATGCGCTAAGGACGGGGCGGATCGACGTCGTAGGTACGGACCACGCGCCCCATCTGCTGGAAGAAAAGGAGAAAAGCGTGTTCCGCGCCGTCTCCGGCATGCCGATGATTCAGTTTTCGCTCGTCAGCATGTTGGACCTCTGCCGGGCGGGAGTCCTCGACTATCCTACGGTGGTGGAGAAGATGTGCCACGCCCCGGCCCGCCTGTTCCGCATCAAGGAGCGGGGATTCATACGCCGGGGCTACAAAGCCGACCTGGTTTTGGTGCGTCCCGAAGCGCCCTGGACGCTGCGGCGGGAGGATGTCGTGAGCAAGTGCGGGTGGTCGCCGCTGGAGGGGCATACGTTTCACCACAAGGTGCTCTTCACGCTGGTCAACGGGCAGCTGGCTTTCCGCCAAGGCCATGAGGCCGACGACTGCCGGGGCGAGGCGCTGCAGTTCGAGGCCTGAGGCGGGGAGCGGCTTGCTGTCCTGAATCTTCTCTGAAGTGATGCTTTATTCCTATTCTTTGCACGAAGCCGCCGAGTGTATCGACTGGCTCTATTTCTTCCATGCCTGGGGCTTCGGCCGCCGCTTCTCCGGCGTTTCCCGCATCCACGCCTGCCCTTCCTGCAGGAACTCATGGGTCGGGAGTTTCCCGGCGGAAGAGCGGGCGAAGGCTGGCGAGGCGGCAAGGCTCTACGACGATGCCCGCTTCCTGCTGGACCACTTGGATGAAACGGAGATCCGCATCGAGGGGCTGGCTGAAATCTTCCCGGCCAACAGCCGGGAGGACAACATCGTTTTCCGCATTCCGCCCTCCGGGTCCGGCAGCCGTGGCGGCGGGGAAGTGCTCTTCCCCTTGCTCCGGCAGCAGCGGCCTGCGGCGGGGAGCGATGTCTGCCTGTGCCTGAGCGACTTTGTGCGCCCGGAGGCTTCGGGCATCGAGGACAGGGTAGGGGTGTTTGCCACTGCCGTCCGTGCGGAAAAGGCCTTGGCCGGGATGTGCGATGTCTATCAGCAATTGCTGCTTCAGACCTTGTGCGACCGTCTCTCGGAGGCATGCGCGGAATTGATGCACGCAGCGGTCCGGCGCGTGCAGTGGGGCTATGCTCCGCACGAGCGGCTTACTGCGGAGGAACTCCTTGCGGGGAAATACGTGGGGATACGTCCCGCCATCGGCTATCCCAGCCTGCCGGACCAGTCAGAGGCTTTCCTGATAGACCGTTTGCTGGGGATGGGAAAAATAGGGGTCAGCCTGACGGAGACGGGGGCCATGCAGCCGGCGGCCTCGACCTGCGGGCTGATGCTGGGCCACCCCGCGGCCCGCTATTTTGCGGTGGGCAAGATTTCCGACGAGCAACTGCATGACTATGCCGCCCGGCGGGGCATGCCCTCCGACACGCTCCGCAGGTTCCTGTCCGGGAACCTGTAGGGGTTGCGTGCCCCGGCCTCCGCGGGTCTACCCGATGCGGGAGATTTTCTTGAGTTTCTCTTCGTCTATGATTTTAATCTTGCGGCCGTCGATGGCTATGATGCGCTCGTTGGAGAAGTTGGAGAGCGTGCGTATGGCGTTGGAGGTGGTCATGTTGGACAGATTGGCCAGGTCTTCGCGCGAAAGGTAGATGCTGAGCGTCGATCCGTCTTCTTCCAGTCCGTAGGCGTCGCGCAGGAAGAGGAGCGATTCGGCCAGCCTTCCGCGTATGTGCTTCTGCGTGAGGTTGACGGTCCGTTGGTCCGCGATGCCCAGATCTACGGACAACTGGCGGATGAAGAACATGGCCAGCGCGCCGTTCCTGAGGGCGAGTTCGGTGATTATCTGCATCGGGATGTGGCAAACCTTGGAGGGCTCGAACGCGGCGGCCTGGGTCACGTAGTCTTCGCCTGCCCAATAGGCCCGGTAGCCGAAGTAGCCTACGGGGCTGATGACGCGGATAATCTGGCTTCTGCCGCCGACTCCGTCTTTGTATATCTTGACTTTTCCCGAAAGGAGGCACATGAGCGAGGTGGGCTTTTCCCCTTCTGTGTAAATGACTTCGTTTTTCTTGTACATGAGGATGGTGTAATTGCTGATCAGCAAGTCGCGCTCTTCCTCGCTAAGCAGTTCCCACAGATCGGAGATGCTCTCTATAATTTCGCTCTGCTCTATTTGCTTCTTTGCCATAGGACTTCTGTGCCGAAGGAATGTGTTATATGGCACAAATTTACGGCATTTTTGTCGATTTCTGTTCTACTTCTGTAAAAAAAGAGAAGTCCGCGGGGCGTATTTCTTCATTTTTTTGCTGTTGGGGGGCAGGCGATGGCAAAATCCGGCTCCGGGAGGTATTTCCCGGCCTGCAACGGGGCGGAAAAAGCGGCAGCACTTTTCCCGGATTGTCCTGCATGTTTTCGGGAAAAGTGCTGCCGCTTCCGGAGGGTAGCCCTGCTTCCGGCAGGCGGCGGAGGCGGGGGTCAGCCGTTGCGGCTTATCTCGTAGAGGCCGGAAGGGCTGGTGCGTTTCAAGACGGTCACTTGCAGGTCGCGCCCTACTTCCAGCCCTTTCTCGCGGAAGCTCAGCTCCAGTGTTTTCTCCAGGAGCTGGGGATGGTTGTTTTCGCGGCTGAGGTGGCAGAGCCATACGTGGCGGAGAGGCGAGAGCCGGCCTCCTGCTTCCGGGAGGCGTGCGGCCATGGCTTGGAGCAGGTAGCCGATGCTGGCCTGGTTGCTCAGGTGTCCCGTGCCGCTTGCGATGCGCTTTTTCAGGTATTCGGGGTAGGGGCCCATGCGGAGCATCTCCTCGTCGTAGTTTGCTTCGAGTATCAGGTAGGAAGTGCGGTCGATGTAGGATTCGGCCGTGGGGGTGATGGTGCCGATGTCGGTCAGGAAGCAGAAGTTGCCCACGGGGGATTCGACGAAGTAGCCCACGCTCTCCGTGGCGTCGTGCGGTATGGGGAAGGCCGTGATGCGTAATCCGGCCAGCGTGAAGGGCTTCTCTTTCGATATGTAGCGCACGTTGGCGGGCGAGAGGGCTTCGTGGATGCACTTGTTGCGGTTGATGCCTTCGTAGATTAGCTCCGTGGTGTAGACGGGGATGAAGTATTTGTTGCCCAGGGGTGGGATGCTCTTGATGTGGTCGGCATGGTCGTGCGTCACGAGCACGCCGCGGATTTGTTCGAGTTCGAGGCCTATTTCGCGCAGGTTCTTCTTGATGGTGCGCACGCCGATGCCGGCATCGACGAGGATGCCTTCTTTTTCCGTCCCGAGATAATAGCAATTTCCGCTGCTGCCGCTGGCGAATGACTGAAACTTGATTTTCATTTCTCTTTCTTCTTCTCCTTTCTCCAATCTAATAGTTGCAACCACGAATCGAAGTCCCGCTTGATTACCACGCCGATGCCCTGGGTGTTGAGCGTAGTCTTGGTGGAATAGCGGTCGTTCGACTTGTTGTAGGCCCGAAGGCGTATGTCGCCGCTTTTCGTGAGCAGGTACTCGATGTCGAAGTCGCCTATGAAATTACTCTGCTGGTTTGTATTCATCGAATTGTCCCGGTAGCCGAAGTTCCCGTTCACCAGCAGCCGGTTGTTGAGCAGCTGGCCGGAAAGCATGCCTTGGAACTCCATGTCGGTCCAGCCCTCTTCGCCGGTGCTCCCGTTGACGCCGAAGTTCCATTTGTTGCTGTTGATGACTTGCGAGAGCATGTTGTTCAGTTGCCCGGAAAGCGTGGAGGAGAGCACCGAGCTCATGGCGTCGCTGTTGGTGGAGCCGCTCTTGTCGGCATAGTCCGGGGTATAGAATTTCCCGATTCCCAGCAGGTAGAGTATCTGCATGTTCATCTGGTCGTCCGTACTGATGAAGTTGCGCACCACGCTCTGCACCTCCTCGTTTTCGTTGGGCAGCTCGATTCCCAGGTGTATCTCGGGGGAAGAGAGGATGCCGGTCACGTCCATCACGCAGTTGACCCGCACGCTGGTCTGGTTGGTCTGCAGGACGTTGACCACATCGGAGCCCAAGTCGCGGAGCGAGACGGCGTTTACGGTATAGATGGCCTGCAAATTGCAGTTTGCCCTGTAGGGATCGCCGCCGAAGGTAAGGCTGCTGCCCTGCCGGATGGAGAAATCCTTGCGAATCACTTCCTGAAGGCTGAATTTGTACACGCCCCGGTCGATGGTGTAGGTGCCGAACATGTTGAAGTCGCCCTTGTTGAAGAAATCGATGCGGATGTTTCCGTTGCCGGTGCAGCTGATGTAGTCGCCCGCCCTGGGGTCGACGACCACTTTGAGCTGCGCCGCCGGGTTGATGTCCAGCAGGAGATTCAGCCGCACGTCGAGGGGAGTCTCCTTTGCTGCGGAGGAGAGGGTGTATTGCCCGGACGTGTCGGCCGGGGGAGCTGTGTGTCCTGCCGCCGAGGGCTGCGGGTGTGGGCCGGTGGCGGGGGCGTTCTGCAGCGCGTCGCCGGGGTTCTGCCCGAATTTGATGGGGGCGAACTGTATGAAGCTGTTGTCCTCGGCCACGGTGTTGCCCGTCAGTTTGTAGCAAAACTCCGTGTCGCCCGCCGTGGTCAGCGCCCCGTTCAGGTCGAGGCGGCTGCTGTTGCCCGACAAGTAGGCCGTGCCGCTCACGTAGGCCTTGCCGAAGAACGGGAGGTCGAAGCTCTCGGGTTTGTCGACGAGCAGCATGTTTTCGGCATCGAGCTGCAGGTTGTAGCTGAATTGCTTGAAGTGCGTGTGGTTCATCCGGGCGGTTACCCGTCCTTGGTGCCCTTCGCCGTCGGCGATGAAGGCATTGCGCAGGGCAAACTGCGTGGGGGAGACGTAGACTGTGTCCTTCACATGGAAATCCGTGCCCAGCACGTCGACCCGGAAGCCGGCATCGGCCAGCCCTTTCCCCTCCAGCTGGAGGCTCTTGAAGCCGCCGGACAGGTGGAAATCGCCCGTGGCTTTCCCCTGGAAGCGGGAGAGGATGCCTTCCACGTAGGGCTGGATAAATCCGATTTCGCACCCCTGCGCCCCGATCCGCAGGTCCAGTCCTTTCCGTTTGGGGCGGACTTCTCCCCGCACGCTGGTCACGAGTTTTTCCTTACTCTTGATGAGCGCATCGATCGGCACTACGTCTTCTGCCGCATGGAAGCCGCTCTTGATGTCCAAGTCGCCCATCGGGGCGCCGTTGAACAGGAAGTTCCGGACGTGGACCTCTGCATCTATCTTCGGCTGGGAGAGCAGGGAAGCCAGCCGGGCCCTGCCGGTAGCCTGTCCGTCGAAGTCGACGGAATGGAAATTGACCGCATCGAACACGTAGCCCAGTTGCACGTTGCGCAGGTCGAGCAGCAGCAAGTCGTCGGCCGAGGCGGAGATTACTCCGGCGGCGCGGATGGATTGGCGGCCGTGTTGCAGGGCGAAGCGGTCGATCTGCAGCACGGAGTCGATGCGGATGGAGGCCTCGCTGATGGTCCATGCCGTGTCGCGTATGACGACTTCCGTGGGATGCAGCACGACGTCGGCCGCCAGCCGGTTCGAGCCGAGGCGCTTCTTCAGGAGGGCGCTCAGTTCCAGCCGGCCTTTGTATTCCACTTCGTCGTGGTTCTCCCAGGCAAAACTGCCGGACACCCGGTCGTCCCGGGCTTGGGCGCCCAGGTTGAGATTGATGAGCGTCCCGTTTTTCATGAACATGTTGCTGTTGACGTTGCAGTCTATGTGGGTGGGATTCCCCGCGCAGTGCAGGGCCATGTTGCGGAACGTGTTGTTCCCGTAGCGGAACGAGGGGAAGTTGCCTTTTATTTCCAGCGTGCCGGTCGAGTCTTCGATGAAGCCGGAGAGATAAGAATTCTCGTAGATCGTGAGCGGGAGGTCCAGCAGTTCGGTCAGCATCTTGGTGTCCCGCACGTGGGCGAAGAAGTTGAAATTGTTGTCGGGCTTCTGCTCTTCCGTATTTTCCCATCGGAACAGCGACGGGACATAAGGGCGCATCATGCGCAAGACGCTGGCCGGAATGGCTTCGAGCTTCATGTTGCCCTGGATGTCGGCTTCGAAAAACGGCGAGGTGAGGAACACCATGCGGCGGCTCTTGCCCTGCTGGGCCTCCAGATGCAGGTAGGAGATGGGGTAAAGTTTCCCCTGTTTGCGCACCAGGATGGAGTCCAGATGCAGATAGCCCGTGAGGTCGTCCGCATCCGAGCCTGCGCAGTCGGCCTTGGCCACCAGGGAAATCTCCATGTCCCGCTGCTTGTCACCGGCCAGATGCAGGTGGTAAGGATTCAGATGGTCTACCTCGATCCGCATCCGGTAGGCAGGCTTTTCTTTGAGCGGGGCTGTCATGGAAGCATCTGCCTTGAGGGAAGCGTTCATGTCGTCCAGGCGGATCCGGCAGTTTGCCTCCTTCCGGGGGGAATAGGATGCACGGATGGAGGCTTTTTTATAGGGATAGTTTTTGTATTCGAACGACTCGATTTCTCCCTCGGCTTCCATGTGTTGCAGTTTCCCGCTGCCCAGCAGTGCCGCGCCTTGCAGGGCAAAGTCGGTTTTCCCGAGTTCTTTTCCGGGGAAGAGCCGGCCCAAGTCGATTTCCCGGCCTTCCAATTCGGCGGAGACGGCCAGATTCCGCGAGGCGCCTTTTCCCTCTGCTGCCGTCCGGCTGCGCGCTTCGGCATTCAACTCCAGCTTTCCGGCGCCGGTGGCAGCCTGCAGGCGGAGTCGGGAGCCGCTTCTGTCCATTTCCCATTGGGCTGTGGCGTCGAGGCTTTCAAGGTTTGCCACCGGGTCGGGCACTTTTATGCCCAAGGCTGCGAGTTCTTCGCCCAGGAGGCTGAGTCCGCTTGGGGAGACTTGCAGTCGGGAGAGAGTTCCTGCGGCGGTTTCTATTTGCGATGCCCCGTTCAGGTGCAGGGAGGCCGTGCCCTGCAGGGCGAGGTCATGGAAGTTTCCTTGGGAGCCCGGCATCCATAGCCGCAAATTGCCGACCTTTAATTCCTTTGTGCTCCCTTCTGCGCGGAAAGCGATGTGCGGCTGCAGGCTCGATGCGCGCAGGGCCGGGACGAGGGCTGCAAAATCGTTAGGAGATATGCGGGACTCCGGGAGCAGGGAGAAGGCGTAATGGATGGTTGTGACGGCGGAATCCGCCCCCTCCGGTGCGGAATCGTAACGGATGTGTACGGGAGAAAACGCCAGGCGGGAGCGCGGTGTGCGTATCAGCAGCTCCTCTATGTCGGCCTGCCTGCGGTTGGCTTTCAGGTCGAGCCGCAGGCGCGAGAGCGTGAGGCCGGACTTTTCGGAGAAGCCCATGCGCTTGATATTCAAGTGGATGGAGTCCCGCGTCAGGTGCTTCAGCGATACGGTGGCCGATACGTTCCGGAATGCCAGGTGCGCGGGCGTAAAGGTGTTTTCCTGCGCGGGAGGCACGCTGAGGACGTCGTAACTGACCGTTCCCCGCCGCATCAGTACGGAATTGATGCGCAGGTCGATGGCGGAAGGCTCTTTCTTTTTTTCTTTCGAGTGGAACTTTTCGAGCAGGAAAGCCGCGTTCAGCG
Organism: uncultured Bacteroidaceae bacterium; assembly: GCA_944320955.1. GTDB lineage: Bacteria > Bacteroidota > Bacteroidia > Bacteroidales > Bacteroidaceae > UBA1794. The sequence continues at coordinate 25,872 of CALUJL010000029.1, forward strand.
AATCGGCGGGGGAGGATTTGTAGAGATGGAGCTTCAGTCCGTAGAGTTGTACGGTGCGGATGGAGATTTGCCCCCGCAGGAGCGGGAGGATGTCGAAGCTGGCCGAAAAGCGCGGTATCTCGGCCAGTGTTTTCCCGGCCTGGTCTTCCACTTTCAGGCGGTCGATGATAATCCGGTTGAGCAGCCCTATGTCAATACGCCCTATGCTTACTTCCGTTTGCAGCCAGCTCTTGAGCGATTCTTCGGCGAAAACAGTCATGCGGTGCTGAAAATAAGGTATATTCAGCATGATGATAATCCCCAAATACAAAGCGACTATCGTATAGAGGATTGCGATTACTATTTTTTTCAGCCGTATTATGACGCGTTCTCTCCTGTGGTTATTCGTACAAAATTAGGCTTTTTATCCCGGCTCTCCGGCCGTTTGCGCCTACTTTTAGCATCTTTTTTGCTTTAAGTTTCGTACCTTTGTCGACCGTTCTACAGAACTTATTCCGATGATACGCATAAGAAGAAGATGGAGCACCCTGCCCGGGCAGCCCCTGAGCGAGCTGGACAAGAAAGTACTGGCTTATCAAAACAAGGGCGCCCTCGTCCCTTGGCGGAAAATGATAAAGACTCCGGAGCAAATCGAGGGCATCCGCCGGAGCGGCGTGGTCAACACCGGAGTGCTGGACCTGGTGGAAAAGGAAATCCGCCCCGGCATGTCGACTCTGGAGATAGACCGCCTGGTCTACGAATATACGACGGACCACCACGCCATCCCTGCACCTCTCAACTACGAGGGCTTCCCGAAAAGTGTTTGCACTTCGATTAACGACGTGGTCTGCCACGGCATTCCCAGCGAGCGGGAGATCCTTCGCGAAGGGGACATCGTGAATGTGGACGTCAGCACGATACTCGACGGTTATTTCAGCGACGCCTCGCGCATGTTCCTCATCGGCGAAGTCCCGCCGGAGAAGCGCCGGCTGGTGGAAGTGACCCGGGAATGCCTGGAAATCGGGGTGAAGACGGCCCAGCCGTGGAATACTTTGGGCGACGTGGGCTATGCCGTCCAGCGCCATGCCGAGCACAATGGCTACTCCGTCGTGCGCGAACTCTGCGGCCACGGCGTAGGCTTGGCTTTCCACGAAGAGCCGGACGTGGAACACGTCGGGCGGAAAGGAAAAGGCATGCTGCTCGTGCCCGGCATGGTCTTTACGATCGAGCCGATGATCAACATGGGGAAGCGCACCATCTTCTGCGACGAAGACGACGGGTGGACCATCTTTACGGCCGACGGCCTGCCCTCGGCGCAGTGGGAGCACACCATAGTCATCACCGAGACGGGCAACGAAATCCTGACCCACTGACCACTTTTCCCGGAAAGCCGTTCTCCCCAACCGAAAAATCACACTCCCATTTCTAAAATTCTCCAATCCGAATGGAAAAAGACATCTATATCTTAGGTATCGAATCCTCCTGCGACGACACGTCGGCCGCCGTGCTCCGCGGCAATGTGTTGCTCTCCAATGTGACGGCCTCCCAGGCGGTCCACACCGAATATGGCGGCGTAGTGCCCGAACTGGCCTCGCGCGCCCACCAGCAGAACATAGTGCCCGTCGTACACGCGGCCCTCAAACGGGCCGGCGTGGAGCGCGGGCAGCTCTCGGCCGTTGCCTTCACCCGCGGCCCGGGGCTCATGGGCTCGTTGCTCGTGGGTGTGTCCTTTGCCAAAGGCTTTGCCCGCGCGCTGGGAATCCCCCTGGTCGAAGTGAATCATCTGGAAGGGCATGTCATGGCCCACTTCATACACGACCCGGCGCACGAAGCCGCCCATCCCCGTTTCCCCTTCCTCTGCCTGCTGGTCTCCGGGGGCAACTCGCAGATCGTCCTGGCCCACTCCTATGACCACATGGAGATCATCGGCCAGACCCTCGACGATGCCGCCGGGGAGGCCATCGACAAGTGCTCGAAAGTCATGGGGCTGGGCTATCCCGGCGGCCCCATCATCGACCGCCTTGCCCGCCAGGGCAATCCCGCAGCCTATGCCTTCGCCCGTCCCGAGGTGGCCGGTTATGACTACAGCTTCAGCGGCCTGAAGACCTCTTTCCTGTATTTCCTGCGCGACCGCATAAAGGAAAATCCTTCGTTCATCGAGGAGAACAAGGCCGATCTGGCAGCCAGCCTGGAGCATGCCGTGGTGGACATCCTGATGGCGAAGCTCCGCAAGGCCGCGCGCGACCTGGGCATCCGCCAGGTAGCCGTGGCGGGGGGCGTTTCGGCCAATACCGGTTTGCGCCAAGCCTTCCTCGACCATGCCGCCCGATACGGGTGGGAAGTATTCATTCCCCCCTTCAGTTTCACCACGGACAACGCCGCCATGATAGCCATCGACGGCTATTACAAGTACCTCGACCGCCGCTTCTGCCCCATCTCCGCCCCGGCTTATGCCCGCATCGAGCCGCCCCGGAAGAAATAGGCAAGAGGCTTTCCGGAAAAAGCGGTAGTGCTTTTAGGAGAAACATGCAGCACTTTTCGGAAAAAGCCCTGCCGCTTTTTGCAAACCGCGCTGCATGAATTTCTGAAGCAACCGACATAAACCGTTGCACATGGACAGGCTGATCAACGATTTCTACTTCGACCCGGCACTTTTCTCGCCGCTGCTGGACTGGATACGGCGGGAGGGGAGTGTGCGCCTGTTGGCAAAAAACGATTATTTCGTGAGGCAGGACGGACGGGTTTCCCATGTCGGGGTGCTCGAAGAGGGCATCTGCCGTTTTTCGCGCACGGACGGGAAAGGACGGGAGCATGTAGTGGGCTATACCTTTGCCGGCAGTCTGGTCGGAGAGTACACGGCCTGTCTCTGCGCGCGCCCCTCGCTGGTGAACATCCGGGCCGTGACGCCCTGCCGGCTTTGCCTTGCACCTTATGGGCGGATGAGGCAGTGGATGGAGACGACGCCCGAGGGAAACCGCATGGGACGGCTCGTGGCCGAGCAGATGTTTGTCCTGGCCTACCGGCGTATGCTGGACGGCTATTGCCTGACGCCTGAGGAGCGCTACCGGGAACTGATGGCCCGCCATCCCGAACTGAAGGAGCTGCGCCCGCTCCGGGAGATAGCCTCCTTCATTGGAGTGACGCCGGAGACGGTGAGCGCGATTCGCCGGAAATTGCTCGACGAGGCGAAATCTTGAAATACTTCAAGGATTTTTCTTCCCTTTCTGCCGACCTTTGCCCCGCAATCCGATAAGAAATAAAAAAAGAAAGGAAGAATGAAGAAAATCTTAGTAATCGGCGCAACGTCCGGCATCGGCCGCCGCTTGGCCGAGATGTATGCCGCCCGCAGCGAAGTGCGCGTGGGAGTGATGGGGCGCCGGGAGGAGTTGTTGCAGGAATTTGCGGAGCGTCATCCGGGCAGTGTGGCCTCGGCTTGCGATCTGGCCGGGCCGGAGGCAGAACTGGCCTGCGCGCTCGAAGACATGGAGGCGCGCCTGGGAGGAATCGACTGCCTGGTCCTGGCCGCGGGTACGGGCTGCGTCAATCCCGCCTTGGACCATGCCCTGGAGCGCCCGGCGCTTCTGACCAACGTGGTGGGCTGGACGTGCATTGCCGACTGGGCCATGCGCTATTTCCGCAGCCGGGGCCGGGGGCATCTGGCAGTGATTACCTCCGTCGGCGGCCTGCGCGGACAGGGCGGGGCTGCGGCTTACAGCGCAAGCAAGGCTTTCCAGATAAATTATGTGGAGGGGATGCGCTGCTGGGCCCACCAGCAGGCTCCGGCGGTGTGCATCACGGAGATACGCCCGGGCTTCGTCGATACGGACATGGCCCGGGGCGAGGGGCTCTTCTGGGTGGCGCCGCTGGAGAAGGCCTGCCGGCAAATCCTGAAAGCGCTGGACGAGGAGCGCGACCTGGTCTACGTCAGCCGCCGCTGGCGCTGGGTGGCGGCCGTGTGGAAGCGGCTGCCGACCGGGCTTCTGAAGCGCATGAAAGTCGGGTGAGGCCTGTGTGTCCGGCAAAAAGCCGGGCAGGCAGCGGTTCCCTTGCGGGGCGCTGCCTGCCCGGTTTCTTATGCGCTTATTTCGTGATGTCGAAGAGATAAGTGGCTTTGATGACGATGTTCCGGTGGGCGGAGCGCTCGAAATCGGCGGCGGCACCGTTGTCGAAGATGTCGCCCAGGCCGAGGTAGTAGCGGCCTTCCACGATGAAACTGCCGAAACGCCGCGTGTGCCATTCGAAGCCCGCGCCGGCCGTGATGCCGTAGTCGAAGCGGCGGTCGATGGGGAGGGTGGCGGCTTTCTCGCCGTTGCTGTATTGGGCAAAGGAGGAGTGCTGCATGTAGTTGTCCGTCATCTCGGTCGATTCGCTCAGGAGGTAGCTGATTTGGGGGCCGGCATGGATGAAAGCCTGGAAACCGTAGTCCCAGCCGAAGGCCATGTGGGCCAGGAAGGGGATTTCGATGTAGTTGAGCGTGCGGGTGCAGGAGCGGGCTTCGCCTTCGTCGTCGGGGGCGGCGGTCCATCCGTATTGGGAATAGTTGATTTCCACCTGGGCCCCGCAGATCATGGCGAAGTACTTCTCGGAGATGTAGCGGGCCGTGAGGCCGAAGAGGGGGCCGGTTTTCGTGGCTTGCTTGAAGGAGGGGATGAAACTCAGGCTGGAGAGGTTGGCTCCGCCGTTGATGCCGACGGCGAAGTTGTTGCGCAGTTCGCCGATTTGCGCACGGGCTGCCGCAGGAAGCAGGCAGAAGAGGATGAGGGCACACGCTATGCGAAGCACGGGGCGGTGATGGGGGAGACGGTTCATTGGAGTGCGGTTTTTATGACTTCCATGTCGGGGGAATAGTGGATGAAGTAGACGCAGCGGTTGACGTAGCCGGCGTTGTTCCCCCCGAGCGGGGCAAATTCGAATCCGTTCTGCAGGGCGGGAATCTCCGGTGCTCCTTCGGGCAGGAGAAAGCTGAGGGCCAGGTCGTAGCCGAGCATGGAGTAGGAGGGGTATCCGGGTGCCGGGTTGCGGTGGAACCACTGGCGGAACTTCTCGTTGAAGCGCCGTGCCGAGGGAAAATCGGGGTGGGTGTAGAAGGCGGAGTATATATAGGTGTCGAGTGCGTGGAAGCGCAGGACGAACTGCCCGGCATAGGTTTGCCATTCGGGATAGCCGAAGAGTTGCATCCCGCGGTTGGGGACATCTTTGCGGAGTGTGGCGAGCGTGGGCATCCACTCTTCGAGAACGGCCTTTTTCCCGCTGACGGGGAAGAAGAGGTTGACCTTCCGTTTCTTGAGTCGGCGGGCCAGTTGGGTGGAGGTTGTGCCGGGAGCTACGGTCTCATAGGTTATCTTTTCGCGCTGGAAGTAGTCCTTGAAGTCACTGACGAGTTGGCGCTTGTCGTCTTTGTTCTGATCGGTGTCGAGAAAGAAGACGTGGACATCGGCAAAGTAGAGCTCGAAACGCTCCAAGACCGAGGGGTAAAGGTAGACCTGGGGCGTATTGGCCATGTAAAGGTAGGGGTTGCTTTCGACAAAGTGGTCGTTGGAACTGAAGGGCAGCACCATCTTTATGCGGTGGCTGCGGGAGAAATCGGAAAGCTGCTTGATGTGTCCCCAGTGATAACCGCCGATGAGGAGGTCGGCCTGCCGGAGTTCGGGCTTGTCGAGCAGGGGCTTCAGCGAGGTTCCTTCGCCCCCGGTGTCGTAGACGTCGAGATGGACCGAGTAGCCGCGCTGCTTGAGCGTGTCGAGGGCCAGGAGGAATCCTTCGTAGAACTCAAGCATCCGGGACGATTCGGGCAGGGGATTGTCCAGCCCGAACGGCAAGAGCAGGGCTACCCTCAAGGGCTTTTCTTGTGTGCCCTGCACGGGAGCGCCGGCTCCTGCGGGGGTGGGGATGAGAATCTCCTTGCCGATGGGGAAGTTCTCGGCGCTCAGCCCGGGATTGGCCCGGCAGATGGCTTGTGCGCTGACGTGGTAAATCTGCGTGAGGCGGAAGAGGGTTTCCCCCTTGCGTATGGTGTGGGTGCGGCGGTCGCCGGTGTTTTCGGTAGAAGGCGAAGAGGCGGAGGCCGCCTGGCTGAGGGCGAAGCAGAGAATCAGGCAGAGCAAACGGAAGAAACGGCTGCCGGAAAGGGTAGGGATGTGTATCATTGCTTTGAAAAATATGCGTCGGAAAAATCGCAGGCAAAGGTATAAAAAATACTTCTTTTCATCTATTATTCCGCAGGAAACACTACTTTTGCAACCTCATATGAAGACGTTTTTTCTGATTTTCCTCGGTTTTTTCCCGGCGCTGCTGCTGGCTCAGACGTACGACGCGCTCCCGACCGCACACATCACGCTGGATAACGGCCAGAGCGTAGACACTTTGCTGGAAGCGGGTTCCACGTATTCGGGAAAAGCCCCGCTGGAAGTGGAGTTCGACGCAGGGGTTACAATAGAAAACGGACGCCTGCACTACGATTGGGAGTTTGCCGACAATGCGGAATATGCCGGTCCCGACCGGGCGTACGACGACGCTTTCTCCCGCCGCATCGAGCGGATGGGGACTTACTATGTGCGTCTTACGATTACGGACCTCGACACGGACTCGGCCACGGTCTACCCGGAATTCCAAATCACTCTGTCCGAGTCGCGGCTGGCCGTGCCGAATACTTTTACGCCCAATGGCGACGGCGTACACGACGTGCTGAAAGTCAGCTACGAGTCCTTGGTCAAATTCCATGCGGTCATCTTCAATCGTTGGGGGAAGCGCATCTTCTCCTGGGATAACCCCGATGAAGGCTGGGACGGCGGCGGTTGTTCGCCCGGAGTGTACTTCATCGTCGTGCAGGCCGTGGGGGGCGACGGGCAGGAATACGAAGTGAAACAAGCCGTGAATCTGCTGAAATGAGGAAAAACGGCAGCATTATATATTAGGTATTAGAGGCGTGATGGAAGAAAAGACAGAGGAAAAGACGGGGCTGCAGATGGAGGAAGAGGCCGGAGCCATAGAAGTCTTGGGCGCGCGGGTGCATAATCTGAAGAATATCGATGTGGCTATCCCGCGGGGCACGCTGACGGTTGTGACCGGACTGAGCGGCAGCGGAAAGTCTTCGCTGGCGTTCGACACCATCTATGCCGAAGGACAGCGCCGTTATATCGAGACCTTTTCGGCCTATGCGCGGAACTTCCTGGGAAATGTGGAGCGTCCCGATGTGGACAGCATCACGGGGCTGAGCCCGGTGATCTCCATCGACCAGAAAACCACCAACCGCAATCCGCGCTCCACGGTAGGGACGATAACGGAAGTCTACGATTATCTGCGCCTTCTCTATGCCCGGGTCGGCGAAGCCTACTCCTATCTTTCGGGCGAGCGCATGATAAAATATACCGAGGAGCAGATCGTAGGGCTGCTTTCCGGGCAATATTCCGGCCGGCGCGTCTGCCTGCTGGCTCCGTTGGTCTCCAACCGGAAGGGACATTATAAGGAACTTTTCGAACAAATCCTGCGTAAAGGCTACCTGAACGTCCGCGTGGACGGGAAAATGTGCGAGGTAAAGCCCGGGATGAGGCTCGACCGTTACAAGAACCACTCGATAGAAGTCGTAATAGATAAGTTCAAAGTGGGCGATGTCGACGAGAAACGCCTGCAGACCGGCGTGGCAACCGCCCTGAAGCAGGGCGAGGGAATGCTGCTCGTGATGGACTACGACACAAATGAGGTGCGCCACTACAGCAAACTGCTGATGTGCCCCGTCACCGGGCTTTCCTATCGGGAGCCGGCGCCCCACAACTTTTCGTTCAATTCCCCGCAGGGAGCCTGCCCGCGGTGCAAGGGATTGGGTTTCGTGAGCAAGATCGACATCAACAAAGTCATTCCGGACTGCACTCTTTCCATACGGGCGGGCGGCATCGTGCCCTTGGGGAAATTCAAGAACAGCCTTATCTTCTGGCAGATCGATGCCATTCTGGCCGAAAACGGCGCTACGCTGGATACGCCCGTGGGCGAGCTGGCGGACGACGTGATACAGACCATTCTCTACGGGACTACGGAGCGCGTAAAAGTAAAGGCAGAACATATAGGCACTTCGAGCGACTATTTCACCGATTACGAAGGCATCGTCAAATACATCTACAGCATCCAGGAAACAAATCCCTCCAAGACAGCCCAGAAATGGGTAGAGCAGTTTGCCCAGACGGCAGTCTGCCCGGACTGCGGCGGAGCCCGCCTGAACCGGGAGGCGCTCCACTACCGCATCGACGGGAAGAACATTTACGAACTGGCCTCGATGGATGTGAGCGAACTCTACGGCTGGCTTTCAGGGCTCGAAGACCGGATGACCGAAAAGCAGCGGCGCATTGCCACGGAGATACTGAAGGAAATACGCACGCGGCTGAAGTTTCAGCTGGATGTGGGGCTGGATTATCTGTCTCTTAACCGTGCGACGGCTACTTTGTCGGGCGGCGAAAGCCAGCGCATACGCCTGGCTACGCAAATCGGCTCGCAGTTGGTCAATGTGCTCTACATCCTGGACGAACCGAGCATCGGCCTTCACCAGCGCGACAACCGCCGCCTGATCCAGTCGCTGCAGGCACTGCGCGATGCGGGCAACTCGGTGATCGTCGTGGAGCACGACAAAGACATGATGCTGGCGGCGGACTACATAGTCGACATGGGGCCCAAAGCCGGAAGGCTGGGGGGAGAGGTCGTCTTTGCCGGCACTCCGCAGGAAATGTTGGCGCAGGATGCCACGCTGACCTCCGGCTATCTGAACAACAGGCTCTCGCTCCCCATCCCCGCCGAGCGCCGGAAGGGCAACGGGAAAGCCCTGATTCTGCACGGTGCGCGGGGCAACAATCTGAAAGATGTGACGGTACGCTTCCCGCTGGGTTGCCTGATCTGCGTGACCGGCGTGTCCGGCAGCGGAAAGTCCACGCTGGTCAACGATACGCTGCAGCCCATTCTCTCACAGAAGTTCTACCATTCGCTGACCGAGCCGCTCCCGTATGAAAAACTGGAGGGCATTGAGCATATCGACAAGGTGGTTTGCGTCGACCAGTCGCCGCTGGGCCGCACTCCGCGCTCGAATCCGGCCACTTATTGCGGCGTTTTTGCCGATATACGAAATCTTTTCGTCGAACTCCCCGAGGCCAAGATGCGCGGCTACAAGCCGGGCCGTTTTTCCTTCAACGTTTCCGGCGGGCGATGCGAGGCCTGCTCGGGAAACGGCTACAAGACCATCGAAATGAACTTCCTGCCCGACGTATATGTGCCGTGCGAAGTCTGCCACGGGAAGCGCTATAACCGGGAAACGCTGGAGATTCGCTATAAGGGGAAGTCCATTGCCGACGTGCTGGACATGACCATAAACCGGGCGGTGGAGTTTTTCGAAAATGTGCCGCAGATTCTGAACAAAATCAAAGTCCTCCAGGATGTCGGCCTCGGGTATATACGCCTGGGGCAGTCGTCCACCACGCTTTCCGGCGGCGAAAGCCAGCGCGTGAAGCTGGCCACCGAGCTGGCCAAGCGCGACACGGGCAAGACGCTCTACATCCTGGACGAGCCGACCACGGGGCTTCATTTCGAAGACATACGGGTCTTGATGAATGTCCTCAACCGGCTGGTCGACAAGGGAAACACCGTGTTGGTCATCGAGCACAACCTCGACGTGATCAAGCTCTCGGATTATATAATAGACATGGGTCCCGACGGCGGGAAGAACGGCGGACAGCTGCTCGTCTGCGGGACTCCGGAGGAAGTGGCCGGCAGCGGCGTGGGATACACCTCGGCCTATCTCCGGGAAGAGTTGCAACTTTCCGGGAAAAGCCCTGCCGCTTTTTCCGGAAAGCCCAAGGGAAAATAACGAAAAGATGCAAGAGTATAATGGCAAAGATCAATAAGACAAACGCAGCGCGCCTGCTGGACAAGGCAAAAGTGGCTTACGAGCTGGTGCCTTATGAAGTGGACGAAAACGACTTGAGCGCGGTCCACGTGGCCGAGGCGTTGGGCGAAGACATCGAACAAGTGTTCAAGACGCTCGTCTTGCACGGGGATAAGACGGGACACTTCGTGTGCGTCATCCCCGGCGAGCATGAGGTAAACTTGAAAATGGCGGCCAAAGTGTCCGGAAATAAAAGTTGCGAGATGATTCACCTGAAGGAATTGCTCCCTCTGACCGGATATATCCGCGGCGGATGCAGCCCGATCGGGATGAAGAAGGCTTTCCCCACCTATATCCACGACAGCTGCATGCAGTATCCCTTCATCTACGTGAGCGCCGGGCAGCGCGGGCTGCAGCTGAAGATAGCCCCGGCCGACTTGGTGGCGCAGTCCCGTGCCGTATTGTGCCGCCTGTTTGCCGAAGAAAGTGAGGGGTGAGATCCGTGCGGCCTGCTGAAGAGAAACAAATAGAGTAATACTATAAAAATCAACAAGCACATGAACAAAATGATTCTTACGGCAGCCGTGCTGTTCCTCTCCATGGGAGTGACGACAGCCACCGCAGCCGGGAAAAAGCGAGACAAGAAGAAAGACAAGAAAGAAGTACCCATGGCCGTGCTGACGCTGCCTTCCAAGGCGATGAAGACGACGGCCGATTCGGTTTCCTATGCCATGGGCGTGGCCCAGTCCAACGGCTTGAAGAACTACGTGATACAGAACCTGAAGGTCGACACGGCATATTACGCCGAATTTATCCGCGGATTGCGCGAAGGGGTGCTCGACAAGACCCCGAAGGAGCAGGCCTACATGGCAGGACAGCAAATCGCCTCGCAAGTGACGGAGCAGATTTTCCCCACGGTCAACAGCAATATCTACAAAGACGGCGACTCGCTGCACACGCTGGACAAGATCCTTTTCCTCGAAGGCTTCATCTCCGCCGCAGGCGGGGAAGACAGCCTGCGCATCCCCGGCGGCCTGCAGGCCATGATGGAGTACTTGAACATAAATGTCCCGAAGCTGAAATCGGCCTATACGCTGGAGAAATACGGCGCCAACAAGAAGGCCGGAGAGGATTTCCTTGCCGCCAACAAGACGAAGGACAGCATCCAGACCACGGCGAGCGGCCTCCAATACAAAGTCCTGAAGATGGGTACGGGAGAGAAGCCCAAGGCTACGGACAAAGTGAAAGTGAATTACCGCGGGACGCTTATAGACGGCACGGAATTCGACAGCTCTTACAAGCGGAAGGAAGCCCTTTCTTTCTATGCTAACCGCGTGATTAAGGGATGGACCGAGGCTTTGACCATGATGCCCGTGGGATCCAAGTGGATGCTCTACATCCCGCAGGAACTGGCCTATGGCGACCGGGAGACGGGGACTATACCTCCTTATTCGACGCTGATATTCGAAGTAGAACTCGTCGGCATTGAGAAAGCTCCCGCGGCAACGAATCCTATCACCGTAACCGACGTAAACTCCAAGAAATAAGCCCATGCTTGCGCAAAAACTGAAAGGAAAAATCCACTACGTAGGCGTCAACGACCGGAAGATCCACCGCTTCGAGGGAATGTGGCCCGTGCCTTATGGGGTTTCTTACAACTCTTATCTTATCGTCGACGAGTCGGTTACACTGATTGATACGGTGGATGTGGCCTACGGGGAAGTCTTTCTGCAGAAAATCCGCAGCCTGATCGGAGACCGCCCCATAGACTATCTGGTGGTCAACCACATGGAACCCGACCATTCCGGCTCCATCCGTCTCCTGGCGCAGCTCTACCCTGGCCTGGTGATTGTAGGCAACAAGCAGACTTTCGGCATGCTCGAAGGGTACTACGGGCTGCGCGACGAGCAGCGCTATGAGGTGAAAGACGGCGATTTCCTCTCCACGGGGCACCACAAGTTGCGCTTCACCCTGACGCCCATGGTGCATTGGCCGGAGACGATGATGACCTTCGACGAGACCGAGGGCGTGCTTTTTGCCGGCGATGCCTTCGGCTGCTTCGGCGCGCTGAACGGCGGAGTCGTGGACGAGGGCATGAATCTCGACATTTACTGGGACGAGATGGTCCGCTACTACTCCAATATTGTCGGGAAGTATGGCAACCCCGTGCAGAAAGCCCTGGGCAAACTGGCCGGTGCGCCGGTGCGGATGATTTGTTCCACGCACGGTCCTGTGTGGACCGGCGAGCGCATAGCCCGCGTAGTGGGGCTGTATGACCGGATGAGCCGGTATGATACGGATGAAGGCGTCGTAATAGCCTACGCTTCGATGTACGGGCATACGGAACAAGTGGCCGAGCAGATTGCCGCCCATCTTAACGCCGCCGGCGTGAAGAACGTGGCAATGCACTGCCTGAACAAGACGAATGCCTCGTTTGTCCTGCGCGACGTGTTCCGCTACCGGGGGCTTATCGTCGGCGGGCCTACCTATAGCGGCCAGCTCTACCCCGAAGTCGAGGGATTGCTCTCGAAGCTTTCGGTGCGCGAGCTGAAGAACCACGTCATCGGCTGCTTCGGTTCGTTTACCTGGGCGGGGGCTGCCGTGAAGCGCACCATAGCCTGGGGCGAGACGCTGAAGCAGAACGAATTTCTCCCCCAGACCGTGGAACTGAAACAGGGCTGCCTTGCCGACACGGACGAAGCCTGCCGGCAGCTGGCCCGGGCAATGGCCGAACGGATCCGCACGGCAAAGTCCTGAAACGCTACGGAGGCACTATGAAATTAGGCATCATCCGTTGCATTCAGGCCGAGGACTATACGCATTGACCTTGCGCCCCGTTTCCCGCGGAGCTGCAGGATGAGAAAAAGCCGGACAAGCCGGGAAGGTAAAAGAGCCTTTCGGTTTGCCCGGCTTTTCTGTTGCCTTCTCGGACAGTTTCTCCCCTCGTCCGCGGGGAGGGGGATGCAGGGACCGCCCCGTTTCGGCCCTGCCCGGCATAGCCCCGTGAAGCGCGGAAGGGCGGAAGTGCTGCCGCCGTATGCAGAAAGTGCTGCCGCTTTTTCCGAAAAGTGGCGGCACTTTTCCCGGAAACCTCTGCCGCTTTTTTTCGATCTCCCCGCCATTTGTTCGTTTATTCCACTCCTTTTTTGTAACTTTGCTGCACAAAACAGACTCAACTCACGAAGAAGAAAAAAATCAAAATAATTCAGAATATATCCCATGAAATTCCATGTTTCCAGCACCGAACTGTTCGCTTTGCTCCAAACCCTCAGCAGGGTGATCAACGCGAAGAACTCCATGTCCATACTCGACTGCTTCCTTTTCGAACTGGAGGGGCAGTCGCTCACCGTCTCCGCCAGCGACGGGGAGAACCGCATCGTGGGGAAAGTGGAAGTGGCCGATGCCGACAAGGATATCCGCTTCGCCATTTCCGCCAAGATGTTGCTCGATGCGATAAAAGAAATCCCCGAGCAGCCCATCGCTTTCCAGATGGATGAAGAAAACTACGAGACGGTCATCGGCTACCGCAACGGCAGTTACAAAATCCTGGGGCAGCGCGCCGACGATTATCCCCTTCCCGCGGTCATGAATGAAGACCGCGTGCGTCTCGAAATGGATGCCGAGAAGCTGCAACTGGGCGTAAACAGCACGTTCTTCGCCGTAGGCAGCGACGAGTTCCGCCCCGTAATGACGGGCATCTATTTCGACATCACTCCGGGCACGGTGGTCATGGTGGCCAGCGACGGGCGCAAGCTTTCGCGCACCACGTTCAGCGGCTTGTGCGTACAGGAGCAGCGGGCGGCCTTCATCCTCCCCTCCAAGCCGGCCGGGCTGCTGCGCAACATCCTGCCCAAGACGCAGGGGCCGGTGCAGATCGAGTTCGACGCGCGTTACGCAGTCTTCCGCCTTCCCTCGTACCGCATTGAAGCGCGCCTGCTGGAAGGGCGCTACCCCAATTACAACTCCGTAATCCCCCAGGACAATCCCTACCACCTGACTTTCGACCGCCAGTTGCTCATCAGCGTATTGCGGCGCGTGTCGGTCTTCTCCGACTCGAGCAACAATCAGGTAAAGCTGACCATCGATCCCGGGCGGGTGCTCTTCACGGCCCAAGACATCGACTTCTCCACCTCGGCCGAAGAGAGCGTGGAGAGCGATTACCAGGGCGGGCATCTGGAAATCGCCTTCAACGGCAATTACTTCCTGGAGACGCTCAACAACCTTTCCTCCCAGAATGTGTCCATCGACCTGGGCGACTCCTCGCGGGCCGGCGTAGTGCAACCCGTGGAGCAGGAAGAGGGAAGCGAGCAACTGATGCTCCTCATGCCCGTATTGCTGTAGCCGGCCGGCCCTTTTGCGATTAACGAAAAAAGAAACTGAATGAAACTCAATCTCAAGAAGCCCATCGTCTTTTTCGACCTGGAGACCACGGGAACGGACATTTGCAAAGACCGTATAGTGGAAATCTCGCTCCTCAAGTTGTATCCGGATGGCAGGGAAGAGTCGACGACGATGCGCATAAATCCGGAAATGCACATCCCCGAAGCCTCCACGGCGGTGCACGGGATAAAAGACGAGGACGTGGCAGACTGCCCGACCTTCAAGCAGGTGGCATCCGATGTGATGCGCTATTTCGAAGGGGCCGACGTGGCCGGCTTCAACTCCAACCGCTTCGATCTCCCCGTGCTGGCCGAGGAACTGCTGCGGGTAGGGAAGGATTTGTGCCTGAACAACAGCCGCTTCGTGGACGTGCAGGTCATCTTCCACAAAATGGAGCAGCGCACCCTCTCGGCCGCCTACCGCTTCTACTGCAACAAAAACCTGGAAGACGCCCATACCGCAGCCGCCGACACGCGGGCGACCTACGAGGTGCTGCAGGCGCAGCTGGACAAATACCCGGAACTGCAGAACGACATCGCCTTCCTCTCGGAGTTTTCCAGCATGAACCGCAACGTGGATTTTGCCGGGCGGATGATCTACAACGAGAAAGGCGAAGAGGTCTTCAACTTTGGTAAGTACAAAGGTATGCCCGTGCGCGAGGTCTTCTTGCGCGATCCCGGCTATTACGCCTGGATTCTGAGCAGCGATTTCCCCCTGAACACGAAAGCAGTGCTGACAAGAATCAAGCTGTCGGCCCTGAAGAAAGGCTGAAGTCATGTCGTTGAAAGGGAAGAAAATCGTCTTAGGCGTAACGGGAAGCATCGCCGCCTACAAGGCCGCGGTGCTCATCCGCCTGCTGATAAAGAAAGGAGCCGAAGTGCAGGTGGTCATAACCCCTGCGGGAAAAGAATTCATCACCCCCATCACCCTCTCCGCCCTTACGCGCAAACCGGTGATAAGCGACTTCTTTTCCCAACGCGACGGCACATGGCACAGCCATGTCGACCTCGGCCTTTGGGCCGATCTCATGCTGATTGCTCCGGCCACCGCCTCGACCATCGGGAAAATGGCCCACGGAATAGCCGACAACATGCTCGTCACCACGTATCTCTCGGCCAAAAGTCCCGTATTCATAGCCCCCGCCATGGATTTGGACATGTACGCCCATCCGGCGACGCAGCGCAATCTGGCCATCCTGCGCAACTTTGGCAACTACATCATAGAGCCGGCCGAAGGAGAACTGGCCAGTCAACTCGTAGGGAAGGGGCGAATGCAGGAGCCGGAGAAGATAGTTGAGGAAATCGACCGCTACTTCAAGCGCAAACACCAGGAGGAAACCGGCGAAAGCCCTTCGCTCTTCGGCAAAAGAGTGCTGATAACGGCCGGACCCACCTATGAGCGGATCGACCCGGTACGCTTCATCGGGAATTACTCCTCGGGCAAGATGGGTTTTGCTCTGGCAGAAGAGTGCGCCGAGCGCGGGGCGGAGGTCATCCTGGTGGCCGGTCCGGTCCGGATGGAGGCCGCTCATCCCTCCATCCGCCGCATCGACGTGGAGAGTGCTGCAGAGATGTACCAGGCAGCCATAGAGCATTTCCCGGACTGCGATGCAGCCATTCTTTCGGCAGCAGTCGCCGACTTCACGCCGGAGTACGTGGCCGGCGAAAAGATCAAGCGCGAGGACGACGACCTCATCCTCCAGTTGCATCCCACGCAGGACATTGCGGCAGCTCTGGGTGCCCTGAAGGGTAATGGGCAGGTACTCGTAGGCTTTGCCCTTGAGACAAACGACGAGGAAGCCCATGCCCGGGAAAAACTGCAGCGGAAGAATTTCGACTTCATCGTGCTCAATTCGCTGAAAGACCCGGGAGCCGGCTTCCGCTACGACACGAACAAAGTGACAATTCTCACGGAGGACGAGACCTATCCCTACCCCCTGAAAGAAAAAAGCGAGGTAGCCATCGACATCGTCGACTTCCTCGAAAGCAAGATGCACTGAGCCGGGTATAAAAAAAGACATAGATTCCTTTTCGTAAACGATGAGACCATTCTCCTTATTCCGCAGCCTGTCGGTCGGCATAGCCGCCCTGCTGTTCCCCCTGTGCGGAGCAGCGCAGGAGTTGAACTGCAAGGTCACGGTCGACTATCAGCAGATACAAGGCACGAATACCTCCATATTTTCAGACCTGGAGGAAGCCGTCACTTCGTTTATGAACGAGCGCCGGTGGACAAACGACCAGTATGCCGTCAACGAGCGCATTACCTGTTCCTTGCTTTTCACGGTAAAAGAATACAGCGACGACGGCACTTTTTCCGGAGAGTTTACCGTGCAGAGCAACCGCCCGGTATATGCTTCCAACTATACGACCCCGGTTCTCAACCTGAGAGACCGGGAAATCTCGTTTACCTATCACGAATTCGACCAATTGGAGTTCCGCCTTGAGCAAATCGACAACAACCTGACCGCACTTCTGGCCTATTATGCCTATCTGATCATAGGCTTCGACATGGACACCATGGCCCCGATGGGCGGGACCAGCGTGCTGCAGAACGCCGAGGCCATCGTCAATGCCGCCCAGTCCTTTACGGAAAGCGGATGGAAAGCCTACGACGACAACCGGAACCGCCACGGCATCCTGACCGACTATATGGACGAAAGCATGAAACCCTTCCGCCAGATGATGTACGACTACCACCGCCTCGGGCTGGACGACATGGCCGGCAACGTGGGGCGCGGCCGCGCGCAGGTCACCACGGCGCTGGAAGAGCTGGATGCCGCGGCGCAGGCCAAGTCGATGTCGGCACTGCCGCAGATCTTCACCGAGGCCAAGCGCGACGAGCTCATCAACGTCTACTCCGAAGCCCCCTCCTCGGAGAAAGAAAAGGTATACGAACTGCTCTCCGACCTGAATCCTTCGCTGAAATCCGACTGGGACAAAATAAAATCCACCAGCACCACCTTCTGAAACCAACCATGCTCCACCATTTATATATACAGAACTATGCGCTGATCGAGAAACTGGAAATCGACTTCGAGGCCGGTTTTTCGGTCATTACCGGCGAGACCGGTGCCGGAAAGTCCATCATGCTCGGCGCCATCGGCCTGCTCCTCGGGCAGAGGGCGGACAGCAAAGCCATAAAAGCCGGCGGGAACCGCTGCGTGATCGAAGGACACTTCCGGCTGGACGATGCCCCGGCCGTGAAAAAGTTCTTCGACGAGAACGATTTGGACTACGACGAGCAGAACTGCATCCTGCGCCGCGAGCTCTCGACCGCAGGGAAATCGCGGGCATTCGTCAACGATACGCCCGTTTCTCTGGCCGCGTTGAAAGAATTGGGCCAGAGCCTGGTCGATATCCACTCGCAACACCAGAATCTCCTGCTCCAGAACAGCGATTACCAGCTCGACGTTTTGGACAACATAGGCAGCAACGCCGCCGACCTGGCGCAGTACCAGGAGGTTTATGCCCGGTATCACGCCGTGGCCCGCAAGCTTTCCGCGCTGAAGGCCGAGGCCGAGCGGATGCGGGCCGACGAGAGTTACCTGCGGTTCCAGCTCCAGGAGATCGAAGAGGCCGCTTTCCGCCCCGGCGAGGAAGAAGAACTGAAGAAAGAGGCCGGACTCCTGACCCATGCCGAGGAGATAAAATCCGCCCTCTACGCAGCCCGCAACCTCCTGGAAAGCGAGGAGGGGAGAGGAGCGCTGGCACTTTTGAAAGAAAGCGCCAGGGCTTTGCAGGAAATCTCCCGCATCTTTTCGGTAAAAGATGAAGCGGAACGCATCGAAACCTGCTACATCGATCTGAAAGACGTGGCCGAAGGTCTGGAAGCGCGCCTGGAGGAAACCGAATACGACCCGGAGCGCCTGGCCCAAATCACCGATCGGCTCAACCTTTTGTATACGCTCGAACAGAAACACCGCGTGGGCACGTTGGAAGAGTTGCTGGCCCTGGCCGGGGACTATCGGGACCGCCTGTCGCGGGTGGCTGACAGCGACGACGAAATCGCAGCCCTGGAGCAGGAGTCGGCCGCCCTCTCCGAACAGCTCCAGCATGCGGCCGAAGCCTTGACCCGCCTCCGCAGCCGGGAAGCGCAGGCCGTCGAGCAGAAAATCGTAGAACGCCTGCAGCCGCTGGGCATGCCCCATGTCCAGTTCCGCGTCGAAATCAGCCCGCTCCCGGCCTTGGGAGCGAAAGGCGCCGACAGGGTACGCTTCCTCTTCACGGCCAATAAGAAAAACGCCCTGCGCGACGTGGCAGAAGTGGCCTCCGGAGGCGAAATCGCCCGCGTGATGCTCGTATTGAAGAGCATCTTGGCCGAAAAGGCGAAGATGCCTACACTGATTTTCGACGAGATCGACACCGGAGTATCAGGCGAAATTGCCGACCGCATGACGCGCATGATGCAAAGCATGGGGCAGACGATGCAAATCATCTGCATCACCCATCTTCCGCAGATGGCCGCAGGAGGAATCGCCCACTACTACGTGTATAAAGTGGAAGGCGAGGAGTCGACCCTGAGCCGCATTCGCCGGCTTTCGGGGGAGGAACGGATTTTTGAGCTGGCCCGCATGTCGAGCGGGGCTTCCGTCACAGAAACTGCGCTGGCACATGCCCGCGAATTACTTCATGAATATGGAACAGAATGAAATGATATTCGGCGTCCGCGCCGTAATAGAAGCCGTAGAAGCCGGCAAGCAAATAGATAAAATCCTCATCCGCCGGGGGATTCAGAGCGAGCTTTCGAGAGAACTGTTTGCCGCCATCAAGGGATTGAACATCTTCGTACAGTACGTTCCGGCAGAGCGCCTGAACCGCATCACCCGCAAAAACCACCAAGGGGTGGTAGCCTTTGTGGCAGCCGTGGACTATCAGTCGCTGGAGATGCTCGTACCTTCGCTCTACGAGGCGGGCAAGGTCCCCTTCCTGGTCCTGCTGGACGGGCTGACCGACGTGCGCAATTTCGGGGCCATAGCCCGTACCTGCGAGTGCGCCGGGGTAGATGCCGTAGTCATTCCCGCACGCGGAAGCGTCTCCGTCACGGCCGACGCGGTGAAGACCTCGGCAGGGGCGCTCTTGAGCCTGCCCGTATGCAAGGTGCCGAACGTGGGCAGTGCGCTGCAATACCTGAAGCAGTGCGGCTTCCGCATTGCGGCAGCCACGGAAAAAGGTGAGGTAGACTATACCGCCACCGCCTGCGACGGCCCGTTTTGCCTTGTCATGGGGGCGGAAGACACGGGCATCCCGGCGGAGCATCTTGCGCTGTGCGACGAGTGGATACGCATACCGATGAAGGGGAAGATAGCCAGTCTGAACGTCTCGGTGGCTGCGGGTATCCTGATTTATGAAGTGGTCCGCCGGCGGCAGTGAGGCACAACCTTACGTAGTATGCAGAAAGAATAAAAACAACTCTATATGGAACTCCTAAAATCGAACAGAACTTTGAAACATAAGACATTGCTTGCTCTCGCTCTCGGCTGCCTGTTTGTGGCGTTTCCCCTGCGGGCGCAAACTCCGAAGTGGGCCGATAAAGCCCGGAAGTCAGTGGTGAAAATCACGACCTACGGCACCGACAAGCAACAAGTGGGCGAGGGAACAGCGTTTTTTGTCGACGAAACCGGCGTGGCCCTCTCGTCTTATTCCCTATTCAAGAGCGCGGACAGCGCTACGGCCACGGACTTCGAGGGAAAGGTGATGCCCGTGGAGCTGATCATGGGGGTGAATGATCTGTATGACGTGGTCAAAATCCGGATTGCGCCCGCGAAAAAGAAAGTCCCGGCTCTCCGCTTGGCCGAAACGAAGCCCGCTGTGGGCGAAAGCGTGGTGATGATTCCCTATTCGAGCCGGAAAAAGGCAGAATCCGTTACCGGAGCTGTAGAGTCTACTTCCCCCATGGAGGGCGACACCTACTACACGCTTTCGCTGATTGCGGCGCCGGAGCAATACGGCTCGCCGGTTTTCAACGAAAAGGGGGAAGTCTTCGGCCTTTTGCAGCCGCCTGCCGAAGAAAGCGATGCGCGGAATTACGCTTTGCCCGTGACATTTGGCATTTCGCTTTCCGTTAGCGCGTTTTCCTTCAACGATCCGTTGCTGAACGCCATCGGAATTCCCAAAGATCTCCCCGCTACGCGCGAAGAGGCCTTGACGATGCTGTATCTGACGCAGTCGAATCCGGCAGACCGCACGAAGGTGGCCGATTTGATCGGCCGCTTTATCGAGCGCTATCCGGATGATTCTGAAGGATACAAGATGCGTTCCAACTTTTACTCCTCGCTTTTTTCCGACAACGAGAGCCTCCTGCTGGTAGAGCGCGACTTGAAAACCGTGATGGAGCTCTCCAAGGGGCGCGAAGACGAGGCTTATTACCACAATTCGCAGTGCATTCTCAACTATGCCGTACGCCAGGATTCTGCCGCGCGGCCGTTCAAGGACTGGGGATATGAGCGCAGCCTGGCGGAAATACAGAAGGCCATCGGGCTTTCGCCCAAGCCGCTCTATTACCAGCAGGAGGCCAATATTTATTCGCTGATGAATGAATATGCCAAAGCCTACGAGGCTTTTCAGAAAGTGAATGCCTCGAATCTGGCTTCCTATTCCACTTTTTACGCTTCCAGCCGCCTGCTCCGGGCAATGGGCGACACCACTTCGCTGGCCCTCAGCCTGATGGACAGTTGCGTGGCACGGCTCCAGACGCCTTATACTGCCGAGGCGGCTCCTTACCTCTTCGAGCGGGCCGAGATGCGCGTGGCCGCGGGGCAGGATTCGGCAGCGCTGGCCGATTATGATGCCTATGAGCGATGCGTAGGGAAGCCGCAAAATGCACTTTTCTACTATAAACGCGAGCAGACCGCCATGCGGTTGAAGAAATACGACCGCGCTTTGCAGGACATTCGCGCCGCTTTGCGGCAAATGCCCCGGGATCCTGCGCTTCTGGAGGAGCAGGGTTCGGTTTTCGTCTCCATGGCGCGCTACGAAGAGGCCGTGAATAGCCTGGAGGCCTCGCTCTCTTACAGCCCGAACCGCCCCTATGCCCTGCGGCTGAAGGGCTTTGCCCTGCTCCAGCTGGACAGGCGCGAAGAAGCGCGGCAGGCTTTGGAAAATGCCAAGGACCTGGGCGACCCGGTATCCGTGCAAATCCTGACCCGCTTCTTCGGGAAAGGAGAATAGCGCCCGGGCAGCCGCCGACAACAGCATAATACTTCTGGAAAAACACTTCTATTCAATCATGGACTCATCTTCAATCCCTCTCTATCCGTTGCGCTTCCGCCCGATCCTGAAGCAACCCATCTGGGGCGGGAAGCGCATTATTTCCTTCAAGCACCTTACGACCGATGCCGAAACCGTGGGGGAGAGTTGGGAGATTTCGTCGCTGCCGGGCAACGAAAGCATCGTGGCCGAGGGGCCTCTGGCCGGGGCCGCGCTGGGGCAACTTGTGGCGGACTATGGTGAACGGCTCGTAGGCCGGGAGAGCCTGGAGCGGTATGGGACGACTTTTCCCCTGCTGGTCAAGTTTATCGACGCCCGCAGCGACCTCTCGATCCAGGTGCACCCGGGCGACGAACTGGCGCGGCGGCGCCACGGTTCGCTGGGGAAAAGCGAAATGTGGTACGTGATCGAGGCGGAGCCCGGGGCGCAGATAATCAGCGGGCTCTCGACACCGCTCACTCCGCAGGACTACCGCAAGCGGGTGGAAGAGGGGAGTTTTACGGAAGTCCTGAAGTATCACGATGCCCACCCCGGCGACGTATTTTATCTTCCGGCAGGGCGCATCCACGCCATCGGCGGGGGCGTGTTCCTGGCCGAGATACAGGAGGCGAGCGACGTGACCTACCGCATTTTCGACTACAACCGCCTCGACCGCGACGGACGTCCGCGTCGGCTTCATACCGACTGGGCCGAGGAGGCAATCGACTACCGGGCATCTCCCGACTACCGCACCCGCTACCGCGCGCGGAGCAACGAGCCGGTGGAACTTCTCGCTACGCCCCATTTCGGAGTCACGCTCTACGATCTGGACCGTCCGCAGGACTGCGATTATTCGGAGCGGGACTCGTTTGTCATCCTGCTCTGCACGGAGGGAAGGAGCCGCCTCCGCGTTTTGTGCCGGGACGCGGCGCCTGCGGCCGGCAGCCTGACGGAACATGAGTTCTGTGCCGGCGATACCTTGCTCTTGCCGGCCACGGCGCAGTCGATGCACATAGACCCGCAGGGAAAAGTGAAGTTCCTCGAAGCATACCGCTGAGCCGCCTCCCGCCCCGGAGCCGCGGCAAGACGCCTCTCCCCGCTGCGGGGCAGTGCGCCCCCTCCGGCGGTACGGGCAAAAAGGTGCAGGGCCAATTGCAAAAAGTCCTGCATCTTTTTTGTAAAAGCGCTGCATCTTTTTTGTAAAACCCCGGCCTCTTTCCCCCTCTCCGTCGCAACCCTCCATTTTTCCGGCAGCGCGGCACATCCGTAAAGTTGAAATAAGAGCCGAAAAGCCTTTCCCGTATCGCCAAAAATGCGTACCTTAGCGCAGTTTTTAGCAAGTACGAAAAAGGAATCATACATAAACGAAAGAAAAATAGATGCTTGACCAAGACAGAATTTTGAAGGTCAATATAGAAGACGAGATGAAGTCTTCTTATATTGATTACTCGATGTCCGTCATTGTTTCCCGCGCTCTTCCCGATGTGCGTGACGGATTCAAGCCCGTGCACCGCCGTATTCTCTACGGGATGATGGGCTTGGGCAATACGTCCAACAATCCTTATAAAAAATCGGCCAGAATCGTAGGTGAAGTGCTGGGTAAATACCACCCGCACGGCGACAGTTCGGTCTATCTGGCCATGATCCGCATGGGACAGCCCTGGGCCATGCGCTACCTTCTGGTAGACGGACAGGGAAACTATGGTTCGGTCGACGGCGACTCCCCGGCCGCCATGCGTTACACCGAAGCCCGCCTGAGCAAAATGGGCGAGGAGATGATGCAAGACCTGGACAAGGAAACGGTAGACATGGAGCGGAACTTCGACAACACGCTGGACGAACCTACCGTACTGCCTACGCGGATCCCGAATCTGCTGGTCAACGGAGCGACAGGCATAGCCGTCGGCATGGCAACCAATATGCCCACGCACAATCTGGGGGAAGTGATTGACGCCTGCGTGGCCTACATTCACAACAACGACATTACCACCGACGAGCTGATGCACTACGTGAAAGCCCCGGACTTCCCTACCGGAGGCTACATTTACGGCATCAGCGGCGTGCGCGATGCCTACGAAACCGGGCACGGCCGCGTCATCATGCGCGCCCGCGCAGAGATAGAGACCGAAGAGGGGCACGACAAAATCGTAATCACCGAGATCCCCTACGGAGTGAACAAGCGCGAGCTGATAGAGCACATAGCCTCTCTCGTAAATGAGAAGAAGCTCGACGGGATAAGCAACGTGAATGACGAGAGCGACCGCGAGGGAATGCGCATCGTGGTGGACATCAAGCGCGACGCCAATGCCAACATAATCCTGAACAAGCTGTACAAAATGACAGCCCTGCAGACGGCTTTCAGCGTAAACAACGTAGCGCTCGTCCACGGGCGGCCGTACACGCTGAGCCTGAAGGACATCATTCGGAATTTCATCGAGCACCGCCACGATGTAGTCATCCGCCGCACGCGCTATCTGCTGCGCAAAGCCCAGGAAAGGGCCCACATCCTGCAGGGACTGATCATAGCCTCGGACAACATAGACGAAGTGATCAGCATCATCAAGGCTGCATCCGAGCCCAGAGTGGCCATCGAGAACCTCATGGCCCGCTTCTCGCTTTCCGAAGTGCAGGCACGCGCCATCGTGGAAATGCGCCTGCGCCAACTCACCGGACTGGAGCAGGACAAGCTCCACAACGAGTATGACGAGCTGATGAAGCAGATAGACTATTACCAAGCCATCCTCTCCGACGACACACTTTGCCAGAAGGTAATCATAGAAGAACTGGAGGAAGTGAAAGCCAAGTACGGCGACGAGCGGCGCAGCGAGATAGTCTATTCCTCGGAAGAGTTTAACCCCGAGGATTTCTATGCCGATGACCAGATGATTATCACCATATCCCACTTGGGATACATCAAGCGGACCCCGCTCTCCGAGTTCCGCGCACAGAACCGGGGCGGCGTAGGTTCGCGCGGGACCGACACGCGCGACGAGGATTTCATCGAGAACATCTACCCCGCCACGATGCACAACACGATGCTTTTCTTTACCCAGAAAGGCCGTTGCTACTGGATGCGCGTCTACGAAATACCGGAGGGAACGAAGAATTCCAAAGGCCGCGCCATCCAGAACCTGCTCAACATTGCCCCGGACGACAAGGTGAATGCCTTTGTCCGCGTCAAGACGCTGAACGACCCGGACTACATCAATAACCACTACATCCTCTTCTGTACGAAACAGGGCATCGTGAAGAAAACCTCTCTGGAGCAGTATTCGCGCCCGCGGCAGAACGGAGTGAACGCCATCACCATACGCGAGGACGACCAAGTGATAGAGGTACGCATGACGGACGGCAGCAACGAGATTGTAATCGCCAACCGTAACGGCCGCGCCATCCGCTTCAACGAGCAGACCGTGCGCGAGATGGGCCGCACGGCGACGGGCGTTCGCGGAATGCGCCTCGACGAAGACGGGAGCGACGAAGTGGTCGGCATGATTTGCCTCAAGGATCCCGAGAAAGAGAGCATCATGGTAGTCTCCGAACAAGGCTACGGAAAGCGGAGCGACATAGACGATTACCGCATCACCAACCGCGGCGCGAAAGGCGTCAAGACGCTGAATATTACGGAAAAGACGGGCAAACTGGTGGCCATCAAGTGCGTGACGGACGAGAACGACCTGATGATTATCAACAAGTCCGGCATCACGCTCCGCCTGGCGGTAAACACGGTGCGCATCATGGGCCGGGCCACGCAGGGCGTGCGCCTGATCAACCTGGAAAAGCGGGGCGACCACATCGCATCCGTCTGCAAGGTAGTCCACGAAAGCGAGGAGGAGACTCCGGAAAACACCTTGGGGAATTCCCCGGAAGCGGCAGCACTTTCCGCCGAAAGCGCTGCAGGAAATGAAGAAAAGCCCTTGGGCTTTCCCGAAGAAAACGAAACGAAGAATGAATAACCTATAAATGTCTTGAGTTATGAAACACTATGTTTTGGCTTTAAGCCTGCTGTTTGTTGCCGGAACGGCATTCGGACAGAAAGCAAACGTGAAGACGGCAAAGTCGGCTCTGGGAGATGAAAATCCCAACTTCGACGAAGCTTTTACCGCAATCAATGCAGCAATGCAGGATCCGACGACCAAGGATGATCCGGAGACGTACGACATCGCCGGAAAACTCTATAAGAAGGTGTACGAAACCGAAGCCCTGAAAGCTGCTGGAGGCAACGCCTACGACACGGTCAAGCTGTACAACGGTGCATTGGAGATGTTCAAGTATTTCCAGATCTGCGACGAAAAGGCCCAGCTCCCCGACGAGAAAGGAAAAGTGCGCAAGAACAAATGGCGCGAAGACAACCGGGCAGACATGGTAAAGTACCACGGCCAGCTCTTCAACGCCGGCGCGGTCTACTATCTGATGAAGAAGAAAGACTACAAGAACGCCGTGTATTACCTGGGATACTACATCGATGCCGCAGATTCCCCCATGCTGAAGGAGCTCAACCTGCTCAGCGACAGCGCGAAGAACGTGACGGCCTTCTATGCCGCCTTTGCCGCCTATTCGGCAAAGGACTACGCCAATACCATCAAGTACGGCAACATGGCCCTCAACAGCCCGAACGAATCGGACGTGAATACCACGTATGAAATCATGACCCGCGCCTATCGCGAGCAGAAGGACACGGTCAACTGGATCCGGATGCTGCAGGAAGGCATCAAGCGCAACCCGGCTTCGGAGAACAACATGGTGCAGCTTATCAATTACTACAGCGAGAAGGGACAGAACGACGAGGCCGTCAAGTTTGCCGACCAGCTCATCGCCAACGACCCCGACAACGACTACAGCTATTTCATCAAGGGCTATCTGCTCCAGAACCTCAACCGCCAGTCGGAAGCCATAGAGCTCTACAAGAAAGCCATTGAGATCAATCCGTCGAAGGCTGAGTATTATTCGAATACCGGCACGTGCTACATCGCCATCGCGCAGGACTTGGATTCAAAGTCGAAGTACGGTACGGATACCTACAAGGACGAACAGAAACTCATCCTGCAGAACTATATGTGGGCGCGTGAGAACTTCGAAAAAGTACGCGAGCTCGCTCCCGAAAAGGAAGACCTCTGGGTGGCCCCGCTCTACCGGATTTACTATAAGCTGAACATCCGTCAGGGCGAAGACTTCCAGATGCTGGAGAAGAAGATGGCCGAGCGCGAAGGAACGGTGCAGTAGAGGCACGTCCGGCCCGCAGGGTCTTGGAAACAAATGAGGGCATCCCGCCGGGGATGCCCTCATTTGTTTTGTCGCAGCCGGTATGCTTTGTGCGAAAATGCTTAGGAGTTCCGCACGTTTCCGGGTGTGGGGGGCGCAGGACGCTGCAGGCCGGGTGCAGCTGCGTCGGCTTCGAGTGCTCTCCCGATGCTGCCGAAGTCTGCCGAGGAGGGCTGCTGGTAGATGCGGAGTGCAAAGTCCGGGGCCAGGGCCACGAGGGGTTCCATGAGGTCGGACACCCAGTCTTCAAATTTTTCCCACTGTGTCTCGTTTAAGAACAGCAGTATTTCGAGCGGAATGCCCTGCGGCGTGTGGGGCAACTCGCGCACGACGAAGAAGCGGTCCTCGGTGCGCGCTATGGGGTGGTGGGCAAGATAGTGCTGGACGTAGTGGCGGAAAAGCGTCAGGTTGACTATCCTGTCGGGAAAACTGCGCAGGCTTTCGCCGCCGGGCTGCAGCTCGGGCAGGTCCTTGACCAGGGGGTAGGCCGGCAGGGCCGCTACCTCTTCCAGGGAAAGCAGCCGCACGCTCCGGATGTCTATGCAGAGCGTCTGCACCATACGCCTGCTGCCGCTTTCCTTCATGTACCGCCAGTTCTGGAAGGGCTCGTTGACCAAAAGGTAGGGCGGTATGGTGAGAATCGTGTGGTCGAAGTTGCGTATTTTCACCGTGTTGAGCGTGATGTCTTCCACAGTGCCGTTGATTCCGTGTTTGCTCACCGTAATCCAGTCGCCGGGGCGCAGCATGTCGTGGGCCGAAAGCTGTATCCCGGAGATGAAATTCACTATCGTATCCTTGAAAATCAGGGACACGATGGCTGCCGAAGCGCCCAGTCCGGTCAGCAGGTGGACGGGCGATTTGTCGAGCAGGATGCTGACGATGACGATGCCCGTCACGATGTAAATCAGCAGATTCACTACCTGCAGGAAACCTTTGATGGGCTTGTCCTTCAGCTTGTCGAAGGTGTCCCACACGGTATAGGCCGTCTTTACGACCGAAGTGCCCAGCGCCATGAATCCGACGGAGAGGTAAATCCGGCATCCGATGTCGATCCATCCCGGTATTTCGCTGTCGGCGGAGAAGAACGGCACTGCATGGTAGAGGATGAAGGGCGGCAGCAGCCGGCAGAGACTCCTCAGCACGCGCGGGTTGAGCAGCAGGTCGTCCCACCGCGTGTGGGTATGGTTTATGAACTTGCATATGACGGGGATGAGATAGCGGTTGGCAAGCCATGTCACCAGCAGGGAGAGCAAAAAGGCGATGAGTATGGCCAGATAATTGTCGACCGCATGGCTGGTTGCCGAAGAGAGGCCCATCGAGAGCAGACCGTGGTCTATCCATTTGAGAAAAGTTTCCATATCCGTTCCTTAAAAGCATAAAGAGAAATCCGGAAAAGTGGCAGCGCTTTTTGCAAAAAGCGGCAGCACTTTTCCGGAAAAGTGGCAGGGGTTATTTGAAAATCAAGCGCCCCAGTTCTCCGATTATCAGTACGGGAGAGGTGAAGAGGAGCAGCAGTCCCCAGTCTTCGGGGGTGAGGGGAGTGACATTAAACATCTGCCCGCCGAAGGAAACGATGAGCACTTGCCCCACGACGATAAGCATCCCCACCGAAAGGAAGCCCTTGCTGTGCGAGAGATTGCTGAAGGCGCTGCCTTTCGTGTGGAAGGCCTTGGCGTTGAACATGTTCCAGAACTGCAGGAATACGAAGAAAGAGAAGAAAAGCGACAGCTCTTTCGGCGTAAGCTCATTGTGCCCCTGGCTGAAGTCGAGGATGGAGCGGAAGAAATCGGGGAAGGAGAAGGCGGCCATCGTAGGCACATCGCAGTGCTTGAAGTACTGGAGCAGGGCAAAGAGCAGGACGATGAACACCACGCCCACGCCCAGGATGATGCGCCGCATGGGGGGCGTGATGATGAACGTCTCCGGATTGCGCGGTTTCTCCTTCATCACCCGCTCCGAGGGCGGCAGCGAGGCGAGGGCCATGGCGGCGAACGTGTCCATAATCAGGTTGACCCACAGCATCTGGGTCACGGTCAGCGGGCTCTCCGTGCCTAAGAAAGCGCCGATGAGCACTATGAGGCAGGCCACTACGTTGATGGTCATCTGGAAAATGATGAAGCGCTGTATGTTCTGATAGAGCGACCGCCCCCACATCACCGCCCGCGTGATGCTGGCAAAGGAGTTGTCGATGATGGTGATGGCGCTGGCCTCCTTGGCCACCGATGTGCCGTCGCCCATGGAGAGCCCTATGTGTGCCGCCTTCAGGGCCGGGGCATCGTTCGTCCCGTCGCCGGTGACGGCCACCACTTCCCCACGGTCTTGCAGGGCCTTTACGAGGCGCTGCTTGTCCATGGGCCGTGCGCGGCTCATGATGCGCAGGTCGCCCACGCGGTCGAGCACCTGCTCGTCGGTCAGCGCGGCGAAGTCCGGGCCGGTGATAATGCTGCGGTCCGTGGCCGTTTCGTCCCATATTCCGATCTGCCGGCCTATCTCCTTGGCCGTGCCCGGTGTATCGCCGGTCACGATTTTCACCTGTATTCCGGCCTCCAGGCAGCTCCTCACTGCGGCGGGAACGTCGCCGCGGACGGGGTCGGATATGGCCACAATGCCGAGGAAGCACAAGTCCTTCAGCGCCACACGCCCGTCGGCAAAGGCCGTTTCGCCTGCCTCCATGATGCGGTAGGCGAAGCCCAGTGTGCGCATGGCCTGGTTCTGGTAGGCCAGGAGTTGCTGCTCTATTTTTTCCTTGTAGGGGGCGGCCGGCTCTTTGCCCTGCCCGGAGAGGACGGTGGTGCAGAGGCCGAAGACGATTTCCGGAGCGCCTTTCACGTAGAGCACCCGCTTTTTCAGCACGGGCGAGTCCACTATCGTGGCCATGTACTTGCGCTCGGTCGAAAAGGTCAGCTGCTCCTGCACGGGACACTCTTCGCGCAACTCAGAATAGCTTCGCTTCTGGCTGCGCAGCCAGAGCAGGAGCGCGCCTTCCGTAGGGTTCCCGAGCACAGAGGGGCGCGCCGCGTCGGATTCGTCCAGGTAGGCCGTGGAGTTGACGGCTATGCTTTCTGCCACGAGCCGGGCCGTTTCGCCGCCGTCCGCGCCCAGGTTCTGGTCCGGGCCGAGGGGGAAAAAGCCGGTCTCGTGGATGCGCATCTGGTTTTCCGTCAGCGTGCCGGTCTTGTCGGTGCAGATGACTGAGCAGGCGCCCATGGTCTCGCAGGCGTGCATCTTGCGCACCAGATTGTTTGTGGCCAGCATTCGCTTCATACTTAAAGCCAAACTCAAAGTGACGCTCATCGGGAGTCCCTCGGGCACGGCCACTACGATGACCGTCACGGCGATCATGGCCGTCTGGAGCAGGTATCCTGTGAAATCGACCCAGTCTATTGCTCCTCCGGGCATCCCGTTGTGGAAATAGACGAAGAGCCGGCCTACGATGATGAGGGCGGCAATGGCGTAGCTGGCTTTGGTAATGAAGTCGCTCAGCTTGTCCAACTGCCGGTTGAGCGGGGTCTTTACGGAATTGTCTATCTGCGAGCCTTGGTAGACCTTGCCGTACTCCGTGGCGTCGCCTACGAGAAGGACGCGCATCACGCCGTGCCCGTCGGCCACGGTGGTGCCCTTCATCACCTGATCGGAGGGGTAGGTGGCGTCTTTGTCGAAGTCTTCTGCCCGCGTGGTCTTGCTGATGAGGGGCTCTCCGGTCAGGGTGGACTCGTTGACCTGCAGGGAGATGGCTTCGAGCAACTGCCCGTCGGCGGGGACTTCCTCGCCGGTTTCGAGCAGGACGATGTCGCCCACGACGACTTCCTTGCGGGGAATCTGGCAGACGGCGCCGCTGCGGACTACCTTGACCTGCGTGTCGTCGTTCACCTGGTTTAGTATCTCGAACTTCTTGTTGGCAGAATATTCAAACCAGAAGCCTACGCATGTGGCCAGAAGTACGGCCAGCAAGATGCCGGCGGGCTCGAAGAATACGCTCCCGTCCTTGCCTTCGCCGAAGAATTCATAGAGGGCCACGCCCACGGAGAGGAGCAGGGCGACGAGCAAAATGAGGATGATCGGGTCGGTAAATTTCTCCAGGAATAGTTTCCAGATGGGCTCCTTTTCGGGCGGGGTCAGTACGTTTTCGCCGTGTTGGCGGCGGCTTTCGAGGACTTCCTCGGGGGAGAGTCCGGTGTAGTGTTTCTTTTGTTCCATTGGGGCGGAGGGTACTTTGTTTTTTTTATTTGGTTCGGTTGTTGGATTCATGCAGTGGTTTTCGGAAAAAGTGGCAGCGCTTTTCCCGAAGGGCGGCAGCGCTTTCAGGCAGTTCCTGCAAGGCTTTTCAGGAACCCGTCTGCCTCGCGGAGCGTTTCCGGCTTGCCTGCGTCGAGCAGGCGCAGCCCGGGCATGGGGAAGGCGCGGATGCAGCATTTGCCGGCCATGCGCAGATAGAAGTCGATGATGGGGAAACATTCCGCTTCTTCCTGCAGGCTGGGGAAAAGCCGGGGCGAAACCAGGTGGATGCCCGAGAAGGCGTAGCGCCGGCAGCGGGCGGGGTCCAGTCCGGGATAGGGCGATTTCACCTCGCCGGTGCGCAGGTTGGTCCACCCTACGAGGCGCAAGTCGTCGTCGAAGAGCAGGTAGCGCGATGTCTGGCGCTCGCTCACGAGCAGGGTGGCGGCGTCGCCTTCCCGGTATTGGCGGGCAAAGGACGGGAGGTCGGCATTGCTCAGGATGTCGATATTGTGGACGAGGACGGGGCTTCCGTCTGCATCTTCCTGTAGCAAGGGGATGGCGTGGCGGATGCCTCCGCCGGTGTCGCGCAGCAGGTCGCGCTCGTCGGAGAGGCGGATGGTGAGGCCGAAATTGCCGTTTTCCGCCAGGAAATGGGCGATTTGGTCGGCAAAGTGGTGCAGGTTGAGGGTGATGTCGGTGAAGCCGGATGCCTTCAGCTTGAGCAGGAGGCGCTCCAAGAGGGGCACTCCGCCTACGGGAACCAGGGCTTTGGGCATGTGGTCGGTGAGCGGGCGCAGGCGGGTTCCCAATCCGGCGGCAAAGATCATGACTTTATTCATCGGCACTTTCTTTTGTGTATGGCAGGGGGGCGGTCTGGTTCTTCTGTGTATAGGGGGCTTGGGCGGGCAGGGTGCGCTCCTTGTGTTGTTCGCGGTGGCACAGGCGGACTTCCACTCCGTAGCGTCTGTTGAGGTACTCGGCCAGATGCTCGGCGCAGTAGACGGAGCGGTGCTGCCCGCCGGTGCAGCCGAAGGAGAACATCAGGTCGGAAAAGCCGCGCTCCAGGTAGCGGCCGACGTGGGCATCGGCCAGCCGGTACACGCTCCGGAGGAACGTGAGTATCTCCCCGTCTTCTTCCAGGAAGCGGATGACCGGCCCGTCCAGCCCCGTGAGTTTCTTGTAAGCCTCGTATCGGCCGGGATTGTGCGTGCTGCGGCAGTCGAAAACGTAGCCGCCCCCGTTGCCGGTCTCGTCGCCGGGGATTCCTTTCTTGTAGGAGAAACTGAAGACGCGCACGACGAGGCTGGGATTTTCCGCATGGAGCGGCGCCCGGGAGAAGCGCGGCAGGCGGCACATTCCGCCGAGGGTAGCCTCCAGATAGGGATAGTCGCGGCACACTCCCTCCTGCAGCAGGCGGCGCAGGTTGCGCAGGGCGGGCGGGATGCTCAGCATGAATTGCGCCTTGTGCTCCTGCCATCCGCGGAAACCGTAGGCGCCCAGCACCTGCAGCAGGCGGAGCAGGACGAACAGCCCCAGCCGCCTGCGGAAAAGCGCGGGGTCGGCCTGCCGGTAGGGGGAGAGGTGTTGCAGGTAGGTGTCGGTCAGTTCCTCGCGCAGTGCGTCGCCGTAGCCGGGGCGCGCCTGCCAGAGGAAAGAAGCAAGGTCGTAATAGACGGGTCCCCGCCGCCCCCCTTGGAAATCGATGAAGTAGGGCTCGCCGTTTTTCAGCATGATGTTGCGCGATTGGAAGTCGCGGTAGAGAAAAGTGGGGGTGCTCTCTTGCAGGACATCGTCGACCAAGCGCCGGAAGTCGGCCTCCAGTTTGAGTTCGTTGAACTCGTAGCCGGTATTTTTCAAGAAGCAATATTTGAAATAATTCAGGTCGAAGAAGACCGAGGTGCGGTCGAAACTCGGCTGCGGGAAGCAGCGCCCGAAGTCCAGCCCCCGGGCTCCTTCGTATTGCAGGCGCGGGAGCAGGGCGATCACCCGGCGGAGCAGGCAGACGGTGCCGGGGGGATAGTCGCCTCCGGGCGTGCGGCTTTGCTGAAGTACCTGGTAGAGCGAGCAGTCGCCCAAGTCTTCTTGCAGGTAGTAGAGCTCGCAGTCGTCGTCTCCCAGCCCGGCAGCCCGGCAGTCCTCGGCCCCTCCTATGCAGACTTGCGGCACGGGCAGGCCCTTGCTCCGCAGGTGGCGGGCCAGGTAGAGGAAGGCGCGGTTTTCTTCGGCCGAAGTTCCACGGACGCCTATGCAGGTTTCCGTTCCGGCCTGCAGGCGGTAGTAGGCGCGGTTGCTGCCCGCTCCGGCCAGCGGGACGATGGTTTCGGGCACAGTCCCGTAGGAGGCTAGGAAAAGTCGGGATAGGGGAGCGGTCTTGTCCATGTTGTTCAGAGGAGAATGCCTTTGGGATATTGCATGGTCACGCAGTGGAGCGACCCGTTTTGGCGTATCAGCGGGCGGCAGTCGATGCCGATGATTTCCCTGCCCGGGAAGGCTTCGCCGATGACTTCGCAGGCCTTTGCGTCCGAAGCGGGCTGCCCGTAGGTCGGGACGAGCACCGCGCCGTTGATGACCAGGAAGTTCGCATACGTGGCGGGCAGTATGCGTCCCTCCTCGTCGCGTATGATTTCCGGGCTGGGCAGGGGGAGCAGGCGGTAGGGGCTGCCGTCTGCCGTGCGGAGCGCCTGCAGTTCCTGCTCCATTGCCTGCAGTTCGCGGAAATTCGGGTTCTGCGGGTCGGGGCATTGTACGTAGACTATCGTGTCGCCCGGCGCAAAGCGGGCCAGCGTGTCTATGTGCCCGTCGGTGTCGTCGCCGGCGATTCCGCCGTGTTCGAGCCATAAGACGCGCCGTACATGCAGCACTTTTTTCAAAAAGTCCTCCACTTTTTCCTGAAAGCGCTGCCCCTTTTCCGGAAAGTACTGAGTGTTCCGTCCCGGAGAGGTAATCAGGCAGCGCGTAGTCGTCAGCAGGGTTCCCTTTCCGTCGCACTCGATCGAGCCGCCTTCGAGCACGAAATCGTCGTGATCCTCCCGCTCCCCGTGGAGAAGTCCTTCCTGAAAGAGCGTGCGGGTGATGCGGTTGTCCTTGTCGGCGGGAAACTTTCCGCCCCAACCGTTGAAGCGGAAATCCAATACGGGAAGCGGGCGGTCGCCCAAGAGGGTGATGCCGCCGTGGTCGCGTGCCCAGGTATCGTCGGTCGGGCACGCACAGAAGCGCACATTCTCCATCCTGACGCCGGCGGCGGACAATGCGGAGCGCACGGCCTCCGTATCGGGCGCGACGATGAGGAGCAACTCCCTTTCGGCCACGGCGCGGGCTATCTGCAGGAAACACCCGGTGACTTCCGGGAGCGTCTCGCGCCAGTCTGTCCCGGCATGGGGCCAAGTCAGTTGGACGCCGCTCTGCTCGTCCCATTCGGCCGGCATGTAGCGGAGCATTTCGCGCCCGTTTTGCCAGTCATCGGTGCCGCCGAATGTTTCCCACTGTACCTGGTAGTCGGTCGCCTGCTTCTTCTGTCCGCCTCTCGATGCTAACAGTCCCATCTCGTTTGCTGTATCGTTTGGGTTAAACTTCTTTGGATTCCGTCTTTTTCTGCCGGGGGATAGAGCCTTGTATCGGGCGCTTTCTGATCGTGAAGGAGAGTTTTTCCTCGCCTTCCTTGTGCGTCCCTACGAAAATGCTTCCCTCTTCCGGATGCCGGGCCAGCAGGAGTTCGGCTATTGTGTCTTCGACGTAGTTCTGAAGTGCCCGCTTCAACGGACGTGCCCCATACTGGACGTCGAAACCGTTCTTGCAGATAAACTTTTTGGCCTCGGGCGTAAGCGAAAGCGCATAGCCGAGTTGCCCGATTCGGGCTTCGATGGGCTTCAGCTCCACTTCAGCTATTCTCTCTATATCCTTATCTTTTAGATTATTGAACGTCACTATTTCGTCTATCCGGTTGAGGAATTCGGGAGAGAACTGCTTGTGCAGGGCTTTTTCTATCATGTTCCGGGCAAAAGACTTGTCGTCCGCACGGTTTTGCCCGGTGAATCCGATGCCGCGCCCGAACTCTTTCAGCTGGCGCGTGCCGACATTGGAGGTCATGATGAGCACCGTATTCTTGAAGTCCACCGTGCGGCCGTTGCTGTCCGTAAGCCTTCCTTCGTCCATCACTTGCAGCAACAGATTAAACGTATCGGGATGTGCCTTTTCTATCTCGTCCAAAAGTACAATGGAGTAGGGCTTGCGGCGTACTTTCTCGGTCAGTTGCCCGCCTTCCTCGTAGCCTACGTATCCGGGAGGCGCACCGACCAGGCGCGAGACGGAGAACTTCTCCATGTATTCGCTCATGTCGATGCGGATAAGCGCATCTTCCGACCCGAAGAGGA
This sequence comes from uncultured Bacteroidaceae bacterium, assembly GCA_944320955.1. Lineage (GTDB taxonomy): Bacteria > Bacteroidota > Bacteroidia > Bacteroidales > Bacteroidaceae > UBA1794. The sequence continues at coordinate 61,124 of CALUJL010000029.1, forward strand.
GCAGTGCCAGCTGTTTGGCCAGGTAGGTTTTTCCCACGCCGGTGGGGCCCAGGAAGAGGAAAGTGCCTATGGGTTTGTTCGGATCCTTCAGGCCGACCCGGCTGCGGCGGATGGCTTTTGTCAGCGCCGATATGGCATCGTCCTGTGCGATTACCCGCTTTTTCAACTCCGGTTCTATGTGGAGCAGGCGTTCCGCTTCCGGTTCTGCCATGCGCTCCAGAGGAATTCCGGACATCATGGAGACCACTTGCGTGACGGCGTCTTCGTCTATCTCGACCCGGTGCTCCTTCAGCGACTGTTCCCACTCCCGCTGTTTCTTTTCCAGCTCGGCTTTTTGCTCGTAGCCCTGGTCGCGGTAGTTCGCGGCCAGCTCGAAATCCTGTTCCTTTGCAGCCTGGTTCTTAAGGACTTCAAGGTTTGCAATCTTTTCCTCAAGGTCAATGATTTCTTTCGGCGGGACAACTTTTGTCAAGTGCCCTCTCGATCCGGCTTCGTCCAGCGCGTCCAGCGCTTTGTCGGGGAAGAATCGGTCGGAGATGTAGCGGTCTGTCAGGGAGACGCAGGCCTTTAGGGCGTTCTCGGTGTAAAATACGTTGTGGTGCTCCTCGTATTTGTCTTTTACGTTCTCCAAAATGGTCAAAGTGTCTGCGGCCGACGTCGGTTCCACAAGGATTTTCTGGAAACGGCGGTCTAAAGCGCCGTCTTTCTCAATGCTTTCCCGGTATTCATCCAGCGTTGTGGCGCCAATGCACTGAATTTCTCCCCGGGCGAGGGCCGGTTTCAGGATATTCGCTGCATCCAGGCTCCCGGCGGCAGCCCCGGCTCCGATCAAGGTATGGATCTCGTCGATAAAGAGGATGACATTCGGGCTTTTCTTCAGCTCTTCCACGAGTGTCTGCATGCGCTCTTCAAATTGCCCGCGGTACTTTGTCCCGGCCACGATGGAGGTCATGTCCAACATGACAATGCGTTTGTCGAGAAGGACACGCGGGACGTTGCGTTGGCGAATGCGAATGGCCAAACCTTCTACAATGGCTGTCTTGCCGACGCCGGGTTCTCCGATGAGGATGGGGTTGTTTTTCTTGCGGCGGCTGAGGATTTGCGCTATGCGCTCGATCTCTTTTTCCCGACCGATGACGGGGTCGAGTTTTCCGCTTTCGCTTGCGGCGGTCGCATCAAAGCCATATTTGTCCAGCGTCGGCGTGTTTCCGCCGGCGGCGTAGCGTTTCTGTTCGTTTTTGTTGGCAGGCCTCTCTGCATTGTTGCCTGCTTTTTTTTCATCTTCGTCGTCTGTATCGCTCCACGCATCGTCGCCCAAGTCCATCCGTATCGGGCGGTTTTCCTGCAGGGATGCAGGCTGCGGGCCGACGGATGCCGGGGAAGCGGGGAAATCCTGAAGTCCTTTTCTGAAAATGTGTTTCTTCATCTTAATCTGATTATGTAGAGAAAGAGAGCAAGAACCGTGCCAGACTCTCTATTCCTCCGACACTGCCATGCGAATCCGCACCAGTTTTCTCAACAAGGGCTCGACCAGGTCCAGGCGGAGCATGTTGGCTCCGTCGCTGAGGGCTACGGCGGGATTTTCATGCGTTTCGAGGAAAATGCCGTCTGCTCCGACGGCAATGGCGGCTTTCGCCATGGTTTCTATCAGTTGGGGCATTCCTCCGGTCACGCCGCTGCTCTGGTTGGGCTGCTGGAGGGAGTGGGTGGCGTCCATTACGACCGGGTATCCCAGCGCGCGCATCTGCGGGATTCCCCGGAAGTCCACGACCAGGTCCTGATAGCCGAAGGTGGTCCCGCGTTCTGTGAGCAGGACATTGGGATTGCCGCTCTCCACCACTTTTTCGGCCGCGTAGCGCATGGCGGCGGGAGAGAGAAACTGTCCTTTCTTGATGTTGACGGCCTTCCCGGTACGGGCGGCGGCTGTCAAAAGGTCAGTCTGCCGGCAGAGGAATGCCGGGATTTGCAGCATGTCGACATATTCGGCGGCCATCCGGGCTTCTTCGGCTGTGTGGATATCGGTCACGACCGGGACTCCGAACTCTTCCCGCACGCGGGCGAGGATTTTCAGGGCTTTCTCGTCGCCGATTCCGGTGAAGGAGTCCAGCCGCGAGCGGTTGGCTTTCCGGTATGAGCCTTTGAAGACATAGGGAATGTCCAGCTTGCTTGTCGCTATGGCCAGGCGCTCTGCTATGCGCAGGGCCATGTCTTCTCCCTCGATGACGCAGGGGCCGGCCAGAAGGAAGAAGTTCTTATGGGATGTCAGGTCGGATATTTTCATGATTTCCAGTTTGTAATGCGGAAAGAAAGGGTGGTCAGGAGTAGAGGTAGCGCTTGATGCTCCGCTTGGGTGTCTTCTCGAATTCCTCGTCGCGCAGTTCGATTTGGGATATTTGTGCATAGCCGGGCAACGACTGGTTGGCCGTTTTCCGGTTTTCTTCCATTTGGTTTTCGATTTGTTCCCGGCTCAGTCCGGAGTGTGCCGCCTCGTCGTGGTCGGGATAGACGAGGGCTACGAGTTTCTCCCCGCGTTGTACGACCAGATTTTCGGCCACGAGGGGCAGTTCGCCCAGCTGTTCTTCTATCTCTTCGGGGTAGATATTCTGTCCGTTGCTGCCCAGGAGCATGTTTTTGCTGCGTCCTTTGATGAAAAGGTTTCCTTCGGCGTCCATCAGCCCCAGGTCGCCGGTGTGGAGCCAGCCGTCGGGGTCGATGGTCTCCCGCGTCAGTTCGGGATTCTTGTAGTAGCCGGTCATGAGATTGGCGCCGCGGCAGAGAATTTCGCCTGTGCCGGTCTCCGGATCGGGCCGGTCTATCCGTACTTCCATGCGGGGCGCGGCTTTTCCGCAGCTGCCGGGGGCAAAGCGCTGCCAGTCTTCGTAGCTGATGATGGGGCCGCATTCGGTCATCCCGTAGCCCACGGTGTAGGGGAAGCCTATGTCGTGGAGGAAAGTCTCTATCTTCTGGTTGAAAGCGGCCCCGCCTACTACGATGAGCTGCACCTTCCCGCCGAATGCCGCCAGCATCTGCTCGCGCACGCTGGAGCGTATCTTGTCGCTCACGAGGGGAACGTGGAGCAGGAGCTTCATGGTCGTGGTTTCCAGGCGGGGAAGGACGCCTTTGCGGATGATCTTCTCTATGATCAGCGGCACGGTGACGATGATGTCGGGCTTGACTTCGGAAAAGGCCTTGAAGATGATCTGCGGGCTGGGGATGCGGGTCAGGAAATAGATGTGCATCCCGGTGCAAATCTCATATAAAAACTCGAAAGCCATGCCGTAGGCGTGCGCCAGCGGCAGGATGGAGACTATTTTGTCGCCTGCTTTCAGCCGGAGCGCTTCCTGCGCGAAGCGGACGTTGGAGTGGAGCGAACGGTAGGGCAGCATGACTCCCTTGGACTGGCTGGACGTGCCCGAGGTGTAGTTGATGAGTGCCAGGTCTCCGGCCTTGCAGGGAGGATAGTGCACGTCGTCTTTCGTGAAATGTGCCGGGAATTTCCTGCCGTACAGTTCGTTCAGGTGCTGCCGGGCGTAGAGTATCTTTTCGGACCGCATGGCCACGGGGTCGAAATCGTCTACTTCGAATATTCCTTCCAGGGCGGGCATCTGTTCCGGGTCTATCTGCGTGCGCACCACGTTGCCGACGAACAGGAGGCGCGCCTCGCTGTGGTTGACCAGGTGGTGGATGGCTTCCGGCCGGAACTCGTGGAGGATCGGCACGGCCACGGCCCCATACGTGAGTGTGGCCAGGAAGGCTACGGCCCAGTGGGCGCTGTTGCGCCCGCAGATAGCTATCTTGTCGCCCGGGCGGATGCCGCCTTCTTCGAAGAGGATGTGCAGTTTTTCTATTTTCCGGGCCAGGTCCTTGTATTGCAGTGTGGCGCCCTGGTAGTCGGTCAGTGCGTCCAGATCCCAGTTTGCCTTGAGGCTTTTTTCCAAAAGGGAGATGAAGGTTTCTTCCATATCTATATATGTGCGTGGCAGAAGTGCTCTACGGGTTAGAGTTGCAAATATACTCCTTTTTCTCCGAACTGGGAAGAAATCGGGCGGCTTTTGCCGGATATGCGGAAAAAAGTCCTTGCGCTTTCCGGGAAAAGCGGCAGGACTTTTGCCGGAAACCTCCGGGACTTTTTTCTGAAACATGCCGGGGTTTTTCCGCGCCCCCTTTCGGCTTTATTTCTTACCTTTGCCCGGAAAATCCGAATAACAGTACGTAAAGAAGACGATATGCACAACTGGTTTGAATGCAAGATCAAGTATGAGAAGACATTGGAGAGCGGGATGGTCAAGAAAGTGACCGAGCCGTATCTGGTAGATGCCCTGACCTTCACGGAAGCGGAGGCGCGCATCCTGGAAGAGATACGTCCGTTCATGTCCGGCGAGTTCGAAGTGAGCGACATCAAGCGCGCCCGCTACAGCGAGCTCTTCGACGACGGGCAGGGCGACCGCTGGTATAAGTGCAAAGTGCAGTTCATCACGCTCGACGAGAAGAGCGGGGCGGAGAAGAAGACTGCCACTCAGATGCTCGTGCGGGCCGGGGACTTGCGCGAGGCGGTGAAGAATCTGGACGAGGGCATGCGCGGCACGATGGCGGACTACGAGATTGCCGCCGTGCAGGAGACGGCCATCATGGATGTCTTCCCCTTCGGCGAGAAAGCGCAGGGGGCGGCGCCGGAAGTAGCGGAGTGAGGCGGATGATGAGTGTAGCTGAGAATTTGCGCGCCGTGCGCGCCACGCTGCCCCGGGGGGTGCGCCTTCTGGCCGTCTCGAAGTTTCATCCGGCCGGGGTCTTGCAGGAAGCCTACGATGCCGGCCAGCGCCTCTTCGGCGAGAGCCGCGTGCAGGAGCTGGCGGCCAAGCGGGAGCTGCTGCCGGCCGACGTGGAATGGCACTTCATAGGCCATCTGCAGACGAACAAGATCAAGTACATGATACCTTTTGTCCACACGATCCACGCCGTGGACAGCCTGAAGCTGCTCTCCGAGATAGGCCGTCAGGCGGAAAAGGCCGGGCGGACGGAGCCCGTGCGGGTGCTTTTGCAGCTCCACGTGGCCCGCGAGGAGACGAAGTTCGGCTTTACCCCCGACGAATGCCGCGCGATGCTCGAAGGCGGCGCATGGCGGAGCGTCTCGCCGCTGGTCCGTCTGGCCGGGGTGATGGCCATGGCGAGCAATGTGGACGACACGGCGCAGATCCGGGCCGAGTTTCGCGAGGTGGCGGCTTTCTTCCGCGAAGCGAAGAGCCGCTTCTTTGCCGGCGATGCGGAGTTCCGGGAAATATCCATGGGCATGTCGCACGATTATCCCATAGCCGTGGAAGAGGGGAGCACGATGGTGCGCGTCGGCACGCGCATCTTCGGCGAGCGGGCATACTGACCTTCTGGCGTGCCCCCTTAGGGACTGGAAAAAGGAAAGGCGGCCGGGAGAGATGCCCGGGCCGCCTTTGCCGTATGGGACGGGGCGGGGTCAGTTGTGCACGAGGGTGCCGACAGGCTGGCCTTCTACCACTTTGCGCAGGTTGCCCACGGTGTCCATGTCGAACACGATGATGGGCAGATTGTTTTCCTTGCACATCGTGGTGGCCGTCAGGTCCATCACTTTCAGCCCGCGGGTGTAGATTTCGTCGTACGTGATGTCGCTGAACTTCACGGCCGTGGGGTCTTTCTCGGGGTCGGCGGTGTAGATGCCGTCGACGCGCGTGCCCTTGAGCATGACGTCGGCTTCGATTTCGATGCCGCGCAGCGAGGAGCCGGTGTCGGTGGTGAAGAAGGGGTTTCCTGTCCCGGCGGAGAAGATGGCCACTTCGCCGGCTTCGAGCACTTCGATGGCGCGCCACTTGTTGTAGAACTCCCCGATGGGCTCCATGCGGACTGCCGTAAGCACGCGGTTTTTCACGCCGAGGCTTCCGAGGGTGGAGCTGAGGGCGAGGCTGTTGATGACCGTGGCCAACATGCCCATCTGGTCGCCTTTTACACGGTCGAAGCCCTTCGATGCGCCGCTCAGGCCGCGGAAGATGTTGCCGCCGCCTATGACGATGCCTGTCTGCACGCCCAGGTCGTGGATTTCCTTTATCTGCGCGGCATATTCGCCCAGGCGGTTCTCGTCGATGCCGTATTGCTTTTTGCCCATCAGGCTTTCGCCGCTGAGCTTGAGAAGGATGCGTTTGTACTTCATGTTGCAGTGAGTGTTTTTATGATTGGTTCAGGAATTGGCTGGGTGTTCCGGCAGGTATTCCACTTCCTTGAAGTAGTATCCGCCCAGAGTGCCGTCGTCGCGCCGCAGGAAGAGCTGCCCGTCGGGCTCCACGTGGTCGATGACGGCCCGGAAGGTGCCTCTGCCGTCGGCGAAGGGGTGGGGGGCCTGGTCGTTGCGGTACAGGCGCCGGGCATATTCTGCGTCGAGGTTCCCGGTGTAGGTGCCGCTGCCGTAGTCGGCCCGGAGCTGTTCGTAGTGCCTCTTGAGGCAGGCCATGACGTGGCTGAGCACGAGGTCGGTCTGAACTTCGCGGCCGAGAATCTGCAGGAGGGATACGGGATTGGGCGCGTCGCTGCGGAACTCTTCTTGGTTGACGTTGATGCCTATACCTATTATACTATGCCGTATGCCCGAGGGGCAGAGGTCGTGCTCGATGAGTATGCCGCAGATTTTTTTCCCGCCGCAGTAGATGTCGTTGGGCCATTTGACGGTAAAGCGGGACTCCGGAGCCAGTTTTCCCAAAGCCTCGGCCACGGCCAGGGATACGACCTGCGAAATGCGGAACTGCTCGGCCACCGGCAGGAAATCCGGCTGCAGGAGCGTGCTCATCAGCAGGTTCTTTTTCGGTTCGCTCTCCCAGTTGTTCCCCCGCTGGCCGCGTCCGCCGGTCTGGAATGCGGCGGTAATGGTGAAATATTCGGGCAATTCGGGAGCGCCCGCGCCCGGTTCGCCGATCATCTGCGGCGAAGTGCTGTCGTCGATGGCCTCGCGCAGGGAAAGGTTGGTCGACTCTGTCTGCATCAGGTGGATGCGTATGAAATTGGCTTGGTCGAAAATGCAGCTCATGGCTTGATGCTTATGGGAGTTGGAGGAGCGGTTCGGTCCTCAGGCGGCGCGTGCCTTCGGGCGTTTCCTCTATGGTTACTTTCACTGTATCTTCGGGTAGCAGCTCTTCGATCAGCTCCGGCCATTCGATGAAGCAGAGGGCACCGCTGTAGAAGTAGTCTTCGTAGCCGAAATCATAGGCCTCCTCCGGTTTGTTGATGCGGTAGAAGTCGAAATGGTAGATTAACTCTCCGGTCGTATCGGAGCGGTATTCGTTGACAAGGGAGAAGGTGGGGGAGTTTACCTCATCGGCCACGCCGAGTTCCCGGCATACGGCTTTGATGAAAGTGGTCTTGCCGGCTCCCATTTTGCCATAGAGGGCAAACAGCGTGTGCCCGTCCATTTCCCGGACAAAGCTGCGGGCGGCCTCGTGGATCTCTTCAAGAGAAAAAGTAAGGTTCATATCGGATTCAAAATATTCGTTTGCACTTTTCTTCCGTCCTTGCTCCGCGGCATCAGCGCCCCTTGGGCTGGAGTGTGATGAAGGGGATGATCATTTCCTCCATCGAGATGCCCCCGTGCTGGAAAGTGTTGGAGTAATAGGAAACGTAGTAGTTGTAATTGTTCGGATAGGCAAAGAAATCCCGTCCTCCCGCAAAGATATAGGACGTGCTGACGTTGAGTTTCGGCAATTCCACTTCCGCCGGGTTGCGGATCTCGAAGACTTGCTTCGGATTGTAGCTTAGGTTTTTCCCCAGCTTGTAGCGGAGATTGGTGTTGGTGTTGCGGTCGCCGATTACTTTCACCGGGTTGTTCACGCAGATTGTGCCGTGGTCGGTGGTCAGGAACACCTTGTATCCGCTGTGGGCCATGGCCCGGAACAAATCCCGTATGGATGAATGGCGGAACCACGACTGCGTAATGGAGCGGTAGGCCGCATCGGACGAGGCCAACTCCTTCACCATTCGCGAATCGGTGCGGGCGTGGGAGAGCATGTCGATGAAGTTTACGACAATCACGTTGAGGTCGTTGTGAAGCAACTGCCGGAAATTGCCTAAAAGCTTCTCCCCGTAGGAAGATTCGTTGATCTTATGGTAAGAGAAGCTGTCCTTTCGGCGATAACGCTCTATGTGGACACGGATAAGCGGCTCTTCGTTCAGGTTTTTCCCTTCCTCCGAGTCTTCGTCGACCCACAGGTCCGGGAACATTTCGGCCATCTTGTTGGGCATCAGCCCGGAGAAGATGGCATTTCGGGCGTATTGCGTCGCCGTGGGCAGTATGCTGTAGTAGAGTTCCTCTTCGGCGGTGAAGTCTTCGGCCAGGTATTTGCTGATGGAGCGCCACTGGTCGTAGCGGAAGTTGTCGATGACTACCAGAAAGACCTTCTCCCCGCGGTCCAAAGCGGGGAAGATTTTCTTCTTAAACAGGTCGGGACTCATCATCGGCCGCCGGTTGGGATGCTTGATCCAGTCCACATAATTCCGTTTGACGAACTTCACGAAAGCGGAATTGGCTTCGGTTTTCTGCATGGAAAGCAGCTCGTTCATCCCTCCCTCGGCCGTTTCGAGTTCCAACTCCCAGTAGACAAGACGCTTGTACACCTCCATCCAGTCTTCGGCCGTAAGGGAATCGTTGATTTGCATGCCGATTTGTCCGAAGTTCTGCTGATAACCGCTGTTGACCGCTTCCGTTTCGATCTCTTTGCGGTGCAGGTTTTTCTTAATGGAGAGCAGAATCTGGTTAGGGTTCACGGGTTTTATCAAATAGTCGGCTATTTTTGCCCCGATCGCTTGGTCCATTATGTTTTCCTCTTCGCTTTTCGTGATCATCACTACCGGAACCATGGGGCGGACTTCCTTTATTTTCTGAAGGGTCTCCAGTCCGCTCAGTCCGGGCATGTTCTCGTCCAGAAAGATCAGGTCGAAATCGTTTTCCCGGCACATGTCTACGGCATCGATGCCGTTGGTCACGGTCGTAACCTCATAGCCTTTGCTTTCCAGGAAAAGCACATGCGGCTTCAGGATGTCTATCTCATCGTCGGCCCATAGCAGTCTTTCTTTAGTCATCGCAAGTCTCTTTCATTATATTTATAGAGGGTCTTTCTGTCTCCTGTCCGTCAGTCGATGAAGACATCCTCTTCTATTATTTCTTCTTCCGGCTCATATTCCTCTCCCTCGGGCAGTTCGGGCAGGTTCTGCAGCGGCTCGTCGAGTGTATCGCCGCCTTCGGGCAGTTCGAGTTCTTCGTCCAGCGAGGGCAACTCCCCGAAGTTTTCTTCGTAGAAGCGGGCGTAATCGTCGAAACTGTAGTACTTCATCAGCAAGTCGAAGTTGTGTTGGGAGATAATCACCGGTCTCAGTCCGCTCAGCTTGGCCGCCATTTCGCCGTCCCTATAGAGAAGGTACATATAGTAGCGCACTTCGTCGAAAGAGTTGAACAGTTTTATCTCCATCATGCGCACCGGTCCCAGCTGGTTGAAGGCCAAGTCGAAGTCTTTCACTATGAAGCTGGCGAAATTATAGCGTGCCACTTCGTAGAGCATCCGGTCTTCGTCGACCTCGCCCTCGGGGTATGCCAGGAGGAAGAGGTAGGGAACTTCCTTTTCCGCCTGGAAGGCATTGGAAAGCGTGTCGACGAGCGTCGTGTCGCCTGCCAGCTCCCGGGCGCGAAGCGACCATATCGAGCCGAAATCGCTGTCGGCGCTCAGCAGGCGGCCTTCCTGCAATCCTTTCATTATGTCGGCGGCCAGGGCCGTAATCTCATCGTCCGGATAATTCTGCGTCACGTCTTTCAGTTTGGCCAGGAAGTCCGCCCTGTCGCCCTGCCGCAGGGAAGACATGGCGTGGAGGAAGAGGAATTTGGGCCGGTGCTGGCCCATGGCGTATTTCTGGGCTGCATATTCGTCGTTCCGAATCACTTCGTCGAAACGGCCTTCCTTGAATGCTTCATACGAGGAGGCGTAGAGCGAATCTTCCCGCTGCTTCCCGTAGAGCGCGTTGGCCAGGAAGTCCGGGTCGGAGAGGGTAAGGGCGTATTTGCTTTCCGGGAATCGCTGGATCAGTTGCGCTTTGGCGTATTCGGCTTCTGCATTTTTCTGATAGCGGAGGTACATGAGATACATATTATAATATGTTTCGTCCAAGCGCTCGAAGCCGGGAAATTCGCGGATGAGGCGGTCCCAGACTTGTGTGGCGAGACGCTCGTCTTCCAGCTTGTCCTTGTAGATAAGTCCCATGTTGAAGAGTCCGTCGCTCAGGATGCGGTTTGATTCGGCCAGCTGCTCTTCGGTCACGGGTATCTGTTTCAGGTAGTATTCCCGCTGGTGCGGGTCGTTTTCCAGCGAGTCTTTCATCATCTGCGCCTGCGCCAGTGTGTCATTCATCAGCGAATCCATCATTTGTGCCCGGGCTTCTGCTATGGAGTCTTCGGCTGCGTAGTCTATCTCTTCGTAGTCGCTCGTAGCCACGGTGGTCTTGTTCCGCCGGCGCCAGTTGTCTTCCAGTTTCCGGTTGCCCCAAAGGTTCTGGAACGCTGTCTTTCCCTGCTGCACGGTCTGCGAATTGTAGAAATACCACGAGCGGTCGCCATTGGCCACGGTGGGGGCCACTGTCTGCTGCTGGGTCAGGGTGGGGGCGTTGGCAGCCTGGTCGGCCTGGTGCTGGGCCAGGAGTTCGGCTTCTTCCTGCTTCTTGCGCTCTTCTTCTTCCTTTTTTATCAGGTCTTCTATGATTTTGTCTATTATGGCCAGTTGTTCCGTCTCCGGCAGGGTGGCCAGGTGCTGCAGGCTGTCCTGCAACTGTACGGCCTCGGCATAGCCCACTAGTTCGTCCAGCACGGCGGAGCGCTTGGAGAGCATGTCGAAATCCGGATACTCCTTGTCGATCAGCCCGAGGGCGTCCTGGTAGCACTGCTGCGCCTCGGTGTATTCCATCCGTTCCCAGCACAATTGTCCCAGAGTCAGCAGGGCTACGGCTTTCTCCTTTCCCCCGCGCGTGCTTTCTTCCGCAGCCGTGCGGTATTGGTCCATGGCTTTCAGTGTGTCGCCCTGGGAGAGATAGATGTTGCCTATGGCGTAGTATATCTGGTCCAGATAGTCCTTGTTCTTCTGGCTGCGCGCCATGCGCTTGAGTTTGCGCTCGATTTTTTTCGGCGACCCGGAGAGAACTTCGGTCTGGCGTATGCGGGCGTTGAATTCCATCTCGTAGGGCGGGCTTTTGCGCAAGAGGCGGCCGTAGGTGTCGTAGGCCTCCTTGTTCTTGCCGAGGTGCTGGTAGAGCTGTCCCAGCAGGAAGAGTTCCCGCTGGCGCTGCTTCTTGTTTTTTTCCTGCTTGACCACGCGTTGCAATACGGGGATGGCTTCTTCGTAGCGCTGCTGGCGGAGCAGATAGTTGGCCTGCGCATAGTCGAAGTCGCGCCGGTGCCGTTTCTGGTAGCCCTTGGTCCGTGTCAGGGTCAGGGAGTTTTCTGCGTCGTAGAACCAGTCCAACTGTGCATAGCAGCGGGCCATCCAGATGCGGGCGTAGGGGAGGACTTTCGCATTGTTCTCGTAGAGCCGGGCAATGTAGCTGAAAGTGGCCGCCGCCTCCAGGTATTCCCCTTTCCAGTACTGTGCCTGCCCGATGAGGAGCCAGGCGCGGTAGAGGAAGGGGTTGTATTCCTTCTGGCTTTGCCACAGCTTCTGCTTGGCCGACTGGCGGCCGGGTTTCTTCTTGGGCTTCTTGCGTATGGAGTGGAGCTTTACGCTTTTCTCCCCTTTCTCTATGGCACGGTCAAAATTGCCGCTGCCTTGTCCCACGGTGCCTTCGTTGCTGATGGGTTCCAGGGGGAGGATTTCGCCGTAGTAGTCCTTGTTGCCGGACATGACGGCGTCCATTCCGTCGCGGAAGGCGGTGGAGCCGTTGTAGAATACGTTGTAGCGCGTCGTAAAGGAGTGGTAAAAACGGGTCCACCGCGTATTCTTCTTCACCGAGCATCCGCTCAGGACGAAAAAGAACAGGCTGGTCCACAGGAGAAGAAGCAACGGGCTCTTGTCTTTCATTCGGTCGTTTTTACTGTCTGTCGCGCGCAAATTCTACTATATAACGTAAGCAAGGCAAATAAAGTGTCCCGCCCGGCCAGATTTTTATGAGGCGCGGCGTGAAAAAAGTCCTGCCGCTTACTGGGAAAACCTCCGCCGCTTTTCCGGGAAAGTGGCTGGGGAAACGGGAAAAGGCCCTTCCGCTTTTTCCGCCCCGGTGCCGGGCCTAAGCGTAAAAGAATGTAAACCCCGCGGGATTTTTCCCGTCCTTGCAAAGGACTTGTCCGGCAAAAGGCGTACCTTTGCCGCGTGACTTATCTATAACTAATCAACATAAGCGTTATGAAAAACCTGAAGATTTACGCACTGCTTCTCAGTGCATGCGTATTATTGGCAAGTTGCAACATGAACAACACGGCAAAAGGCGCTCTCATCGGCGCAGGCGGCGGCACGGCCCTCGGCGCGCTGATCGGGAAATGGTCGGGCAACACGGCTCTCGGCGCAGGCATCGGCGCAGTGGCCGGCACGACGGCCGGAGTAATCATCGGCAAGAAGATGGACAAGGCCCGCGAGCAGGCAGCCCAGATTGAGGGCGCGACGGTAGAAACCGAGACGGACTCGCAGGGTAATACCGTGGCTGTAAAGGTTACGCTCGACGGCGACGTGACTTTTGCCACCAACAAGGCTACGCTGAACGCCGCTTCCAAGCAGTCGCTGGCCACCTTTGCCGCACAACTGGCAAGCGACGTGGACCTCGCTGTAGTGGGCCACACGGACAACACGGGCACGGACGCCATCAACAACCCGCTCTCCGAGAACCGCGCCTTCGCCGTAAAGAACTACTTGGTGGAGCAGGGCATCGCTTCCTCGCGCTTCAAATCCGTAATCGGCAAGGGTTCCACCGAGCCCATCGCCTCCAACAGTACGGCTGAGGGCCGCGCGCAGAACCGCCGTGCAGAGCTCTACCTGCTGCCGAGCCAGACGATGATCGACAACGCCAACAGCGGGCAGCAATAATGCCCGATACCCGCGAGGAAAAATTGCACATCAGACAGTTCTGACTCAACGAACCGGAACCGGACGGACTACTGCTTCCCAGGAAGATAGTCCGCCCGGTTTTTTGCCAGGCAGCAAGCCGCAAACTGGAAAAACCGAAATCCATGATCCTGTCGAAGCTCAAGAAAATCCTGTTATTCATCCTGCTGCTCTTTGTCCTTTCTTCGGTCTCGGCCGTCATCGTCTACCGCTACGTGCCGGTGTATGCCACTCCGCTGATGTTCATCCGCCTGTTTCAGCAGAAGGCGAAAGGGGAAGACCTGAAGTGGAAGCACCATTGGGTGTCGAAAGAGGAGATATCGCCCCATCTGGCCAATGCCGTCATCGCCTCGGAGGACAATCTTTTCCCTACCCACCACGGTTTTGACTTCAAGGCCATCGAATCCGCCATCTCCGAGCACCGGGAAGATGGGAAACGCCTGCGCGGGGGGAGCACCATCAGCCAGCAGACGGCCAAAAACGTGTTCCTCTGGCCCGCTTCGTCCTGGGTGCGTAAGGGATTCGAGGCCTATTTTACGGTGCTCATCGAGCTGTTCTGGGACAAGGAGCGCATCATGGAGGTATATCTCAACTCCATCGAGATGGGCGACGGCATCTATGGCGCCGAAGCCGTGGCCCGGGAACACTTCGGCCGCAGCGCCCGCGAACTGACGCGCAGCCAGTGTGCGCTGATAGCCGCCACGCTGCCCAACCCGCTGCGCTACAATTCGGCCCGTCCCTCGGCCTATATGCTGAAAAGGCGGCGGCAAATCCTGCGCGTCATGAGGCAACTGCCTTATTTCCCGCCTCCCAAGAAGGCGGAATAAACTCCCGTATCATGCGAATAACCCCACAGAGATTCATCATGAAACACTCCGGAATGCTCCTCTTTATCCTCCTTTTCTCTTCCGCCCTTCAGGCCCAGGACTGCGAAGTGAGAAGCCCTTATGTCAAGACGCTGATGGCCCGGGTCAATGACGAGTGGGACCGCCTGCCCGTCCTTTCTCCCGAAAAAGGCGAGGTGCTGAGCATCCGTTTCGACGAGCTCTCGCACGAATACCGCCGCTATGCCTACTCCGTCAAGCACTGCAATGCCGACTGGACCGACTCTCATCTCTCGGAGACGGAATACATGGTGGGATTCAACGGAAATACCATAGACGACTATGAGCACTCGATGAATACCCTGGTGGAATACACCCACTACCACCTGACGATACCCAACGAGGATGTGCGGATCACGCGGGCGGGAAACTACGAAGTCACCATCTACGACGACGACATCGGCGCGCAGGAACCGGTGGCCATCGTGCGCTTTTCGGTGCTCTCGCCCAAGGTGCTCATCGGAGCCACCGTAAGTTCGAACACGGACATAGACCTGAACCGCACCCACCAGCAGGTGAGCTTCACGCTCAGCTACAAGGGGCTCCAGGTGAGCAACCCCGTGGATGAATTCAAAGTGGTGGTGAGGCAGAACAACCGCACGGACAACCAGGTGACAGGACTGAAGCCCAGCTATGTCACCTCTTCCGGACTGCGCTACGAGCACAACCGGAGCCTGATTTTCGACGCGGGAAACGAGTACCGCCGCTTCGAGATGCTCTACTATAATGAGGCGGGGATGGGAATCGAGCGCGTGGGGCAATACGACGACTACTACCACGCCACGCTCTATGCCGACGAGCCCCGGCGGAATTACGTCTACGATGAAGACCAGGACGGGGCATTCCTCATCCGCAACAGCGACACCCGGACCTCCGAGCTCAGCCCCCACACGGAGAGCGACTACCTCTTCGTGCATTTCACCTTTCTTCCCGGCGACGAAACCGCACGGCTGCAAAGCGGGGAGGTCTACCTCAACGGGTATTTTACGCACAACAGTTTCTCGCCGGACTACCGGATGGACTACAATCCGGAGGCCCGGCTCTACGAAAAGACACTCCTCCTGAAGCAGGGCTACTACAATTATCAGTATCTCTTCTGCCCCGGAGGCCGGGAGGCGGGGCAGTCCGCTCCTTCCGCCGCTTCCACCGGCCCGACGGAGGGCGACTTCTATGAGACGGAAAACGAATATCAAATCTATGTCTACCACCGTCCGTTTGGCGGCCGGTGTGACGAATTGGTCGGCTTCCTGCAAATCCGAAGCGGCCACTGAGCGGGGGAAGCATTACGAAATGTGTATTTTCGTGCAGAAAAGCGAATTTATTTTTTTGCCGTGACGGCAGATTCCGTACCTTTGCAGCATACTTGAAACTATAATGTAGTAACACGCAATGAGTGAAAAAGCACCTTTCCTGGTTTTTTCCGGTACAAAATCCCGGTATCTGGCTGAAAAGATATGTTCCAGCCTGGGATGTCCTCTCGGCAATATGAATATCACGCACTTTGCCGACGGGGAATTTTCGGTTTCTTACGAAGAGTCGATACGTGGTTCCCATGTATTCCTGGTCCAGTCTACTTTCCCCAATTCGGACAATCTCATGGAGCTTCTCCTGATGATCGATGCGGCAAAGCGCGCCTCGGCCAAGAGCATCGTGGCCGTAATCCCGTATTTCGGATGGGCACGGCAAGACCGGAAAGACAAACCGCGCGTATCCATAGGCGCTAAACTCGTGGCCGACATGTTGAGCGTGGCCGGCATCGACCGGTTGATCACCATGGATCTCCATGCCGACCAGATACAGGGTTTCTTCGATATTCCGGTAGACCATTTGTACGCCTCATCCGTTTTTCTCCCCTACATACAGTCGCTCAATCTGGACGAGCTGGTCATTGCCACCCCGGACGTGGGCGGCTCGAAACGCGCCAATACGTTCAGTAAATACTTGGGCGTGCCTCTGGTGTTGTGCAACAAGCAGAGGCTGAAACCCAACGAGGTGGCCGCCATGCAGATCATAGGCGACGTGGAGGGGAAGAACGTGATTCTGGTGGACGACATGGTGGACACGGCCGGGACCATCAGTAAGTCTGCCGACCTGATGATGGCCAACGGGGCAAAATCGGTGCGCGCCATGGCCAGCCACTGCGTGATGAGCGATCCGGCCTCCGAGCGCGTGGACGAATCTGCCCTGACGGAGATTGTCTTTACCGACAGTATCCCTTATCACGGGAGCAGCAAGAAGGTGAAGCAGCTCTCGATAGCAGACATTTTTGCAGAGACCATCCGCCGCGTGGTCAACAACGAATCGATCAGTTCGCAATACTTGATATAAGAAAAGGAATAGCTGCATAGGAACAAGAGATAAGCCGCTTTCCCTATGGAAATGTTGTTTTCCTGTCGGGAAGCGGCTTCTTTCAGCATAGTTAAAACCTCGATTTATGAGACGAATCTTCTTACCTTTGTTTTCCCTGTTCTGTGGAAGTCTGCTGCTCCATGGGCAGGACGTCAAGACTCTGGCAGCCAAGGCCGATGCCTTTGAGGGCTACAAGGATTTCCCTGCGGTGAACCTGCTGGACAGTACCGCCGTGGATATTCAGGACAACGGCTCCGGCACGTTTTTCATTCGCCGCATCATTCAGATATGCAACGAAGCCGGCGCGCTACAGAACCGGGTATTGGTCTACGACTATGACCCGCTGACGGCAATGGCCGCCTTCCGGAAAGTGACAGTCTACAAGGCTTCGGGCGATACGGTGCAGGTGGATCCGGCCAGGATGTTGGACTATGTGGCGCCGGCCCGCATGATATATTGGGGCGCGCGCCAGATCATGATAGAAGTCGGGGCGTTGCAACCCGGCGACATCATCGATTACGAAATAGACAAGCGCGGCTTTACCTACGCCCTGCTCGCTGCCCCGGGTGCGGCGGCTGCGGGCGCTTCCGCCTCGCAAGGCGGGGCGGACGACGACGAGAGCCGTTTTATCCCGCCGATGAAGGGCGAGTTCTACGATATAATCCCGTTTTGGAATACGGTGCCCACGCTGCGCAAGGTGTACCGCATGGCCATACCCCGCCACCGCGATATGCAATACAAGGTTTACCAAGGGGATTGTGCCGCTTCCGTACTATACGAAGGCGAGAAGAAGGTGTATGCCTTCACGCTCGACTACATGCTTCCGCCGAAGAAAGAGCCCAACTCGGTGGATTATTTCGACTTTGCCCCGAAAGTCATAGCCTCGTCCACGGCCGACTGGAAGGCTAAATCCATCTGGTTTAACAAGGTGAACGAAGACTATGGCAGTTTCGACCCTATCCCCGAAGCGGAAGAAAAGGTGAAGGAGCTGCTGAAGGGGAAGAAAACGGAGATGGAGAAGATTTCCGCCCTGGCACACTGGGTGGCCGACAATATACGCTATTCGGGTATCCACATGGGCAAAGGCGAGGGATATACGCTCCACAATCTGAAGATGAACTACACGGACCGCTGTGGTGTCTGCAAGGATATAGCCTCCACCCTCGTCAGTTTCCTGCGCATAGCCGGCTTCAAGGCTTATCCGGCCATGACGATGGCCGGAAGCCGCATCGAACGGGAAATCCCCGCCGACCATTTCAACCACTGTGTGACGGTCGTGGAGCTTTCCGACGGCACTCTCATGCCCATCGACCCCACCTGGATACCTTTCAGCCGCGAGCTTTGGAGCAGTGCCGAGCAACAGCAGAATTACCTGCCCGGACTTCCCGAAGGTTCTGACCTCTGCATAACCCCCGTGTCTGCTCCGGAGAACCACTATCTGCGCATGAAGGCCCGGACGCGCCTCTCTGCCGACGGAACGCTGAGCGGGACAGTGACCGTGGCCGCCGAGGGATACACAGATCTCGGCATTCGCCGCCCCTTTACCCAAGGGTGGGAGAACCAGTGGTACAATACGATGGAACAGCAGTTCAAGGCCATTTCTCCCCGGGCGCGGCTCCTGAAGGCGGACTGGGGAAAGAATCCGCGCGATTATATGGCTGCGCCTATCGAATTGACTTTTCGTTTTGAAATCCCCGGCTATGCTTTGCTCGGAGAGGGGGAACTCCTCGTGAAACCTTTCCTGATGAGCCGGCTGTATGCCGGCAACCGGGTCGAAAGCCGGCTGGACCTCTCGCCGGAGCAGCGCAAGTCGGGTTTCCTGATCTCCTGCTCCCAGCTTCTCGAACTGGACGAGACGATGGAATTGCCCTCGGGCTACGAACTGAAAGACGGAGCGAAAGAAGGAAAAACGATTGAGAGCAAAGTGGCCAGCTCCGGCGGTAGCCTGAAAGTCGAGGGAAACACGCTCAACTTCCGCCAGAGCCTCTCGCTCAACAAACGGGTCTTTACGGCTGCCGACTGGCAGGATGTGCGCTCCGCTGTTGAGAATTACCGTAGTTTCGATGCGTATCTGACGTTCCAGAAAAAGTAAAAAACTTGAAATTCCACATATCTTATGAGACAAATCATACGAGGAATACTTCCTCTTTTTCTCTTGTTTTTCTCGGCGGTGGCAGTCGCTTCGCCAGAAGCCCGCTATCATCTGCTCAAAATAGACTATAAGCTGAATGAGGATGGCAGCCAGGAATATCATTTCCGCAAGGAACTCTCGATCTATACCCATCCGGCCATGAATAATACCTACGGCGAGACGTTTGTAGTCTACAATCCGGACTATCAGACCCTTAAGGTCAATGAGTCATACACCCGGCAGTCTGACGGGACAATCATCGAGAATCCTCAGAATGCGTTCGTCAAGCAGTTGCCTTCGACTGCTGCGCGTGCTCCTTATTATAATAGGATTACGGAAATGGCCATCGTGCATACGGGATTGGACTTGGGCTGTACGATATATTTGGATTATACCATAACGACGAAGCCCGGTTATTTGCCGGCGTTGGACTTAAGCCTTCCGCTTGAAGCGCGTGCGCCGATCGACCGGGCCGAAGTGAGCATCACGGTTCCTTCTTCCCAAAATCTGGATTTTGCGGAATACGGCCTTCTCCGTTCCGGCAAGAAAGAGGTGATAGACGGCCGTACGGTTTATTCTTGGATACTGAAGAAACTGCCCGAGACGATGCCTGAGGCGTATGCGCCCGCAAGTTGCCTGCTGGTAGCCTCTACATGGAAAGACGCGGATGCCGCGGCCGCATACATAGGTTTGCAGTGTGACAAGGGTGCCCTGGCCCAATTGCCCGGAGATTTGCAGACGGCACTGGACACTTGTCGCGACGTGTCTTCGCGGCTGGCGGCCATTGCCTCCTACGTGCAGGCTCATGTGGAGACTTGTGCCCTTTCGCTTGCCGGTTGCGGCTACCGCATCCGTCCCTGCAAGGAAGTGCTGGAGACGGCGTATGGCACGGAAGCCGAGAAGGCCTCCTTGCTCTATAATCTGCTGAAGGCGGCCGGAATGAAGGCGCAACTCACGCTGAAGAGCGTGTTGCCCCCTGCTTTGGCCGGAAAGGTTGCGGCTTTGTCCGGTGTCGAGGGGCTTGCCGTCCGTGTGGGAGACGGCGGAACTGTTTGGGAGATTGACCCGGCTTCCGGCCGCTTTGCCAAGGTAGAGGTTGAAAAGGCCGGGGTACAGCTTTTGCAATATCCGGCAGGTTCTGGACTTACGGTTACGGCATCTGCCGTCAAATATGGGAAAAATTACCACCTGACTCTGGCGGAAGACGGCTCGTTGGCTGCCGCGGGAGAAATGCCCCCCTACCGTATTGAAACAACTCCTGCCTACCGTGTCCTTTCTCTTCCGCTTCCGGCCGATGCCGGGAGCAGCGCTTTGCGCTTGTTTGCCTCGCGGAGGACGCGTCCGGTATTGTTGCCGGCTCCGATAGACGAGGAGATAGTTTATAACATAGCCTTGCCGGCATCCGGAAAGGTTGTCAACGGTGGAAAAAAAGCCCATTTGAAAAATTCTGTGGGCGAAGTGGATATCCGTATTGAAACTTCCGGGAACAAGGCGGTGCTGCATCGGAGCCTCCGGATAAACGGGACGGAAGTCCCGGTTTCCCGCTATTCGGAGTTGAGCGCCCTGCTGACATTGTGGCACGATGCCAACCTCGGGACTCTCTTGCTGTCGCGGTAAAATAGCGAATGAGCACGGAAACGTAACGGAAGAAAGGCTGTCTCAAATTACGGTTTGGGGCAGCTTTTCTATTTGTTTATGGAGTTTGCTTCAAAATACTCCGGGCAGGGCGGGAAGTATTTTGCTGTTTTTTCGCTATCTTTGTCGCCCGATGGTTATTCCAGTATGACTGATGAATCCAAATATACATTGCGTATGAAAAAAGTATCTGCCCCTGAGTCCCGGAAAAGGACTTCAAACCATGAACCGGCCCGCTCAAAAGGCATCTTGGGACTCGTATTCCGCTGTTGTGTGTTTGCGCTGTTGTTCGCTTTGAGTGCCTGCGGCGAGCGTAAGGAAGACTACTTGACTGAATTCCGGGAGCTGGTAGGACAAGCTCAATTCCATCCGGAAGCAAAAACCGACAGCGACTGGGGAAAAATCGTGGAAAAACGAGCCGAATTCTTGCGCAAGAAATTTGTAGAAGTACATGCGGAACTGACGGAGGAAGAGCTGGCGCGTATCGATTCCTTAGACGAAGTATTGCGCGGGACGGTATTGCGTTATACAAAGAAGCAGAAAATCTATGAGGAACTGACGAAGCAATAAATAGCCGGACGAGCCGTTTCCTCTTTTTTGTATTTCATCAACGATTAAACAAGAACAACAAAGAAACAGAAAATATATGGCTGCAGAACTGAAAGACCTTACCAAGCGGAGTGAAAATTACTCGCAATGGTACAATGAGTTAGTCGTAAAAGCCGACCTGGCAGAGCAGTCTGCCGTACGTGGCTGCATGGTAATCAAGCCCTATGGCTATGCCATTTGGGAAAAGATGCAGCGGCAGTTGGACGATATGTTTAAGGCTACGGGGCACGTCAATGCCTATTTCCCCCTGCTCATCCCCAAGTCTTTTTTCAGTCGCGAGGCGGAACACGTGGAAGGCTTTGCCAAAGAATGCGCCGTGGTGACGCACTACCGTCTGAAGCAGTCGCCGGACGGCGACGGAGTGGTGGTGGATCCGGCTGCCAAACTGGAGGAAGAACTCATCATACGCCCCACTTCGGAAACTATCATCTGGAATACCTATAAAAACTGGATACACAGTTATCGGGACCTTCCCATCCTGTGTAACCAGTGGGCCAACGTATTGCGCTGGGAGATGCGCACCCGCCTGTTCCTGCGTACAGCGGAATTCCTTTGGCAGGAAGGGCATACGGCCCATGCCACACGCGAGGAAGCCGAGGAAGAGGCACGCCGCATGCTGGACGTCTATGCCGAGTTTGCCGAGAAGTACATGGCCATGCCGGTAATCAAGGGTGTGAAATCCGAGACGGAACGCTTCGCCGGAGCCTTGGACACGTACACGATTGAAGCCATGATGCAGGACGGGAAAGCGCTCCAGAGCGGCACAAGCCACTTCCTGGGGCAGAACTTTGCCAAGGCTTTCGATGTGCAATTCGTAGACAAGGAGAACAAACTGGACTACGTATGGGCCACTTCGTGGGGCGTGTCTACCCGTCTGATGGGAGCGCTCATCATGACGCACAGCGATGACAACGGACTTGTGCTGCCGCCGCACCTGGCTCCGATACAAGTCGTGATAGTCCCGATTTATAAAAACAGTGAGCAACTTTCAGCCATTGACGAGCGGGCCAATGCCATCGCTGCCGAACTGAGAAGTTTGGGCATCTCCGTGAAATACGACAATGCAGACAACAAGCGCCCGGGCTTCAAGTTTGCCGATTACGAGCTGAAGGGCGTGCCGGTGCGCCTTGTGCTGGGAGCCCGCGATCTGGCCAACGGGACCATAGAACTCATGCGGCGCGACACGCTGGAGAAGGAGACACTTCCTCAGGAAGGCATAGCGCTCCACATAAAAGACCTGCTGGAGGAAATCCAGGCCAACATCTACCGAAAAGCAAAAACCTTCCGCGACAGCATGATAAAGACAGCCGATACCTACGAAGAGTTCAAGGCAAAACTCGACGAAGGCGGCTTCATTCTGGCCCATTGGGACGGGACTCCGGAGACAGAGGCCCGCATCAAGGAAGAGACAAAAGCCACGATACGTTGCATTCCCTTCGGTTTCCCCAAGGAACCGGGACATTGCGTGCTGACCGGACGCCCGTCGGCATGTCGAGTCCTGTTTGCCCGTTCTTATTAAGAGGGGAGGGAAGACGAGAGAAATGCAGCAACTTCCTATACGTTTTGCGGTCATCGGGCAGGGACACATAGGCAAGCGCCATGCGGAGATGATACGCCGCAACCCGCAGGCGCAGCTGGTCTGCGTCTGCGATGTGCTCCCTCCCGAGGAGACCGGCTCGACAGAGATCAAGGAGGCCTACTACCGCTCGGCTGCCACGATGCTCGCCACGGAAGATCTCGACGTGGTTTGTGTCTGCGTGCCGAACGGATTGCATACGGATATGGCGCTCATGGCCATCGACTCCAACTGCCATGTCGTGATCGAGAAGCCCATGGCGCTGGCCATGCGCGATGCGGAACGGATCATCCAGCATGCCATCGAGCGCGACCGCCGCGTCTTCTGCGTCATGCAGAACCGCTATTCGCCTCCCTCCGTATGGCTGAAGGAATTGGTAGAGAGCGGCCGGCTGGGGCGCATCTACACCGTAGAGCTCAACTGCCTGTGGAACCGCGACGGACGCTACTACCAGGCGGGCGGATGGCATGGGACGAAAGAACTGGACGGCGGCACCCTGTTTACCCAGTTCTCCCATTTCATCGATATCATGTACTGGCTTTTCGGAGACATCAAGGATATCCGGACCGAGTTGAGGGATTTCAACCACCAAGGGCTGACCGATTTCGAAGACAGCGGCATCGCCACGTTCCGATTTGCCGACCGCGACGACGCTTCCGGCGTATTGGTCTTCTCGACCGCCGTGTGGGACTGCAATTTGGAGAGCAGCCTGACCATCGTGGCCGAGAACGGTTCGGTGAAAGTGGCCGGGCAATACATGAATGAGGTGGTCTACTGCCACGTCAAGGACTACGAAATGCCCGTACTCGCCCCTTCCAATCCGCCGAACGACTACGGTCCCTACAAAGGTTCGGCGCAGAACCACCACTATGTCATCCAGAATGTGATCGATGTCTTGTCGAAAGGCGCCGAAATCACGACCAATGCCTACGACGGGTTGCAGGTCGTGAGCATCATCGAGCGCATCTACGCTGCGGCGGGCAAAGCCATCGATTAGAAAAGTTCCCCTCCCGCGGGTTTAATACGGAAGCCACTCTCAAGGTTTGAGGAGAGAGAAGTAACCCAACGTTTCCCTCCATAGCTTTGAGAGTGGCTTCCGCTTTTCTTCCTACGCTTTCTCTGGCTTGTTTCCGCTGCTTTACTCTACGAGTTTGAAGCGGATGCGCAGCCGCCCGTCCTCGTAGCTGCTCGAAGAAATCCGGAAGTGTCCTATCTGGGCGGTATGCTCCACGTGCTGGCCGATGCAGAGGCATTGGTCGTAGTCGCCTATGTGGACCACGCGCACCTGTTCCGGTACTTCACCCTGGGGCAGGCGCCGCAAGTCGAAACTGCGGACCGCCTCTTCGGCGGATATATAAGTCATGTAGACGGGCAAGTCCAGGTCGATCACCCGGTTTACCTCGTTTTCCAGCCGTTGCAGTTCTTCTGCGCCCGGGGCGGCAGGGAGCAGATAGTCGAGTTTGCTTTTCTTGCGCTCGATGTGGGCTTCCACCGACCGTCCGCAGCCGAAGAGCCGGATCATCGCTTGGTTCACGATGTGCTCGCAGGAGTGCATCGGGGCTATCGAGGCGTCTTGCGCCTTTGCGCTGAGAGGGCTGTTATTCGACATAAGGGTCTATTTCCATCTGGATGTGGAACACGCTCTTCGAGCCGATGGGCTGCTGCTGTTTGTAGTAGCCGTTTTGCTGGAAGTTGATGTCGTGTGCGCGGCTTCTTATCTTGAAGGAGAATTTTCCGTTCGAGTCCGTTTTCGTGGCCGATACGACGCGGCCGTCCCCGTCCGTTTCGGTCACATTGGCACCGGAGAGAGGCTCGCGGTTTTCTCCATAGATGGTACCGCGGATGAGTATCTCCCCTTCTTCGGCCGATGCCGCCTGCGGGCGTGCAAAGGTGCCTATGACTGACGGACGGATGCCGAAGCAGATTTGCTCCACGATGCCCTGTTCGTTCACCAGGTAGCAGGTGGGCTGGGCCTGGGAGCCGTATCTTATCTTCATCGGGCTGTGGTCGCCCTTCAGGTCGGAGACCACGTGGAAGCGGATTTCGGGAAACCGTTTCTTGACCTGTGCCAGCTCTTCCTGTGACGTGGCGGGGGCATAATATATAATGTCGAAGTCCTCCCGCGCCGTCTCGTCGTAGAGGCGGTTGAGGAAGTCGCGCCCGTCGGAGCCCATGCAGTCGATACCGCCGTAGACGATGAGCAGTTTCTTCTGGAGCATGCTCTCCCAGTCGAGCGGAGTGCCGCCGTCGGCCGTGCAGGCGAAGTAGTAGCAGCGGCCGCCCTCCTTGACCTGCGGGTAGTCGATGTGTTGTTTCAGGCTTTGCCCGTAGGGCGAATTCTGCATCTCCTTGGGCAGCGAGGAAAGGATTTGCTGCAGCGTGTCTTTTCCGATATCCATGCGTACCCAGAAGAGCCTTTGCAGCCCGCTGGGCGTGGAGGCGTACTCCATGGCCAGTGCACAGTTCCCTTTGCTGGCCCATGCCAGCAAGGCCTCTCTTTCGGCCCGTATCCGGTCTTTCTGGTCGGGCGATTCCCCGGCTATCCGGGCAAGCGAGTCATCCTTCTGGTAGTATTCTTTCCAGAGGATGCTGTCCTTTCTCAAATATTCCCCTTCGGTTTTGGAAATTTGCGCTGCCGCTTTTTGGAAAAAGGGGAAGGCAAAAAGGAAAAAGGGGAGGGCTTTTATCCACTTCATAGGCATAGATTTTTTGTTTGGGGGTGATACGTATGTTTTTATATGCTTGCAAATATAAAAAATGTCTTCCGGTATGCCTCCGGAGCGGGCGAAAAAATAGCCATTGCAGGGGCGTTTCGGCCAAAATGGCTTGCAGAAAGAGGCTAAATGTCCGGATTTGTGACATTTTTACAGCCCCGGCATGGGAAAAAGCGGTTGGCACGCATCTTGCATTTCCCTATACGAGTCCGCTTGAAAAAGCAGGCGGGCTCAAAAGAAAACGAATAACAAAAAACAAAAACATAGAAATGGAGGAATTGATTATGACACCTGTAGTTAGAAAAAATCAGAGTTGGTTGCCCGACGTGTTCAACGACTTGTTCGATACGAACTGGATGCCCCGCGTAAGTGCCACGGCACCTGCCGTAAACGTCATAGAGACTGCAAACGACTACCGCGTGGAGCTGGCAGCCCCGGGCTATACGAAGAACGACTTCGACATCAAGATCGATGAGGAAAACAACCTCGTGATTTCGATGGAGAAGAAAGAGGAAAAGAAAGAAGACAACAGCGAGAAAAAGGAAGACATGCGCTACCTGCGTCGCGAGTTCTCGTACAGCAAGTTCCAGCAGGCCATGATTTTGCCTGAGGATGTGCAGAAGGATAAGATTTCGGCCAAAGTGGAGCACGGCGTGCTGACCGTCTTCCTTCCGAAACAGACTCCCGAGGAGAAGAAAAAGGCAGAGAAACAGATCGAGATTCTCTAATCCATTGCGGATAAGGGATTTCCTGAATACGAATTGATTTGCCGCGATTTGCCGGCCGGTCTATCCCGCATGAGCGGAAGGCCGGCCGGCTTTTTTTTGTTTCTGCGGACGTACGGTTCACGCCGACTTGGCGAAAAGTCGGTTTCCCGCAGGTTGCCGTCTCTTTAGTGTTATTATTCCTAAAAAAGGCAGGACCTGTTTCCCAATCAGGCTGTAAAGGAGGTATCTTTGTCCACCAGAGTTATAAAATTACTTCTAAACCTTTGATAAATTCTTCACTAATGATGTGTAAAATTCATTCTTGTTTCTGGTCTGCGCTGCTGTCGGCCGGGTTGTTGTTGCCCGGCCTGGCGGTCACTCAGGCACAGTCGTACATCCCCGTAGGAGAGGGAGAACCCGGCGACCGCTACTCCATCATCACAAACCCCAAGATGACAAGTCTGGGACGTGAGACACCGCGCGCCACATTTACCCCGTTTCCCACCGAGCAGCTGGCGCTCAAAGGCGACCGCGCCGCATCGCCCATGCGCATGTCGCTCAACGGGACTTGGAAATTCAAGTACGTAGACAATTTTCCCGACCGTCCTACGGACTTCATGAAGCCCGACCTGGACGACTCGGGCTGGGACGACATAAAAGTGCCGGGCAACTGGGAACGCCAAGGCTTCGGAATCCCCATTTATTCCAACTCCGGCTGGGCTTTCGTCTCCCGCGGATACGACAAGTACCTGCAGGAACCCAATCCCCCCTATGTGCCTGAGGAATGGAACCCTACGGGTACGTATCGCCGCACCTTCACTCTTCCGGAAGACTGGGACGGAAAGGAGATTTTCATCAGCTTCGACGGTACGAAAGGCTGTGCCTTCTACTATCTGAACGGGCAATTCCTCGGCATGAGCAAGGACGCAAAGACCCCTTCGCGTTTCCGCATCACGGAAAAAGTGAAGTCCGGCGAGAACGTGCTGGCCGTGCAGGTACACCGCTTCAGCGACGCGAACTATCTGGAGTGCCAGGACTTCTGGCGTCTGAGCGGCTTCGAGCGCGAAGTCTATCTTTATGCCCAGCCCAAAGAACGCTTGGTAGACTTCCATGCCCTTGCCACTCTGGACGAAAACTACGACCAGGGCATCCTCAACCTGACCGCCTGGACACAAGGCCTGAAGGCCGCCGGCGGAAAAGTGGAAGCCACTCTGCTGGATAAAGACCGGAAAGAGTGCGGCCACGCAGTGCTTGCCCAGGCAGCATCTGCCGGAAATACCGATGAGGCATGGAGCACCTCCTTCAAAGGAGCCTTCAAGCACTGGACTGCGGAGACGCCCAATCTCTACACACTGCTTATTTCGGTGAAAGACGGAAGCGGAAACGTCCTGGAGGCCACGTCCTGCAAGGTGGGCTTCCGCACGGCAGAGGTGAAAGACGGCCTCTTCCGCGTCAATGGCAAGCCGGTCCTGGTGAAAGGTGTCAACATGCACGAGCACAACGAGTACACCGGACACTATGTGGACGAGGAACTGATGCTGAAAGACATAGAACTCTTCAAGCAACTGAACGTCAACACCGTGCGTTGCTGCCACTATCCCCAACAAGAGCGCTTCTACGAACTCTGCGATGAATACGGCATCTACGTAATCGACGAAGTCAACATCGAGAGCCACGGCATGGGTTACGACCGCCGCATCGGCGGAACTCTGGCAAACAACCTAGAGTTCTTCGACGCGCACATGGCCCGCACCGTAAACATGTACGAGCGCGACAAAAACCACGCCTGCATCGTGACCTGGTCCTTGGGCAACGAAGCCGGAAACGGCTATAATTTCTACCAGACTTACCTCTGGATGAAGCAGAAAGACCCATCCCGTCCCGTACAGTACGAGCAGGCTTACCACGAGTGGAACTCCGATATTTATTGCCCCATGTACCCGCGTCCGTGGGACATAGAGCACTATGCGAAAAACGCCTATAACACCGAAAAACGCCCCCTCATCATGTGCGAATACGCCCACGCCATGGGCAACTCCCTGGGCGGTTTCGACTATTACTGGCAGATCATCAAGAAATATCCGGCGCTGCAGGGCGGCTGCATCTGGGACTGGGTGGACCAAGGTATGGCCGAGACCACCGAAGACGGCCGCAAGTATTGGGCCTATGGCGGCGACTTCGGCGACGAAGGCACGCCGAGCGACGGCTCTTTCTGCATCAACGGCATCGTATTCCCCGACCGTTCGCTCAAACCCCAGAGCCGCGAAATGGCCAAAGTGTACCAGAACGTAGACTTCGTGGACTTCGACTCCATAGCAAAGACGGTATGCATAGCCAACGGCTTCTTCTTCACCGACTTGGAAAAGTATGACTTTTCTTACCTGATCAAGCAGAACGGCAAGGTCGTTTATGAAGGCGAACTCGACGTGAAATGCGCCCCGATGGACACCGTGCAGGTTTCCCTACAGGGCTTCCCCGCACAGGCTCCGGGCGATACCTACGTAGAGTTCTACGTCAAGCAGCGCGAAGCCGAGCCGTTCCTGCCCTCCGGCTATGTCATTGCCCGCGAGCAGAAACTGGCCTACTCCGCACCTTACGAGACCGCCACGCTCACCTCTTCGCTGAAAGCGCAGGAGAACGGCAGCCTCGTCAACTTCAAAGGGAAGAACTTCACCATCACTTTCGACAAGACTTCCGGCCTGATGACTTCCTACATCTTCCGCGGCCAGCAATTCATCCTGGGCATGAAAGGCCCGAAGCCCGACTTCTGGCGCGCCCCGGTGGAGAATGACTACGGCAACGGCTCGCCCCGCCGCCTGAAGGCATGGCGCGAAGTGAGCGATGCCGCTCCGAAGGCAGCCTCTTTCGCCGTAGATGGGAACAAAGTGACCGTGGAATACGCCTACGAAACCATCAAGGCCAACTGGAAAGCCGTCTACACCATATCCGACGACGGCAAGGTACGCATCGAAAACACCTTCACCAGCCAGCTCGAAGAGCCCAAGGACGAGCGGCGCGGCCGTCGCCCCTCGACCGACGGCAACTGGATTCCCCGCGTCGGGATGAGCATGCAGCTGCCCGTCTCCTTCGACAATCTGACTTACTACGGCTGCGGCCCCTATGAAAACTACGTAGACCGCCGCTCCTCCACCTTCGTGGACGAATACGAAACCCAGGTGTCCGACATGTTCGTGCCCTACATCCGTCCCGAAGAAAACGAGCACCGCACCAATGTGCGCTGGCTGGCTCTCTCCGGCAAGGGCAAGGGACTGCTCATCGTGGCCGACGACCGCATAGAATTCAACGCCTCGAACTATCCCCGCAACGAGTTCGACTGTGGCGACGACATCCGCAACGGAGCGCCCGTTTACCCCGGACAACAGAAGAAACACAACTCCGATCCCCGCAAGCAGGAGCTCGTGGAGCTCTTCGTGGACTGCGGGATGACCGGCGTCGGCGGCGACAACAGCTGGGGCGCGCAGCCCCACGAGTGGGACCAGATGAAGATAGGGCAGACGTACAACTATGCCTTTACCCTCGTGCCCTACACCAAGAACTTCAAGTCGCTGCTGAAGAAGTACGAATAAACGGCAGTCTTTATCAGCCTGGCTTGCTAAGAAAAAGTGCGGGTGCGCCGGAAGTTTTTTCCGACGCGCCCGCTTCTTTTGTGTCCGTCCCCTCCGCGGGGACGGAAAAGCCCCGCATCTTCCGGGAAAAACATCAGCCACTTTTTCCGGAAACATGCAGCGCAAACCGGAAAAACATGCAGCGCCATTTGCAGGCGGCCTTTGGGGAAAAGACTGGAGAAGGCGGGGGGGGGAGGCGTTTGCCGCGGGAGCGGAAAAATGTATCAGTTGTAACACTAACGGCAATATATAAGGTATATTGAAAGAAAATTGCTCGGTTTCGTGAAAAAAACAGGCTCCGGGATTGGGAAAAACAGAAAATGACTGTATCTTTGCCGCCGTAAAAATGAAACTGAAATTATGGTTTTCGAGACGATGACTTTTGTATTCGCATTCTTTTTCTTTTATTACTTTTACTTTAGCAGACAAGTAAGAGCAGGATTTTGCGTGCGATAAGAAAGCGTCGGTCGAAGACAAGAAAACGATAAAAACAAGTCCTGCTCTCAAAGAGCGGGACTTGTTTTTTTATAGCGATAAAACACAAGACAAGAAATGAAGAAAGTAGCCATCCAGGGAGTCTCGGGCTCCTATCATGACATTGCGGCTCACCAGTATTTCCAAGGTGAAGAAATCGAGCTGATCTGTTGCGACCATTTTCGGGACATCTTCCGGCTGATGAAGGAAGACAGCACGCTCTTCGGCATGTTGGCCATAGAGAACACGATAGCAGGCAGCCTCTTGCAGAATAATGAGCTGATCCGGCAGAATCCGGTGAAGATAGTAGGGGAGTACAAGCTGCGCATCAGCCACAGCTTCGTCTGCCTTCCCGACGAGGGCTGGGACGACCTGCACGAAGTGAACTCCCATCCCATCGCCCTGATGCAGTGCCGGGAGTTTCTCAATGCCCACCCGCAGCTCAAAGTGGTGGAAGGAGTGGACACGGCCCTCTCGGCCAAAGGTATCCGCGACAACAACCTGCGCGGACATGCGGCCATCTGCTCGGCCTATGCGGCGGAACTCTACGGGATGAAGGTCTTGGAGCGGGGCGTGGAGACCAACAAGCACAACTTTACCCGCTTCCTCGTCGTGGCCGACCGTTGGGAGGCCGACCGGCTGAAGTCCGCCACCGTGAACAAGGCCAGCATCGTCTTTGCCGTGCAGCACCGTGTGGGCTGCCTCTCGCAGGTGCTCTCCATCTTGTCCTACTACCAGGTAAACCTGACCAAAATACAGTCGCTCCCCATCATAGGCCGCGAGTGGGAATACCTCTTCTATGTGGATCTCTCTTTCGAGGACTACCTGAGCTACAAGCAGGGGCTGGACGCCATCGGCCCGCTGACCCGCGAACTGACGATTTTGGGCGAATATGCCGAAGGGAGGTCCAATGTCCAGGATTGACATCGCCCCGGCCGACCGGTTGTCGACCGTGCAGGAATATTATTTCTCCCGCAAGCTGAAGGAAGTGGCCGCCATGAATGCCGCCGGGCTGGACGTGATAAACCTCGGGGTAGGTAGCCCGGACTGCCCGCCCTCGCGGGAGATGCGCGAAGTGATGTGCCGCGAGACGATGCGCGACGACACGCACGGCTACCAGCCCTACGTCGGGATACCCGAACTGCGCCGCGCATTTGCGCAGTGGTACCACGAGTGGTACGGCGTAGAGCTCGACCCGGCGACCGAGATACAGCCCCTCATCGGAAGCAAGGAGGGGATACTCCACATTACGCTGGCCTTCGTCAACCCCGGCGAAGAGGTCCTGGTGCCCGACCCGGGCTATCCGGCCTATTCCGCCCTGAGCCGGCTGCTCGGCGCAGAGGTCCGCACCTACAACCTGAGGGCGGAGGACGGATGGATGCCGGATTTCGACGAACTGGAGCAGACGGATCTGAGCCGGGTGAAGCTCATGTGGACGAATTATCCCCAGATGCCCACAGGCGCGGCGGCCACGCCGGAACTTTACGAGCGCCT
The DNA here is from genome assembly GCA_944320955.1 of uncultured Bacteroidaceae bacterium. Lineage (GTDB taxonomy): Bacteria > Bacteroidota > Bacteroidia > Bacteroidales > Bacteroidaceae > UBA1794. Next base: position 92,393 of record CALUJL010000029.1, read on the forward strand.
GGTCGACTTTGCGCGGCGGCACCGGCTGGTCGTGGTCAACGATTGCCCGTATAGCTTCATCCTGACCGAGCGGCCGCTCAGCATCTTGTCCGTGCCGGGAGCCAAGGATTGCTGCATCGAGCTCAACTCCATGAGCAAAGCCCACAACATGCCGGGCTGGCGCGTAGGGATGCTGGCCTCAAACTGCGACTTCATCAGCTGGGTGCTGAAGGTGAAGAGCAATGTGGACTCCGGCACTTTCCGCCCCATGCAGCTCGCGGCGGCCAAAGCCCTGGAGGCCGGGGCCGAGTGGTATGCGGGCAACAATGAGCACTATGCCTCGCGGCGCGTCGTGGCCGAGAAGATAATGGATACGCTCGGGTGCACGTACGACGGGGACCAGGTGGGCATGTTCCTCTGGGGGAGGATTCCCGAGCGGTATGCCTCGGTGGAAGACCTGACCGAGCCGGTGCTGCAGAAGGCACGCGTATTCATCACTCCGGGCATGATCTTCGGGCACAACGGGGCGCGCTACGTGCGCATCTCGCTCTGCTGCCCGAACGAGCGCCTCGAAGAAGCGCTTCGCCGCGTGGAAGAAGCATTTTGAGAAAAGCAAACGAACAGAAAAGAAGAAAAAAAATAGTATCGAATTATGGAATTGGACTTACAACCCCTCAATTTGCCGGGCATCGACATGAAGCGTCCGGTAGTCATTGCCGGTCCTTGCAGTGCAGAGACCGAAGAACAAGTGATGCGCACAGCGTGCGACCTGGCTGCCCGCGGCATCCGCATCTTCCGCGCCGGAGTGTGGAAGCCGCGCACCAAACCGGGAGGCTTCGAGGGTAAAGGCTCGGAAGCCCTGCCCTGGCTGAAGCGGGTGAAGGAGGAAACCGGCATGTTGGTCACGACGGAAGTGGCCACGGCCAAGCACGTGGAAGAATGCCTGGCAGCGGGCATCGACATTTTGTGGATCGGCGCGCGCACCTCGGCCAACCCCTTTGCCGTACAGGAGATAGCCGACACGCTGAAGGGCACGGACATCCCGGTATTGGTCAAGAACCCCGTCAATCCCGACCTGGAACTTTGGATCGGGGCGCTGGAGCGGCTCAACGGGGCCGGCCTGCGGCGTCTGGCGGCCATCCACAGAGGTTTCAGCTCCTACGAGAAGAAACTCTACCGCAACCAGCCGCAATGGCAGATTCCCATCGAGTTGCGCCGCCGTGTCCCGGAGCTGCCGCTCATCTGCGACCCCAGCCACATCGGCGGAAAGCGCGAGCTGATTGCCCCCCTTTCGCAGCAGGCCATGGATTTGGGCTTCGACGGATTGATCATCGAGAGCCACTGCACGCCGGATGCCGCATGGAGCGACGCGGCACAGCAGATAACTCCCGACGTGCTGGAGTACATCTTGGACCTGCTTGTGGTGCGCGACATGTCGCAGGGGACGGAGAGTCTCTCCCAACTGCGCAAGGAGATCGACGAATGCGACAATGCACTGATCGAGACGCTCTCCAAGCGTATGCGCGTCAGCCGCGAGATAGGGGAATTCAAGAAGGAGCACAACATGACCATACTGCAGCGGGAACGTTACGACGAAATCATCGCCAAACGCTGCGCCCAGGGCATGCAGTGCGGCATGGGCACGGACTTCATGCGCAAAATCTTCGAGGCAATCCACGAAGAGAGCGTCAACCAGCAGATGGAAGTGCTGAACAAATAAGAAAAAGGACGGGAAAGTTTTTTCAGGAAAATCTATGCGTATTCTGATTCTGGGTGCAGGAAAGATGGGATCTTTCTTCACCGATGTCCTGAGTTTTCAGCACGAGACGGCGGTTTACGATATCAATCCGGCACAGTTGCGCTTCGTCTACAACACGTACCGCTTCACGACACTCGACGAAGTGCGCGACTTCCAGCCCGAACTGCTCATCAATGCCGCCACGGTCAAGTACACCATCGAAGCTTTCCGCCAGGTGCTTCCGGCTCTCCCGAAGGACTGCATCCTGAGCGACATAGCGAGCGTGAAGAGCGGCCTTCCCGCCTTTTACCGGGAGAGCGGCTTCCGCTTTGTCAGCACGCACCCGATGTTCGGACCGACCTTTGCCAGCCTGAGCAATCTCTCGAACGAAAATGCCATCATCATTTCCGAGAGCGACCACTTGGGGAAGGTGTTTTTCAAAGACCTGTATAACTCTCTGAAGTTGAATATCTTCGAATACTCCTTTGAGGAGCATGACGAGACGGTGGCCTACAGCTTGTCCATTCCGTTTGTCTCCACGTTTGTGTTCAGTGCCGTAATGCAACATCAGGATGCCCCGGGTACTACCTTCAAGAAGCACTTGGCCATCGCGCGCGGACTGCTTTCGGAAGACGAATATCTGCTGCAGGAGATTCTCTTCAACCCCCGCACTTCGAAGCAGGTGGAGAAGATACGCAACGAACTGAAGACGCTGCTCGGGATAATCGACGCCAAGGATTCTCAGGGACTGAAGGACTATATCCGGCGAATCCGCGAGAACATCAAGTAGACGGCGGAGGCTCTTCCTCCATCGTGATATAGCGAACCCCGCCCGGACAAGAAGAGGTTTCTCGGTCCGGGCGGGGTTCCTTTTATGCCTTTGTACTAGCGTTTCTCAGGATTTCAGCGCGGCTATCGTTTCTTTCAGCGAGCGGATGATGCTTTCGGCATCGGCCTGCTTCTTGCGTTCGAGCGCGATTACTTGTTCCGGCGCATTGGCCACGAACTTTTCGTTGCTCAACTTCTTGAGCACTCCCTGCAGGAATCCTTCCTTGTGCTTCAGTTCGGCTTCCAGTTTGGCCAGCTCGGCTTCCTTGTCGATGAGCCCTTCGAGCGGAACGGCGTATTCGGTGGTGGCAACCAGGAAAGAGGAAGAGTTGGCCGGTTTCTCATCGGCTATCGAAATGGCCGACAGGCTGGACATCTTGATGAGCACCGGATTGTAGGCCGATATGGGGTTTTGTCCGATTACGCACAGCGTCAGCTGGGCCCGCTGCGGGATATTGCGCTGCAGGCGTATGGCGCGCACGTTGCTGACCACTTCCTTCACTTGCGAGAAGTCCTTCAGCAGTTTCAGGTCGGCCTCTCCGCCTTGCGGAATCAGCTGGGTCATGATGCTCTCTCCCTCGGTGCGCGGTTCCAGAGCCTGCCACAACTCTTCGGTAATGAAGGGCATGAACGGATGGAGCAGGCGCAGGAGGGAGTCGAAGAAGTGGAGGGTGGCGCGGTAGGTGACGGCATCGATGGGCTCGCCGTAGGCGGGCTTGATCATCTCCAGATACCAGGAAGAGAACTCATCCCAGAAGAGTTTGTAGATCTCCATGAGGGCCTCGCTTAGGCGATACTTGGAGAAGAGGTCGGCCACTTCTGCCGCGCTCTTCTTGACCTGCGAGTCGAACCACTTGACGGCCAAGGCGGCAGACTGGGGTTGGTCTGCATGTTCGTCCACTTCCCATCCCTTCACCAGCCGGAAGGCATTCCATATCTTGTTGTTGAAGTTGCGGCCCTGTTCGCAAAGCGCATCGTCGAAGAGTATATCGTTGCCTGCCGGGGCAGAAAGCATCATGCCCATACGCACCCCGTCGGCACCGTACCGGTCGATAAGTTCGAGCGGGTCGGGCGAATTGCCCAGGCTTTTGCTCATCTTGCGCCCCAGTTTGTCGCGCACGATGCCGGTGAAATAAACGTTGCGGAAGGGTTTGTCTTTTTCGTATTCGTATCCGGCTATGATCATGCGCGCCACCCAGAAGAAGATGATGTCGGGCCCTGTCACCAGATCGCTTGTGGGATAATAGTATTGCATCTCCTTGTTGCCCGGGTTGTTGATGCCGTCGAACAGGGAAATGGGCCATAGCCAGGAGGAGAACCACGTGTCGAGGCAGTCCTCGTCTTGCCGCAGGTCGGAGAGGGTCAGGCTCTTGTTGCCGGTCTTCTCAATGGCTTTCTGCAAGGCCCGTTCGGGCGTTTCGGCCACCACGTAGCCCCCTTCGGGCAGGAAGTAGGCCGGGATGCGGTGTCCCCACCAGAGCTGGCGGCTGATACACCAGTCTTTGATGTTTTCCATCCAGTAGCGATACGTATTCTTGTACTTGGCGGGATAAAACCGGATGTCGTCTTTCATCACGGCCTCCAGTGCGGGCCGGGCCAGTTGCTCCATCCGCAGGAACCACTGCATGGAGAGTTTCGGCTCGATCACGACGTTGGTGCGTTCCGAATAGCCTACTTTGTTGACGTAGGGCTCTACTTTTTCCAGCAGCCCGGCGGCTTCCAGGTCTTTCTCTATCTGCTTGCGCACCTCGAAGCGGTCCATACCGACGTAGAGCCCGGCAGCTTCGGAGAGAGTGCCGTCGTCGTTGAAGATGTCGATGGAGGGAAGGTTGTATTTCTCTCCGAGCATATAGTCGTTGACGTCGTGCGCCGGGGTCACTTTGAGGCATCCGGTGCCGAATTCTATGTCCACATAGTCGTCTTCGATGACGGGAATCACGCGGCCGACCAAGGGGACGATGACTTTCTTCCCCTTCAGGTGCTGATTTTTGGGGTCGTTCGGGTTGATGCACATGGCCGTGTCGCCCATGATGGTCTCCGGTCGGGTGGTGGCCACGATGGCGTATCCGTCTTCGCCCTCGATCTTGTAGCGCAGGTAGAAGAGCTTGTTGTGTTCTTCCTTATATACTACTTCTTCGTCGCTCAGGGCCGTCTTGGCTTTGGGGTCCCAGTTGATCATGCGTACGCCGCGGTAGATGAGCCCTTTCTCGTAGAGGTCTACGAAAACCTTCAGCACGCTTTCCGAGCGCTTCTCGTCCATAGTGAATGCCGTGCGGTCCCAGTCGCAGGAGGCGCCCAGTTTGCGGAGCTGTTGCAGGATGATTCCGCCGTGTTCGTGCGTCCAGTCCCACGCATGCTTGAGGAATTCTTCGCGCGTCAGGTCGGTCTTCTTGATGCCTTCGGCAGCCAGTTTGTTTACTACTTTTGCCTCTGTGGCGATGGAGGCATGGTCCGTGCCCGGAACCCAGCAAGCATTTTTTCCCTCCATGCGGGCACGGCGGACCAGGATATCCTGAATCGTATTGTTGAGCATGTGCCCCATGTGGAGAACGCCGGTGACGTTGGGAGGCGGAATGACTACGGTATAGGGTTCGCGGTCGTCGGGTTCGGAATGGAACAAGCGGTGCTTGGTCCAATACTCATACCATTTTCCTTCTACATCGGCGGGATTATATTTACTTGCCAGTTCCATATTTTGTAGAGTGTTAATATATAAATAAGGTATATACAGGGTTGTCACCTAAAAAGCGGGGCAAATGTACGAAAAAAAGCAGTATGCCGGGGTATATTGCAGCCTTGATTTGCCCGGAAGGCAAAAAGAAAGAAGAGATCAGTACCGTACGGACTAATCTCTTCTTCTCTTGGTTGCGGAGGCCCGACTCGAACGAACGACCTCCAGGTTATGAGCCTGGCGAGCTACCAACTGCTCCACTCCGCGATGTCTTCTTGTTTTGTGAGTGCAAAAGTATGGACTTTCTGTGAATCCTCCAAATGCTGTGATTAAATTTACATGTAAATAATGTTAATCCATACTTCCGCATTCTCTAAACTGGCTTAGCAGAGGGATTTATTGCCTGCCGGAGCGTCCGTAGGGGCTGTAATGGGTTGGCAAAACATGGCGGTGCCGATGATTTGTCCTGCCGCAGGGGGTAGAGCTTCAGAGTGAATAGACCACCCGGTAGAATTCCTTGATCTGCTCCTTGGTGGGCTCGCCTTTTGAGAAGTAGAGCAGCGTCCCGTCGGTATCCACTATCAGGAAGACGAATTTGTTGTTGCAGTCGCCAAGGTTCCAGCCTTTCGAGAGCAGGCGGTCGGGGTCGGTATAGATGGAAGCCCCTGTCTTCCGGATTTTTGCCCGGGCTATGGCGCGGACGATGGCATTGGGAATGAGCGGAGCGTCCTTCAGGTTGATGACTCCGTAGGCCAGCAGCTTGGGCTGGTTCAGTTGGTGGTCTTCCAGATAGTCGGTGAAGTCGCAGGCGGGATGGTCGGGGTCGGCATAGAAGATGAGTATGGGTTGTTTCCCGAAGCCGGGCAGCATCATCGGCTCGTTCTTGGCGTTGCGTATCTCCACGTTTTTCAGCCGGTCGCCGAGGCGGCTGATTCTTCCTTTTTCCTCAGCCTGGAGCGGGAGGGACAGGAGGCCGAGGAGGAGCAGGATACAGGGTTTCAATCGTTTCATCGTCGGTGTTTGTTTCAGATTGTCGAGGGTTCGGGTTTTCCGTCCTTGCCGAGAAACTCCAGAAGGCCTTGGCAGGCATCTTCCAGTATGTCGAGCACATTTTCGAAACCGTGGGCCCCGCCATAGTAGGGGTCGGGCACGTGGTCGGCTGTCTTCTCGCGTAGGAAGTCGGTCATGCGGACTATTTTCTTCTCTTCCTCGGGCGAGGGGGCGATTTGCCGGAGGCGGTCGATGTTGCTGTCGTCCATCCCGACAATCAGGTGGAAGTCGTAGAAGTCTTCCGTGCGGATGGGACGGGAGCGGTGGGTCAGCTTGTATCCCCGCCGCAGGGCGTGGCTCCGCATCCGCGCATCGGGCAGTTCGCCTTTGTGGTAGGAGATTAGTCCGGCGGATGCAGCACTTATTTCCTTTTCCCTTGCCGCTTTTTTGATAAAGTGCCGCATGATTTCTTCGGCAGCGGGTGAGCGGCAGATGTTCCCGAGGCAGACGAAGAGTATTTTGTATTCCTTTGTTTCCATAATTGCCTGCAAAGTTACGGGCATTCCCTAAAAACAGCAAGCGGGAACAAGGGCTTTCCGCTCCTGTTCCCGCTGCATAAATGGGGCTTTTTGTGTGCTAATTTACTTCTCTGCCTTCAGGGTGAGGGTCTGGGTTGGCAGGCCTTTGCTCTTTACGGTGAGCCGGATGTCGCCTTCGGTGCCGTTGGAGCGGAGGATGACGAGTGCGCAACCGTTGAATGCCTTCACATAGGGGTTCTGGAAGGATTCGAGGCTTGTCGGGTCGCCGTTGTCGGTGGCTGCGATTCGGGCCGCGCCTTCGACGGAGAACTTGATGAGGTTGTCGGCACGCGGGGAGAAGTTGCCGTCTTTGTCCGTAAGGCGTACGCTGACGAAGAGTAGGTCGCTGCCGTCGGCCTTCATGGCCGGACGGTCGGACGTTACTTCCATTTTTGCCGTCTTGCCGGCAGTTACGACGCGGTCTTCAGCCCATACTTTTCCGTCCTTGTAGGCCACGACTTTCACCTCGCCGGGTTCGTAGACCACTTCGTCCCAGCAGAGACGGTAGATGTCTTTCACCAATTCCGGCTGGCGGCGGATTTCTTCCAGGGTCGGGACTTCTTCTCCGGTTTTCTTCTTCTTCATTCCCTGCGACTTGCCGTTGATGAACAGTTCGGCCGCGTCGCCCGAGGTATAGACATGCACGGGAGTGACTTCGCCCACGCGCTCCGGCCAGTTCCAGTGGGGCAGGATGTGGGCCATCGGCAGCTCCGGACGCCAGCGGGACTGGTAGATGTAGTAACGGTCTTTGGGGAAACCGGCCAGGTCGATGATGCCGAAGTAGGAACTGCGGGAGGGAACGGCTATCCGGCCTATGGCTTCCAGCTCTTTCTTGGCGCGTGCCTGCTCTTCGGGGTTGCTGAAGTTGGTGAGCACGGTGAGGTCGCTGTTGTAAGGCGTGGGCTCGCCCAGATAGTCGAAGCCGGTCCAGACGAATTCGCCCAGGTTTTCCGGGTTTTCGTCCTGCCCTTTGAATTCCCAGTCGGGGGCCATGGCCCACGCAGGCGCATAGAGGTCGTAGGAGCTGACCTGGAAGTCGGATTTGCCGAGGTCTTTGTTGTAGCTTACGGGGAAGAAGTATTCTCCGCGCGTGCTGATGCAGGACGAAGTCTCGCTGCCGTAGTAGGGATGGCCGGGGAATTGCTTGTGGAAGCCTGCATACATCATCGGTTTGTAGTTGAAGCCGTAGACGTCGGCAGTCTTGCAGAATCCGTTTTCTGCACCTTTCGGGCGGTCGCAGCCGTAGGTTGCCGGACGGGTCGGGTCTTCGTCGTGGGCAATGTCCGTAAGAAGTTGGGCAAGGCGGAACTTCTCGGGGATTACCTGCTCGGCTATTTCGTTTCCGGTGCTCCACATGATGACGGAGGGGTGGTTGCGGTCGCGGCGGATGAGGGCGCGCAGGTCCTGTTCGTGCCAGTCGTCGAAGAGGAGGGCATAGCCGTTCGGCTTTTTGGCCACGGTCCAGGTGTCGGTCAGCTCGTCGAGCACGACGAAGCCCATGCGGTCGCACAGGTCGAGCATCTCGGGAGCAGAAGGATTGTGGGTGGTGCGGATGGCATTCACGCCCATTTCTTTCATCATCTCCAGCTGGCGTTCCATGGCGCGCACGTTGAAGGCGGCGCCCAGTGCGCCGAGGTCGTGGTGGAGGCATACGCCCTGGAGCGGAAGTTTGCGCCCGTTCAGGTAGAAGCCGTCGCTCGACGTCACCTTAAACTCGCGGATTCCGAACGAAGTGGAGTAGGAGTCGATTTCTTTCCCGCCCTGTTGTACGGAAGTTACGGCGGTGTAGAGATTCGGCGTGTCGATGTCCCAGATGGCGGGGCTGTCCACATACATTTTCTGGCTGATGGTTTGCCCGTCGGTGACGCTCGGGAGCGAGGTTTCCGAAGAGCAGATGACGGCGCCGGTGGGCTTCCCGTCTTTGTCCTGCCGGTAAACTTTCGTCACGACTTGCGCTGCGCCGGAGGAGTTATTGGTGTTTTGCAGGGTGATCTCCATGTGGATGCTGGCGCGTTCTGCCGAAACCTGCGGAGTGGTGATGTAGGTTCCCCAATGGGCTATGCCGACGGGCGACTTTTTCACCAGCCATACGTTGCGGTAGATGCCGCCTCCGGGATACCAGCGGCTGGACTCTTCGATGTTTTCCAAGCGGACGGCTACGGTATTCTCTTCGCCGAACTTGAGATAGGGGGTCAGGTCGACACGATAAGAGGTGTACCCATAGGGCCAGCCGCCTACGAGTTTGCCGTTGCAGTAGACCGTGGAGTAGGACATGGCTCCGTCGATATCCAGATAGATATCCTTGCCTTTGTCGGCTGCGTCCACCCGGAAAACTTTCCGATACCAGGCGTTTCCCCACCACGGGAGCTTGGCCGTCTCGCCGGGGTACTCCTGCTTGAAGGGGCCTTCGATGCCCCAGTCGTGCGGAAGGTCGAGGGCGCGCCAGTTTTTATCGTTGTATTCTGTGGTGGCTATGGCTACCGGCTGGCCGTTGTAGAAAGGCTTCGAAGGCTGCGCATGGGGGGATTGGAACGAGAGAAAGGCATTGCCCGTGGGCAAGATGTAGGGCTTGGCGTGGGAGTAGGACAGGAGACTGTCTTGCTCCGTTTCCACTTTTTCGGCTTTGCTGAACTTCCAACCTTTGTTGAAAGAACTCCTTTCCGCGTCTTGGGCAAGGGCCGCCGCGGCGGGAAGCAAACTGCAGAGCATGAGGGTGCAGAGAGTTTTCATAGAATAGGGTTTTAAAAGATAAGTTTGTTATAGATGATTATGGATTTACGATCGCAATAAAAAGAGATAAGCCGAAGCCTTTTTGGAGGATCCGGCTTATCTCTTCTTATTAAAGAGCAACATGTGGGTGGTGATGGATTCGAACCACCGAAGGCATCGCCAGCAGATTTACAGTCTGCCCCATTTGGCCACTCTGGTAACCACCCATCGGATTATTGTTTACGTGCTACATGGTCCGGGCAGGAAAGGACATCAGCATCTTGATTGCCGCTACGGCACCTTCCGTCCCCTTATTGCCGAGATTTCCTCCGGCACGGGCTTCGGCCTGTTCCATGTTCTCCGTAGTGAGAAGGCCGTAGATGACGGGAATGCTTTCCGTGGCATTCAGCCATGCAACCCCTTGGGTAACTCCTTGGCAGACGTAGGTGAAATGAGGAGTCTCGCCCTGCACTACGCACCCCAGCACTATGGCGGCATGCACGTGGTAGCGGTCGATCATCTGCTTGGCCCCATAGATTAACTCGAAACTGCCCGGGACATGCTTGATGAAGATGTTCTCCTTTTTGGCCCCTTGTGCCGAGAGAGTTTCCACCGCGCCTTCCAGCAATTTGGAGGTGATGGCGGAGTTCCAGTCGGACACGACTATACCGAAGCGCACGCTCTCAATGCCTTTCAGCTTCAGTGCTTCCGCATCGTATTCGGAGAGATTGTGATTTTGCGTAGCCATTTTCCCGCACTTATTTATTCTGACCGCTCAGGAGTTCGGCACGTTCTATGTATTTGTCGATTTCTCCGCTGCGGGCCTGAGTCGAATTGACGTAAGTCTCTTTTATCTCGGTATAGAGTTCGAGCGCTTTTCCGTAGTTGTTCTGTTTCTCATATACGAGTGCGGCTTTCATCAGGAACAGCGGGCTGATGGAGTTGTTGACGCCCTCCGTGCTTGCAGCCTTGCTGTCTGCCATTTCTGCGGCATCGAGGAATGCGGCAGAGGCCTTGTCCAAATCGCCCAATTCCACATAGCAGTCGCCTTGTGCAGCCATGACCATGGGAGCTACGATGGCATCGTCGCCGTCAAACTGGCCCAGATATTCGAGAGCTTCCTTGTACTTGCCCAATTGCGCGTAGCAGATGCCGGCATAGCCGTTGGCCAGTTTGGCCGTCTTCGTGCCGCCATATTCTTTGATGACGCGCAGGAAACCGATATATCCGCGGTTGTCTCCGTTGAGGGCCTCGTTATAGGCGCCGATTCCGAAGTAGGTCTCGCCTTTGAAGATGGCGGCTTCCGCCTTTTCCTCACGGGGAGCGATGTAGAGGTATTTATAGGCAAAGTATCCGCCTACGATGACAATCAGGGCTACGACCAGCCCGATTACTATCTTTTTGTTCTTCTCTATCCAAGTTATCAGGCCGGTTTTGCTTTCAGCCTGCTCTTCCATTCCGTTCTTGGTGATGGCCATTTTATTTCTTTCTTTATATATATGTAACGATTCTGTATCTCGCCTTTCCGTTAAAGGCGGGGCAAAAGTAATTCTTTTTAGAGTATAAACGAAATTATTCGCCTTTATTTTTGGCCGCCCCTTGCGTTTTTTTCTACTTTTGCACGGCTAAATCCGCTGACTGCACATGTTATTGAAGCAAATCTCCATACTTAATTATAAGAATTTGGCCGAGGCCGACCTCCATTTCTCCGACAAGGTGAACTGTTTTGTGGGCTTCAACGGGATGGGGAAGACGAATCTTTTGGATGCAATCTACTACCTTTCTTTCTGCAAGAGCGCGACCAATCCGGCCGACTCCCAGAACATACGGCACGAGGCGGACTTCTTCATGCTCCAGGGGCACTATCTTCTGGACAGCGGCGAGGAGGAAGACATCTGTTGCTCCCTGCGTCGCGGCCGGGGGAAGAAGTTCCGCAAGGGGAAAAAGGAGTACCGCCGGCTTTCGGACCACATCGGTTCTTTCCCGCTGGTGCAGGTCTCCCCGGCCGACGGGCTGCTGGTTTCCGGAGGAAGCGAGGAGCGCCGCCGGTTTGTGGACATGACCGTTTGCCAGTACGACCGCCCCTATATGGAGGCTCTGCTGCGCTATAACAAAGCCTTGATGCAGCGCAATGCGCTACTGAAGCTCTCGGAGAAACAGCCGGTGGACCCGGCTTTGTTCGACTTGTGGGAGGAAACCATGGACGAGGCGGCACAGACGGTCTACGGGACGAGGCTGAATTTCATCTCGGCTTTCATCCCGCTCTTCAACGAAGTGCATGCTTCCATCACGTCCCGCAGCAGGGAGCGCGTAAGCCTGGCCTATGAGTCCCATCTCAGCCGTGGCCCGCTCCGCCGGCAGCTGGCCGAATGCCGGGCGAAGGAGCAGATCGTGGGCTACACGCTGCACGGCATACACAAAGACGACCTGACGATGCTCCTCGACGGCTTCCCCCTGCGCCGCGAGGGCTCGCAAGGGCAGGGAAAGAGCTACCTCGTAGCGCTGAAACTGGCCCAGTATCTCTACCTGAAGGAGCGCCTCGGGCAGCTTCCGCTGCTGCTGCTGGACGATCTCTTCGACAAACTCGACAGCGAGCGTGTCCGGCAGATCATCCATCTGGTCTCCGGCAAGTCTTTCGGCCAGATATTCCTGACCGATACGCACCGCGACCATCTCTTCCGCATACTCTCGGACATGCAGACGCCCTACCGCATCTTTTCCGTGGAGGACGGGAAAGTGACACCGGAGGCAGAGGACATACCGTCTGCGCCCCTACCAACCGCAAACCGCGCCCTATGATGAAAAAGAAACAGGCAGAACCCATCGGCAGCCTCATCCTGCAAATGCTGCGGAAGGAGGGCTTGGAAGCACCGCTCCAGCAGCACCGCCTGCTGGCTGCATGGGCCGACGTGGCCGGAGTGATGGGGCGCTATACGAGCCGCCTCTCCATCCGCAACCAGGTTCTCACGATGCACGTCAGCAGTTCCGCCTGCCGGCAGGAGTTGCTCATGCGCAAGGCGGAACTGATAGCCGAGCTGAACCGCCGGGCGGGCGGGCCGGTTATCGTCGACATCGTTTTCTTCTGAATTTTTCCGCGCCGCGCCTTTTAGAAAAAAGCGCTGCCGCTTTTCTGAAAAAGTCCTTGGGGTTTTTGCGAAAAGCGGCAGCGCTTTTCGTCGTCGAAACCGGCGGTTTGGGAGAGGGATTGCGGGGATTGGTCGAGAAGGGGCAGGGGCGCATTAAACTTTCGCTGCGGGACAGGTCAAAAGGATGTGACACACAAACAAATTATCTATTCAACCTTTTAAACCAACTGCAAGTATGAAGAAAGTATTTTTGATGTTGTTTCTGGCAGTATGCTGCACGACAGTGAGTGTATCGGCACAGGGCCGCCGGGGACGGGCGAAGGCAGATTATCCTTCGAAGGAGCTGATTGCACAAGTGAAGCTGACCGACGAGCAAGTGGCGGCGCTCAAGGAAAACGAAGAGGCCTACCAGAAAGCGCTGAAGGAGCTCCCCACCAAGGGAATCGAGCGCGACTCGCTGCAGACGCTGCGCCGGACGGTACAAGAAGCGCGGCTGGAGGGCATCCGGAAGGCCTTGCCCGACGTGGAACAGTATGTGGACTATCTGGAATATGAGTTGCTCCACCCGTCTTTCCCCGCATTTGCTCCTATGCGGGATCAGGCACCCCGCCGGCCGGCGCGGCGCGACTTTGGCATGGACGACATGCCGGGTGACGGCTTCGGAGGTGGCGGGATGGGCGACTTTTAGCCGCACCGTCCGCTTCCCGGCTTGCTTCGGGAAGGCCGGATAGTAGATGATAAGAGAGAGAGGAGGGGGCGCATTCCACACTCGGATGCGCCCCCTTTTTTGTTTAACGGATGATGATTTTCTGTGAAAGCTCCTTGCCGGAGGTCTTTTCCTGCAGGGTCAGCAGGTAGGTGCCCGGCGCGGCGGGAGCGCCGATGCTGGCCGTCGCTCCCGGCAGGCGGTGGGCGGCGAGCAGCGCGCCTTGGGCGTTGAATATATATAAGGTCTGTTCGGCACTATCCCACGGGGAACGGACCTGTATCTCTTCCGATTCGGAGAGGAGGGTATTGGCCAGGAACGTGCGGGTGGCGGGGTTGGCAGCCGTTTCGCCGAGGGAGGTGGGTGTCATGAGTGCCTGTATTTCCTCTTCGGTAAGGGCTATGTTGTACAGGCGGAAGTCGTCCATCGTCCCGCAGTAGTCCGCATTGTCGTTGGCTACGCTGCTGTCCCACCATTGTGTGCGGCCTATGTAGTTCCGGCTGTCGCTTCCGCCGGCAGACACTTGGTAGGGCTCGGTCGTGATGCTCGTCCCGCTGACGGTCTTGCGCCCGTTCAGGTAAATGGCCGTAGTGCGGCTCCTGGCGTCGAAGGTGAAAGCCACCCAATTCTCTGCCCCTACGGTGAGCGCCGTGGGGGAGTCTATCATCCGCGTCGTGCCGCCTTGGTATTTCACGCCTGCCGTCAGCTTGGAGGCGCGGCCGAAGACGCTGTTGCCCGAGTTGCACCCGAAGTCGTAGAGGCGCGGGGCTTTGTTCAGGTTCTTGGGGGTCACTCTCATCAGGAAGGTATAGCTCCGCAGGTTTTCGAGCACTCCGTCGGGGGCTTGCAGGTAGCCGTTTGTGGAAAAGCCCGTCGGCGTGTTGGCCGAAAGGTCGAGCGTCCCGTCGATGGCGGCGCTGCCGCAGATCCGGGCATCGAGCCCGTTTCCGCTTTGGTCTTCCACATAGCGCCCGCCGGTGCCGTCCTCCCGCACTTGCGCGGGCTCAAACTCGTAGCTCAGTACAAGGTTGCGCTCTACTTCGCGCGGGAGAACCCGGGCTTCGAAGGTGCGGCTCTGTTCGCCGATGCTTGCGGTCAGCTCCACTGCGGTAGCCTCCTGCGGAAAAGCGACCAGCCCGGTCGTTGTGACCAGGCTGGGGTTGGAAGAAGTCCACACGATTTGTTCGCCGGAAGAGGTAAGGCCGGGGAGCACGAGGTCGGTGGTTATTTCTTTCGGCACTTCGAGTTGTTCGAGCGCGGCTTCGTTCTGCAGCGCGGCGTCCAGCTCGTAGGTGGCCGTAGTGTCGCTCAGGGCTTTGATTTCTTGCCGGGAGAGCACGCGGTTGTAGATGCGGCAGTCTTCGATCCACCCGGCGAACCCGCCCAGGAGGAGCGGCTCTTTCGTGTCGATGCGGACGGAGACGGTCTGGTCGAGCAGGCCGTTGCGGTAGATGCGCAGCAGGCCGTCGGCATAAGTCAGCGTCAGATTGAAGTATTGCAGGCGGGTCGGGTCGTACCATTGGCCTCCGGTTCCGCGGTTTTCCTGCTGCCAGCAGTCGGAAGTGCCCAAGACGTTTGTGCTTTCCCAACTTTGTCCTTCGCCGGAGCGGAGCACGGGTTTCAGGGTTTCCCCGTCCAGTTCGTAGCTGAGGGAGCCGATTTTCAGGATGGTTCCTTGGTAGTTTGCGGGATTGATGTAGGGCGAGAGGGAGAGGGTGAAGGCATCGCCCTCCGGAAGGGAGAGGGAATAGGCTGTTTCGGCTGTTGACACGAGTACTCCGTTTTGCACCTTGAAGTTTTCTCCGGCTGCGGTCTGGCCGAAATCTTCTTCCGCCGCCAGGCCTTTCTCCAGGTCTGTCTCTTCATCGAAGCCCGGGAAATCGCAATGGATGCCGGTGGGGTAGCCCTGAGGGCGGGAGGAACTGACAATCCAGTCGTAGTAATCGCCGTACATCCATGCCAGCCGGAGCGGGCTGCGGCCGGAGTTTGGAAGAATGAAGGGGCGCACATTGTTTTTCAGCGAGTTCTTTGTGATTTGCTCGCGGGCGGCAATCTGGTTGTCCTCGCCCATCGTGAAGCGAACCAGCTCATAAACCCGCCCGTTCTCGCCCTCTACCGGCGCAGAGCAGTAGACGATATTCGGATTCTCCGGGTCGATGGCCATACCCCCGCTGTAGCATTTTTCCAGATTGGGCGTCTGGTGGAAATGTCCGCCTCCGTTGCAGAGGAAAGTCTTTGCCCATTTGCTCCCGGTCCAGCGGGCGTAATAGTAATCGTGGGAGTTCTTGTCGGAACTGATGCGCACCATGGCGATGACGGGGTTGCCGCTCTTGTCCTTTTCTACCTGCCATACCCAGTCGCGGCACGAGGGATTGTCGACCACGGTGTTGGGGTAGCTGCTGACGTAGCTGCTCTGTTTGGTCACACGGAAAGGGCCGTCGGCTATCGTGGACAGGACTTTTCCCGTGACATCCGTCAGTTGCAGCGTATTGATGTCGATGAAATTGAAATAGAGGAAGTTCGGGTCTTCATTGTCGGGGTGCCCGGTGGTATAAGTGAGGTAGATTTTGTCTTTTCCGTTGGAGGAATATTTGGCATAGGGGCGTGCGCCGGTGCTTTGCACTATCTGATAGGGGCCCCAGGCTTCCTGCACTTTCCCGTCGGCGCCGGGCAGGGTGAACTTGGCGATGGTGGGATGCCAGTTTATGCCACGCCAGCAGAGGTAGAAGTGCTCCGGATCGTCCGAGAGGATGAAGGGCGAGGGATAGGTAGTGTTGTTCTTCGTGGGGATTTTGTGCTCCGCGCCGAGGGTGCGGATGTCGCCCGGCTGTTGCGAAACGCGGTAGTAGAAGCAGGGTTCGTCGGTATGGCGGGAATAAAAGACCATGACGCGCTCGTCGGGGAGGACGAGGAATGTGGGATTGTCGTGGTCGTCGGGCTGGAAATAGGAGCGTATGAGGACTTCGGTCTGCTCCTGTTTCAGGAAATCGTACTGCATGGCCTTGATGCTGCCGTGCACGTCGATGTAGCCCACGTAGCTGGAATTGATGGTTCCGGAGGCATTTTCATAATGTAGCGCGCGCGGGTCGGCAAACCAGCACCACGCGCCTTCGGTGGTGACGCAGTGCCCGGAGTAAGTGGCCGGGCTTTCTTCCGCATTTGCGGCATGGGCGGCAGGGCGCGGGCTTAGGCACAGTGCCGTCACGCAGCAGAGGAAAATGTAGAAACGGTTAAATTTCATGGGTGTATCTATTATGTGAAACAATATCTTTCGCTTCTTGCGTGAGGGCAAAGATAGGGAAGTTTGTCCGTTTTTCTTTTCTGCAAAAACGGAAAAAAGGTTGGATTTTCGGTATAAACCGGCTTATTTCGGCCTTTTCTTGCCTTTGTCTTTGCTATAAACGGGCGGCTGCTTTTCCCGGCGGGCCTGTGCGGGCGGACGTTTCTCTGCCTCCGGCCTGTGGCTCCCGCCGTAGGGGAAGAGTTTTTCCGCCAGGTCCCTCCGCCCGATGTGCTGCAGGGAGCGCACGATGGCGGCGCGCATTTCGGGCTTGTACCAGAAGAAGTATTGCCGCTGGGCTTCTTTTTCGGCTTTTCCGTGGGCGGTGAAGACTGGTTGGAGCGTATAGGGGTGGAGCCCGGTGTAGAAGATTTCGGTGGAGAGGCTCATGGGGGTGGGCGTGAAGTCCTGCACTTGCTGGAGATGGAAGTGGAGTTTTCGTGTCAGGACGGCCAGTTCGGCCATGTCGGCTTCGTGGCAACCGGGGTGGCTGCTGATGAAGTAGGGGATGAGCTGCTGGTTGAGCCCGTATTTGCGGTCGATTTGCTCGAATATCTGCTGGAATCGCTCGAAAAGCCGGAACGAGGGTTTGCGCATGAGCTGCAGTACGCGGTCGGAGGTGTGCTCCGGCGCTACTTTGAGGCGGCCGCTTACGTGAAAGCGCAGTAACTCTTCGAGAAAAGCGCTGCCGCTTTTTGTCAATTCCCCTGCATCTTTTTGCGAAAAGAGCAGGTCGTATCGCACGCCGCTGCCGATGAAACTCCTTTTTATGCCGGGGACTGCGTCGACGGCGCGGTAGAGTTCGACGAGCGGGCCGTGGTCCGTCTGCAGGTTGGGGCAGATTTTCGGGTGGATGCACGAGGGACGTGCGCAGCGGGCGCACTTGTTCCGGTCCGCACCGCCCATCCGGTACATATTGGCCGAGGGGCCTCCGAGATCGCTGATGTAGCCTTTGAAGTCGGGCATGCGGGTTACTGCCTCTACTTCCCGCAGTATGGACTCTTTGCTGCGGGAGACGACGAATTTCCCCTGGTGGGCGGAGATGGTGCAGAAGGCGCACCCGCCGAAGCAGCCGCGGTGGATGCAGACGGAGTGGCGTATCATCTCGTAGGCGGGGATGCGCTTGCCGCGGTATTTGGGGTGGGGCAGGCGGGTGTAGGGCAGGTCGTAGATGCGGTCGAGCTGCGCCGTCGACATCGGGGGGTAGGGCGGATTGACCACCATGCAGCCCCGGCCGGTCGCCTGCAGCAGGCGCGCGGCGTGGAGCTTGTTGCTCTCTTCTTCGATGTGGCGGAAGTTTTCGGCCTGGCAGCGTTTGCTTTTGAGGCAGTCTTCGTAGGGGTGGAGGCGGATGTCGCCCTCCTGTGGGGCCACTTCGGCGGCGGGGGCGAGGAAGACGGTCTGGTGTATGTCGGTCAGGGCGCGCAGGTCGCCGGCGGTGGCGGGGCGGGAGAGTGAGCGGAGCCTGCGGGCTACTTCGCAGACGGGCTCTTCGCCCATGCCGTAGACGAGCAGGTCGGCCCCGCAGTCGGCAAGGATGCCGGGGCGAAGGCGGTCTTGCCAGTAGTCGTAGTGGGAGAGGCGGCGCATGGAAGCCTCTATGCCGCCCAGGACGACCGGCGCGTCGGGATAGAGTTGCTTGAGGATGTGGGTGTAGACGATGCTGGGGTAGTCGGGGCGCAGGGTGGGGCGGCTGTCGGGGGAGTAGGCGTCGTCGCTGCGCAGGCGCTTGCCGGCGGTGTAGCGGTTGACCATGGAGTCCATGTTTCCGGCGCAGACGCCGAAGAAGAGGCGCGGGCGGCCCAGCTTTTTGAAGTCACGGAAGTCGCCGTGCCAGTCGGGCTGGGGGACGATGGCCACGCGCAGGCCTTCGGCTTCCAGCACACGGCCGATGACGGAGGTGCTGAAGGAGGGATGGTCCACGTAGGCGTCGCCGGAGAAGAGGATTACGTCGGCCTCTTCCCAGCCGCGCAGTTCCATCTCTTTGCGGGTTGTCGGTAGCCAGTCGGTCAGGCGCGGTTCCATGTCGGCCTCAGGCTTTCGGGTCGGACGGTGCGGCGGGTTCGGCGCCTTCTTCTGCCCCGGCGGGGCGGGAGGCTTCCCAGTTTTGGTATAACTCGACGAGCTTCCGCAGGCCGAATGCCTTCATGTTGTTGTGGTAGATGACGTCGATGCACAGGTCCAGCAGGTCTTTGCAGTCCGTCTCCTGCGTGGCTATCAGGGAGCGGATGTTGAGTTTCAGTTTGTCCAAGGTGTATTCGTCGATGTGGGCGTTGGCATCGATGAGACCGCTGAAGAGATTGTATTTTCGGATGGTGCCGAGGTTTTCTTCCGATATGTCTATGCTGCGCGTGGCGGTGGGGTTGGCTTGAATGTGGTACATGGTTTCAGTGCAGGTTTTAGGGGAAAAGGGAAAAACAAGGGCACCTCCGGGACTTCTGTGGAGCGTGCCCTTGTAGGAATATGAGTCTCTTGGCTCGAAGAGTCGCGGTCAGATCCCGAGGGACTTCTTGACGGCTTCTACTTTCTCGTCGGCCTTGCGGGAGGCTTCGCCGTATTGGGAGCGGTCTTCCATCCGGCCTTTCACTTCGATGTAGAACTTGATTTTCGGCTCGGTGCCGGAGGGGCGCACGCTTACCTTGGAGCCGTCGGCCGTGAAGTACTGCAGTACGTTGCTCGGCTCGGGCATCTCCAGCGGAGTCTGCTGCCCCTTGTCGTCGGTGGCCACGAGGGTCTGGTAGTCTTTGGTGAGGACAACGGGGCTTCCGCCCAGCTCTTTCGGCGGATTGGCGCGGAAGCCGGCCATCATCTGCTTGATCTCTTCGGCGCCGCTCTTGCCTTTTTTCACGACGCTGATGCCTTTTTCCTTGGAATAGCCGTATTCGATGTAGATGTCCTGCAGCAGTTCGTAGAGGCTCTTGCCCTGGTCTTTTACCCAGGCGGCTATCTCGGCTATGAGGCAGCAGGCGCTCACGGCGTCTTTGTCGCGCACGAAGTCTTCGGCCAGGAAGCCGTAGCTCTCTTCGCCGCCGCCGATGTATTTCTTTTTCCCTTCGTTCAGGCGGATGTCGCGGGCAATCCACTTGAATCCGGTGTAGCAGTCGAGCATTTCGATGTGGTTCTTTTGGGCAATCTCGCGGATGACTTCGGTGGTCACGATGGTCTTCACGATGAATTCATTGCCCGTCAGCTTGTGCTTGGCCTGCATGTTGCGGATGATGTAGTAGAGGTAGATCAGGGCGGTCTGGTTGCCGTTTACGAGAATCCACTGCCCCTTGTCGTCCTTGACGGCTATGCCCACGCGGTCGGCGTCGGGGTCGCTGGCCATGACGAGGTCGGCATCGATGGATTTGGCCTTCTCGATGGCCAGATTCAGGGCTGCGGGTTCCTCGGGGTTGGGGCTGACGACGGTGGGGAAGTCGCCGCTGACGACCATCTGCTCCTCCACGGTGGAGACGTTCTCGAAGCCCCACATCTGCAGGGCGCGGGGGATGATGCGCACTCCGGTGCCGTGGATCGGGGTGTAGACTATCTTGATGTCCTTCTGGCGGCGGATGACTTCGGGGTCGATGCTCACCGTCTTCACGGCGTCGAGGTAGGCTTTGTCCACGTCTTCGCCGATGATCTGGATGAGCGCGGGATTTCCCTGGAATTTGATTTCCTCGGCCGAGCCTATCTTGTTCACCTCTTCTATGATGCCCGTGTCGTGCGGGGCGAGGACTTGCGCCCCGTCTTCCCAATAGGCCTTGTATCCGTTGTATTCCTTGGGGTTGTGGCTGGCCGTGATGTTGATGCCGCTCTGGCAACCCAGGTGGCGGATGGCAAAACTTACCTCGGGCGTGGGGCGGAGGTCGTCGAAGAGATAGACTTTTATGCCGTTGGCCGAGAAGATTTGTGCGGAGATTTCGGCAAACTTGCGGCTGTTGTTGCGGCAGTCGTGCCCGATGACTACGCTGATCTGCCCGCGGCCGGCAAAGTTTTTATTCAAGTAGTTGGCAAATCCCTGCGTGGCGGCGCCCACGGTGTAGATGTTCATCCGGTTGCTTCCCGTGCCCATGATTCCGCGCAGGCCGCCGGTGCCGAATTCCAGGTCTTTATAAAAAGATTCGATGAGTTCCGTTTTGTCGCTGGCGTCGAGCATGCGGCGCACGTCTTTCTGTGTTTCTTCGTCGTAAGCGGCGGTCAACCATTTGGCTGCCTTGGCGCTTACTTCTTTGAGCAAAGCATCATTTTCAGTCATGACCTTATGGGTTTTGTTGAAGTTTGTTCTGATTTTTGCGGGCAAAGATACGCTTTCTTCTCCATTCGTATGCCGCTTTCCCGGAAAAGTTGCGGGCCTTTCCGAAAAAAGCGGCAGGGGTTTTATGAAAAAGCGGCAGCACTTTTCCTGGCAAGTTACAGGCGTTTCATCCCTCCCGTGCCGGGCTTCCCGTCAGCGGATGACGGCAATCTTCGTCACCACGCTCTCCTTGCCTTCGGCATCGGCTGCCAGCAGCATGTAGACGCCTCGTGCGACGCGCCTGCCCTCGGCATTGCATCCGTCCCAGGTGTACATGCCGCCCGTGGAGACGCCTTGCCTTACGAGCCGCCCGCCGGCATCCACGATCTTGATGTCGCTCTCCCGCATCAGCCCCTTGATGGTGATCGGGCCGGTATAGTCGCTGCCGACGGGATTGGGGAAAGCATGGACGTCGGAAGCGAACTGCTCCCCGCCCTCCGTGGCGTCGCTCTGGTAGGATACGATGCCGGCATCGGTGCCGATGAAGACTTCGCCCGTCGTCGGGAAGATGGCGATGCTCTGTATATTGTTGGAGGGGAGAGGGCTGTTTTCCGTAGTGAAGTGCAGGAGTTGGGTCGTATTGTCGGAGTCGATGAGGTAAAGCCCGTTTTCCTGCGTGCCGAACCATTTGCGGTTTCCCCCGTCCACGGCGATGGCATTGATGCGCTCCCCGGCCAGCAGGTAGTCGGCCAGGTTGGTCCCGTCGTTGCGGGGTATCTTGACTTGCGTGAAGTGGAAATTGTCCTCGTACCAGCGGTCCGGGCTGTCGATGAGCAGGGGGCCTTCGCTGGAGCCTATCCAGATGTACCCGTCCTTGTCCTCGGCCACGGAGAAGACGTGGAGCGTGCTGCCGCTGCCTATGCTGCTCCCGTCCTGGTTGTAGTAGACGGTACGGGCGAGCACGCGGTCGTCTTCCGAGGATTCCGGCACGTCGCCCGGCGTGATGCAGCAGATTCCGCCGGTGGCCTTCATCGAGCCGAACCAGAGCCGCCCCTTCGAGTCGAAGAGCGTGCGGTTGGGGTTCCAAGCGGAAATCTCCGGATAATAGGGGCGCACCCAGCTCCCGTCCGGCTTGAGGATATTGACCACACTGTCTACCTCCATGTTGAAAGCCCATAGATTTCCGTCCGGATCATAGTTCATTCCGCTGACGCGCACGAAGCGTTTGCTGCCGTTCAGGCAGGAGCGGAGCGTACTGTTGGCCTGATCGTACAGCCGGACGAACTGCCCGTGGCGGAACTCGTAGACGCCTTCGCCCACGGAGGAGGCAAAAGCCTGCGAAGTGTCGGCAGGATTGAGCACGAGGGTGCTGATGTCCAGATAGTCGAGGCCTGTTATGTCCTTTATCCCTTCTTCCTGGAACGAAGTCCAGCGGCCGTCGGCGTAACACATGATGGTCCCGTTGTTGTAGTAGCGGTCCAGATAGGAGCCTCCGCCGCAGACAAAGAGGCGGTCGCCGTAGATTTTCATGTAAGCCGCAAGGGCTCTTTTCGGTCCGGAAGGCGCGCTTATGGTACGGGCGGGGGAAAATCCCGGTCCGGCTTCGTCCAGCGTGTAGGCGCTCAGGCTCCCGTCGGCCATGGCGCCCCAGTAGAGGCCGTCGGCGTAGCAGATGCTGTTGAAAGCGGTGCGCTGGTCGAAAGTTATCCACTCGTCGGCCGAGGTGAAGATGGCCATGCTGTACTGGTTGGTGGCTATCATCTGCCCGTTGCCCATGGTGGAAGTATGGTAGTTGCCGGCAAGGATGCGGTCGGTGCTGCCGGTTTCGGGACGATAGCGGTAGACGCCGTTGACGGAGTGGAAGAAGAATATCGTATTGTCGAAGAGATAAGCGTTGTAGAAGGCCTGATTGTCGATTTTCTCCCAGTTGCCGCTCTCCAGGAGGTTCGTCGATTTGTCGCCGCGGTAGACTCCGTCGGCCGTGGCGGCATACAAATTCCCGTTTTGCTCTACGCAGGCATACGTGTCCTGCCCCAGAATGTAGGTATTCTCAAACTGGGCTGTCCGGCTGTCAATGCTTACCAGCCCGAAGCCGGTGCACAAATAGAAAACCGGGCCGACAGTGGAGACATTGTTTATCGTCTTGTTGTAAGAGAGGCTCTTGTCTGCGTATTCGCGCAGGTTGTATACCGTGCCGTCCTCGTACATCAGGTCGATGTTGCTGTTCCGGTATACGATGATGAGGCACTTTGTCTCCGGGATGTATCGGATTTGCGAGATGGAGTAGTCGTTTAGGGCATTTACCTTGTTGTATTCTTCCAGAGAGTTGTCTTCCGTGTCGAAAGAGAAGAGCGAATTGGAAGCCACGACGTAGATTTTGTTTCCCGCGGCTGTGACGTAGGTCGGAACGGTATAGGACTGGTGGGATTGCCACTGCCCTATGGCCTGCTGGGCAGCAAGGGTGGGGGAAAAGAGCAGCAGCAGGATTGCCAGGCAGGCAGCGGAAAGGGGGAAAGGCGGCAGCGATTTCGATGACTTCATGTAGTACTTTTAAGACAGGGGTGCAGGGGATTGATTCACAATGGAGAGAAATATTTTTTCATTGCCGCCAACGAGCGGGCCCGATGGCTTATGGAATTCTTTTCCTCGGGAAGAAGCTGGGCAAATGTGCGGTCGTAGCCTTCGGGAATGAACACCGGGTCGTAGCCGAATCCTCCTTCGCCGGCGGGGGAAAGGGTTATAGTTCCCCGCACGATACCTTCGAACAGATGTTCTTCGCCTTGCAGGATGAGGGCTGTCACCGTGCGGAACTGCGCGCCCCGGTCCGCAATGCCGTCCAAATCGCGGAGCAACTGCCGCGTATTGGCCGCATCGTCGTGGGCCTGCAGGGCAGCTCCTTTCAGCAGGGCATAGCGCGCGGAGTAGACACCCGGGGATCCGCCCAGGGCATCGACTTCCAGTCCGGAATCGTCGGCAAAGCAGTCTACGCCGTAGCGGTCGCAGATGTATCTGGCTTTCTGCAGCGCGTTGCCCTCGAAAGTGTCTTTCGTCTCCGGAAGTTCTTCGCGGCAGTCTATGTCTTGCAGGCTGAGAATGCGTACCGAGGAGCCCAGGATGGCGGCCGCCTCTTCCAGTTTGTGCCGGTTGTTGGTGGCAAATACGAGTTCTTTGGGAAAGGTGATGTTCATTTCTGTGTCTTGTTTTCTGGGGTTTCTGCTTCGTTCGCCGTGCGGCATCCGCAGAAATGGAATTTTTCTTTTGCCTCTTGCTGTGGGAATGTATAATACACGCATTGCGCCCGGGTGCATATTTCGCCCTGGGGATTGGCCAGGGTTGCCTCGATTTGCACAAAATTTCGCTTTTGCCCCGTGATTTTCGCGCGCAAGGCGAGAGGCCTGTTGTCTTCTATGAGTACAGGTTTCAGGTATTGTATCTCCATCTTGGACGTAACTCCCGAGGTCTGCAGTTTGCGGAATACGCACCATCCGCAGATTTCGTCGAGCAGCGTGGCCTGTATGCCGCCGTGCAGGACGTGGAGCCATCCTTGGTAATCGGGCGAAGGTTGCCATTCCGAGACGATTTCGTCGCCCTCTTCGCAGAATTCGAGCCTCAGGCCGATGGGATTGCCCGGGGCACAGCCGAAACAGTTGTATCCCTCAATGTCTTTCCAGGGATTGCAGATTTTTTCTTTGCTCATGACTTTTCTTCGGTTTGCGGGACTTCGGTGAAATCATAATACCACCAATAGGTCCTGTCGTATGATTCCCTCTTCAGGACAAGGGCCAGCTCTTCCCTGTTATCGGCCTTACTGTTACGGAGTTCCAGGTATTTTATGAATGATTTGTTGAGGTCTTCGTCTGCTATGACATAGGGCTTGTCCGGATGCAGGTAGACATAGATGGCATAAGCCTCTCCGTAATGGCGCGGGAGTTGCCCGGCCGCATAGAGAGAGCTGTTGTCGTTGAGCAGGGTAATGAAGCTTTCCAAGTCTTTCCGGAGCAGGGCTTCGGCTATTTTGAGTTCACTCTGTTGCAGACTTGCCGGGGGGGTATTCGGCGTGAGCGTAAGGTTGTTCTGGCCGACGAAGCTCGTGTCGATACCTTCTTCGCCGTAGTTTTGCGGGTAACAGAAAAGTTTGTTTCCCAAATCCCCTTTGAGCAGGAGGGCATAATTGCGGATCTGGGTCATCTTGAGTGTAGGCTTCGGGGTATTGTTCTCTATCTGTAATACCTGGTCGAAGTCGTTCCCTCTGACAGCGCGCAACATGGCTATCTCGTTCCGGGCGGAAATCTTCATGGGTGAATACAGGCCTATGACAAAAAAACTAAGGCAAAAAAAGAGCAACATGCCGATGGACCAGGAAGAGAGCGAAGCCGTGGTGCGGTCGGAATTATAGGTTTCACTGCTGCTCAGTATGTACTTAAGGACTTTTACGACGATGAGCAACAGCAAGACTGCGGCTATGATGCCGTGCCGGAGCATGACTGTCCCGCTGTCGAGGCTGCTGCCTTCCTGGCTGACAAAGATGTAAAGCCCGATTAGGGCCGGGATATATGAGACAAACAGGAAGCGGAATCCCAGATTGAAGCAATTACGCGTCAGGAGCTGAATGCCACAGAGCATAAGGGTGGCAATCAGCGCTACGGACCACGGGGAGAAAGTGGTGCGGAGAGGTAGCAGTGTGGCATAGAATGTGCCGAAAATCTCCAGTTGCTCGCCGAATCCCTGATAAAGGAAAAGGAAAACGTAGACGGCAAACAGGGCGCTTGTCAAAATCCGTATGGGGCGGATGTTCTTTTCCCGATAATTCCGATTTCTGCTCATGCTTTTCTTGAAAAAGTTGCAGCGCTTTTCCTAAAAAGATGCTGCGGTTGGATGAAAAAGTCCTCCGGGATTTTGTCTTTCGGACTGCATATCCCGGAGGAATCTTGTGGATGGGTTTATTTCTTCTTCTTCAATACAACGGCAGAACGGGCCGGAATGTATATTTTGAGCCAGCCTTTTTTGTCTTTTTTGTAAAGAGGGTCTTCGTTGGTGAAGTGCACAATCGTATCGTCGGTCAAGCCGTTTCCTCCGAATTCGGGGGCATCGGTATTCAAAACTACTTCATACGCACCTTCCGGGGTGAGGAATCCGTAGTCGGGATAGGAGCGCGTCGGGCTGAAGTTGAAGATGAAAACGAGATCGCCCCGGGAGTAAGCCAGGATCTGGTCTCCATCGTTGTGCCAGATTTCCTGCACCGGCGTGTTCTCGATGCCGGGCTTTTGGGTCAGGACTTTGAGCATTTTCCGGTCGAAGTCGCCGAGTTCGTGATAACAGAGGTTCTTCCGGTCCACCAAGTCCCACTGCCGGCGGGCATACTTGTAGCTCCATCCGTTTCCTTCGCGGGGGAAATCGATCCATTCCGGATGGCCGAACTCGTTGCCCATGAAGTTGAGATAGCCGCCGTTGATGGTGGAAGCCGTCACGAGACGTATCATTTTGTGAAGGGCCATTCCGCGGTGTACCATGTAGTTCTCGTCGCCTTTCTGCATGTGCCAGTACATGTCGGCATCTATGAGGCGGAAAATGATTGTTTTGTCGCCCACCAATGCCTGGTCGTGGCTCTCGCAGTAGGAAATGGTGCGCTCGTCGCTGCGGCGATTGGTGACTTCCCAGAAAATGGAAGAGGGCTTCCAGTCTTCGTCCATCTTCTCTTTGATGGTCTTGATCCAGTAGTCGGGGATATTCATGGCCATGCGGTAGTCGAATCCGTATCCACCGTCCTCGTAGGGCGCAGCCAGTCCGGGCATTCCGGATACCTCTTCTGCTATGGTGATGGCCTTCGGGTTCACCTGATGTATGAGGCGGTTGGCCAATGTCAGGTAGCAAATGGCATTGTCGTCCTGATGTCCGTTGAAGTAGTCGCCGTAGTTGCAGAAAGCCTCGCCGAGCCCGTGGCTGTAGTAGAGCATGGAAGTCACGCCATCGAAGCGGAAACCGTCCAGATGGTATTCTTCCAGCCAGAATTTGCAGTTGGAAAGCAGGAAATGGATCACCTCGTTTTTGCCGTAATCGAAGCAGAGGGAGTCCCAAGCCGGGTGCTCGCGGCGGTCTCCCTGGTTGAAGAACTGGCACGGGTCGCCGCAAAGATTGCCCAGACCTTCTACTTCGTTCTTCACGGCGTGGCTGTGCACGATGTCCATAATGACGGCGATGCCGTTCTTGTGTGCCTCGTCGATGAGTTGTTTCAACTCGTCCGGCGTTCCGAAACGGGAAGATGCGGCAAAGAAACTGGATACATGATATCCGAAACTCCCGTAGTAGGGATGTTCCTGCAGGGCCATGATTTGGATGCAGTTATAGCCCGCTTCGATGATGCGGGGCAGGATGTTTTCGCGGAATTCGGTATAAGTCCCGATCTTTTCCTCCTGCTGGGCCATCCCGATGTGGCATTCGTAGATCAGAAGCGGGTCGGTGTTCGGGCGAAAGACGCGCTTCTTGAACTTATAGGGCTTCTCCGGAGCCCATACTTGTGCGGAGAAAATGTGGGTTTCCTCGTCCTGCACCACCCGTTGCGCCCATGCGGGGATACGTTCGCCCTGGCCGCCTTCCCAATAGACGTGGAGTTTATACAAATCCTTATGGTGCAGTGTGTCCTTCGGGAGCTTGATTTCCCAGACTCCGGCTTGGTCGTCAATCCGTTCCAAGGCGTAATCTTCTGATTCTTCCCAGTTGTTGAATGTCCCTACAAGGTAAATCCGCGTGGCGTTAGGGGCCCATTCTCGCAGGGCCCAGCCCTTTTTGTCTTGTTGCAGGCCAAAATACTTATGCCCGTTGGCGAAATCCGAGAGGGTAAACTTGTGATTCTGGGTAAGTTCTGCCTCTTTGTCTATCGCATGTTGGTGACGACCGATGATTGCCTCCTTGTATGGCTCAAGCCAGGGGTCGTTTTTCAATATGTTCAGCGTCTCTTCCATAAAAGATTGTATTTTTTTGTTGATTAAATCATCTTGATTTTGAAAATGGCTTTCTTCCCGCCTGTCGGCGTGATGCCGGGGGCATGTGCATCCTGCGGGAAGAAGAGGGCAAACATTCCCGTTTCGACCTGAAAGTAGCTCTGGGCCTGCCCACGGAAGAAAGCCACGTCTTTTTCTTCGTTGTAGGGAGTGAAAATACTGCTGCATAATTCAAGCGGAGTATACCCCATGGTTTCTACTCCCTCCAGCGGAATCTGGAGGTCGATGTAGCGCCGGTGTGCTTCGAGCTTGGCTTCTGCACGGGTTTGTGCTTTCGTCTGGGCAATGTTGCAGAACAAATCGTCCCCTTCGAGGAGGTGTTTTCCCACTTCGCAACCTGCCAGGTCGTTCTGTGCTATGTACTCGGCTATTTTCTCTATGGCCGGATGAAGCGTGGTGTATAGCTTCAGATTTTTCAACTGGTCGATTATCATGGTGTGGTCCGGGTTGTCAGATTCTTCTTTATGCCCTACAAACTTAAGGATTATTTCTCGTTTGTGAAACAAGATGAGGCATTTTTTAGCAGGAAGCCGTGTATTTCGCCGTTCGAAGCTATTACTTCTTCCGAATTGTAGAACAAGTCCTTCCCCTGCAGGTCGGTTATTTTCCCTCCGGCTTCGCGGATTATGATGCTGCCGGCAGCTATGTCCCACGGGCCGAGGGAGAATTCTATACGTCCGTCCATCCGCCCGTCCGCCACGTAGCATAACTCAGCCGCTGCCGAGCCCAAAATCCGTATCCCGGCTACATGGCCGTACAATTTCCGTATCAGCCCCTGTGCCACCGGGCTGTATTGCCCGCTGTCGTAGGGCAGCCCCATCCCGATGAAAGCCTGCTCCGGACTGTGCACGCTGTCGGCGGAGACGTGTATCCGGTGCGGCACTGCTCCGCCGCGCGAGAGCCAGGCTCCCCCGGCCTTGAAGGCATAGAACAATTCGTCGCGGCAGGCTTCGTAGACCACGCCCACGAGCATCTCCTCCCGGTCGCACAATGCGATGCTCACGCAGTAGGGGGCTTGGTCGTGTATGTAGTTGGTTGTCCCGTCCAGCGGGTCGATGAGCCAGCAGTATGGCTCGTTTACGAACGAACCGTGGCCTTCTTCTGCTATAAACCCGGCTTCCGGCAGCAACTGCCGAAGCGCTCCGACGAGCCGCAGCTCCGACTCCTTGTCCACATAGGAGACATAATTATGAATGCCTTTTTCCTCTATTCTGTTCCGCTCGAAGGTTTTCCGCTCTTGCCGCAGGAACTCGCCCGTTTCCCGGGCAATCCGGCACAACTCGTCGCACAGCTTTCGCAATGCTCCCGGAGTAGTCTTAAGATCAGCCATTGTCGCTTGTGTTTTTTAAGGGTAGTTCTTTCGTGACAAAAGTAGGAATAAAAAGTGGAAATCGTTTCTCATTCCTCAATTTGTCGGCCTGCCTTGTGCCTTATTTTGTGTGGCAAGCAGCGGGATACCCTTAATATATATAATGGTCGAGGCGGCTTTCGGGCCGCCTCGACGAGGGTTTAAGAGATTACAGTTTGACCGGTTGTACCCCTTCGTGGGTGGGGGTGACGGGAAGAATGCGCCCGTCTTTGTCGAACTCCATGCGGTCGATGCAGACTTCGCGGTGGAATCCGGGGCCGTTCTTCAGATAATTCTTGTTGATGCGGTGGTAGACGATGTACCATTCGTCCTTCTTCGGGTGTTTCACTACGGAGCAATGTGCCGGGCCGTATATCTCTTCGCTGGGCACCTGCTTCAGGACGACGGGCTCTGCGGCCACCTCGATCGGGCCGAGGGGCGAGCGCGAAGTACCGTAGGCCACGTGGTAGTTGGGCGAACCCGTATCGTCCACCGACCAGAGGAAGTAGTAAAGCCCGTCGCGGTAGAACACATAGGCTGCCTCGCGGAAAGCATAATCCTGCAGTGTCCCGCCCTTGGGCGTGAGTACCGTGATGGTATTTTCCTTGATCGACACCATGTCTTCGTTGAGTTCGGCTCCGGCCATGTAGCCGTTGCCCCAGTAGAGGTAGCTTTTCTTGCTCTTCGGGTCGGTGAATACGTCCACGTCTATCTGCTGTCCGCCGCCTACGGGGGAGGAGTCTACGATGGGAGCCCCGTGGTCGGTGAAGGGGCCGCAGGGATCGTCGGCCGTGGCCACGCCGATTTGCTTGCCGGTCGGGGTGTTGCCGCTGTAGTAGAAGAAATATTTATACTTCCCGTCTATCTTTTTCTCCTCGATGCAGGGTGCCCAGGCATTGCCGTCGGCCCATTTCACCTGTCCGCTGTGGAGGTCGACGATGGTGCCCTTGTCTGTCCACTGCACGAGGTCGGGCGACTGGAATACGTTGAAGTAATACCCGCCCCAGCCGGGGAATCCGTCGCTGGTGGGGTAGATGTAGAATTTCTTGTCTCTTTTTGAATAGAGGATTTCGGGATCGGCATGGAAACCGGGCAATACGGGATTGCCCACTGCGGCGGCCTCCACCTGGTAGGTGACTACTTCGCGCGGGGTGGTGAAGGTGTACTTCACCGGGCCTTGGCGGAAGTCCTGTCCGCCGTGGGGGAATATGCTCACCGTGGGGTCGCACTCAAATCCGGGGTCGAGGTTGGCCAGGTCCGTGCCGGGCTTTACGGGGAGATAGATGGTGCGTGCGCGGTTGTCGATGTCCACGTTTGTGGTCTTGACCTGCGGGGAAGTGACGGCTTTAACGGTCATGGCGTCGGGCGTGCCCCATTTCTCGCAAAGGCGGATGAGCTCGTTTTCGGTGATGGTCATGATGGTCCCGTGGCGCGGGTGGAAGTCGAAGGAGTAGTCTTCCTTCATCAGTTCGAAGTGTTCCAGGTCGGTCGTCCGGCAGAACTCATAGTATCCGCGCGTGTAGACGTCGTACATCAGGATATATCCCTTCCCGTCGAGCCGCTCGTAGACTCCGGAACCTTCCACTCCGTTGTCGTTCTGGTCTACATAAACGTTGTTCGTCGTCCAGCTCTGGTCCGTCAGGTTGCGGGCCTTGGCTATCATGATGCCGTTGCCGTCGCCTTCGGTCTTGAAGAACATGTGGTAGACGCCATCCTTATATATAATGTCGCCGTCGATGGTCGACTTGCCGCGGTCGTAGAGAATCTTCGGTTCGCTGAGCGAGGAGAAGTCTTCGTTGGCATAGCAGTAGTAGACTTTGTCGTAATCCCCCGGCTTGGAGGTCAGGATGGAGAAGTAGACGAGGTACTTCCCGGCTTCGCGGTCGTAGATGGTCTGCGGGGCCCAGACGCGTGTGACGTCGGCAAACTTCCCGTCCCACTGGTCGGGGAAGTGGATGGCGTGGTGCTCCCAGTCGATGAGGTTGCGGGAGCGGAGCAGTACGAGTCCGCGGTTGGAGGACCATCCTTCGGCCGACTTCATGTCGGTGGCCACCATGTAGAAGTATCCGTCCTCGCCGCGCAGGATGTGCGGGTCGCGCACGGCTTTCTTCACGGCTATGGTGTCGCTGCTGATGACCGGCTCGTTGTCGTTGAGCGCGTAGAAGTGGAGTCCGTCGCGGCTGACGGCAAAACGGATTTGCTCTTCCTGCTGTGCATTCCCGGTGAAATACGTAAACAGGTAGGCCGTCTTCTTCTCGGTCTGCGCCTGCAGGCCTGAGGCCGACAGAGCGAAGCACAAAAGGGCTGTGCCAAGGGTTCGTGTGAGATTCATGTATCGATGTTTTTTAGATTTGATGAAGCGCTTTTTGGAAAAAGTCCTGCCGCTTTCCGGAAAAAGCCCTTGCGCTTTCGGGAAAAAGCGGCAGGACTTCTCTATCCGTCTATTTTGCCGGCCGGAGGACAAATCCGTCGCAAAAATAAAAACTTTTTCGGTAGTTTGTCGTATTTTTGCCACACTTTTGTAATTTCCCGGCGTTTGCGGGGTCATTCCGCTGCCGACCGCTTATGATAGACTACCGGACTTATACTTTAGAAAACGGCCTTCGCCTCGTCCACAGTGCAGACTACAGCACGCAGATGGTGGCCCTCGATGTGCTCTACAACGTCGGCGCACGCGACGAAGATGCGGACCATACGGGGTTTGCCCACCTGTTCGAGCATCTGATGTTCGGGGGTTCGCAGCATATTGCCAACTTCGACGATCCCCTGCAGCTGGCCGGCGGAGAAAGCAATGCCTGGACGAACAACGACGTGACCAACTACTACCTGACCGTGCCGCACCAAAACGTGGAGACCGCCTTCTGGCTGGAGAGCGACCGCATGTTGGGCCTCGACTTCTCGATACGCTCTCTGGAAGTGCAGCGGCAGGTGGTGATGGAAGAGTTTAAGCAGCGCAACCTGAACCAGCCCTACGGCGACCTGGGGCACCTGCTCCGTCCGCTGGCCTACAGGGTGCATCCCTACCGCTGGCCCACCATCGGCAAAGAGCTCTCGCACATTGCCAATGCCACGCTGTGGGACGTGGAGAATTTCTACAACTGCCACTACGCCCCGAACAATGCCGTATTGGCCGTGACGGGGCACATCTCCTTCGACACGGCTGTCCGGCTGGCCGAAAAGTGGTTCGCCCCGATTCCGCCCCGCACGATTCCGCCCCGCAAGTTGCCGGCCGAGCCCCGGCAGACGGCCGAGCGCCGACTGGAAGTGGAGCGCCGCTCGGTCCCGATCGATGCCTTGTTCATGGCTTTCCACATGTGCGGGCGCTTCCATCCCGACTTCTGTGCCTACGACATCGTGAGCGATGTCCTGAGCAACGGGCGCTCCAGCCGTTTCGTGCGGCACTTGGTAAACGAGCGCAAGCTCTTTTCCTCCATCGATGCCTATGTCATGGGCAGTCTGAACCCCGGTTTGCTCCAAATAAGCGGTAAACCGGCCGAAGGAGTCACACTTCAGGAGGCCGAAGCCGCCATTTGGGAAGAATTGCGCGAGCTGAAAGAAAATCTCGTGAGCGAGGAAGAACTGGAGAAGGTAAAGAACAAGTTCGAATCGAACGAACTTTTCGGCAATATGAACTACCAACAGCTGGCCTACAACCTGGCTTTCTTCGAACTGGCAGGCGGAAATGCCGGAATGGTCAACGAAGAAGTGCCCCGCTACCGCTCCATTACGGCCGGACAGCTGCAGAGCATCGTCCGGCGCGCCATCGACCGTTCGAATTGCTGCATCATTTACTATCACGCCCAGAAGTGAATCCGCCCATGAGAAGACGACGCAATACTCCCTGCGCCCTGCGTTTCCCGGAAAGGCCCGGCTTGCTTCTGCTGCTCATGCTGCATGTGCTGCTCGGCGCACCGCAATCACTGGCTCAAGACACTACTAAAATCCAATCCGATATGACCGAAAAAATCCTATTGCTGACGCTTCCCGGAGGAGAAGTGCGCATCAAACTCTACAACGAGACCCCGCGTCATCGCGACAACATGCTGAAACTGGTGGAAGAGGGCTTCTACGACGGGACACTCTTCCACCGCGTAATCCGCGACTTCATGGTGCAAGGCGGCGATCCCGACTCGCGCACGGCGCAAAAGGGCGACTCGCTCGGGCGGGGCGACGTGGGTTATACCATTCCGGCCGAGTTCTCTCCCCGATTGTTCCACAAGAAAGGAGCCTTGTGCGCAGCGCGCCAGGGAGACGAGGTAAACCCGGAGAAGGCAAGCAGCGGCTGCCAGTTTTATATCGTTACGGGAAAGAAGTACAACCGCAGCCAGTTGCGCCAGATGGAAGAGCAGATGACACTGCAACGGGCCCAGATTTTCTTCCAGCAGCTGGCCAAAGAGCGATATGAGGACATCAAACGGCTGCGTCAGGAGCGCAACCGGAACGGGATGTATGCCCTCCAGGAGGAACTGGCCGCACAGGCCGAGGAAATGGCGCGGGAGAAAGACCCGTTCCGCTTCAGTGAAGAGCAGATAGAGGCTTATACGTCGGAAGGCGGCGCGCCGTTTCTCGACGGAAGCTACACGGTATTCGGCGAAGTCATCTCGGGGATGGACGTGATAGAGGAGCTGGAAAAGGTGAAGACCGACCGCAACGACCGCCCCGCGGAGGATGTGCCGATGCGGATTACCGTAGCCGAAGAGTGAAAAGGATGGAGCACTCTGCCTGTGACCTGCTGACCATATTGGGCCCTACGGCGTCGGGCAAAACGGCTTTTGCCGCGCGCCTGGCCCGCAGGGTGGGCGGGGAAATCATCAGTGCCGACTCCCGCCAGCTCTACCGCCGCATGGACCTGGGGACGGGGAAGGACCTGGCCGACTATGTGATAGACGGCATACGGGTTCCCTACCACCTGATCGACATTTGCGAGCCGGGTTACCGCTATAACCTCTTCGAATACCAGCGCGACTTCCTCGCCGCTTACGAAGAGATCGGCGCGCGCGGCGCTTTCCCCATACTCTGCGGGGGAACGGGGCTGTACATAGAGAGCGTCCTGCGCGGCTACCGCATGACGCCCGTGCCCGAAAATCCGGAACTGCGCGCCGCGCTTGCGGAAAAGCCCCTGGCCGAGCTGGCCCGGATACTGGGCACCTACAAAACGCTCCACAACACCACGGACATCGACACGCCGAAACGCGCCATACGGGCCATCGAGATACAGGAATACTATCGGCTCCATCCGCTCCGCGAACGCGAATTTCCCGAGTTGCGCAGCCTGGTTGTCGGCTTGTCCGTGGACCGCGAGGTGCGCCGCGAGCGGATTTCGCGACGGCTGAGGCAGCGCCTGGAAGAAGGCATGGCCGACGAGGTGCGCTCCCTGCTTCGCGAGGGGATAGCCCCGGAGGATTTGCTCTACTACGGCCTGGAATACAAATACCTCACCCTCTACGTGACGGGCAAGATGAGCTACGAGGAGATGTTTGCGAAGCTGGAGATTGCCATCCACCAGTTTGCCAAGCGGCAGATGACTTGGTTTCGGGGCATGGAGCGCCGCGGATTCCGGATCCACTGGATAGACGCGGCACTGCCGGACGAGGAGAAAATAGCCCGGACTCTGGGGCTGCTTTCCGAAGAAAGCCCCGGCTGTGCCCCCAAGAGGCCGGGCGCGCCTGAGGGGGAAGAAGGGCAATAGGAAAGGAGAAGTGGGGCAAACTTCCGCTTTTTGCCCCGGCAAGACCGGAAATATCAGAAAAAGTGATTACCTTGCACACCGATTCCCAAAAATAGTGATACCGAGATATGGAAGAACTGCTGGCCCTCGATAGAGCGCTTCTGCTGGAATGGAACGGAAGCGACAGCCTGTTTCTGGACGGCTACATGTGGATGTGTACCAACATGTGGATGTGGATGCCCCTGGCACTGGTCCTTTTCTATTTGATCCTGCGCAACAACGCTCCCTCGCGGGTGGTCCTGATCGTCGTGTTGCTGGCCCTGCTCATTACGGCTTCCGACCAGATTTCGAGCGGCCTGCTGAAACCGCTTGTCCACAGGCTCCGGCCGACACACGATGCGGCGCTGGCCCCGATGGTCGATACGGTTTTCGGCTACCGGGGAGGGCAATTCGGCTTTCCCTCTTCACACGCTGCCAACTCCTTTGCACTGTTTACCTTTACCGCCCTGCTTGTGCGCAACTGGGGCTACACGCTGAGCATGTTGCTCTGGGCGAGTGTCTTCTCCTACAGCCGCATCTATCTGGGCGTGCACTATCCCGGCGACATCGTGTGCGGCGCCCTGCTGGGCGTGTTCGTGGGGCTGGTGTTTTATCTGGTGTACGAAGCGCTCAACCGCAAGCTGGCCGTGGGAGGCCGCCGGGGCGGGAGCCGTGGAAGGGGTGGGTTTTCGTACCGGAACGGCCCGGAATCCCGGCAGACCAGGTCGGGCTATTCCATAGGAGAGGTATATTTTTTCATCGCTACCTACTTCGCGCTAAATCTGCTGGCCATGCTGATCGGGGTTTTCATCATGAACTGACGCATGGGAGGACTGGCGGAATGAAGATTTTGACTTTCGACGAGCTCCGGAAATTCAAGGACAGCCTGCCCGACGGCGCCATGCACCGCATAGCGGACGAGCTGGGAATCGACGTGGAGACCGTGCGCAACTATTTCGGGGCTACAAACTTCCGGACCGGTTCGTGCGTGGGAATCCACTGGGAGCCCGGGCCGGACGGGGGCATCGTCTGCATCGACGACACGACGGTCTACGACCGGGCCTGCGCCATCCTCCGGGAAGAGGAGGAAGAGGGACGGGGCGGCTGAAATTTCCCGGCGCAGGGTGGCAGAAAATCATCAGGCGCTTTCCCGGAAAACCGCTGCCGCTTTTACCAAAAAGTGCTTGGGCTTTTTCGGAAAAGCGCCGCAGGAGGGAAACGTCTCTATATGGCAGCAAAAAAGCAAAGCCCCGGCGTATTTCGTGCCGGGGCTTTGTCTTATATCAGAAAGAAGACAGGGTCAGAGCCTTTCCATTATCTCGTCGAGCGTTTTGCGCTGGCGGGGCTTAGGGGTTTCTTCTGCCGGATAGCCGACGGGCACGATGGCCACGGGCTCCAAGGAGGCGGGCAGGCGGAAGAGTTCGCGGCACAGGGCGGCATCGAAGTTGCACACCCAGCAGGTGCCCAGCCCGCACTCGGCCGCGGCCAGGCAGAGGTGTTCGGTGGCGATGGCTACGTCGATGTCGGCATGGTCCTTGCCGTCGCAGGGGCGGTGCCAAGAGGCTTCGTGGTCGGCGCAGCAGAGCACGTAGACCGGTGCCTGCTGAAACCAGGGACGATCGTAGCACCGCTGTATGCCGGTCCGGGCCTGCGGGGAGGAGAGGAGGTAGAATTTCCAAGGCTGCCTATTGACTGCCGAGGGGGAGAGGCGCACGCACTCCATGATGTAGGTCATTTTCTCGTCTTCCACGGGTATCGGCTTGTAGGCGCGGACGGAATGGCGCTCTTGCGCCAGTGTTGCGAAGAATTTGTTCATAATGGCATTGTGTTTAAAGATTGGTCCGGTATCGGGTTTGTGGGGCGGAAACCTATGAAAACTGCGGGGCCTTCCCGCAAAGAGAGGGGGAGACTCCGCAGCATGGTATGGTCCGGAAAGGGGGACGAAGCGCCCCGCCGCCTTAATAGGCAAAGAGGGGATATTGCTTCATTGTCTCGTTGACGCGGGCACGCACTCCGGCAATGGTCTTTTCGTCCTCGGGCGCGTTGAGCACGGTCTCGATCATTTCGGCAATCTCCTCCATGAAGGCTTCCTTGGCGCCGCGGGTCGTGATGGCCGGTGTGCCCAGACGGATGCCGCTGGTCTGGAACGCGGAACGGGAATCGAAGGGCACCATGTTCTTATTGACTGTGATGTCTGCGGAAACGAGTGCTTTCTCGGCCACTTTTCCGGTCAGGTCGGGATATTTTTCCCGCAGGTCGACGAGCATGGAGTGGTTGTCCGTTCCGCCGGAGACGATAGTGAATCCACGCTTCATGAGGGCGTCGGCCAGGGCGGCGGCATTCTTTTTCACTTGAGTCTGGTAGTCCTTGAACGAGGGGTCGAGCGCTTCGCCGAAAGCCACGGCCTTGGCGGCTATCACGTGCTCCAGCGGTCCGCCCTGGATGCCGGGGAAAACTGCCGAGTCGAGCAGCTGGGACATCATCTTGATTTCGCCCTTCGGTGTCTTCTTGCCCCACGGATTGGGGAAGTCCTTGCCCAGCAGGATGATGCCGCCGCGCGGTCCGCGCAGAGTCTTGTGGGTCGTGGAGGTAACGATATGGGCGTAGCGCAGGGGGTTGTCGAGCAATCCGGCAGCGATGAGCCCCGCGGGATGGGCCATGTCTATCATGAGCAGGGCGCCCACTTCGTCGGCTATGGCACGCATGCGCTTGTAATCCCACTCGCGGGAGTAGGCCGAGCCGCCTCCGATGATGAGTTTCGGACGTTCGCGCAGGGCTACTTCTTCCATCTGGTCGTAGTCGACGCGTCCGGTCTCGCGCGAAACGTTGTATTCACAAGGGCTATAGATGATTCCTGAGGTGTTTACGGTCGAACCGTGGGAGAGATGGCCGCCGTGTGCCAGGTTTAATCCCAGGAACTTGTCGCCGGGATTCAGGCAGGCCAGGAAGACTGCGGCATTGGCCTGCGCTCCGGAGTGTGGTTGCACGTTGGCCCACTCGGCTCCGAAGAGCTTCTTTATCCGCTCGATGGCTATGGTTTCGCTCTGGTCTACCACTTCGCAGCCTCCGTAGTAGCGCTTACCGGGATAACCTTCGGCATATTTGTTGGTCAGGCATGAGCCCATGGCTTGCATAACCTGGTCGCTTACGAAATTCTCCGAAGCTATCAGCTCGATTCCCTTGAGCTGCCGCTGATGTTCTTTCTCGATGATTTCGAAAATCAAGTCGTCTCTTTTCATTCTTTTCTCTGTTTTTTGGTTGATTTATTTGCGGCTTTCTATCGGCAGGCGTTCGCCTTGCTGTGCAAAAGTACGTCTTTTCGGCGGAAAGCGCCTTACTGCTTGGTGGTTTTCTTCTCTACGCTCCAGCCGAACTTGCCTATTTTCTGCCCCAGAGCGTAGTAGGCGCCGTGCAGATAGACAAGCGGATGGCTCTCGGAGAGCTCGAACTTTCCGGTAGCCGGGTCGAGGTATTTTTCGTTTGCCCGGATGTTTACGACATCGGCAACGAACATGTCGTGCGAACCGAGCGGGACGATTTCCTTTACACGGCACTCGATGCTGAGCGGCGACTCGCCGACAGAAGGTGCGCCCACTACGGCCGAGGGGATGGGGGTGAGGCCGGTTTCCTGAAACTTCTTGTAGTCACGGCCCGAACGTACACCGCACCAGTCTGTGGCACGCGCCATTTCTTCGGTCGTCAGGTTGATGACAAATTCCATATCCCGCTTGATCAGTGCATAAGAATGCCGTTCGGGGCGGACAGAGATGTAGCACATCGGGGGATTGGAGCAGAGCGTTCCGGTCCAGGCTATGGTGAGCAGGTTGTATTCATCCTCGGTTTTCCCGCAGCTGACAAGCACGGCGGGCAAAGGATAGACCATTGTTCCGGGTTTCCAGTTCATAGTTTTTTCCTTACTCCTATATTTATATTTGCGTTCTTATTGGGGATTTTCTTGTTTCAGCCACCGGTCGAGCCATTTGTTGAAGGTGCGATACCAAAGAATGGAGTTCTGCGGACGGAGTACCCAGTGGTTTTCGTCGGGATAAAGCAGGAGTTGGGCCGGAAGTCCCCGCAGGCGTGCCGCACTGAAGGCCGACATGCCTTGAGAGGCAAGCACCCGGTAGTCCCGCACGCCGTGGATGCAGAGAATGGGGGTATCCCATGCTTCGACAAAGCGGTGGGGCGATTGGGCATAACTGTTGCGGATAGTCTCATTCTTCTCCGCCTCCCAATACGGGCCTCCCAAGTCCCAGTTGGGAAACCACTTCTCGTCGGTCTCCACGTATTGCTGCTCCAAATTGAAAAGTCCGTCGTGGGCTATGAAAGCCTTGAAGCGCTTCTCATGATGTCCGGCCAGCCAGTAGACGGAGAATCCTCCGAAACTGGCTCCTACACAGCCCAAATGCTCCGCGTCTACATAGGGTTCGGCAGCAATCGAGTCGATGGCTGTCAGATAGTCCCGCATACATTGTCCGCCATAGTCGCCGCTGATGGCCTCGTTCCACTCCGGTCCGAAGCCGGGCATCCCGCGGCGGTTGGGCAAAACGTAGATATATCCGGCAGCGGCAAGCGTCTGGATATTCCAACGGTACGACCAGAACTGGGTGACGGGGCTTTGGGGACCGCCTTCGCAATAGAGCACGGCCGGGTATTTCTTCTGCGGATCGAACTCGGGAGGGAAGACCACCCAGACGAGCATCTGCTTGCCGTCGGTAGTAGTCAGCCAGCGCTCTTCCACCCGGCCCAGCTTCAAGCGGTCGAAGATGGCCCGGTTGACCGACGTGATGGGGCGGGCTTCGCCCGTTTTGATTTCTACATTATATAATTCGTCGGCGGCGCTCAGAGAATGGCGCGATGCGATCAGCGACCCGTCCGGGCCAAGGCCGACGAGAGAGTAGTCGTAATGGCCCGATGTGATGGCGCGGACTTTCTCTGTCTTCATATCCAAGGCATAAAGGTGCTTCGTCCCGTGCCATACGCCGGTAAAGTAAATCGTTTTCCCGTCCCGGCTCCAACACATGTTTTCTACATTCGAAGCGAAATCATGGCTCAGGAAATAGGGAGCGCGGGTATAGATGTTGAGCACACAGAGGCGGTTTAAGTCGCTTTCATATCCGTCGCGGGCCATGCTCAACCATGCCATTTGGGTGGAATCGGCAGGGTTGAACACCGGATTCTGGTCATAACCTCCATTTCCCAAGGTCAGGTTGCGGGAGAGACCGGAAGAGAGGTCGTAGATATAAATGTCGGAGTTGGTGGAAAGCGTATAGTCGATTCCGCGTTTCTTGCGGCAGGTGTAGACGATAGCTTCTGAGGTCGGCACCCATGCCAGCTGCTCGATGCCTCCGAAGGGCTTCATCGGGCTCTCGTAAAGTTCGCCTTTCAGCAAATCTGTTGCGGCACCCACCGTTTCGCCATCAAACGGAGCCCAAAAAGGGTGGGGCACCTTGTCCACCCATTCGTCCCAATGAAGGTACATAAGGTCATTGGCTATCCGTCCCGAAGCCTTCGGCAGGTCGGGATAAAGGTCTTCGGTCGTAGGCTCGGACTGCACCAGGGCTGTGAAAAGCACCTTCTTCCCATCGGGCGAAAAGGCAAAGCCGTCGATATTTCCCATGTAGGCCGAGAGTTTGCGCCGCCCGCTTCCGTCCGGGTTCATTTCCCAGATCTGGCGCTGTCCGCCCTCGCCGGAGAGGAAAGCGACCTTAGTTCCGTCCTTTATCCATACCGGTTGGCTCCCTTCGCCCAGCAGGCGGGCGTCGTCGGCGCCGGGGGGTGTAGAAGAAATATAGATGCGCGTGTGGCTTTCTTCCGTCTTCCAGTCCGTGTATGTCACGGTATAAAGGATTTCCTTGCGGTCCGGCGAAATGGAAGAAGCAGAAGTCCCTCCGATCCGCCCCATCGACCAAAGTATCTCGGGCGTCATGATCTCCGTTTTCTCCTGCCCGTTTCCTTCCGAAGCCCGGGCAGGCAGGGAAGGCGCAAGAGTGGCCGCCATGGCAGAGGCAGCCAGCAGCGATGTTTTCATCCAGTTGCTTATCATATATATAAAGGTATAGTTTCGGGGAACAAAGATACATTCTTTCTCTGAATAAAGGGCAGGACTTGCCCGACTTTCCGCAAAAGAACAGGCCTCCGGCGGTTTTCCGCCGGAGGCCTGGCTATAGATATGGGAACTGTCGTATAAAATCAGAAGGATACTTTCAGGTCCTGTCTTTTACAACTTCACCGTCAGCTTCTTCCCGGAGTAGCGCACTGTTTTGTCCGCTTTTTTGATGACCGTTTCGGCCGAGGGTTTTCCGGGCTGCATGAGCGTAATGCGGAATTTGCGCTGCTTGAGCATACCGGGGTAGGAGCCCTGGCGGTCGTCGATGGTCAGCGTGCGCGTCGCGTCGTCCCAGTGGAAACGGATGGTGGAGAAGAGGCCTTTCTCGTAGTTGTAGTTGTCGAACTCGTCTTCGTAAAGGGTAAATTCGCCGTCGGCGCCCGGATATACACAGATGTCGAGGTTGTCCCACTTCTTCTCCGTGGAGTATTGCACTTTCGGGCCCAGCGGAAGAATGCTTCCGGCCTTAATGTAGAGCGGAATGAGGTCGATGGGGCACTCGCGGGCTACGTCGCGGCCGCCTTCCAGCGTCTCGTTGGTCCAGAAGTCCACCCACTTCGTCCCGGCCGGCAGGTATATACCGAAAGGTTTGGAAGCCGTGGCCACGTCGTCCACGGTGGTTACGCCTTTGTTCCCTTCCACTTTCTTCGTATAGAGCGGCTCGGTCACGGGGCACACCAGGATGTTGCGGCCGAACATATATTCATCGTCGAGCGTAATGGCCTTGCGGTCGGAGGGGAAGTCCATGACGAGCGGGCGCATGATGGTGCCGTCTTCCTGTACTACGGCTCCGTCCAGGCTGTAGAGATAGGGCAGAATGCGGTAGCGCAGCTCGATGTATTGCTTCTGCACGTCGTAGGCCCAGTCGCCTTCCTTGCCGAAGAGGTCTATTTCATTCATCATCGGCGAGGAACAGTGGTTGCGCATGAGCGGCATGAAGCAGCCCCACTGGAACCAGCGGGCGTGGAGTTCCTGATAAGCCACGTTCGAGCAGTCGTTGTTGTATTCCCATCCGAAGAATCCGCCCAAGTCGGTGTTCCAGAACGGTATGCCGCAGAGCGTGAAGTTCAGGCCGGCGGGAATCTGGTTGCGCAGCACGCCCCAGCTCGACGATACGTCGCCGCTCCAGGAGAGCGCTCCGTAGTGCTGCTGGCCGAGGTAGCCGGAACGGGTCATCTGGAAGACACGTTTGTCGGACGATACGGCGCGCTGGTGCTCGTAGACGCCGCGGTTCGAGGCCAGCGGGAAGGCATTGTGTACGGAGCGGAACGAGCCGTCGGCCGTCATGAGGTCGAAATCGCTGTCCTTGGGGTTGAGATGGTCCGGCTCGGTAGAGTCCGTCCACCAGGCATCTATGCCCATCTGGTGCAGGTGGGAGAGGTAGCGCCAGTAGAGGTCGCGTGCCTGTGGATTAAACGGGTCGTAGGGATGGGCCCCCGACTTGGGCGGCCAGGTTTCGAACTTCAGGAGTGCGCCCATCTTGTCCAGCTCTTTGTATTGGTCGGTCCAGGGGCCGAAGCTTGCCCATACGGAAATCATGAGGTGGGCGTTGTTCTTGTGTACGTATTCTATCATTTCCTCCGGGCTCTTGATGCGGGGCTCGGGATAGTGGGCGTTCGGGTCCTCGTTGTTGGGCAGGTAACGCATCCATTCGGGGTCGCCCATCTTGTTGATGTAGCGGGGGTTTACGAACTTCATGGCGTTCCAGTTGGAGTCGCAGCCCCAATATTGCCAGTCTTGCACGATGCCGTCGATGGGAATCTCCAGGTTGCGGTACTTGTCGAGTATGCCGCACAGCTCGTCGGGGCTTTTGTAACGCTCGCGGCACTGCCAGTAGCCCATTGTCCAGAGCGGGAACATCGTGGCCTTGCCCGTAAGGTCGCGCACACAAGCGATGACGCCGTCCTGCGTCCCGTCCTTATAAAGGAAATAATAGTCCGAGCAGAGTCCTACCTGCGAGGAGAAGGAAGTCTCATAGGGCGTATCGTTGAAGTCGGAAATGCCGGGATTGTCCCAGTAGACACCGTAGCCCTTCTCCGAAGTGAAGTAGGGGATGCAGATGTTGGTGTTGCCGTTGGAGAGATGTATCTGCTGCCCCCGGTGGTTCATGGCGCCGCTCTGGCGCTGTCCCAGGCCATAGATCACTTCTTCCGGCTGCAGCAGGAAGGCCTGCTCTACGGTGTAGGCATCCCGGTTTACGTCGCGCCGGGGCGTGAAATTGGTGCCCATTTCTTTCTCGCTCAGCAGGGCGTTCCCCTTTTTGTCCTGATAGGAGACTTTACCGGTGGCTACGTCCAGCGTCACGGTCATGCAGTCGGTGGTCATCTGCAGCAGATGGCCGCTCTGTTCGTAGGCAATCTTCACCTCCTCGGGGGTCTTGATGACCGGATAGCTCTTCTTCTCGGGCATCTGGGCCGAAGGGTATTTCACGATTCGTACGATGGAGGGAGAGTAGAATGTCACCTCTCCGTTCAAGACCGGCCCGGCGGTCTGGAATGTCACACCTTGGGGATTCTTTTCGAATGTCTGCCCCCATGCCGACAAACCGGCGGCCAATGCGGCCGCAAACAGCAGTGTTTTTTTCATAGGGTTTGGGTATTAAGGATTAAGTGGCTGCAAAGATAGCGGGCCGGCCCGTGGGGTTACGAGCAGGAAATGGCTAAAATACGGCGAAGAACGCCGCAAGCCTCCTTTTTATTCATTTGTACCCCCTTCTTGCTTCAAAGCGTCCCCTCTGCAATGGTGCTTCTGGTACTCGCTCGGGGTCTGGCCGAATTCTTCCTTGAAGCAGGCCGTGAAGTATTTCCGGTTGAAGTAGCCCAATGCCAGCGCCACTTCGCCCACCGTTTTCTCCGGGTCGTCGAGCAGGCGGCAGGCGTGCTGCATTTTCACTTTCCGTATGTACTCCAGCGGGGTCAGCCCCGTTATGGCCTTCAGTTTCCGGGTGAGCGACGAGCGCGACATGCCCACCTCCCGGGCCAGGGCGGCCACGTCGAAATCCGGCTCCGAGAGATTTTCCTCCACAGCCTTCAGCACCTTCTGCCGGAGCAGTTCGTCCAGCCGGGCAAACTCGATGGGGGATACCTCCACATGCCGGGGGGCACTCGTCCCGTCCCGCAGGTATTCTCTCATTTTCATCAGCTCCCGGCTGTCGGCATAGAGTTCGTCGTTGCTGCGCTTCACCCGGCGCACATAGAGCAACCCGCCCGCTCCGAGGATCCCGATGCCGGCCAACGCGTAGAGAGCCATGGCCCATCCGCTCTCGTAGAAGGCCGGAAGCCGATCGATGCGCAGCCGCGTGATTTCTTTGCTCCATAGCCCGTGGTCGTCCGTGGCCTTCACTTCGAAGACGAAGTGCCCCTTGGGCAGGTGTTTGTAGATGGCGGTATTCGCCCCCTCGTCCGTACAGGTCCAGTCTTCGTCGAGCCCCTTCAGGCGGTAGGCGTAGCGCACTTTCCGCGCATTCAGGTGGTCGAGCGAGGAGAAGGCTATCTGGAGGTCGTATTCACCGGGGCGCAAAACCAGCTCCCCGTCAAGGCCTTCCCGCTCTTTCCCCATGACCCACAGGCCGGTGATGCGGGTGCGGATGGCCGGGCTCGGGCGGTTCAGCCGGTCAGAGGGCGTGACGGCACAGATGCCGGGTATGCCCCCGAAGTAGATGCGCCCGTCGCCGCCCCGGCAGACTGCCGTAGGGATGAAGCGGTGGAGGAGCAGCGAGCCGTCGGCCGTGGGGTAGGAAGAGAATGAATGGTTGGCCGGATTGTATTCCACCAGCTTCTGGTTGGTCCCGACCCATATATGCCCGTAGACATCGTCTACCAGCTGGTTGACGATATTCCCGTCCAGCCCGCAGCGGCGGGTATGGTCGGTGAGCGCGCCGTCCGCTGGCGAAAATTCGTAAACCCCTCCCTCCTGGGTGCCTATCCAGACCCTGTTTGGCTCCGGGACGGCCAGGCAGGAGATAGCCCGGGGAGTGGGGCAGGGAGTGCAGCGCCCGTCTTTCCCCATCCGGTAGAGCCCT
Source organism: uncultured Bacteroidaceae bacterium (assembly GCA_944320955.1). GTDB lineage: Bacteria > Bacteroidota > Bacteroidia > Bacteroidales > Bacteroidaceae > UBA1794. The sequence continues at coordinate 137,360 of CALUJL010000029.1, forward strand.
TTCCCGTTTGTCCCTATCCACAAGACGCCCTTCCCCCCTTCCTCGATGGAGGAAACAGGCCCCAGAGTGTCGCAGACGGTACGGAGCGACTTCCTGGCCGGGTCATACAAGCATATCCCCCGGGTCGTGCCGATCCACAGGAGGCCCTGCTTGTCTTCGTATAACCGGGTGAAGGCGGCACGCGGGCCCAGCCCGCTGCCGTCCACCGTCTGCCGCAGTTCCATCTCCATCCCCCGGCGGGAAAGCTCATAGGCCACGTCCCTGTTTTCCGGGACGACCCACACATTGCCCCTGCGGCGCGAGGGGTACATCAGTTTGACCACGCCCAGGGGCAGGCCGGCAAGCCGCGGAAAGTCGGAATAGAGCCTCACCCGGTCGCCGGCCAGGTCGTAAAGCCCCACGCCCGTACGCTCTTGCGAAATCCACATCTTCCGCTCCCCGGCGTCGCACAAGGCCATGATGGCCGGGTTGAAGGCCGTCCTTTCCCGCAGTGCGGGCAGCGCGTATTCCTCCGGGGCGTCTTCCGCAAAGCGGATGACGAAGCTCTGCCCGTCGAACGAGGCCACCCACAGCGCCCCCCGCTTGTCCTTGCGTATCTCGTTGAGCATCCGGCCTCCCCGCACGGGCAGGCGGAATCCGGCCTGGCGCAGCTGCTTTTCCTCCTCGTCGTAGCGCAGGGCTACCAGGTCGCTGCGCGTAGTGGCCCAGAGCAGCCCCTCGCAGTCGTCCTGCACGAGGAACAACACATTGCCCTCGGCCTCCCCCATGGAGTTGCGGGGCAGCGGGAAACGGGCGAACTGCTCTCCCCTTTCGGCCAAGGGGTTGAAGAGGAGCACCCCGCTCCCGTCCGTCCCGGCCCAATAATAGTCGTGCGTCCGGTCCTGCACGAGGCAAGTCAGGCTCACCCCCTCCGGCGGTTCGGCATAGGGGAGAAAGCGGTCCTGCTCCCTGTCGTAGCGGAAGACCGCCCCGCGGTACGTGCTGATGAGTATCCCCTTCTGCCGGTTTTCGCAAAAGGCAGACAGCCACGAGGGGTTCCCCCGGCGGTCTTCCATCGGGTATGCCCCCAGCAGGCGGCCCGCGGCGTCGTAGCGGAGCAGCTCGCTGCCCACGGCCAGCCACATCTGCCCCCCGGAAGTCCCGTACATGTTGCCCACAAAGCGCCACCGCAGCCGTGCGGAATCCAGCGGCACGACCCCGCCGCTCCCCTTGTCCAGGATGTAAGCCCCGTGGTCGCTGCCAAACCAGATGCGCCCCCGCCCGTCTTCGGCAATGCACTGTATGGTGTTGTCGTCGAGCAGCCCGGGCGTATTGATGTCCGAGCGGTAGATGCGCACCCGGTAGCCGTCGTCGCGGCAGAGGCCGTTGACCGTGCCGTACCACATATATCCCTCGCTGTCCTGGAAAATGCGGTGCACCGCGCTCACCGGGAGCTGCGGCAGCGAAGGGAAAGGCACCACCCGGACCCGGCAGGCCGGCCTCAGGGCAAGGCACTGCAGGCACAAAAAAACTACGATAACCAAATACTTCATCCGCATCCGTAAGGCTCGAAAATCGGTTTTGAGGGTACAATATTAGCAAAAAACGCCCGCCCGTGCAAGAAAACAGCCCCGCTCCCCGCTTTTTGCACCCCGGCCTCCCGGGAAAACCCAAGCGCTTTCCCCGAAAAGGCCTGCATGTTTCCGGGAAAAGCGCTGCCGCTTTTTCCCGGAAGTCCCTCATGCCCGTATGGGCCGCTACGCATCGGTTCCTCGAAGGGAGGTGCATCTATCCTATGTTTTTGAGCAGGAAATGTTCAAATCTTCTCTTTTTTTCACCTGCAAGCGGCTCCGATTTTCTAAATTTGCGCTAAATAGTTTCAAATCTGGCACTACATAACACATGGAAAACGAGAAAGACGACCGGCTGGAGTCCCTTGATATGGACCCGTTTGAAGGCTTCGATTTCGGGAATATCGAAATCGACCCGGACCAATCTGCTTGGGAACGGCTCACGGAGGAGATAGTCCAAGGAAATGTAATCCCCATCATCGGGCCGGACCTGCTGTATGAAGGCGGAAACATCCACCGCAAACTGGTCGACTCCCTGGCCCGGAAATTCAAACTGAAGTCGGCGCCGGCGTCTTTCTCGGAGTTGATTTACGACTATGACTTCCTGAAATGCACAAAAGACGACAAGGACAGCATCTACACCATCGTCAACCAGGTTTTCGCGCAGAAGCGCTTCCCCCCTTCCGGGCTGCTGAAACGGGTGTTGGGCATCCGCCAGTTCCCGTTTGTCATCACCACTTCGTTTACCCCCATAGTGGAACAGGCGATGCGCGAGGTGTGGGGCGATGAACTGCGCGTGATGAAATTCAACAACAACCCGCGCGAAAACCAGGACATCCGCGACGAGGCCGACCTGCACAAGCCGACAGTCTACTACATGTTCGGCCGGGTAGGCGACATGGCCCACCGCTATGTCCTGACCGATACGGACATGTTGGACTTTTGCTCCTCATGGCTGTCCGACACCGACCGCCGCCCCAAAAACCTGGTGAGCATCCTGAAGGACAAATACCTGCTGATGCTGGGCAACCACTACTCCGACTGGCTCTTCCGCTTCATCTGGTATTCCATAAGGAAGGCCAGCAACGGCAGCGGGCTCTATGCCTACGACCAGGTGGACGACGAGCTTTCGCGTTTTCTGGAGCGTAACCACACGTTTCTCCAGCGCCCGCAGGGGAGCGTGGTCGACCAGATCCTGAAGCGGCTTGCGGTGAAACTGCGGAAAAGCGAGGCCACCAAGTTCGACCACGTGGAGAAGAACGTGGATATCTTCATCTCCTATTCGCGCTCGGACTCGGCCCTCGTGGAGCAGTTATACAGCCGGCTGGCCGGGCTGGGGAAGCGCGTCTGGTATGACCGCAAGGACATTTCCTACGGAGGCAACTTCATGGACGAAATCCGGCAAGGGATCCGCACGGCCCGCTACTTCGTCCCCCTGTTTTCCCGCCACATCGAGGCGGAAAAAAACGATGCCCACGTCTACCGCAACGAATGGGACGAAGCCATCCAGCTAAGCATCAGCCTGGGCCGGACCTATATCATTCCGGTCGTAGAAGAGGGCTTTGACTTTTACAAAGCCTCGATTCCGGAAAAAATGAAGCAGCACAACGCGATTCTCTTCCGCACCCCGGAGGATATGGACCGCGTGGCCGAACAAATCATCCACACCATGAACCAGGAATAAGCAGATGAATGAAAAGATGAAGAACCCCTGGCGCGGGCTGCAGGCCTACCGCGAAGGAGAAATACTCTACGGGCGCGACGAAGACATACTGCGCCTCTCCGGACAAGTGCTCAGCGATACGGACACCGTGCTTTACGGCAAATCCGGCATCGGCAAGTCTTCCCTGCTCAATGCCGGCGTGATTCCCGCCGCGCGCCGCAAGGGAGTCTTCCCGGTCTCCATCCGGCTGGAGCACCGGGCAGGCGCACGCAGCTATGTCGGGCAGGTACAGTACGCCCTGGAAGAAGCGGGCGTAGCCGTCCGCCCCGCCCATCCCACGGTTTCCCGCGAAGCTTCTTTCTGGGAGTTCGTACACTGCAACCGCTTCTATATAGGCGAAGAGCGGCAGAAACTGCTGGTTATTTTCGACCAGTTCGAGGAAATCTTCACCCTGCAGCAAGACATCCAGCGCAAGCGGCAGTTCTTCGAAGAAATGGCCGACCTGCTGAACGACATTATGCCCCGCAGTATTGCCGGAATCTCCGGCAGGAAAGAAAAAGAAACGGAAGCGGCAGAAATCTCCGATGCGGGCGATCTGGATCTGGACGACCTCGATTTCAGCCTGGAGCCCGACACCCATAAATATATCGACGACAACGAAGTACACTTTGTCTTCACCCTCCGCGAAGATTTCCTCTCCGATTTCGAATACTACACCGCCGCCATTCCCTCCCTCAAGCAGCACCGCTACGGACTGCGTCCCATCAATGAGGAACAGGCGTCCGAGATAATCCAAAAGCCGCAGCGCGGACTGGTATCCGGCCAAGTCGCCAAACTGATAATTGAAAAGGTTACGGGCCGCAGCGACTTCGAAATCGACGGAAAGCCCGAGATCGAAGTAGACTCCGCCGTGCTTTCGCTCTATCTCAGCCGCCTCTATGAGGAAAAAGACGGGGAGGCGATCACAGCCGGCCTGGTGGAAAACAAAGGAGGCGCCATCATCCAGGATTTCTACGACAGCTGCATCCGGGATATACCCCCGCAAGTCGTGGAATATCTCGAAGACGAATTGCTCAATGCCGATGGCCGCCGCGAAAACAAATCCCTGAGCATCGTCTGCCGGAAGGTGGGAAAAGAGCCGGTCGGCCGCCTCATCAATTGCCAACTCCTGCGGCGCTTTGCCTACGCCGGCGACATCCGGGTGGAATTCATCCACGACATTCTCTGCCCCGTCATCCGCGAACGAAAAGAACAGCGCGAGGCAGCCCGGCTTCAGGAAGAGGAACGCCGAAAGCAGGAAGCCGAAAAGCAGTGCATCCTTGCCGAAGTTGCACGGATCCGCAGGCGCAACCGGCAACGGTTGCTGGCCGTGGCCTCCGTGCTGACAGCCATTCTCATGGGTTGCGCCCTATATTATATGATGTATATCCACGTCTATGAGTCATATTATGCCGCCTTCGAGCGCCGAAACGGCTGGCCGGTCGGGATAGGGCGGGAGCTTTCCTCCTCCGAGCGGCAGCGGACACCGCTCTATTACAAGCTCTCCCACAAAGGAAGCCTGCCCTACGATACCGATGTGGAGGTCATGTCTTCCAATCCCCGCCTGCCCCTTTCGCCCCGGGTGCCCTCGCTCGAAGCAGACGGGGAGGAGCGCGGTGACATGCGGGCTGCGGCTTATTACGATATGCTCTCCCGCATCCGCACACTCCACTTCGTGGAAGGCGAGAATGGCAAGGTTGACAAGGAAATAGCCACGGACGAAAACGGCTCGGCCCTCTTCGTCATCAACTATTTCCACCTCCCCGGGCGGCCCGAGGCCTGGCAGTTGTTCAATACCCCTACAGGGCAATCGCTGAAAATACGGGACAATGAGGTCGACCGCGTCAAGCTTTCCTGGGACAGGGAAGGGCGTATCGAGTCGTTGATGTACTTCGATGCGCGGGGAGTGCGGCAGCCCGTGGCAAAAGGCGCTTACGGCTACCTCTTCCGCTATGCCGGGGACGGGGAAAAGACCTTCCGTTATGTCCTGGACGGCTACGGGCGGGCGAAACAAGGGGAATGGAACGTGCAGATTTCCCGCACCGCGGGGAACGACACCCTGGAGACCGCCTATGCCAAGGCCCGCAGCGTGGAAGACACACTGCCCGCGCCGGCAGTCGGCCCCAGGGGCTACTCCCGCTCGGTGCGGACGGGCAACCGCGTGCAACTCTATGATGTACGCGGGCAGCAGATAGCCACTTGCAGCCTGAAGTACGACAACCGGGGAAACATCGTGGAAGAACGGACCGAAGGAAATATCCCCGTTCCTTACCCGGCGTCGGTGCGCTATACCTACGATCATCAGACGGGTTATCTCATCGCGGAAGAGAAACTGGACCGGGACGGACGGCCTTTTTCAGCAGACACTACTGGTATTTACAAGAAACAGTGGCAATATACTCCCGAAGGGCAGCTCGTTTCGGAAGAATTCCTTGCTCCGGGCGGCGAAAGCCTTTTCGCCCACAGGATTTCCCGCTCGGGAGACGTGACTTCGGACTTGGTGGACGACAAAATCCGGCGGCTCTACATCCTCCGTGTCGACAGCCTGCTGGCGGATGGACGCACGACTTCCTACTACGGCCCCGGCCGCATCCCGCTCAACCACCGGCAGACCGCCGAGCAAGACACGCTGGAATACTGCCGGGTGGCCATCCGCCGCACGGAAAGCGGCGAGACCCGCACATATTACTCCTACGACACGGCATCAAGACAGACCCTCCCCTTCGCCACGATGAGCACCTCTTACGGCGGGCAGCGCTCCGTCTCCCGCCTCGAAGAGGGGACAAAAGGAGAGGGAAGCCGCTACTATCAGCTCTACGACCCCTCGGGAAAAATCATCCGCTCCATGATTTATTTCTATCAGAACGGCCAGCCCATCGCCCGCGCGGTAATGGGTGTGGACGGGACTCCCGTGCGTTGCCACAAGTGGGAGAAGGAAGGATATGCCTACTACAAGCTCTATTACAACGAAGACTTCGAGGGAAACTACGTCAGCGTGGCAGCGGTAAACGAATGGGAGCAGCCCAGCATCTTTTTCGACCCGCTGGGTTCCGTCTATATGTCCATATCCTATAAAAATTACCAAGGAGGAACCGTCAGCTACGAAGGCAGGAAAACCATCATCCGCAACCCCTACTGGCAATTCTCCTTGGACCAGGCCGAAGGAATCTCTCCCCAACTCGTGCCTTACCTGCATATCCTGGACAAGTCCAGCCCGCTCTACGGCAAGAGCGGCCTGCGCGACGGCGACCGGATCGTAGCCCTCGGCAGCTGGCGCCTGGGCGGTTCGGAAGAAGCTTTTGCCGCACAGTGGAAGAAGCTGCCGCAGACGCCGCTCCCCATATCGGTCCTCCGCCCGACGGCCGACTCTTTTGTCCGCATCGAGAAGACGGTTTCCACAAGCAATGCCCCGCTGGAAGAATACCACTTCTATGCTCTGACAAAGGACGAGCAGGCATTTCTTGAAAACTATCTAAACGCTCCCGACAAATGAAAGCACGCTTTCTCCTCTCCGCCCTGCTGGCCGCGCAAGCCGGCCTCCTGCCCCTGCAGGCCCAGATACGCGACATTCCGGTCATCGATGCCGTCACCGAAGCCAAGAGACAGGGAGTCAACGAAAACACCCGCCTGGCCCTCTCGCCGGCCGGCCGCAGCAACAAGCGGCAAGCCGAAGCCTCCCCGGACCAGGCCGGAGCCTCCGAGCTCTACCGCGGCGTCATCCGCAAGTACACCTGGTACGTGGGCGTCGGCTCCCCGCTGTCGGAAGAAGAGGCCTCCCGCCTGCCTTACTATTTCCGGCTCTCGATGAAAAACCCGCAGGGGCACTGGCAACACCTGGAAGCCCTGCACCGGGACACGCTGACCACGCGCCACAACCTGAGCACCTACGTGCTGGACAAGCAATACGACCGGGACGGGCGTAACGCCGAGTGGCGGAAGAGGCTGCAGTCCGTGGCACAATGGATCCAAATCCCCGGGCTGGACGGGAACGAAATGATAGAAGAACGGGCCTACGACGCCGAGGGAAACATGATGTACAGCTTCCTGCCCGTGCGGAATGCCGACGGGCGGGTGACAGGAAGTTACAACGATGCCTGGGGAATGCCGGCCGACTTGCGCGAAGACACCACCACGACCTACGGAAGCGTCGTGTGCATCACCTACGACACCGCCGGGCGGGACTCCATCGTCGACTTCCTCGACGGGCAGGGGCTGCGCAAGTACAACTCCAACGGGGTATACCAGCAGCGCTACATCTACGACGCCGACGACCGCCTGCTGATGTCCACCTCGCACAATGTGGTAGGCGACTACATCACCGACAACTGGGGAAACTGCGGTATCCGCTACACCTACGACGATGAAAACCACACCCGCCTCCTCACCGTCGTAGACCGCAATCTCCTCCCCATGCGGATGCCCACCGGAAGAGCCGACGGCACACAGACCTACATCTCCTGCGAAATCCGGACCGACCGGTGGGGGAGAGACGAGGAATGCCTCATGAAAGGCATCATGGGCCAGGCCGACTCGACCCGATCCGGCCTGCACCGCATCGTCTACCGCTACGACGAAGAGGGAAACCTGCAGGAGACCCTGTATTATGACTTGGAAAACCAACCGATGACCGAAGCTCAGGCCCGCAAAAACAACTGACCGACATGAAGAAAACCATCCTCCTGTTCCTGTTTGCCCTTGCCGTCTCCACCGCATCGCAGGCCCAATTCCGCGAATACCAGTACCTCCAGAAGAAAGCCCGCATGGAATGGGCGAAAAAAGCCCCGCCGCAACCGGCAAAAAGCGCTGCCGCTTTTTCCGAAAAGTCCCGCACCTTTTTAAGAAAAGCCCCGGCACTTCCCGACACGGTCTACAGCATCGGGACACGCAAGCGGCACGGATGGTTCGAGCCGAACGGCATCCTGACCAAGGAACAGGCCGCGCACCGCCATGCCACCTGCCGCTTCACCCGGCGCAACGCCCGGGGCCGGTGGTGCAAAATGGAGACCATCAATGCCTACGGAGGCTACACTCCGGGAATCAGTAGCCCCTATATCCTGAAACTGGGCTCCGTCGAGAGCGACTCCCTGGCCAACAAAGAATGGGCCGAGCGGGCGAAAACGGCCTGCATCTTTGAGTTCGTGCCCGACCCCTCAGGCGAAAACATCGTGCAGGAGCGTGCCTACGACAAGGACATGAACGTGGTCTACATCTATTCCCGCACCCCTTTTCTCGCCGACAGCCTCGGCCACCGGCGGTACATAGGGGCGTACAAAGACATCTACGGCCTGCCGGCCGAGATGCGCCAGCAGCCCGGATACACCTACGGCACGCTCGTCCTGCTCACCGAAGACCGCTGGGGCAACGACTCCATCGTGCAATACCTCGACGCCCGGGGGCGCGCCAAGCCCAATTCGGAAGGAGTGGCAATGGAAGCCTACATACATGACGAACGGGGGAACTGCGTGAGGCAGCAGTCGCGCGACGCGCAGGGGAATCTCGTGATAGACAATTGGGGAAACTGCGGCGTGGAATGCACCTACGACACGCTGTCTTTGCAGCAAAGCGCCCTGTATATGGACGACCGGTGGAGGCCCATGCGGATGTCGGGACTGCGGGAAAACTTCGAAACGGAAGGCGTATTCAAGGTACTCTTCGAATACGACCGCTACGGCAGGCTGACCGAACAAATACATGTGACGCCGGAAAACAAACCGGACACGTCAACCGACGGGATCCACCGCTACGTCCTGGGCTACGACGAGCGGGGAAATACCATATCCACCAAGAGCTACGGCCTGGATGGGCGGTTGAAAACCAACAGATACGGCTATGCCGTGGCCCTTCAGGAGTTCGACTCTTGCGGAAAAGTCACAGAAGTCCGCCTTTACGACCGCAGCGACCGGTCCATAAATTCCCTTACCCGCCGCCAATGGAGCTACGATAACGAAGGGAAGCAACTCTCATATATCGAAACTATCACCGCAGGAAACCGGACAGACACTACGTACCACGAATTCCAGAACGAAGCGATCGCTTATACGAAGTTTTCCGACCAGGCCATCCGCATAGACTCTTTGGACGAGAAAGGGCGCACCGTCTGCACTTCTTGGTACGACTGGGAAATGAATCCCATTGTGGGAAAGTATTCCGGCTATCATAAAGAGAGGACCAGCTATACGGAACTTGCAGACGGGATGCAGGAGATCCGCATCACAGAATTCGATGAAAAAGGGAACCTCTGCGGCGAGCTCCCCGATTTTCACTGCATCATAGACTCCATACGCCATACGAAATGGGTGCGTAATTACGACACTTCAAGCTATCTTACAGGGACTTACCTTCAGAAATTGGATGTCCGGAACGAAAAAGTCCTAGCCCAGTCGGATGCCAATGCTTTCGGCCGGGTATGTCGGGCCGGAGGGATCTCCGGAGTGCGGCACTACAATGTAGACGTACTCTATACCCAAAAAGGAAAATTTGCCTCGTTTGTCGGAAAGGACGAGTTTGGCGAACCGGATTACATCGATGCCAATACGAGATTACTCTACTATTATCAAAATGCGACGGCCGTGGGGCAAAGCAAATTCTACGACGAAGACAGCCGGGAGATTACGGACATGGACGAACTGCGGGATGCCTGTCCCAAGGCGATGACAATAGAAATCGTGGACAGCACGGCCTACCGCCTAGGATTGCAGGACAACGATTTGATACTGAAGTATGGCGACTACGCCATAGAGCTTGAGCAGATTCCGACCCTCGACGCGTTCCGGGCCAAATGGGCAATATATTCCGTATTGGGGGCGCGGAAGAAGCGCGAAATGGTCGTGTTCCGCGTAAATCCGCAGACGCGTGAGTACGGACTGGTCCGTATAGACAACCTGACGGGTACAGACGCCGAATTGGGATTCATAGCCCACATCCGCTACCTGACCCGGCGCCAGAAGAAGCGTCTCGTAGAGGCCATAGACCGGAACATGGCATCGCCGGAGGCACTTGTCTCATGGGATGACTTCAACCGGGGCAACGAATACGAAGGTGACAATACGATTCTTTTCAACTTCACAAATTTGTATCGGAACAGACGCAATACTCCTTACGGTAAGCAAATCACGGTTCCCGCCATCCTCTTGGCCTTTTGTTCTGAAGATGGCCATACTGCATGGGAAACAGGCGAAGGACTTGATGGGGTAGAGACAATGATTGAAATGCGTAATATGCCACAAAAGGAATATCCCCGGATTGATTTCTGTTTTACCACCGACTTGCAGGCCATAAAGCCGCTCAAGACTAAAGAGCAAGTTATGGGAGTCAATTTATATGACCTGAATGTTTCGGACAAACTATACAATCAAATAGTAAACTTAACAAAGCAGGCCCGGAAGCAAATGCTCCCCGCAGAGGAAAAACGTCCGGTTATGACTCAAAAAGAGGTGAGGGGAATTTGGAAGACAAGTCTCGACATCAACAACGACCCTTGGGAAATAGTGCTCTCCCTAGACAAGAAAAACAAAATGCAGAGCTTTTGGTATCTCAATCAGTCGGTAGAAATGGACGCCAACATATCTTTGGCTGTCGACATGGTTATCGGAATGGAAGGAAAGTGGAGCATGGAATCGGGCAGACTGCAGATTGAAAACGATACGGCCTCGGCCCGTGTGGTCTACAACCGGATGGACATTGAAGGAATGGATGAGGAAACAAAGAAGACAGCACTGCCCCAGCTCATGGATTATATGAAGCAAATGGAGCCGGTTTTAGTAGAGTCTTGTATCTCTGGCCTTTCCGCAAAACTCGCATCACCTGTCCGGGCGTGCTTTAAGGAGAAACTGATTCTTCAAGACAATACGGCCTTTACCCGATTGAGCAGAAGGGAATTCAGCAGGATGGCCAAGGATATACCCTGACCGGGGTGGCATCTTTATGGAAGGACTCAAAAGGGCTTCCCGCCAAGGGGCTTCATGATGCCCGGGAAGAAATAACCGCCCCGATTTTTTTGCCCCTTGGCGGATAAAAGCTATCTTTGCCCCTTAACAACGAAACAAACAACCGTATGGGGATTTTTAGCTTCTTCTCGAAAGAAAAAAAGGAAACGCTCGACAAGGGTTTGCAAAAGACTAAGGAAAGCGTCTTCTCCAAGATTGCGCGCGCCATTGCCGGCAAATCGAAGGTGGACGACGAGGTGTTGGACAATCTGGAGGAGGTCTTGATCACCTCCGATGTGGGAGTCGACACGACCTTGAAGATCATCCGCCGGATAGAAGAGCGGGTACAACGCGACAAATACGTGGATACTGCCGAACTGAACCGCATCCTGCGCGAAGAGATAGCTGCCTTGTTGGCAGAAAACCAGCAGAACGAAAGCAGTCTGGACTTCGAAAGCCCGCTTCCCGCGAAGCCTTATGTAATATTGGTAGTAGGAGTGAACGGAGTGGGGAAGACCACGACCATCGGGAAGCTGGCCCACCAGTACAAAAGCGCAGGGAAAAAGGTGATGCTCGGCGCGGCCGACACGTTCCGCGCTGCAGCCGTGGAGCAATTGGAGATATGGGGCGGGCGCGTCGGCGTGCCGGTCGTCAAGCAGAAGATGGGGGCCGACCCGGCTTCCGTAGCGTATGATACGATAAGTTCTGCCGCGGCCAACGACGTGGACGTCGTAATCATCGACACGGCCGGGCGCTTGCACAATAAGGTCGGCCTGATGAACGAACTGACGAAGATAAAAAACGTAATGAAGAAAGTCGTTCCGCACGCACCCGATGAGGTTTTGCTGGTTCTGGACGGCTCGACGGGACAAAATGCCTTCGAACAGGCCAAACAGTTTACGCTGGCCACGGATGTCTCTGCATTGGCCATCACAAAGCTGGACGGCACGGCCAAAGGAGGCGTAGTGATCGGCGTGAGCGACCAGTTCCGGATTCCGGTGAAGTACATCGGTTTGGGAGAAAAGATGGAAGACTTGCAGGTATTCCGCAAGGAGGATTTCGTAGACTCCCTGTTCGGAAATGCCACATCCTGAAGCGGAGAATGAAGAGAGGCCAAATAGACATCGTCACAATGGGCTGCTCGAAGAACCTGGTGGATTCGGAAAAGCTCATTTTCCTGCTGCAAAATGCAGGCTACCGCGTGTGCCACGACCCGGAAGTGGCTGAGGGGGAGATTGCCGTGGTCAACACTTGCGGCTTTATCGGCGACGCAAAGGAAGAGTCGGTCAACATGATCCTGCAGTTTGCCCAAGCCAAGGAAGAAGGGAGGCTGCGCAAACTGTTTGTCATGGGCTGCCTTTCGGAACGATATATGCAAGAACTCCGGCTCGACATTCCCCAAGTCGACAAATACTACGGCAAATTCGACTGGCCCCGCCTCGTGGAAGACCTCAAGGGCTTGAAGCTTGCGCCCTCTTACCAGCGTGTCCTGACCACTCCGCCGCATTATGCGTACCTCAAGATTTCGGAAGGCTGCGACAGGCGCTGCGCCTATTGCGCCATTCCGCTGATGACGGGGCGCCACCGCTCCCGCCCCATGGAAGAAATACTCGACGAAGTGCGCTACCTGGTAGGGCAGGGGGTGAAAGAGTTCCAGGTGATTGCCCAGGAACTTACCGACTACGGGATCGATTTATACCGCGAACGCTGCATCGCCACGCTGGTGGAGCGGATGGCCGACATAGAGGGCGTGGAGTGGATACGCCTGCATTATGCCTATCCCACCCATTTCCCGATGGAACTGCTGCGGGTGATGAGAGAAAAGGAGAACGTCTGCCGCTACCTCGACATAGCACTCCAGCACATCTGCACCCCGATATTGGAGCGGATGAAGCGCCACGTGACGGAAGAGGAGACCCTCCGGCTGATCGAAGCCATTCGCCAAAACGTGCCGGGCATTCATCTCAGGACCACTCTCATGGTCGGTTTTCCCGGAGAGACGGAAGAAGATTTCCAACAACTTATGGACTTTGTACGCCGGACGCGCTTCGAGCGCATGGGCGCTTTTGCCTATTCCGAAGAAGAGGGCACCTATGCGGCAAAACACTATGCGGACGATGTGCCGGAAGCCGTAAAACAAGAACGCCTGGACCGCCTGATGGACCTGCAGGCCGGCATCTCCGCCGAGGTGAATGCGGAGAAAGTGGGCAAAGTCTTCCGGGTTGTCGTCGACAGGGTAGAGGGAGATTACTATGTGGCCCGTACCGAGTTCGACTCGCCCGAAGTCGACCCGGAAGTCCTGATTCCCCGTTCGGAAAATCCCCGGCTGCAAACAGGAAATTTTTACCCGGTCCGTATCACATCGGCCGATGAATACGACCTCTACGCAACCTCACTTTTATGAAAAACAAGGAGTACATAGCGAAAGTCGCGGAAGAAGCCGGAATCTCCGTGGAGCAGGCCCAGAAGAACCTCTCGGCCCTGACCGAAGTGATGAGCGGGATTTTGCAGGAAAGCAACAGCATCGTCATTTCCGGATTCGGCACGTTCGAGGTAAAGAAGAAGAACGAACGGATTTCGGTCAACCCGGTTACGAAGAAACGCCTTCTGATCCCGCCCAAACTGGTAGTGAACTTCAAACCGACCACTTCCACAAAAGAAAAGCTGAAGGAGGGCGAACGCCATGAATGAGAAAGTCACCACCACGGAACTGGCCGAACTCCTGGCCGAACAGGCCCGGATCCCGCAGAAGTCGGCAGCCGCTTTCATCCGGATAGCCTTCCCGCTGATCAGCGAGATACTCCTGAAAGAAAAATACCTGAAGATAAGCGGACTGGGAACTTTTAAGTTAATCACGGTCAGCAGCCGGGAAAGCGTAAACGTCAGTACCGGGAAGCGGATCCTGATAGACAGTTACAACAAAATCACCTTCACCCCGGACCCCGGGTTGCGGGACAAGGTGAACAAACCCTTTCAGCATTTCGAGGCAGTAGAACTGCACGACGACGTGGACTTCAGCGCCATCGACGAAGAGATGGGCAACGCCCCGGAAGAAGAAGAAAGCATCCCGTCGCCCGCCCCGGAAGAAGCCGCAAAAAGCGCAGGGACTTTTCCGGAAAACATGCAGGACTTTTCAGAAAAAGCGGAAGGCCTTTCGGAAAAAGATGCGGCGAAAGAAGAACTAACCACCGAAGAATCAGACGGCGAAACCCTGAAAGTTGAAGAAACAGATGAGGCAGAAGCAACAGCGCTGCCCCATGAAAAGGGAGAACCCGGCACAGAAGAAGACAAACCGCACCCGTCGCGGGAAGAAGAAGCCGCGCCCGAAAAAACGCCCCTTACAGCATCGGCAACAGAAGAGCCGGAAGCCCCCGCCCCGACCGTGCCCGCGGCCGGCAGCCGCGGGGAAGAAGAGCGCAGAGAAAGTGCCGACACCTTGGGCGCACTGGCGCTGAAGTCCAAAGAAGAATATGAAAAGGAGGACCCTGCGAAACGCTTCTCGCTGGTCATCAGCGTAAAGCATTGTTTTGCATTGTCGCTGCTCATAATTGCTTTTTTAATATACATCTGCGTCTGGAAGCCCGCTTGGCTTTTCGACTGCGACTTCTCCACCGAAGCCCCTCCCGCAGCCCGAAACGAACAACCGGCCTCTCCCCAATCCGTAGACCGCACACCGGTCGAGAAAACGAAGCCCATGCCCGCCGCGCAGCCCCGGGCCGACCAGCCGAAAAAGCCAGAAGAACGCATCTGGATCACCGCCCGGCATGCCGACCCGCGCGACTACAAAATCATCGGGGCGCTGGACACCGTGACCGTCGGGCCGGGCAATTCCCTGACCAAGTATGCACTCGAATATTACGGCTGCATGGACCTCTGGCCCCTCATCGCAACACACAACAAAGAAACGCTGCGCAACCCCGACAACCTGCTCATGGGCACGACAATAGTCATTCCCCGGCTGGGTAAAAAGTAAGGTTAAAAATGCCCAACAGAAAGGGCTAATATCTATTTTTAATAGAAATTATGTCCCGGGGCTGCGGCATAAGCAGTAATTTTGCCCCGAGAAAAACATACCATCACACTCATGGCAGAATCGATAGATATTCGTGCTTTAAATGAACGCATAGAACAACAGAGCACATTCGTCACCAATCTGGTGACAGGCATGGACCAAGTAATCGTAGGACAAAAGCATCTGGTGGAATCCCTGCTGATAGGACTTCTCTCCGATGGCCATGTTTTATTGGAAGGCGTACCCGGACTGGCCAAAACCTTGGCCATAAAGACGCTGGCCTCCCTGGTCAACGCTTCCTTCAGCCGCATACAGTTTACCCCCGACCTCCTGCCCGCCGACGTGATGGGCACGATGATCTACAGCCAGCGCGAGGAGAAATTCATCTCGAAGAAAGGCCCCATCTTCGCCAACTTCGTGCTGGCCGACGAAATCAACCGCGCGCCGGCCAAAGTGCAGAGCGCCCTGCTCGAAGCCATGCAGGAGCGCCAGGTCACGATAGCCAAGGAAACATTCAAACTGCCCGACCCTTTCCTCGTCCTGGCCACCCAGAACCCGATAGAGCAGGAGGGTACCTACCAGTTGCCCGAGGCGCAAGTAGACCGATTCATGCTGAAAGTCCTCATCAGCTACCCCTCGGCCGAAGAAGAGCGCCGCATCGTACGCCAGAACATCAGCGGAGAGCAGAAAAAGCCCTTGCGCCCGATCCTGACGACCGAAGAGATCCATGCAGCCCGCGAAGTAGTACGGAGCATCTACATAGACGAAAAAATCGAGAAATACATCGTCGACATCGTATTCGCCACCCGCTATCCGGAAAAATACAACCTCAAAGACCTGAAAGCCCTCATAGAATTCGGCTGTTCCCCCCGCGCTTCCATCAATCTGGCCCTGGCCTCCCGTGCCTACGCCTTCATCCACCGGCGGGGATATGTGATACCCGAAGACGTCCGCGCCGTGGCCCACGACGTATTGCGCCACCGCATCGGCCTCTCCTATGAGGCGGAAGCGACCAATGTGACCTCCGACGACTTAATCAACGACATCATCAATAAGGTCGAAGTTCCCTGATTCAGAGAAAGAAACTACCTCTTTTTTGAGCGATGGAAACGGGAGAATTACTGAAGCGCGTACGCCGAATCGAGATAAAGACACGCGGACTATCGCAAAACATCTTTGCCGGACAGTATCATTCCGCCTTCAAAGGGCGGGGAATGGCCTTCTCCGAAGTAAGAGAGTATCAGTTTGGCGACGACATACGCGACATAGACTGGAACGTGACAGCCCGTTTCAACCGTCCCTACATCAAGGTTTTCGAAGAAGAGCGCGAGTTGACGCTCATGTTGCTCATCGACGTGTCGGGAAGCCTCGACTTCGGCAGCCGGGGGCAGAAGAAAAAAGACATGGTCACAGAGATTGCCGCCACGTTGGCCTTCAGCGCGATGAACAACAACGACAAGATCGGCGTGATTTTCTTCTCCGACCGCATCGAAAAATTCATCCCTCCCAAGAAAGGGCGCAAGCACATTCTCTTCATCATCCGCGAGTTGCTGGACTTTGTGCCCGCGAGCCGCAAGACAAGCCTTGCCACGGGCATCCAATATCTCACCCAAGTGATGAAGCGCCGCAGCACGGTCTTCATTTTCTCCGACTTCCTCGACCCCGCGCCCTTCGTCGATCCCCTGCTTGTGGCCGGGAAAAAGCACGATGTGACGGCCATTCAGGTCTACGACAGCCTCTTTTCGGATTTGCCCGATGTGGGATTGCTCCGCATCGAGGACGCCGAGACAGGCCTGCAGCAGTGGCTCGACACTTCCTCTTCCGCCATACGGGAAGGACAGAAGAGATGGTGGAAAGAGAACCAGGAGAAACTCCAGAACACCTTCCGCCGGTGCAACGTCGACCTGGCCTCGATCCGCACCGACGAAGACTATGTGAAAGCACTCATCATGATGTTCGAACGAAGAATATAGCCATGAGCGAAAAAGCATTCAGATACAGGAAGGAAAACAGGCCCACGGTTTTTGAAAAGATGCAGGGGAAATCCCGAAAAGCGGCGCATCTTTTTCCGAAAAGCGGCGCATCTTTTCCCCATTCGCCGCAGCGGCGTTCCCGGATACTCCCGCTATTGCTCCTGGCGGCCTTCCTCTTTTCGGCAAAAGCCGTAGCGCAGGGCGTGACCGTCGAAGCCCGTCTGGACTCGTTCCAAATCTACATCGGGCAGCAAACCAAGCTCCGAATCCAGGTAAGCAGCCCGGCGGACCGGAAAATCTCCTTCCCGCTTTTCCCCGACACGCTGGTGCGCGGCGTGGAGATGGTGGGCAATGTAGAATACGACACGCTCCACCTGGACGAAGGCAAGGTGCAACAGATTACCGGCACCTACACCATCACTTCCTTCGACTCCGCTCTTTACAGTTTGCCCCCCTTCCCGGTGCTGGTAAGCGGCACGAAATACCAAACCAACCCCTTGGTCCTGAAAGTCTACACCGTCCCCGTCGACACCTCCAAGCCCGACCAGTTTTTTCCCCTGCGCCCGCTGATGCAAGCCCCCTTTGCTTGGGACGACTGGGCACACCTGGTTGGGCTTTCCCTGCTGATGCTCGTGCTCCTCGCGGCCGCTTCCTACTGTTTCCTGCGCTACAAGGACAACGCCCCCATCATCCGGAAAATCAAACGCAAGCCCAGCCTGCCGCCCCACCAGGAGGCCCTGCAGGAAATAGAAGAAGTAAAGCAGGAAAAGCTGCACGAGACAGGAGGAGAAGAGAAGGAATATTACACCAAACTGACCGACATTTTGCGCACCTACATACACCGGCGTTTCGGATTCAACGCCTTGGAGATGACCTCCTCCGAGATCATTTCCCGACTGATGCAGGAAGAAGGGGAAAACGGGGCTGCCTTCGAAGAGCTGAAGTCCCTCTTCCAGACGGCCGACCTGGTGAAATTCGCCAAATGGATGCCGGAACTGAACGAAAACGACTACAATCTGATTTGTGCCGTCGAGTTCATCAACAAGACCAAGCAGGAGATTCCCCCGGCTCCGGAGCCCGAACCGGTGGAAGTACAGATAGAACGGAAGCGCTCCCTGCGCGCCCGGATATTCCTCCTGAGCATCGTTTCGCTGTCATCCCTCGGGGCAATATCGATACTCCTCTATGTATTACACGAATTGCAGCTATTGATGTTATAGCTTCGAGAAAGGAATATTTGAAACCATGCAGTTTGCCGACAAAGAATATCTGTTCCTCCTGCTTCTGATCGTACCCTATATCCTGTGGTACGTGCTGAAGCATCACTCCCTCTATGCCTCGCTGCGCATGCCGGGCAGGCAGAGTTTCATGCAGATGAAGCCCACTTTGCGCACCTACTTCGTGCACGCCCCCTTCTTGCTGCGCATCCTTGCCTTCGTCCTGCTGGTCCTGATTCTGGCCCGGCCGCAATATTCCAACAGCTGGCAAGACCGCGAGACAGAAGGCATAGACATCATGCTGGCAATCGACGTATCGACCAGCATGTTGGCCGAAGACCTTCACCCCAACCGCGTAGAGGCAGCCAAGAAAGTGGCGGCGGAATTCATCGGCGGACGGCCCAACGACAACATCGGCCTCACCCTATTCGAGGGAGAGGCCTTCACCCAGTGCCCCCTGACGCTGGACCATCCCGTACTGATGAGCTTCCTTTCGCAGATCCGCTGCGGCATTCTGGAAAACGGTACGGCAGTCGGCATGGGAATCGTCAACGCCGTGAGCAAACTCAAGGACAGCAAGGCCAAAAGCAAAGTCGTGATCCTGCTGACCGACGGTACGAACAACATGGGAGATATTTCCCCCCTCACCGCAGCCGACATAGCCAAAAGTTTAGGCATCCGCATCTATACGATCGGAGTGGGCACGAACGGCATGGCCCCGTACCCGATGGCCACGGCCGGCGGCATACAATACATGAATGTCCCGGTGGAAATCGACGAAAAGACGCTGCGCACCATAGCCGAAACGACGGGCGGAAGCTACTACCGCGCCACGAGTACCGAGAAACTGCAGGATGTCTATCGCCAGATCGACCGGCTGGAGCGCACCAAGATGCGGGTCAACTCCTACAGCAAGCGCGAGGAAGCCTTCCTCCCGTTCGCCCTCTTGCTCGTTGCGGTGCTGATTTTGGAAAGCCTGTTGCGCCTGACCCTTTTAAGAAGAATACCGTAAGCCATGTTCCGATTCGCCAATCCAGAATATCTCTACCTCCTGTTGTTCATCCCGCTGGGGACGATACTCTACTTCTATGCCCGTTACCGGCAAAGGAAGAAGATGGCCCGCCTGGGAGAAGCCGCCCTGATCAAAGACCTGATGCCCGAATATTCTCCGTTGCGGAAGAATCTGAAGATTTGCCTGCTGTTTCTGGCCTACATCGGGGCGGTCCTGATGTGCGCGCGGCCTCAATTCGGAATAAAGGAAGAGACAGTGAAGAAACAGGGAGTGGAAATCATCGTGGCACTCGACATTTCCCGCTCGATGCTTGCCGAAGATGTCTCCCCGAGCCGCCTGGACCGGGCCAAGATGCTGGTCTCCAAACTGATCGACAGCTTCGAAAACGACAGGGTAGGCCTGATTGTCTTTGCGGGCGATGCCTTCGTGCAACTTCCCATTACCAACGATTTCGTTTCGGCCAAGATGTTTCTCCAATCCATCAGCCCCGACCTGATTTCCCGCCAGGGCACCAATCTGCATGAGGCCATCAATCTGGCGGCCGGCAGCTTCACTTCGCAAGAAGACATAGGGAAAAGCATTATTCTCATCACCGACGGCGAAAATCACGAAGCCGGCGCGCTGGAAGCGGCAGAGGAAGCAGCCGGGCAGGGCTATGTAATCCACGTCCTGGGCGTAGGACTTCCCGAAGGAGCCCCCATCCCGGACAGCCGGACAGGCGGTTATTACAAAGACCGCAGCGGACAGACCGTCATTACCCGCATGAACGAACAGATGTGCCGGGAGATTTCGAAAGCGGGGCAGGGGATTTTCGTCCGGGTGGACAATTCCGACCAGGCCGGACGCGCCATTACGGCCGAAGTGGAGAAGATGCAAAAAGCGGAAACCAAGCATAAAAGCTATAAAGAATACGACGAACAGTTTATCGCCGTGGCATGGATCGTACTGTTCTTGCTCGTCCTGGAAGCCCTGCTTCTGGAGAAACGGAATCCCCGCCTCAAGGGACTCACCCTCTTCCGGAAGCCCGCTCCCCAAGACGCGGCACAAAAAGGAGGAAAGGAGTAAAGCCAGATGAAACCGAAAGGAACTGCCCGTTTATTGTATGCCATAGTCTTCTTTTCCATTGCTGCCCTGCTTTTCCCGTGGGGCAAAGCCTCTGCCCAGCAGGGGAAGCAGCTCCGCAAAGAAATACGCCTGGGCAACCACGCCATAAAAGAAGACAATTACAAAGAAGCCGAAATCCACTACCGCAAAGCCTTGCAGGCCGACCCGTATAATGTAGAGGCCCTCTACAATTTAGGCGGTGTCCTGGCCGCTACCGGCAAGCCGAAGGAAGCCATGGAGGAGGGCTATGAGCAAGCCCTGCGCCGCGCGACCTCGCCGGCGCAGAAGGCCATGATATACCACAATATCGGCGATCTCTACATGTCGCAGAAAAATTATGCCGCCGCCATCGATGCTTTCAAAAACTCCCTGCGCAACGAACCGGCCAACAACGACACGCGCTACAATCTGGCCCTGGCTCAGAAGCTCCTGAAGGAGAATCCGCCACAAGAGGAAGAGCAGCAACAGCAGCAGCAAGAACAAGAGCAGGAACAGGAAGAGCAAAAGCAACAACCCGACCCGCAACAGAACCAGCCTCCCACACAACCCGAAGAAAAGCGGGACGAGATGGACCGCGAAACGGCCGAACAACTGCTGAAAGCGGCCATGCAGGACGAGCGGAAGGTGCAGGAAAAGATGAAGCGGAAAGCCTCGTCGAACACTCGGAGCTACGAAAAAGATTGGTAAATGATGCAACTAAAGAGAAATACGCAAGCAAGAACCCGGGGCAGCCGCCTCCTGCTTCTATTCATATCGCTGTGGTGCCTGTCGGCCGCGGCCGTGCAGGCAGCCATTACCTTCCGTGCCACGGCCGAATCTTCCACCGTAGAAGCGGGAGAGCCCTTCGCCATCCAGTTCGAGCTGAATACCACCGATGTGAGCGACTTCCAGCTCCCCACGTTGCGCGGCTTCTCCATAGTCTCGAACGTGAAGACTTTCACCTCGCACCGGCAGAGCATTATCAACGGGAAGCGCAGCTCTTCGGAATCGATTACCTATACGGTCATCGTGCGCGCCACGGCCGCCGGAGAATACACCATACCGGCTGCCTCCGTGCGTGCTGGCGGAAAAACAGTGCGCTCCAATCCGCTGAAGATTAAAGTAGTGGAATCTTCCGGTTCAAGCCGTAATTCAGGCCGCAGCTCTTCCTCTTCGCGCGGCATCCGCCGCACGAATCCGCAAAACGCGGCCTCCATCGGCGATGACGACCTCTTCGTCCTCTGCACGGCCAGCAAGACACAGGTCCACGAGCAGGAGGCTCTGCTGCTGACCTACAAGGTTTACACCAACGTGACCTTCCGCGGATTCAACAACGCGAAGCTCCCCGATTTCGAAGGCTTCCACTCGCAGGAAATACCCCTTCCGCAAAATGCCACGCTCGTCCCCGAAACCTACAACGGCCGGGAATATCTCGCCGCCCCATACCGCCAGTTCCTCCTTTTCCCGCAGAAGAGCGGCGATCTGGAGATACCGGCTGCCGTGTTCGATGCGGCGGTGGAAGTGGGGGGGGCGCTCTCTTTCGAAGATTTGCTCAACGGAGCCGGCCCCCGGATGGTGCAGAAACAACTGAAGACACGCAGCTACACAATCCATGTCGCACCGCTTCCTTCGCCGCGGCCGGCCGACTTCTCGGGCGGGGTGGGGCAGTTCGGCATCGAGGCCACCATGAAATCGGACCAGGGGAAAACCAATGAAGCCATGACGCTGCAGGTAAGGGTGAGCG
The DNA here is from genome assembly GCA_944320955.1 of uncultured Bacteroidaceae bacterium. GTDB lineage: Bacteria > Bacteroidota > Bacteroidia > Bacteroidales > Bacteroidaceae > UBA1794. The sequence goes on from CALUJL010000029.1 coordinate 159,578, forward strand.
GTACGGGAAATCTGAAACTGGTGACAGCCCCGGAAATCGATTTCCCCAAGGATTTCGACGTCTACGACCCGGAAATCAAGGAAAACATCAAGCCCACGGCCGACGGTATGCAGGGCGAAAAGACGTTTGAATATACGATCATTCCCCGCAACGTGGGCACATACGAGATTCCGTCCATCGGATTTTCCTACTTCGACGGGAAAGAATACCGGCAACTCCATACGCAACCCATCCGTCTCTCCATAGCCCGCGGCAAGGGAACTTCCGGGAGCGGCGTGAGCGACTACGGACGGCAGGGCGAGGAGCGGCAGACCGACATCCGCCCCATGCACCCGGTAGATGCCGGCAGCCTGGCCGAGGCCGTAGTGCTCAGCCCGGGCTGGAAATTCCTCCTGGTGTTTTTCCTCTTTCCTGCAGCGCTTTTTGCAATTATATGCAGCGCTTTCCGCAAAAAGGCCTACTACTCGCGCAATGTCCTACTGATGCGCGAGAAAGGAGCCGGGCGCGAGGCACGCAAGCGCCTGCGCAAAGCCGAAAAGCTGCTGGCCCAGCAGCAGGAAGAGGCCTTCTACGAAGAAATCATACGGGCAGAGTGGGGGTATGTATCCGATAAGCTGAGGATTCCCACGGCCCTGCTCTCCAAAGACCACCTCCGCCAGGCGCTGCCCGGGCAGGGAGTGACGGCTGAAACCGTGGCCCTCCTGCTCGAAAGTCTGGAGGACTGCGAGTTTGCCCGCTACGCCCCGGGCGACAAACGCGACCGGATGAAGCAAAGTTACGAAAAGGCCCTACGCGTAATCACCCTGCTGGATACGGAACTGAAGAACAGGAACAAGAAATAAACCATCGCGATTTCCCATGAAACACCTACATAATATCCTATCGAGCGTTTGCGCCATCCGTCCCGCCCGGGCCGGGTGGTGGATCATGTTCCTCATGCTCGTCCCGGCGCTTGCAGCCACCCCGCAGACTCAGGAGCACAAAGGAGCGGCAGGCATGGCGGAGCAAGCCTTGCAGAGGGGCGATTATCAAGCAGCCTCCCGCCAGTACGAACAACTCCTGGAGGCCAATTCCGCACTTCTCTCCAGCGGAAAAGCCGGCAGCGGGTGGGCTTCTGTGGAATACAATCTGGGCAATTGCTACTATCGGCTGGGCGAGCCGCTGAAAGCCTTGCTCCACTACGAACGGGCCCTGCTGCTTTCGCCCTCGGACGAGCATATCCGCGAGAACATCGCTTTCGTTTCGGCCCAAAGCCTGCAGCTCGACGAAACGCAGGCAGCCTCTTTCTTCTTCGTGCGCTGGTGGAAGAGCCTTTCGCAGGCCTTCGATCTGCCGCAGTGGCTGGCCGCCTGCGGAGTTTCCTTCGTCTTGCTGCTGATATGCCTGCTGTTCTACTTTTTTGCGCCACGCCTAGGGTGGAGAAAAGCCGGATTTTTCCTCGCGCTGCCCATGCTGGCAGTCTGCCTCTGCAGCGGCTACTTTGCAAACGCCCAGTACCGTTCCTTGACGGTGAGGGACACGGCGCTCGTCATGCAGGCGGAAGGCATACCTACCTTTTCCGCTCCTTCGGCTTCTTCCGCAACCACCGGAAATCTGCAGGCCGGCAGGAAAGTAACCATCCTCGACAATGGACTGAAAGACTGGCTCCAGGTGGAATCTGCCGGAGGAAATGTCTCCTGGATACGCCGGGGGGATGTGGAAATCATCTAATGCAACCAGCAGCATGATCAGGCCCGCAGACTTGTCGGACGCCGCAGATATTGCGGCAATCTACAATGAATACATTGCCGGCAGCACAGCAACTTTCGACACCGACCCCGTGTCCGTCACGGAAATGCAGGGCCGCATCGCCGAAATATCCGCCGCTTTTCCTTACCTCGTATGCGAAACCGGCGGGAAGGTCATAGCTTATTGCTATGCCCACGGCTGGAAAGAAAAGGCGGCTTACCGCACCACGCTGGAAAGCACCGTCTACGTCGCGCCCGGACTCCAGAAACGGGGAACGGGCGAAGCGCTGATGCGGAAACTGATAGAAGAATGCCGCCACAGGGGCTTCCATTCGCTGATTGCCTGCATCACAGCCGACAACCGGCCCAGCATCGCGCTCCACGAGAAACTGGGTTTCCGGAAAGTATCGGGCTTCAAAGAAGTTGGAATGAAGTTCGGCCGGTGGCTGGACGTAGAGGACTATCAGTTGCTCTTATAGGAACACGTGGGGGAGTTTCGCAAGAATCCTATTAAACATAATACAGGTTCTATTCATTTTTGCGGCAGTTTTTCGAGGCCGCGGAAAGGGTCTTGTCCGGAAGCGGCAGGGCTTTTCCGGAAAAGTGCTGCCACTTCTCAGAAAAAGTGCTGCCGCTTTTTCGGAAAAGCGGCAGAAGATTGCCGGTGAAGTCCTGCAGGTTTTTGCCGCGCAGCACAGGGAAAAATGGATTCAGACTTTGCCGGCCACGACTTCGATGATGCCGTCTTCTGGAAAATACTTCTGCGCCAGGCGGCGAAGCTCTTCGGCTGTCACGTCTTTCACGGCCAGCATCGAGTGTTCCGGGTAGTCCGACGGGAGTTCGGCCCACTCGATGTTGATCCAAGCCTCTGCCAGAGAAAATGCTCCCTCGTAGTTGCGGGCTATTTCGCCCAAGATGTAATTCTGCACCATGGCCAGTTCTTCCCGGCCTATGAGCTCCGTGCGCAGGCGTTCCATCTCGCGGTATACCTCTTTTATAAGGGGTTCCACGTTGGCCGTGGCCGTTTCGCAGGCCACCAGTGCCAGGCCTGTGTCCGGAAAGTCGAAGACCCGGGCCGAAATGCCGTAGGTGTATCCCTTTTCCTCGCGTATGTTCGACATGAGCCGGCTGCCGAAATAGCCGCCAAACACCGTCATCAGGACGCGCAACTTCAGAAAGTCCGGATGTTTCCAGCGTATCGTGTGCCAGCCCAGCATGACGCAATTTTGCAAAGCATCCTCTTTCAACAGGAAAGTACGCTGCTCCCGGGCCGGACAAACGGGATATTTCTTCGGTTCCTCGTAGGGCTTCACCTCGCCCCACGGGTCGGTTCCGAACAATTCCTCTACGCGGGCCACGACATCGCGCTGCACATAGCCCGAGAGATAGACCGAGCAATTGCCTGAATGATAGTACTTTTTGTAGAACTCCCGCAACATTTCGGGCGTTACGCGGTCGTAATCCCACTCTTCCTCGGTCATTCCCATCGGATGATTGGCCCCGAAAGCGGCCAGGCGCATGCCTTTTCGTCCGAGGAAGGAGACTTTCTTCTGGTTGATGAGATATTGTTGCCGGTTGGCCTGCAGCACGGTATCCACCCGCTCTGCAGGAAACGACGGTTCCTTCAGGATGGATTCTACGACGGCGGCCGTCTGTGCAAAATATTTGTAGAGGCAGTAGAGCGTCAGTTGCGAGTGCATCATGCCTGTGCCCAGCTCCAGACGGGCACCGTAGAAGTCCAATCTCTCGGCCACCTCGCGGTCGGTGAGCAGACGGCTGCCTTCGCGCAGCATCCGGTTCGTAAAAATGGCCTGCAGGGGGTACTGCTGCTGCCACCGCCCGGCGCCGATGATGACGTCCAGGCGAACGACTTCCTGGTTCCCCTGCGTGATGATGTGCAGGGGGATGCCGTTGGGCATCATCCGTTGCTTGGGCTTTTTGACGGAAAATGGCTCCATGCCGGTCACGGCCGGCTGGGCAGTGCGGTCTATCTCCATGGGTGCGACTGTAAGAATTGCTCGGCCCGTGCCAAATCTTCCGGCGTATCGATGCCGATGGTTTCCACTTCGGTCACGGCGGTCTTTATGCAGAAGCCGTTTTCGAGCCAGCGCAACTGTTCGAGCGACTCGGCCAGCTCCAGCGGCGACTGCTCCAGTTCCGTAATCCGGCGCAGCGCGTCGGCACGGTAGGCGTAGATACCGATGTGTTTATAATAGGTATGCCCGCCCGCGAGCCACTCTTGCGGCTCTTTGCCGCGGCGGTACGGGATGACGGAGCGGCTGAAGCAGAGCGCATATCCGGCGCGGTCCAGGACGACCTTGGGGCTGTTGGGATTGCTCAGCGCCGCCCATCCGTCTTCGGGGCGGAAGGGTTTGACGAGCGTGGCTATCTCCGTCTGCGGATCGGCAAAACATCCGGCCAGGGCACGCACCTGCCCGGGCGCAATGAAGGGCTCGTCGCCCTGGATGTTGACCACCACGTCGAAGGTTTCCTCCCGGCCTTTGCCCGCGCAGGAGGCCAAAATCCGCTCAAGGGCTTCCCGGCAACGGTCCGTTCCGCTGCGGTGCGCGGCAGAAGTCATCACGGCCCGCCCGCCGAATGCTTCCACGGTTTGGAAAATCGCCTCGTCGTCGGTCGCTACCCACACGGACTCCAACACTTCCGAGACGCGCTCGTAGACGTGTTGCACCACGGGTTTCCCCCCCAGCAGCGCCAGAGGCTTGCCCGGGAAGCGCGTGGAGGCGAACCGGGCCGGTATGATTCCAAGATATTTCATCGTCGGTCGTAGAATTTAGGTCTCAAAAGTAGCCATTTTATTTGGAAGACACCGCTTTTTTCGCTTCTTTTGTCCCAAAATCTGCCTCATTCATGTCTCAACATACCTGCTACCTCACCTTGGGAAGCAACGTCAGCGCAGCATACGTGCGGGTAGCCCGCGAACGGCTCACCCGCCTGTTTCCCGGCATACGCTTCGGCACCGAGCAGCAAACCCTGCCCGTAGGCCTGCGGAATCCTGCTCCTTTCACCAACCAGACCGCCCGCTTCGAGACCATCCTCACCCCGGAGGAAATCCTTCCCCTGCTCAAACATCTGGAGGCGGCAGCCGGGCGCACTCCCGCGGAGAAGGCCCGCGAGATAATCCGCCTGGACATCGACCTCGTGTGCTACGACCAGCAAATTCTGAGGCCGGAGAATTGGGCTCTCTTCTTTGCCCCGCAACCGTGACCGATGCAGGGCTAACCGGGAATTCCCCTGCACGGAAGCGGGAAAAGATGCGGCGCTTTTCCCGAAAAGTCCCGCATCTTTTCCGGGAAAGCGCCGCATGAGACTTCCCGGAGCGGGGAAGCGCCCCGCCCGCTCCCCACGGCCCGCCGGTCCCCTGCCCTGCTGAAATAAAAAATTTCATTCTTCCCTTTTTTCTCCCATATTACAATGATAATACGTATCTTTGGGGGATGAAAAACGCAAACCCCATACGCAGATGAATAGTTTTATTACCATTGCCGAACACACGCGCGAGCAGTTGCTTTACCTTTTGGAGATGGCCCGGCTCTTCGAAGAGCAGCCCAACCGGAACCTTCTGGAGGGAAAAGTCGTAGCCACCCTGTTTTTCGAACCTTCCACGCGCACCCGCCTGAGTTTCGAGACCGCCGTCAACCGCTTGGGCGGCCGGGTCATCGGATTTTCCGACGCCTCCAACACCAGTACCTCCAAGGGCGAGAGCCTGAAGGACACCATCATGATGGTAAGCAACTATGCCGACCTCATCGTCATGCGGCACTATCTGGAAGGCGCGGCCCGCTATGCCAGCGAAGTCTCGCCCGTCCCGGTCATCAATGCGGGCGACGGGGCCAACCAGCACCCCTCGCAGACGATGCTCGACCTGTATTCCATCCTGAAGACGCAGGGAACGCTCGACAACCTCAACATCCATCTCGTAGGCGACCTCAAGTATGGCCGGACGGTGCACTCCCTGCTGCAAGCCATGCGGCACTTCAACCCGACTTTCCACTTCATTGCGCCAAAAGAGCTCTCCATGCCGGAAGAATACAAGCTCTATTGCAAAGAGCACCATATAAAATATGTAGAACACAGCGAGTTCGACGAAGATACCATAGCCGAGGCCGACATCATCTACATGACCCGCGTCCAGCGCGAGCGCTTCACCGACCTGATGGAGTATGAGCGCGTGAAGGATGTCTACATCCTGCGGGGCAGCATGCTCTGCAAGAGCAAGCCAAACCTGCGCATCCTGCATCCCCTGCCCCGGGTCAACGAAATAGCCTACGACGTGGACGACAACGAGAAGGCCTACTACTTCCAACAGGCACGCAACGGCTTGTTTGCCCGCGAAGCCATCATCTGCAACGCCTTGGGCATCGGGCTCGAACAAATAAAGTAAACCGAAACGAAAAAGAACCGCACCGATCATGAAAAAAGAACTTCAAGTCACGGCCCTCGAACAAGGCACCGTCATCGACCATATCCCCACCGAAAAAGTATTCCAGGTAGTCTCCCTGCTCAACCTGCAGGCGCTGCCCTGCAAGATAGCCATCGGGAACAACCTGGACAGCAAGAAAATGGGGAAAAAGGGCATCATCAAGATTTCCGACCGCTTCTTCACCGACGAGGAAATCAACCGCATCTCGGTCGTTGCCCCCAACGTAGTGCTCAACATCATAAAAGACTATGAAGTAGTGGAGAAGAAGCACGTCGTGCTCCCCGACACGCTGCACGACATCGTATGCTGCGCCAACCCCAAGTGCATCACCAACAACGAACCGATGGCCAGCATCTTCCACGTGACCGACAAGGAACGCGGCATCGTGCGCTGCCACTACTGCGAAAAAGAGCAGTGCCTCAGCTCGATGAAACTCAAGTGAGTCCGGCCATGAGGATAAAGCACCTCCTCCCCTCCCTGCTGCTATTCCTGGCCACGGGTGCCGCCGTGGCCCAGAGCCCCGGGCCCCGCTTCCCAGAACCCGGGCAGCAGCACGCCGACCCTTTGCGAGGGAAACGCATCGGAGTCATCGGCGACAGCTATGTGCGCAACCACCAGGAACCGGTGGAAAACACATGGCATTACAAGTTTGCCCGGAAGCACGGCATGGAATACTATAACTACGGAATCAACGGGAACTGCGTATCCGTATCCCGCGAGTCATACTACGGCGAGGCCATGTATCTGCGATATAAGGAAATGCGCGACTCGCTGGACTACATAGTGGTAATAGCCGGACACAACGACGCCAGCCTGCTCGACACGATAGGCATCGAGCGCTACAAAGAGAAACTCGCCATCCTCTGCGAGGGGCTGATAGAAAAATACCCTACGGCCAAGATATTCTTCTTCACCTGCTGGACTCAAAAAAACTTTGTCGGGAGCAACTTCCAGAAAGTCGTAGATGCCACGCTCGAAGTGTGCGGAGCCCACAGCATCCCGGTCCTCGACTCTGCCCGGCGGGGGAACATCTTTGCACAAAACGACCGCTTCCGGCAAATCTATTTCCAAAACCAAGGCCGCGGCGACCGCGCCCACCTCAACGCACGGGGGCACGACCGTTTCCTCCCCTGCGCAGAGGCATTTCTGCTACAGTATTAGCAAAAAAAGGAGCTACCGCGAGGCAGCTCCCTTTTTTTAGCCTTATAAAAAGGAAGACACCGCACGCACTTTTTTTTGACAGCCTACCCGGTCAGGCTACGAAATAGCAACCCAAACCTCCCTGACAGCAGCCTACAAAAAGCAAACCCCGGCAATCCGCTTACAAACCGTAAGCAGCGGCCGGAGAAAAGTATTTTCGCATCCACTTTTCGGGAAGCATCCTTGCCGCAAACGGCAGCAATATCCTAATTTTGCAGGCAGAATGTCAGAAAAAGCACCACGAACAACGAACAAAAGACACAAAACGCCTATGAAAACCGACAGCTCCCACTCCATGCTATACGATGCGTCCTACGAACACGACGCCTGCGGAATCGGTATGATAGCCCGCATAGACGGCAGCAAGTCGCACCGCTTGGTAGACGATGCGCTGAAAATCCTGGAACACATGAAGCACCGCGGAGCCGAAGGCGCCGACCGCCGGACAGGCGACGGCGCAGGCATCCTCCTGCAGATACCCCACGAATTTATCCTCCTGCAGGGAATCCCCGTGCCGGAGCGGGGGAAATACGGCACCGGGCTGGTCTTCCTGCCCCGGGATGAGGAAGAGCAGGAGGAAATCCGGCACATCATGGCCGAAGAAGCCGGGCGCGGCGGACTGCGCCTCTCCCATGTCCGCCCCGTCCCCGTGGACTCTTCCGTCTTGGGGCAGAGCGCGCGGGAGAGCGAGCCTGCCATCGTGCAGGTTTTCCTGACCGCGGAAGACAACGCGGAGGCCTCGGAACGCACACTCTACCTCATCCGCAAGCGCGTCGAGCAGCGCATTGCCCACAAGGACTTCTATGTAGTCTCCCTTTCGAGCCGGATTCTTATCTATAAAGGGCTACTCTCTTCCGACCAGCTGCGCACCTATTTTCCCGACCTGAGGGATCCCCATCTGACCAGCGGGCTGGCCATCGTGCATTCGCGCTTCAGCACCAACACCTTCCCCACGTGGAGCCTGGCCCAACCCTTCCGCCTCCTGGCCCATAACGGCGAGATCAACACCATACGGGGCAACCGCGGATGGATGGAAGCGCGGGAGAGCGTGCTCTCCACCCCCGCACTGGGCGAGGCAAAGGCCCTGCACCCCATCCTCCAACCGCAGATGAGCGACAGCGCTTCGCTCGACAATGCGCTCGAATTCTTCCTCATGTCCGGGCTGAGCCTGCCGCATGCCATGGCGATGCTCGTGCCCGAATCGTTCAACGACAAGAACCCCATCAGCGAAGACCTCAAGGCCTTCTACGAATACCACTCCATCCTGATGGAACCCTGGGACGGCCCGGCGGCGCTCCTCTTCAGCGACGGGCGCTATGCGGGCGGCATGCTCGACCGCAACGGCCTGCGTCCGGCCCGATACGTGATTACCGAAGACGGCACAATCATCGTATCCAGTGAAGCAGGAGTCCTCGACATCGCCCCGGAGAGCGTAGTGGAAAAAGGACGCCTCCAGCCGGGGAAAATCCTGCTGGTCGATACGCAAGAGGGAAAGATATACCGCGACGGGGAACTGAAGGCCTCCCTGGCCGCGGCCAAGCCCTACGGCCAGTGGCTCGCGAAGGGGCGCATCGAACTGGATGCCCTCAGGAGCGGGCGGAAAGTGGGCAACGCCGTAGACGACTATGCCCGCCGGTTGCGCGCCTTCGGCTATACGCGGGAAGACATCGAGCGTACGCTGATCCCCATGTGCACCACCGGCTCCGAGCCAACGGCCTCTATGGGAAACGACACGCCCCCTGCCGTCCTGTCCGGCGAGCCGCAGCTGCTTTTCAACTATTTCCGGCAGCAGTTTGCCCAAGTCACCAACCCGCCGATCGACCCCATAAGGGAAGAACTCGTCATGTCGCTCACGGAATACATCGGCGCGGTAGGCAACCACATCCTCACCCCCGACGAAAGCCACTGCAAGATGGTGCGCCTGCCCCACCCGATACTGACCAATACGCAACTGGACCTGCTCTGCAACATCAGCTACAAAGGCTTCAAAACCGTGAAGCTACCCCTGCTTTTTCCCGCAGACGGGGGAAAAGGCGGGCTTCAGGAAGCACTTTCCGCACTGTGCCGCAGGGCGGAAGAAGCCGTGGACAGGGGAACAAACTACATCGTGCTCTCCGACCGGGCAATCGACGAAGGGCACGCGGCCATACCCTCGCTGCTCGCCGTCAGTGCGGTGCACCACTATCTGATAAAGGCGCAGAAGCGCGTGCAGACGGCCCTCATCGTGGAGAGCGGCGAGGTGCGCGAAATCATGCACGCCGCGCTCCTCCTGGGCTACGGCGCCAGCGCCATCAATCCCTACATGGCCTTTGCCGTGATGGACGACCTGGCGAAACGGGGCGAAGTGCAGATGAATTACGAAACAGCCGAGGGGAACTACATCAAAGCCCTCTGCAAGGGGCTCTACAAGGTGATGAGCAAAATGGGAATCAGCACCATCCGCTCCTACCGCGGGGCCAAGATTTTCGAAGCCGTCGGCTTGGGCGAAGAAGTGCTGAGGCAGTACTTCGGCACACCGGTCTCCACAATCGGCGGAATCGGCCTGGAGGAAATAGCCCGGGACTGCAAGGCATTCCACGACGCGGGCTACGCCTCTTACGACCCCGACACGCACGACGGGCTGCTCCCCTACCCCGGCCTCTTCTCCTACCGCAAGGGCGAAGTGCCGCACGCCTGGAATCCGGAGACAATCAGCCTGCTCCAACTGGCCACGAGACTGGGAAGTTACGAGAAATACAAGGAGTTCTCCGCGAAAGCCGACCATAAGGAAAGCCCCATCTTCCTGCGCGACTTTTTCCGCTTCCGGCAGAACCCCATCGACATCGGGCAGGTGGAACCCGTAGAAAGCATCGTCCGGCACTTCGTGACCGGAGCCATCTCCTTCGGCGCCATCAGCCGGGAAGCCCACGAAGCCCTGGCACTCGCCATGAACAAGCTGGGCACACGCAGCAACACCGGCGAGGGAGGCGAAGACTCCCTGCGCTTCCACGAGGAACAAGACGGCATATCCCTGTGCAGCCGGACCAAGCAAGTAGCCTCCGGGCGCTTCGGGGTGACGGCGGAATACCTGGTGAATGCCGAAGAAATACAAATCAAAGTGGCCCAAGGCGCCAAGCCGGGCGAAGGCGGGCAGCTGCCCGGATTCAAGGTCGATGAAGTCATTGCCCGCACGCGCCACTCCATTCCGGGCATTTCCCTCATCTCCCCTCCGCCCCACCACGACATCTATTCGATAGAAGACCTGGCGCAACTCATCAGCGACCTGAGGAGTGTGAACCCGGAGGCCCGTATCAGCGTGAAGCTCGTGGCAGAGAGCGGCGTCGGCACCATTGCCGCCGGCGTGGCAAAGGCCAAGGCCGACCTGATAGTCATCTCGGGCGCCGAAGGCGGGACGGGCGCCTCTCCGGCATCCTCCATGCGCTACGCCGGCATTCCCCCCGAACTCGGGCTGAGCGAGGCGCAACAAACGCTGGTCCTCAACGGGCTCCGCTCCCAAGTGCGCCTGCAGACCGACGGACAGCTCAAGACCGGGCGCGACATCGTCTGCATGGCGCTCCTGGGAGCCGAGGAGTTCGCCTTCGGGACGGCTGCGCTCATCGTACTGGGATGCGTCATGATGCGCAAATGCCACGCCAACACCTGCCCGGTGGGCGTGGCCACGCAAGATGCGGCGCTGCGGGCACGCTTCCGGGGACACTACGAATACGTCGTCAACTACTTCCGTTTCCTGGCAGAAGAGGTGCGCGAATACTTGGCGGCAATGGGCTTCCGCCGGTTGGAGGACATCGTAGGGCGGACAGACCTGATAGAGATCGCCCCCGCCCCGGCAGGAAGCAAAGCCGCGTTGCTCGACTTCGGCCGGATGCTGCACCGTGTGGACACCGACTCCCCCCTGCACTTCACCGCCGGACGGCAAGACCCGGCCGGAGCCTCGCTCAACGAGGCGCTGCTTTCCGCCGCGCAGGAAGCCCTGGCGGAGCAGAAGAAAATCTCCCTGTCCTACCCCATTGCCAACACCGACCGTTCGGTCGGCGCCCGCCTGTCCGGAGCGGTTGCAGCCCGGTACGGGCAGAAAGGCTTGCCGGAGGAGACGGTGCGCGTAGAATTCCGCGGCTCGGCCGGACAGAGCTTCGGCGCATTCCTCACACGGGGCATCCGCTTCAGCCTGGAGGGGGAAGCCAACGACTACCTGGGCAAAGGGCTGAGCGGCGGCCACATCGCCGTGCGCCCGCCCGTGGACAGCCGCTTTTCCGCCGAGGAGAATGCCATCGTGGGCAACACCCTGCTCTACGGGGCCACGGGCGGCGAGGCCTACATCAGCGGAAGAGCCGGAGAGCGGTTTGCCGTGCGCAACTCGGGCGCCACGGCCGTAGTGGAAGGCGTGGGCGACCACGGGTGCGAATACATGACCGGCGGGCGCGTCGTCGTGCTGGGCCCTACGGGGCGCAACTTTGCCGCAGGCATGAGCGGGGGAATCGCCTACGTGTGGGACAAGGAGCACAGCTTCGACTACTATTGCAACATGGACATGGTGGAACTTTCCCTTGTAGACGATGCTGCCGCCCGCCGGGAGCTGCACGAACTCGTGCGGCAACACTACCTCTACACCGGCTCCGCCCTGGCCCGGCGGATGCTCGACGACTGGGGGCACTATCTGGAGGAATTCATACAAGTCACCCCCATCGAATACAAAAAGGTACTGGCCGAAGAGCAGATGCGCAAGCTGCAACAGAAAATCAGCGCAGTGCAGAGAGACTATTAACCCGAACGGAAACAAGAAAAAGACAAGACACACACTATGGGAAACCCTAAAGCATTCCTAACCGTCCCCCGCCGGGAAGCGGGATACCGCCCGGTACTCGATCGAATTGCCGACTTCGGCGAAGTAGAACAGACCCTGAATGCCGGAGAACGCAAGCTCCAAGCCTCGCGCTGCATGGACTGCGGAGTCCCTTTCTGCAACTGGGCCTGCCCCTTGGGCAACCGCCCTCCGGAATTTCAGGACGCGCTCTTCCGGGGAAGATGGGAAGAAGCCTACCGCATCCTGGCCGAGACCAACGATTTCCCCGAGTTCACGGGCCGCGTCTGCCCCGCCCTCTGCGAAAAGAGCTGCGTGCTCAAGCTGAGCCTCGACGCGCCGGTCACGATACGCGAGAACGAGGCCGCCATTGCCGAAGCCGCCTTCCGCGAGGGATACGTCCGTCCCCGCCGCTACCGGCGGGTCGGGAAGCGGGTGGCCGTAGTCGGTTCCGGGCCCGCGGGGCTGGCGGCGGCCAACGGGCTCAACCGCCGGGGATATGAGACCGTGGTCTTCGAGCAACTTGAGTACACCGGCGGCCTGCTGCGCTTCGGCATCCCCAACTTCAAGCTGCACAAACCCGTCATCGACCGCCGCGTCCGCCTCATGGAAGAGGAAGGCATCGAATTCCGCGTCAATACGGAAGTCGACCTTACCCGCCTGCCCGAAGGCTTCGACGCCTACTGCATCTGCACCGGCACGCCCCGGGCCCGCGACCTCGCCCTGCCGGGGCGCGAACTGCGGGGCATACACCTCGCCATGGAGATGCTCGCCCAGCAAAACCGCATCCTGGCCGGGCAGGCAGTGGCCGAAGCCGAACGCATCAGTGCGCAGGGCCGCGACGTGCTCGTCATAGGCGGCGGCGACACGGGCAGCGACTGCATCGGCACAAGCCGCCGCCAGGGAGCACGGAGCGTGACGCAGATCGAAATCATGCCCCAGCCGCCCGTAGGATACAACCCCGCCACACCTTGGCCGCAGTGGCCCCTCGTCCTGAAGACCAGCAGCAGCCACGAAGAAGGATGCACACGCCGGTGGAACCTCTCCACCACCCGTTTCCTCGGCGAGGAGGGCCGCGTCTGCGGCGTAGAGGTGGAAGAAGTGGAGTGGACGCCCGCCCCCGGCGGAGGACGCCCCGCGATGCACCCCACCGGGCGCAGGGAAATCCTGAAGGCCGACCTCGTGCTTCTGGCCATGGGCTTCCTCAAGGCCGAGCTTCCCCCCCTGCCGGAGAATGCCTTCGTGGCCGGCGATGCCGCCAGCGGGGCCAGCCTCGTGGTGCGCTGCATAGCCTCCGGCCGCCGCGCGGCAGCCGAAATAGACCGTTACCTGCAGACCCGCTGAACAAGCACGGCATGGGGCTGCTAAAAAAGCGGCAGCACTTTTCGGAAAAAGCGGCAGCACTTTCCCCGGTTTCCCCTGCATGAAACTGGAAACTCCACAGCCGCTTTTCCCTATCCCGGCGCCAGCGAAAAGTACCGCCCCGGAGGCAATAAAAATGCCCCCGGGGCAGTTATAATAAAAAAAGCATCTTTTCCCTAAAAAAAACACGGCACTCCATGGCACTGGTCAACGAACATTTCCTGAAACTACCCGAGAGTTATCTCTACACCGACATAGCCCGGCGCGTCAATGCTTTCCGCGCCACCCACCGGGGGGCAGACCCGGTCAACCTGGGCATTGGCGACGTGACGGAGCCCCTGCCGCCCGCCTGTGTGGAGGCCATGCGCGAAGCGGTGGAGGAACTGGGACGGCGCGAGACTTTCCGCGGCTACGGCCCGGAGCGGGGCTACGACTTCCTGACGGAAGCCATCCTCAAGCACGACTATGCGGCACACGGCATACGCCTCGGGGCGGAGGAAATCTTCGTCAACGACGGGGCAAAGGGCGACACGGGAAGCATCGGCGAACTGCTGCGCTGGGACAACAGCATGGCCGTGCCCGACCCGGCCTATCCCGTCTATGCGGAGAGCAACATCCTGTGGGGCCGTTCGGGACAGCAGGAGGAAGGCGGCGCGTGGAGCAACCTTACCTATCTGCCCTGCACGGCGGAGAGCCGCTTTGTCCCCCACGTGCCGGACCATAGGGTGGACCTCGTCTATCTCTGTTCGCCGGGCAACCCTACGGGGACGGCCCTGACGCGCGCCGAGCTGAAGCAATGGGTGGACTACGCTTTGGAGAACGACACGATACTCATCTACGACGGGGCTTACGAGTCTTATGTACGCGAAACCGGCGTGCCCCGCTCCATCTACGAGATACGCGGCGCGCGGCGCGTGGCGGTGGAGATACGCAGTTTCTCGAAGACGGCCGGCTTCACGGGCGTGCGCTGCGGCTACACGGTGATTCCCCGGGAACTTACGGTATCGACCCTCGAAGGAGAACGCATTGCCCTCGGGGCGCTCTGGGCGCGGCGGCAGTCGGTGCGCTCGGGCGGCACGGGCTACGTGGCACAGCGGGGCGCGGCGGCCGTCTACACGCCCGAGGGACAAGAGCAGGTCCGTGCGCTGACGGACTTCTACTTGGGCAACGCGCGCTTCATGCGGGAGGAGCTGAAACGGATGGGGCTGGAGGTGGCGGGCGGAGAGAATGCGCCCTATCTGTGGCTGCGCGTGCCGGAGGGGATGACCTCGTGGCGCTTCTTCGACCGCCTGCTCTACGAGGCGCACGTGGTGAGCGCGCCGGGCTGCGGCTTCGGCCCCCACGGCGAGGGATACTTGCGGCTGACGGCTTTCAACTCCGCCGAGAACTGCCGGGAAGCCATGCGCCGCATCCGGAAGATACTCTAAGGGCTTCACACCGCCCGAGGCAGCCCATCTGCCGAATACACCTTATTATATATATAAATCCACAGCCGCTCCGGCATCACGGGGCAGCTGTGGATTTTTCTTTCTTGCAGATTGGGATAGGTTACGAACCGTAAGCAAACGGCCGTACACCAGTATCATTTTTTATCCAATAGGGCACTTTCCGAAGCAAGATGAAAGAACGTCGAAAAAACTCCCCCATTCTCTGTACAATCCGACGCTCAAGAAAGCAAAAAGCCATACCTTTGCCTTGTAAAACAAACAAAGAGAAAGAAACGAAGGCATATATAAATCATAAAGACAGCACAAACATAAATTTAATAACTTACAAGCAACACAAAGTTTAACCTCAAAACTATTTTGACTATGGACAAGAAGAACTGTTGGAAACTGGCGGCGCTGGCCGCCCTGGCTCCCGCATTTTCGGCGGCACAGGAGCGGGTGACGGCCGATGTAGGGGCAGACCTCGTGAGCAGCTACGTCTGGCGCGGACAGGATTTGGGCGGTGCCGCCCTTCAGCCCGCCCTCTCCATTGGCTACCGGGGCTTCAGCCTGAGCGGATGGGGCTCGGTGGGCTTCAGCCGGAGCGACACGAAAGAGTTCGACCTGACGCTGGCCTACCGCCACAAGGGCTTCAGCGTTTCCGTAACCGACTACTGGTTTGACGGCAGCGCGGGCTACTTCCACTACGGGGCGCGCAACACTTCGCACGTATTCGAAGCCCAATTGGGCTATGACTTCTCCGTCGTGGCCATAAACTGGTACACCAATTTTGCCGGAAACGACGGCACGGACTCAAAAGGGAAGCGCGCTTACTCCTCTTATCTGGCCCTCTCGGCGCCTTTCAGCCTCGGGGGAATTGATTGGACTGCTGAAGTGGGCGCCGTGCCTTGGGAGACCAGCTTCTACAACCGCACGGAAGAACGGCAAAGCGGGGCACGGGGCTTCGAAATCGCCCAAGTCGCCCTGCAGGCGGGCAAGGAGATCCGGCTGACCGATGCCTTCTCGCTGCCGGTATTCGGCCGCGTGGCTTGGAATCCGGCCACGGAGGGAGCTTACTTCGTCTTCGGCCTGAGCCTGAAATAGGAAAAAGAAATCCGGCACCGCTGCCCTCCGGCAAAAAAGAAACGGCCGGACCTGCAGTCAAGACACATACACAACAATCATAAAACACAGTCATGAAAAAAATCGAAGCCATCATCCGCCGAAGCCGATTCGAGGATGTAAAAGAAGCCTTGCTGGCCGCCGACATCGAGTGGTTCTCCTACTACGACGTGCGGGGCGTAGGGAAAACACGGGAAGGCCGCGTCTACCGCGGCATCGTCTACGACACCAGTTCCATCGAACGCACGCTGCTTTCCATCGTCGTACGCGACAAAAATGTGGAAAAGACGGTGCAGGCCGTCATGAAAGCCGCCCGCACCGGGGAAATCGGCGACGGGCGCATCTTCATCATCCCCGTGGAAGACTCCGTGCGCATCCGCACCGGAGAACGCGGCGACATAGCCCTCTACAACAAAGAACAGGAGAAATAACACACAACCCCCAGACAACACGCATAAAACCTACTCATCATGGACACAAACGCAATACTCGATAGTGGAAACACCGCATGGGTCATCGTCTCGACCCTGCTCGTACTGTTGATGACCCTGCCGGGCATCGCCCTCTTCTACGGCGGCCTCGTGCGGCAGAAGAACGTATTGAGCATCATCATGCAGTGCATGTTGACCGTCGGAGTGGTCAGCATTTTGTGGATAGCCTTTGGCTACAGCTTCGTTTTCGGCAGCGGACTCCCGGAAAGCGGAAGCCCGCTCGGCCTGGTCATCGGCGGGTTCGACAAGGTCATGCTGCACGGAATCTCCACGACCACGCTCACTACGGGCCATATCCCCGAGCTGATTTTCGTATTGTTCCAGTGCATGTTTGCCGTCATTACGCCGGCCTTGATACTGGGCGCCTTCGCCGAGCGGGTCCGGTTTTCCGGATTTCTGCTTTTCACCGTGCTCTGGAGCATTCTGGCCTACATCCCGATGGCACACTGGGTGTGGGGCGGCGGATTTCTCCAGCAGATGGGCGCCATCGACTTTGCCGGAGGAACGGTGGTCCACATCAACGCCGGCATCTCCGCGCTGGTGATGGCCGTCCTGACCGGCAGGAGATATGACTACCGGATAGGCCATCCGCTGATGCCGCACAACATCAGTTTCGTATTCATGGGCACGGCATTCCTCTGGCTGGGCTGGTTCGGGTTCAACGCCGGCAGCGGCCTGGCCGCCGACGGCATAGCCGCCAACGCCTTCCTTGTAACGCACCTGGCCACTTGCGTGGCCGCCCTCACCTGGATGGGCATCGACTGGCTCCACAACAAGAAGCCCACGACCGTGGGGGCCTGCACCGGAGCCGTGTCGGGCCTGGTGGCCATCACGCCCGCGGCAGGGACGGTGGACATCCTCGGCGCATTTTTCATCGGACTGGTTACGCCCATCGTCTGTTTCTACATGGTGGCCGTCATCAAACCGAAGCTCGGTTACGACGACACGCTCGATGCTTTCGGCGTGCACGGCATAGGAGGCATCGTGGGGTCCATCCTCACGGGTGTGTTTGCCACGCAGGCCATATCGGGCGAGGGAGGGCCGCAGGGAGCTCTCTACGGCGATTGGCACCAGTTGTGGATACAGATTGCCGCGACCGTCATATCCATTGTCTTCAGCGCCGCCATGACTTTCATCCTCTTCCAGGTCGTAGACCGGACAGTCGGCATACGGGTGGAGAAACGAGTCGAAGAGGAAGGGCTGGACATCTACGAGCACGGCGAGTCGGCCTACAACCGCTAATCCCGAATTCACATACATCAATCCATAAATACCGCTTACTATGTCTACACTGAGATTCAGAGTTGTTGAGAAAGCATTCCAGGCCCATCCGAAAGAAGTGGCCTGCCCGGCGGAGCGGCCGCAGGAGTATTTTGCCCGGCGCGTCTTCAACCGCGAGAAAATGTTCAAGTACCTGCCCACGGCAGTCTATGCGCGGCTGACCGATGCCATAGACCACGGCGCGGCGCTCGACCGCGAGATTGCCGACCAAGTGGCCGAAGGCATGAAGCGCTGGGCCACGGAACTGGGCGTCACCCACTACACCCATTGGTTCCAGCCCCTGACCGAAGGCACGGCCGAGAAGCACGATTCCTTTATCGAGCCGGACGGAAAGGGAGGAGTCATCGAGGAGTTCTCGGGCAAACTGCTCGTACAGCAGGAGCCGGACGCCTCCAGTTTCCCCAACGGCGGCATACGCAACACCTTCGAGGCACGGGGCTACAGCGCATGGGACCCCTCCTCGCCGGTCTTTGCGGTAGACGATACGCTGTGCATCCCCACCGTTTTCATAGCTTACACAGGCGAATCGCTCGACTACAAGGCACCTTTGCTGAAGGCGCTGCGCGCCGTGGACAAGGCGGCCACCGAGGTTTGCCGCTACTTCGACCCCGAAGTGAAGAAAGTCGTGGCCTATCTGGGATGGGAACAGGAGTATTTCCTCGTCGACGAAGGGCTCTACGCCGCCCGCCCCGACCTGTTGCTCACCGGCCGCACCCTCATGGGGCACGAGGCCTCCAAGAACCAGCAGCTCGAAGACCACTATTTCGCCTCCATCCCTACGCGCGTGGCGGCTTTCATGAGGGATTTGGAAATCCAGGCCCTGGAGTTGGGCATCCCGGTCAAGACCCGGCACAACGAAGTGGCGCCGGGACAGTTCGAGGTGGCTCCGGTGTTTGAGGAATGCAACCTGGCCGTCGACCACAACATGCTCCTCATGTCCTTGATGCGCCGCGTGGCCCGCGCCCACGGCTTCCGCGTCCTGCTCCACGAGAAGCCCTTCAAAGGAGTCAACGGCAGCGGCAAGCACAACAACTGGTCGCTCGGCACGGACACCGGCGTGCTGCTCATGGCCCCGGGCAAGACCGCAGAGGAGAACCTGCGCTTCATCACTTTCGTCGTCAACACGCTGATGGCCGTCTACCGCCACAACGGTCTGCTCAAGGCCTCCATCATGAGCGCCACCAACGCCCACCGCCTGGGAGCCAACGAGGCGCCGCCCGCCATCATCTCCTCCTTCCTGGGCGAACAGTTGAGCCGCGTCCTGGACCACATGGAGGACAGTTCCGTCGACAAGCTGCTGGCCCTCGGCGGGAAGCACGGCATGAAGCTCGACATACCCCGGATACCGGAGCTCCTGATCGACAACACCGACCGCAACCGCACCTCCCCCTTTGCCTTCACCGGCAACCGTTTCGAGTTTCGCGCCGTAGGGTCGGAGGCCAACTGCGCCTCGGCCATGACAGCCCTCAACACCGCCATGGCCGAACAACTGGCCGACTTCAAGCAGGAAGTCGACGCGCTCATCGCCCGCGGCGAGCCGAAGATTTCCGCCCTGCTCACCGTAATCCGCAAGTACATCAGGGAGTGCAAGCCCGTCCGCTTCGACGGAAACGGATACAGCGACGAGTGGAAAGAAGAAGCCCTCCGCCGCGGGCTCGACTGCGAGACGAGCTGCCCCGTCATCTTCGACCAGTATCTCACGCCAGAGAGCATACGCATGTTCGAATCGACCGGCGTGATGACGCGAAAAGAGCTGGAGGCGCGCAACGAAGTGAAGTGGGAAACCTACACGAAGAAGATACAGATCGAAGCCCGGGTGCTGGGCGATCTGGTCATGAACCACGTGGTCCCCGTGGCCACCGCCTACCAGAGCCGGCTCGTCGACAACGTCTACAAGCTGAAAAGCATCTTCCCGGCCGAAGAAGCCGAAGGGCTTACGAAGGAAAACCTCTCCCTCATCCGCCAGATTGCCGGGCACACGAGCTACATCAAGGAGCACGTGGACGCAATGGTCGAAGCCCGGAAAGTGGCCAACCGGATAGCCGGAGAGCGGGAGAAAGCCGTGGCCTACCACGACACCATAGCCCCGATGCTCGACCGGATACGCTACCACATCGACAAACTGGAGCTCATCGTGGACGACCGTATGTGGACGCTCCCCAAATACCGCGAACTCCTCTTCATACGCTAAAGGCAGGCTTCCCCGCGCAGCCCTGCCGCCACGGCAAAAAAGAGGCGGCACTTTTCCAAAAAAGATGCAGGACTTTTTCCCGAAAGCCCTGCATCTTTTTTTCCCTTCCCTTCGCAGCCCGCTCCGTTTTCTTGCGAAAAAAAGCGTCCCGCCCGCCCGTGATTCGGACAAAAGAGACTACTTTTGCCCGTCTTTTCAGCCAGAGGCTGACGATATACACCCTACGACGATGAAGAACAACGTATTGGACAAAATAAAGGGCCGCCCGCACCTGACGGAAGGGACGGCCTACGCCGTGCTGTTTACGATGGGGACTTGCCACTTGCTGAACGACATGATCCAGTCCGTCATCCCGGCACTCTATCCGCTGCTGAAGGAGAAATTCGGCTTCACCTTTGCCCAGATCGGCATCATCACGCTGGTCTTCCAGCTCACCTCGTCGGTCTTCCAGCCGCTCGTGGGCAGCTATGCCGACCGCCACCCCCGCCCCTACTCGCTGGCTACGGGCATGTGCTTCACGCTCGCGGGGCTGCTGGCCCTGGCTTTCGCCCCCGACTTCCTGCCGATTCTACTGTCCGTGGCGCTGATAGGCTGCGGCTCGTCGGTGTTCCACCCCGAGGCCTCGCGCGTGGCGCAGATGGCTTCGGGCGGACGGAAGAGCCTGGCGCAGTCCATCTTCCAAGTGGGCGGCAACGGGGGCAGCGCCCTCGGCCCGCTGCTGGCGGCGCTCATCGTGATCCCCTACGGGCAGCACGCCGTAGGGTGGTTTGCCCTGGCCGCGCTCCTGGCCGCACTGCTGCTGACGCGCGTGGGCAGCTGGTACAGCCTGATGCTCGGCAAGCTCCGCACAGGGCGGCAGCGCAAGCCGGCAGCAGGCTGCAGTCTGCCGGAGAAGACGGTGCACAGGGCACTGATGATACTGGTGCTGATGATCTTCTCGAAGTATTTCTTCAACGCCTGCATGACGAGCTATTTCACATTCTTCCTGATGGAGAAGTTCCAAGTCACGGTGCAGGAGTCACAGTACTGCCTGTTTGCCTATCTGGCGGCCTTTGCCGCCGGCACGCTGCTCGGGGGCTTCCTGGGCGACCGCTACGGGCGCAAGTACGTCATCCTCTTCTCCATCCTCGGCGCGGCGCCCTTCACTCTGGCCATGCCCTACCTGAACCTGGCCGGAACCGTGGCCATGGCCGTCGTCACGGGGCTGGTCATTGCCTCTGCCTTCTCGGCCATCGTGGTGTATGCCACAGACCTCCGGCCGGACAAGATAGGCATGATAGCCGGCGTCTTCTTCGGCCTGATGTTCGGACTGGGCGGCATAGGGTCGGCCTTCTTCGGATGGCTTGCCGACCGGACGAGCATCGAATTCATCTTCCACGTCAGCACATGGCTGCCCCTGCTGGGCGTGGTGGCCCTGTTCCTGCCCGACGTGCGCCCCCTCCGCCCCGGCCAGTCCGCAGGGGAGGAAGGGAAAGACAACCGCCCCGGCCACGCGAAAAAGGGCCGGATACAGGCCCGGGAGGAGTGAATTTCGCTCTTCTTGGTTCCTCTATGCAGGGGAATCCGCGGCTTTTTTGTACTTTTGCGGCGAAAAAACACCATTTTACGCTACGTTGCAATGAGGGAATTTGGGAGTTTCATCCACAAGATAGAACAAAGCATAGTCCAGAATTGGACACTGGATGCCCTGACGGACTACCGGGGGGCCACACTGCAATACAACGACTTGGCACGCAGGATAGAGAAATACCACATCATTTTCGAAGAGTGCGGCATCAAGCCGGGCGACAAGATAGCCGTCAGCAGCCGCAACTGCGCCGCCTGGGCGGTGACGTTCCTGGCCACGGTGACGTACCGGGCCGTGATAGTCCCGATATTGCACGAATTCAAGCCGGACAACATCCACACGATTGTCAACCACAGCGAAGCGCGGCTGCTCTTCGTGGGCGAAGGCGTGTGGGAAGGGCTCAACGAGGATGCCATGCCGGGGCTGGAGGGAGTAGTAGACCTCAACGCCTTTGCCCCATTGGTGGACCGTACGGGGCAGCTGACCCGCACGTTCGGCCATCTGAACGAACTGTTCGGCCGCAAATTCCCCTACAAGTTCCGCCCGGAACACGTCCACTACGAGCCGGAAGTCTCGACCGAAGACCTGGCCCTCATCAACTATACTTCGGGAACGACGGGCTATTCGAAAGGCGTGATGCTCCCCTTCCGCAGCCTGACGTCGAACGTGGACTACTGCGCCCGCATGATTCGCCTGAAGCCCGGCGACACGATTGTCTCCATGCTGCCGATGGGGCATGTCTTCGGCATGATGTACGACTTTCTCTACGGCATCTCGGCCGGAGCGCACATCTTCTTCCTGACACGTATGCCCTCGCCCAAGATCATCATGCAGTCCTTTCCCGAGATCCGCCCGAAGGTCATCTCCTCCGTCCCCTTGGTGGTGGAGAAGATTATCAAGAAGTTCATCCTGCCCCGCATAGACAATCCGCTGGGGAAACTGCTGTTCAAGCTCCCCGTCATCAGCGACGTGCTCAAGGCCAAGGCGCGCGAAGTGGCCATGAATGCCTTCGGCGGCAACTTCGACGAAATCATCATCGGCGGAGCGCCCTTCAATGCGGAGATAGAATCGTTCCTGCAGAAAATAGGCTTCCCCTACACCATAGCATACGGAATGACCGAGTGCGGCCCCATCATCTGCTCCTCCCGCTGGGAAGACCTGCGGCTCTCCTCGTGCGGGCTGCCGGCGGACAACATGGAGGTACGCATCGACTCGCCCGACCCCTACAGCGAACCGGGCGAAGTGATATGCCGGGGGGCAAACATGATGCTCGGCTACTACAAAAACCCGGAGGCCACGGCACAAACCATCGACGAGTACGGATGGCTCCACACGGGCGATCTCGGGCTGATGGACGAAGACGGCTACATCTACATCAAGGGCCGCCGGAAAAACATGCTCCTCACCTCCTCCGGGCAGAACATCTATCCGGAAGAAATCGAGTCGATGCTCAACAATATGCCCTACGTGAGCGAGTCGCTCATTGTCCTGCAAAACAACAAACTCGTAGCCCTCATCTATCCCGACTTCGACGATGCACAGGCCAACGGCCTGTCGCAGGCCGACCTGGAGCAGGCCATGGAAGAAAACCGCGTGCAGCTCAACGAAAACCTGCCCAAATTCTCCCAGATCTCGAAGTACAAGATCTACCCCGAAGAGTTTGAGAAAACGGCCAAGCGGAGCATCAAACGCTTCCTCTATCAAGAGGCCAAAGGATAAGAGAAGGCTGCGGGATACTCTTTACAAGTGCAATTCCGAATAAAAACATACTTAAAAAGCAACAGATTATGAAAGCATTCGTATTTCCCGGACAAGGCGCCCAGTTTCCCGGGATGGGCAAGGATCTCTACGAGAACTCCCCTAAAGCCAAAGAACTCTTTGAGAAAGCCAACGAAATCTTAGGTTTCCGCATTACGGACATCATGTTCGACGGCACAGACGAAGACCTGCGCCAGACGAAAGTCACGCAGCCGGCCGTCTTCCTGCACTCCGTGATTTCGGCTCTCTGCATGGGCGAAGGCTTCAAACCCGACATGACAGCCGGACACTCGCTGGGCGAATTTTCCGCACTCGTGGCCGCCGGTGCCCTAAGTTTCGAGGACGGCTTGAAACTCGTCTATGCCCGCGCAATGGCCATGCAGAAGGCCTGCGAGGCCACGCCCTCCACGATGGCCGCCATCATAGCCCTGCCGGACTCCACCGTGGAAGAAGTCTGCAAGAAAGTAAACGATGAAGTGGGCGTCTGCGTAGCCGCCAACTATAACTGCCCGGGACAGATAGTCATCTCCGGGGCCGTAGAAGCCATCCAGGCCGCCTGTGAGCAACTGAAAGCTGCCGGCGCCAAGCGCGCCCTGCCCCTCAAGGTGGGCGGAGCATTCCACTCGCCCCTGATGCAGCCGGCCAAGGAAGAACTGGAAGCAGCCATACAAGCCACCGAATTCCATACCCCCTCCTGCCCCGTATACCAGAACGTCGACGCCCTGCCCCATACCGACCCGGCCGAAATCAAGGCCAATCTCGTGGCACAGCTCACGGCCAGCGTGCGCTGGACGCAGACGGTGCAGAACATGGTGGCCGACGGAGCCGACGACTTCACCGAGTGCGGACCGGGCGCCGTGCTGCAAGGCCTGGTCAAGAAGATAGCCAAGGACGTGAACGCCCACGGCATAGAAGCCTGAGAAGAGGAGGTACGGACGTATGTCGCCAAGCTATGAAGTCGGCTATGCCCTAAGCGGCGGATTCATCAAAGGATTCGCCCACTTGGGAGCTGTGCAGGCACTTGCGGAATACGACATACATCCCCAGATAATAGCAGGAACAAGCGCCGGCGCATTGGCCGGCGCTTTTCTTGCCGATGGCAACGAACCCTACCGCTGCCTCGACTACTTCCGGGGCGAGACCTTCCGCCACATGACCCGTCTGGCACTCTCTTCCTCCGGATTCCTCTCATTAGAGCCTTTCGTCCACTTCCTGAAAGAAAACATCAAGGCGCGCCGGATAGAAGAACTGCAGATACCTTTGCTCGTTGTCGCCACCGACTTGGATCACGGACGCAGCGTCGTTTTCCACGAAGGGAGCCTCGCCGAGCGGATTGCAGCCTCTTGTTCGATGCCGATACTCTTCGTCCCCCGCGAAGTCGACGGTACGACCTACATCGACGGCGGCATTCTGCGCAATCTGCCCGTCTCTTGCCTGCGTCGGCAGTGCCGCAACGTTGTAGCCGTCAACGTCAGTCCCCTGCAAGCCCCCAAGTACCGCAAAAACCTCTGGGGCATTGCCCTGCGCACCTATCACTTCATGTTCGAGTCCAACAGCCTTCCCGAGCGGCAAGCCGCCGACCTGCTCGTCGAGCCCCGCGATCTTGCCGGATACAGCAATACCGAGATGGAAAAAGCCGAAGAAATCTTCCTCCAAGGCTACCGCACATGTCAAGAAACAATCAAGCAGAATCTACAAAAATACACACAAATATGGAAACCCCGTCCCTGACCGGCAAGCCCGTCATCTACCAAGTCTTTACCCGTCTCTTCGGTAATACTTGTACCAGCTGCAAGCCCAACGGCACCATTGAGGAAAACGGATGCGGCAAATTTGCCGACTTCACTCCTGCCGCCCTGCACAGCATCCGCCAGCTCGGCGCCACCCACATCTGGTACACCGGCATCATAGCCCACGCCTCCCGCACAGACTATACCGCCCACGGCATACCTTCCTGCCACCCCGCCATCGTGAAAGGAAACGCCGGCTCCCCCTATGCCATACGCGACTACTACGATGTAGACCCCGACCTGGCAACCGACGTGGAAAAGCGGATGGACGAATTCCAAGCCCTCGTAGAGCGTACCCACCGGGCCGGCTTGGGTGTCGTCATCGACTTCGTGCCCAACCATGTCTCCCGCCAGTATCATTCCACAGCCAAGCCACAGGGGATCAGCGACCTCGGGGAGCATGACGACCCGGCGAAAGCCTTCGATCCGCAAAACAACTTCTACTACATCCCCTCCACACCCCTGCAGGGCCGCTTCGACATGCAGGCCGGAGCCTCCGCCCCCTACAGCGAACTTCCAGCCAAAGCCACCGGCAACGACCGCTTCGACCCCTACCCCGAAACAAACGACTGGTACGAAACCATCAAGCTCAACTACGGCCGCGACTACTGTGGCTGCGGCACAAGTTTCGATCCCATCCCTGACACTTGGAAAAAGATGCTCCACATCCTCCTCTACTGGGCCTCGAAAAACATCGATGCCTTCCGCTGCGACATGGCCGAAATGGTGCCCGCCGAATTCTGGCATTACGCCATAGCCCGCGTAAAGAAGCAGTACCCCCGTGTCCTCTTCATAGCCGAAATCTACAATCCCACTGCCTACCGCACCTACCTCGACTTCGGCGGATTCGACTACCTCTACGACAAAGTAGGCCTCTACGACACCCTGCGCGCCGTCACCTGCGGCTATGCTCCAGCCCGCGCCGTCACTACCTGTTGGCAGCAGACCGACGGACTGCGCCACCGGCTGCTCAACTTCCTCGAAAACCACGACGAACAGCGCATCGCCTCCCCCCACTTCGCCGCCGAGGCCGAGCGCGCCCTGCCTGCCCTGCTCGTCTCCGCCCTGCTCGACCAAGGCCCCTTCATGCTCTACTTCGGCCAAGAACTCGGCGAGCCTGCCGCCGATGCCGAAGGCTTCAGCGGACACGACGGACGCACCACCATCTTCGACTACTGGGCCCTGCCCGCCCTGCAACGCTGGCAAGGCAGCGGACACTACGACACCCGCCACCTCCTCCCCCGCGAGGCCGACCTGCGCGCCCGCTATGCCCGTGTGCTCACCCTCCTGCACAGCGAAGCCGCCCTCGGCCCCCAAGGCCGGTTCTACGACCTGATGTATGCCAACCCCGACGGCCCCTGCTTCGACGGATTCCGCACCTACGTCTGGCTTCGCCAGCACGGCCGCGAACTCCTGCTTCTGGCTGCCCACTTTGCCGATGAAGCCCGCGACCGCACCGAAGTGCGCATCCCCGCCCATGCCTTCAGCTTCTGGCAGATCCCCCAGCTCCCCGCCGCCACGGCCACCGACCTCCTCACCGGCGAAACCCTCACCCTGCCCCTCAAGCCCGACACACCCCTCGTCTTCAGCCTTCCCGCCCGCGGAGGGCGCATCTGGAAGTTTACCCTGCCCGAAACAGGGGAATAGGCTAAAGAAGAAAGCGGCACAGGACAGACATCCGGCACATCCCGCAGCAGAGAGCGAGGCCGTCCCCTTCTAACCCCATCGGACAGCCCCGCTCTCTGCATTCGGAAAGGAAAAAATAGTCCAATCTGCCGCCTCTCCCCGCTTCCCCTCCTTCACCATACGATTAACCCTACTTATATTCCCACATAATACCATTACAGAAAAATGAAAACCTGCCTTTACCTGAGAAGAATGCTTCTCGCCGCATGGGGAGCACTAAGTCTGACATCCCATCCCGCAAGGGCACAAGTGACCCTGAACATCGACGCCGGAGAGCGCGGAGCACTCATCGGAGAGCGCCACTACGGCATATTCTTCGAAGAGATCAACCACGCCGGCGACGGGGGACTCTATGCTGAACTGATTTCCAACCGCTCGTTCGAAGACAACTCTTCCGCACCCGACAATTGGCAAGCGGTAAACAATGCCCGCATGAGCCTGACCTCGGACGGGTTGCTCAACAATGCCCAACAGCACGCCTTGGAGCTGGAAATGAAGACTGCCGGCGACGGCCTGCGCAACGGGGGATTCTGGGGCATTCACATCGTGGAAGGGCAAACCTATAAGCTCTCTTTCTGGATAAAGGGAAAAACAGCATATAAGGGAACGCTGACCGCCTCGTTGCTGGCTGCCGACGGAACCAATCTGGGCAGCACGGACATCCCGCTTGAGGCTACAGACCGATGGACCCGCCTGACGGCCGAAATCCAAGCCACGGGCGAGGCACGCGACGGAAGTTTTGCCCTCACCGGTTCTGCGCCGGGCACCGTGGTACTGGATGTCGTGAGCCTCTTCCCTCCCACCTATAAGGGACGCGACAACGGCTGCCGCATCGACTTGGCGGAAATGCTGGAGGCCATGAATCCCTCGTTCGTCCGTTTCCCCGGAGGCTGCTACGTGGAAGGAGTCTACGCCAACGGCAGCACCAACCGCTTCGAATGGAAAAAGACAATCGGGCCGATAGAAGAACGCCCGGGGCACATGAACCAGAACTGGGGCTACCGGGTGTCGGACGGTTTCGGCTTCCACGAGATGCTCCAGTTGACGGAAGACCTGGGAGCCGAACCGCTCTTCGTGGTCAACATGGGCATGGGCCACGGATGGGCCGAAGACTACCGCCACATCGAAGAGTACATCCAGGAAGCACTCGATGCGCTGGAATACTGCAACGGCGACGCTTCGACCACATACTGGGGAGCCAAGCGGGCAGAAAACGGGCATCCCGAACCTTTCGGCCTGCGGCTCATAGAGATAGGAAACGAGAATTACAATTTCTCATCGGAGAACAACAGCGACCAGAGCGACCATTATGCCGAGCGCTACCGCCAGTTTTACGATGCCATCAAGGCCCGGTATCCGGAAGTCACAGTCATCGGCAACGTAGAGGCCTGGGGGACGGACGCCCCCTCGTGGCGCAATCCGCACCCGGTGGACGTGGTAGACGAACACTACTACCGCAATCCCTCGTGGTTCGTAAACCAATACAACAAATACGACAGCTACAGCCGCTCGAACTACAAGATCTACGTAGGCGAATACGCCGTGACCCAGGACTACGGCGTAAACGGCCATCTGAACGCCGCCTTGGGCGAAGCCGTCTTCATGCTGGGCATGGAGAACAACTCCGATGTCTGCGTGATGAACAGCTATGCCCCGATTTTCGTCAACGAAAACAACTATAACTGGCGTCCGGACATGATACGTTTCAACAGCTATACCAGTTTCGGCACCCCGTCCTACTACGTGCAGCAACTCCTCCCCAACAATGTGGGCAAGCAGAACGTGCGGTGGACGGAACAAGGCAACCGGATTTCCCCATCCGCAGGCTGCCCGGGACTGAGCACCTGGAGCACGCAGGCCACATTCGACAACATGAAGCTGACGAAAATCGACGGGACGCCCCTCTTCAGCGACGACTTTTCCGCCACCGGAGCAGAATGGTCGGCCGACGGCGGCCAATGGAGCACCTCCGGCGGGAAGCTCCACCAGACCGATGCCGCCATGCAGGGCAGCATCTACGTCTGCCATACAGACCCCGGCGAAAGCTACATCTACGAAATAGAAGCCACCAAAAACAGCGGCGCAGAAGGCTTCCTCATCGTCTTCAACTACCGGGATGCCAATAACTACTGCTGGTGGAACCTGGGCGGATGGGGCAACACGCAGCACGGAGTAGAAGTCTGCACAGACGGACAGAAGTCCACCGTGGCCTCCGCTGCCGGCAGCCTGAACAGCGGGCAGACCTACCGCATCAGAATCCAAGTGCAGGGCACACACGTACAATGCTATCTCGACGGAGCGTTGATGCACGATTTCACCCTGCCGGCAGAGCGGAAAATCTATGTCTCCTCCAATATCGACGACGAGGCCGGCATGTTGTACGTAAAAATGGTCAACCCGCACGCCACGTCCCAACCCGTTGTGCTCCAGGTGGGCAATGCCTCCCTCACGGGCGGAGACGCAATAGTCCTGACCAGCCCGAACGGAACGGACGAAAACACGCTGGAGAATCCGGAAAACGTAGTCCCGGAGGAAACCGGACTGCAACTCGACGGACAAACGATCACCTACGAAGCCCGGCCCTACTCGCTCAACATCCTCCGACTGAACGTCCGGGACATCCGCCTTCAGCCCTCGGCCGAGGCAGAACTCCCCGAGCCTGTAGTGCAATATTCCTTCGAAAACGCGGATGCCCCTGCCGACGACTCCGGAGAATTCCCCTGCACACTGCAGGGCGGAGCTTCCATAGTCCGGATGGACGACGGCAACGGAGCGCTCTATACCGGCCCCTCGGACGAGGGCGGCTGGCTCGACCTCGGGGCCTCCATGGCCCGGCAGGCGCTGGCCTCCATCGCGGGCGACTATACTGTGTCGGTAGACATCGCACTGCCCGGCGTCGGCAATCTGGACCAGTACTGCTGGGCATACGCCCTGGCCGACGGAACGGACCAATACATAGGCCTGGTGAACACGCCGGACAATACGAATTGGTATTACACGATAAAGGATTCCTCAGGCAGTAGCGACATTGCAGCCGGAGGAGGGCTCGCCTACGGCCGGTGGCACAACCTGACTTACGTACAGGAAGGGACTTCCGGACGGCTCTATGTGGACGGACGGCTCACCGGCGAGCAGGAAGTAGACCGCCGCCCGGCCGATTTCGCCCAAGACATTGCCACGGCTACCCTCGGGCGTTCCCCCTTTTCCGAAGATGCCCTGACGGCCGAAGCCTATTTCGACAATTTCCGTATCTATGCCCAGGCCTTGGAGGCGGAAAAAGTGGCAGCACTTTTTGCAAAAAGCGAAGCACTTTCTCCCAAATCATGCGAGGCAAACCGCCGGGCGGACTGCAAGAATCTGACGGACTACCTGAAGATATTCAACTATCTCCACGCCACAACCCCGCTTCCGGCAGAGACGCCGGGCGGAACTCCCATCGGCTGGCAGTTTGAGCCCGCCCCCGAAGCCGGCTATGCCCGCCTCGCCGGAGCCAATCTGGAAGTCCTCCACCTTCCGGCTGCAGGGGAACCTGTTTTGGCCGGACAGCTGACGGCCACCCTCCTGCCGGCGGCCGGAGAAGAAAGCACCGGAGAACCCCTCTCGCTGACGCGCCCCGTGTACATAGCCCCCGACGACAACCGCTACGGCTATCTCTACTGCTTCATGAACTCCGGCGCAGAAATCACCAACTTCGCCTTAGGTAGCCGGGAAGACCGGGGCGAAACATTCCACGTCCTGCTGGACGGGGCCGAAATCTTCGATACCGACTCCATTGCCTCCATAGAACACGGCACCCGCGATGCCTACATCGGCCGGGGAGAGGGCGAGGACGGCTATTTCATCACCGTCACCGACATGAAGCAGCAAGCCTCCGGCGTGTGGAACAACCGCGGCATCGCCCTTGCCCGATCGGCCGACCTGATCCACTGGACCGGCACCAGTCTCGACTTCACCCGCGGCAAATCCGTATTCTCCGACCCGGAGGCAACGACCGGATTCTACGACACCGACGAAGAATACGCCCTCATCAGCCGCGTGTGGGCCCCGCAATTCATCTGGGACCCCGCCGCCAACGGAGGAACCGGCGCCTACCTGGTCTATTATTCCATCCTGTCAAGCGGCGATAGCGACTCCCGCGACCGCATCTTCTACTCCTACGCCGACCGCGAGTTCAAGACCCTGACCCAGCCCCGCCTGCTCTTCGATCCCGGCTACGCCGTCATCGATGCCGACATCCTCTATAGCCCCTACGACAGCCTCTATCACCTTTTTTATAAACGCGAAGGCGCATCCGGCACGGCGCGCGGCATCTACGAAGCCACCAGCCCCGCACTCGTCGGCGGCACATGGACCACCAGGCAGCACTTCACCGGCGAGGGAAGCGAACTCGTAGAAGCCCCCACCGCAATACGCCGCATCAACGAAGACGGATACAACCTCTACTACATGCGCTACTCCGGCGGAAATGCCTACAAATACTGCACCCTCGACCATCTGTGCCTCCCCGACGTGCCGCCCGCCGCAGTCGGAGGCACCGGCAGCTTCCAGCACGGCTCTGTCATGACCCTCACCGAAGAAGAATACACCATGCTCCAAGCCTGGGACAAGCTGCTCCGCTTCCTCCCCGAGGTAGAAGAACTGAAAGAGCAGACCGGAAGCGCGGCTTTCGACCCTTCCCTCCGCCAAGCCCGCGAAGCCCTCGCGCTGACCTCCGTGGCAGAACTGGCCGAAGCCCTGCCCGCCGCTTTCGCGGCACTGCGGGCCTCGCTCAAAGAATACGCGGAAGCAGCCGGAGGAGAAGCCGACCTGACTTTCCTGCTGGAGAATCCTGATTTTGCGACCAGCGGATCAGGATGGGACGGCACGCCCTTCACCGCTGCCAACGCCGGCGTGGCCGAATTTTTCGACACGACGTACGACACCTACCAAGTGCTCGAAGACATGCCGGCCGGGACTTACACTTTCCGGTGCCAGGGCTTCTATCGCGACGGAGACTATGCCCAGGCCTATCCCGCCCACCAAGGCGGTACGGAACAGTTGCGCGCCGTGCTCTACGTCAACGACTGCGAACAACCCTTCCTCTCCCTCTTCGATGAATCAACCCCCTACACTTATAGTCCCTACACCTACCCCGACGACGTATGGACTGCCAACGATGCCTTCAACCGCGACGGGCAATACACGGCCAACACCGTGGAATACACCCTCCACGAGCAGGGCGACCTGCGGCTGGGCGTAGCCAAAAGCGAATACAGGCTGCACGACTGGAATTGCTTCGACAACTTCGAGCTCCATTACCGCTCCCTCGCCGTGAGAGTAGAGTCCGTATCGGCCGAATCCGCTCCTGCTGCCCTCGTAGATGTCTATACCGTAGACGGCTTGAAAGTGCGTACCGGAGTCGCTCCCGCCGAAGCCCTCCTCGGATTGCCTCCTGGCCTGTATGTCGTAGGGAAGGAGAAGAAAGTTGTAACCGGAGAATAACGGGACTTCTGAAGACAGGCATATACACTCCTTTCCTCCTGTTCCGTCCGAAACGTCCGCAGGCGTTTCGGACGTTTTTCTTCCCTCCTCCCGCCCTGGACCATAGTGGGATTCCTGCAGCCTTGAGGCTAAACTGAAAACACAACAGAGGCCATCACAAAATGTATTTGTGATGGCCTCTGTTAGGTTATGAGAATCTTATCGATCAGGAGTTCATGCTCATGAGGAACTCTTCATTGTCTTTCGTTTGCTCCAGCCGGTCTTTGACAAAGGTCATGGCCTCCAGCGAATTCATGTCGGCTATGAATTTGCGCAGTATCCACATCCGGTCGAGAGTTATCTTATCTTGCAACAAATCGTCGCGGCGCGTGCTGGAAGCCACTATATTGACTGCCGGGAAGACGCGCTTGTTGCTCAAAGTGCGGTCGAGTTGCAGCTCCATGTTGCCGGTGCCTTTGAATTCCTCGAAGATCACTTCGTCCATTTTGGAGCCCGTATCGATAAGTGCCGTGGCCAGGATCGTGAGCGAGCCGCCGTTTTCGATGTTTCGCGCAGCACCGAAGAAACGCTTGGGCTTATGGAGCGCATTGGCATCCACGCCGCCCGAGAGCACTTTGCCGCTTGCGGGGGAAACTGTATTGTAGGCACGGGCCAGACGGGTAATGGAATCCAGCAGAATCACTACGTCGTGTCCGCATTCGACCATGCGTTTTGCCTTCTCCAGCACAATTCCGGAGATTTTCACATGGCGCTCGGCCGGCTCATCGAAAGTGGAAGCTATGACTTCTGCATTGACGCTGCGCGCCATGTCCGTAACTTCTTCCGGACGCTCGTCGATAAGCAGGATAATCATATAGACCTCCGGATGATTCTGGGCTATGGAGTTGGCCACGTCCTTCAACAAAAGTGTTTTTCCCGTCTTCGGTTGAGCCACGATGAGGCCACGCTGTCCTTTGCCGATGGGCGCAAAAAGGTCTACTACGCGAGAGGAAATGCTGTCTTGTCCGCCGCCGCGGCAAAGAGTGAACTTCTCATTCGGGAAAATCGGGGTCAAATGGTCGAAAGGTACTCGGTCGCGTACCAATTCGGGCGGCAGTCCGTTGATGCGGATAGGCTTCATCATCGGAAAGAATTTCTCTCCTTCGCGCGGCAGCCGCATGGTGCATTCTACGGTGTCGCCGGTTTTCAGGCCATAGGCTTTTATTTGGTTTTGCGAGACGTAGATATCATCGGGAGAAGTCAGATAATTATAGTCTGCACTGCGCAGAAATCCATAGCCGTCCTGCACAATTTCCAGAACCCCGATGCCAGTCAACGCATCGCCGAAGTCATAGAGTTGATTATCCGGAGTATTCGAATAAGGACGAGCCTCTGTCTTTTGGTTGAAATTCTGTTCTCCGGTTGTCGGCGTCTTGGGCTGGGCATTTGCTTCGGCCGCAGCACGATTCCGGTCATTCCTTTTGCTTTCCTCATCGGATTGCTGCTCTACATAGGAATCCTCTTCCATATAAACCGGCTGGATACGGGTACTCTGGAATTTTGCCCGCAACTCTTCCGGTATTTGTGCCGGTTCGTCAGTCGGAAGTTGCTCCACTGGTACGAAATCGTCCTCCGGGAACGAAAAAGAAGACGACTGTTCTTCTCCCTTTTCATCGGTGTTTTTTTCTTTAAGTGCAACCTCTTTCTGCACTTTCTCTTTCTGTGGAACCTGTTCGGTTGCAGGTGCTTGTATGTTTTCTGCTTCGGAAAGTTTCAGCTCGTTTTCCGTTTTTTCCACGGCGGTCTGGGCTGCAGGAACATCCGCTTCCGGATTTTTCCGCGGACGGCCCCGCTTTTTCTTTCCGGGCGTAGAAGCCTGAGCGTCAGAAGGTGCGGCTTTTTCCTGTGTCGCGGCACTGTCCTCTGCCTTTGCGGCAGCCGGAGTTTTCTGTTTCTTGGGCTGTTCCTGCTTCTCAGCCTTGTTGTCCGCCGGTTTTTCTGCCGTTTTCTTTTCTGCCGGCCTGCGGCGGCGGCGGCCTTCACGCTCTCCCGCTTCAGCCACGCGAGCCGCTCCGGCAATCGCCTGCTCGTCCAATATTCTATATATCAATTCGCTGCGAGGAATGGAGGCTGCATTCGAAATGCCCAACTCACCTGCCATTTCCTGAAGTTCGGAGTCTGTTTTTCCGTTTAGCTGGATAATATTGTACATTTTTGTGTAGGGATATAGTTATTTTCTGCTCAGTACACAGTCCTACCCTATATAGGAACACTGAATAAAAACGAGAAATAATTTGGGATATTACTACGGGGGGAAAAGGAGATTCCCCTCATTATTTGTGCCGCAAAGGTAAGGAATATGCCGGTATCCCGAAAACGTTTTGCATTTTTTATTTACCCCAATCCTCCTTCGATGAAGAGAAAAGTCTATTTTTGCGAG
The DNA here is from genome assembly GCA_944320955.1 of uncultured Bacteroidaceae bacterium. Taxonomy (GTDB): domain Bacteria; phylum Bacteroidota; class Bacteroidia; order Bacteroidales; family Bacteroidaceae; genus UBA1794. Next base: position 194,319 of record CALUJL010000029.1, read on the forward strand.
AAATATAAACTGAATCATGAATCTGAAGAAAATATTTTCCTACGTACTTCTATTCGTCCCTATAGGGACAATCAATGCCCAGAGCGACCAGACATATATATATAAGGTAGAGAAAGCCGGACAACTCCAAGCAGAAATGACCCGATCGGAGGCACACTCCATCCGAAACCTGACACTTTCGGGCAATCTCAACGCCCGCGATTTCCAACTGATGCGCGACAGTATGGACTGCCTCGCAATACTCGACCTGAAAGACGTAAGCATCAAAGGCATGACCGGACGGGGAGGCACCTCGCCCGGAGGCTTCAATCTCTATACCCCCCGCACGATTCCCGAATACGCTTTCTGTAAAAAAGACGATACCAAAGACGCTCCCCTGCAAGGCAAGCGCTCCCTGCGCGAAGTTTGGCTACCGGAAAATCTGACTACCATAGACCGGTATGCTTTCTACGGTTGCCGGAATCTGAAACTCCTGGTATGCACCCGGAAAGAAGCGCCCAATCTCTTCCCCGATGCCCTGAATGACAGTCTCACCGTAGTCTTCGTACCCGTAGGATGCCGCGACGCCTATAAGAACAAAGACCGTTGGGGCGGTTTCAACATACTGGAAGGCACTCCCATACGCATCTCCATAGAAGTCTCCACCCCCGGCACGCTGAGCGACGAAATCCTCCGCCTCGGCCATCAGCCGAGTGAAATAAACTATCTCACGGTTAGCGGGACACTGGACAACAACGACCTCAAGATTATCCGCGACTTCATGCCCAAACTCGTCAGCATCGACCTGACCCGCACAACCCTCACCCGGATTCCCGACTACACTTTCTCGCAAAAAAAATATTTGACCGAAGTACTCTTCCCTCCCACCCTGCAATCCATCGGCGAACGCGCCTTCAGCGGTTGCATCCGCCTGGGCCAGGACCTGATTCTGCCCCCAGAACTGAATAGCATAGGCGAAGGAGCCTTTCTGGACTGCCATCGGCTGCAGCGCGTCCTAGTCACCGGAAACAAACTATCCGTCATTGGGAAAGACCTCTTCCGCAACGATCAAAACAAACTTATCTATCGGCCAGAGTGAGAAAAGCATCCGGCCCGTTCGGCAAAAAAGGTTCATCCCTTGAAATAACAAATACAATCTTTTCTATGCGAATCTCTCATTTTCTCTTGACGGGGTTGTGCGTTGTCTGCAGTCTGGCAACTGCCCTCCCCGCCCGGGGGCAGACGGCAGACGAAAACCGCCCCATCCCCCTGGACCCGCAGGTGCGCTACGGCCGCCTGGAGAACGGGCTGACCTACTATGTGCGCCGCAATACCTTCCAACCCGGGCTGGCGGATTTCTACATTGCCCAGCGCGTGGGCTCCATCCTCGAAGAGCCGGGGCAACGCGGATTGGCGCACTTCCTGGAACACATGGCCTTCAACGGCTCCCGAAACTTCCCCGGAAGCGACGGGGGGCAGCGCATCGTGGACTGGTGCGAGACGGTGGGCATACGTTTCGGGCAGAACCTGAACGCCTATACCAGCGTGGACGAGACGGTCTACAACATCTGCGATGCGCCCATAGCGCGCGAGGGCATCGTCGATTCCTGCCTGCTCATCCTGCACGACTGGTCGGGCGGGCTGCTCCTGACGGACGAGGAAATCGACAAGGAGCGGGGCGTAATCGAAGAAGAATGGCGCACGCGGCAGAACGCCGCCATGCGCATCTACGAACAAATCGAGGAGAAGGTCTACAAAGGATGCAAATACGAAGACTGCCTGCCCATCGGCAACATCGAGGTGGTGCGCACCTTTCCCTACGAGGCGCTGCGCTCGTACTACAAGAAGTGGTACCGGCCTGACCTACAGGGCATCATCGTGGTGGGAGACATCGACCCCGACCTCGTAGAGCAGAAGATAAAGCGGCTGTTTGCCGACATTCCCGCCCCCGGACCCGATGCCGCAAAGCGGACATACTACCCCGTGCCGGACAACAAGGAGCCCATCGTCGGCATCTTTACGGACAAGGAAATGAACGACACCCAGGTGGAACTCTACTTCAAGCACGAACCCATCCCCCGCGACAGGCGCGAGACGCTGGGAGCCTGGCGGCGTTACTTTGAAAACAGCATCATCTCCCAAGTCCTTTCCGAACGCCTCATCGATATCCAGCAGAAGCCCGATGCACCGATCCTCAACTCCTGGATGGGAGAAGGCTCGTTCCTTTTCAGCGATACGAAGAATTCCTTCGTGGTAGGAGCGGCGGTGAAGGAAGGACAAGCCCGCGAGGGACTGGCCTGCATCTACCGCGAGGCACTGCGTGCCGCACGGGGAGGGCTGACTCCGGCCGAGGTGGAGCGCGCCAAGGCCCGCATCGCGAGCAGCTACGAGAGCGCCTACAACGAACGGGAACATACGAAAAACGTGGCTTACGTAAACAGTTATGTCCGCCACTTCCTCAACGGGAACGTAACGCCCGGCATCGAGCGGGAATACACGGAGCTGATACGGAACGTCATCCCCACGATTACGGCCGAAGAGCTGACAGCCCTGCTGCGCAGCTACCTGACGGAGACAAACCGGGTGCTGCTCCTGACGGGACCGGAGAAAGAAGGCCTGGCCTATCCCACGGAGGGAGAACTGCTGCAGACGCTCGCCGATGTGGAAGCCGAGCAGTTGGAACCCTTCGTGGACAAAGTGGGCAACGAGCCGCTTATTGCCCAATTGCCCGAACCCGGCAAGGTGGTGGAGCAAGAGCCCGACTCTTTCGGCTTCACGCGCTGGAAACTCTCGAACGGGATGACCGTCTACGTGAAACCCACCGACTTCAGCCGCGACGAAGTGCGGCTGCACATGGCGCGCGACGGGGGCACTTCGCTCTTCCCCGACAGCGACATCCGCAACTGGGCCTATGCCACCCGGCTGACAGAGGAAGGAGGCCTGGGCAATTTCGACAACCTCCAGCTGGCCCAGAAGCTGGCCGGGAAGCAGGTGGACTACAGCACATACCAAGAGCCCTATGGGAACGGGCTTAACGGCTCCTGTGCGCCACGCGACTTCGAGACGCTCCTCCAGCTCGTTTACCTCCAGTTTACCGCCCCTCGGCGCGACGAAGAAGCCATGATGGCCTGGAAAAACGGGGAAAAGGAAAATATCCGCAACCTCAACCTGCGGCCGGAGACTGCTTTTTCCGACTCCCTTACGCACAGCATGTTCCTGCCTTCGCCCCGCCGTCGGCGCTTCACGGAGGCGGACATCGACTCGATAAACTACGACCGGGCCATGGATTACTTCCGCCACATGTTCTCCGACGCCTCAGACTTCAGCGTCTACATCGTGGGCAACGTGCAGCCCGACAGCATCCGCCCCTACGTGGAGCAGTATCTGGCCGCCCTGCCTTCCGACTTCACGGAGGAGAGCTGGCAGCGCATCTCGGGCGACTGGCGCACGGGCGAGCGCATCAATCATTTCCAGCGCGCGCAAGAGACGCCTAAGAGCTACATCCTCCTCTGCTACAACAAGCCCGAAGCACTCACCCTGCGCAGCGGGATGAAGATGCAGATGCTGGCCCGGCTTCTGGACATCGTCTACACCGAGACGCTCCGCGAGGACGAAGGCGGCACCTACGGAGCTAGCGTCAGCGAATTGTCCGAACCGCTGCCCGAACCGAGAACAGGGCTGCAGATATTCCTGACCACCGACCTCTCGAAGCAGGCCCGGCTGATGCCCCTCGTATATAAAGGCCTGGACGACCTGGCCCGCCGCGGCCCGAACGCGGACGACCTGGACAAGGTGAAAGAGTTTATGCTGAAACAGCAGCGGCAACGCCTGCGCGAAAACAGCTATTGGCTCTCGAAGATCTACATGCTGAAGACATTCGGCATCGACAGCCTCACGGGTTACAAAGAGGCCGTGCGCAACATTACGGCCGAAGAACTGCAGCAATATGCCCGCGACTTCCTGGAGGATTGCAACCGCGTGGAAGTCATCATGGAGCCGGCCGCCGGCGAAGGAGGCGCGCAGTGAGAGGTTGCCGGCACATCCGTCCCGCCGCCCGGGCTCTGCGCTTGCCGCTCTGCTGCTGCCTGGCGCTGCTGCTTACGGCTTGCGGGAGCAAGAAAAGCGCGCTCATCGACCGGGCCATCGACCGGGCTGAGGTGAAACTCGGCCTGTCCGTCGGCCGCAGCGACTACTTCCCCCTCTATCTGGAAGTGGCCGACTGGCTGGGCACCCCCTACCGCATGGGGGGCACCACGCGCCGCGGCGTGGACTGCTCGGGCTTCGTACAGCAGATTGTGGATGCGGCCTACGGGCAGAAGCTCCGCCGCACGACACGCGAACAGATGGACCACTCCGGCCGCCGCATAGCGCGGCGGCAGTTGCGCGAGGGCGATCTCGTGTTCTTCAGCACCGCCCGTTCGCGGCGGCGTCCCGACCATGTGGGCATTTACCTCAAGGACGGCCGCTTTGCCCATGCCTCCTCGTCCCGCGGCGTATGCCTCTCTTCGCTCGACGAGGACTACTGGGACCGATGTTTCCTGCAGGCAGTACGGCGAAAATAAGAAAGCAAGAGACCCCGACGGTTCGGGGTCTCTTGCTTTTTACGGGTCGAGGTTTGTTTCTCCTCGCTAAGGGAGAGGTTTCTTCCATGCAGGGAGAGGAACAAATTCATGCAGGGGAAACGGCTGAAAGTGCTGCCGGTTCTCGGAAAAAGTGCTGCCGCTTTTTTCTTCCGCCCCTTGGGGCTTTTATCTCCGGAAGAAGCGGGGCGAAGTTTAGTGCACGATGACCATAGTGGCCCCGAAGCCGTATTCCTGAAACGAAGCGTCCTGCACCTGGCACGACTTATGGTGCTGCCGCAGTTCGTCGAGCAGGCGGCGGCGCAGTACTCCGTCGCCCTTGCCGTGGATGAAGACGAGTTTCTGCCCTTTCTTGCCCTTGTATTGCTCCATGGTCTCGCGGAAGGTTTTCAGTTGGTAGTCCAGTATGTCCTTGGCCTCCATGCCCTGCGTCGAGTCGAGCAGTTCGCTGATGTGCAGGTCCACCTCCACGATGTCCTTGCCGATGCCGTGTTTTTTCGGTTTCTCCACGCGGGCAGGACTGACGGCGGGGCGGCTGTCGGTCCGTTTCTTCTCGGTCAGGGCCTGCTGCAGGGCACCGGCGTCCACATAGACCTGGCGCGCAGGGACATCGTCGCGCACAACGTCGTAGAGCAAGGCCGGCTCTTCGAAAAAGTCGGAGGGCTGGAAGGTGTGGAGCTTGTAGAACTTCACGGTGTCGATGCGCAATTCCACCTGCGCGGCGGGCTTCAGCAGGAAAGGCTTGTCGGTCTTGTAGGCCACGAGCTGCACGGCCACGCGCTCCAGCTCGCCGAGCGCCGATTTCTCAAACTCTTCGAGGAAAATCTTCGTGTTGGGTTCGGCCGTGCCTTGGTATCTCACCTGCCAGGCATGGCCCTCGGCCGTGAGGTAACTGAAGAAAAGAGTATAGTTGCTGTCGTTGACGAGATAGGCCTCGAAGGGAGTCTCCATCATGCGCCGCGAATCTACGGGGACGTAGGCCAGAAAGACGTTCAGCACGTTGCCCCCCTTGCGCTCCGGGGCGCGGTAAGAGACGGCGGGGCGGTCGGCCTCCTTTTCCTTCTCCGGCGTGATGAGGGCGGCAGAGGCCGGAGCCTTCTTCTCTTGCTTTGCCGGTCGGGGGATGTTGAGCTCGTTGGTCTCGATGACGACGCACTCCCGTCTCAAGACGGGGATTTCGAATCCGTCGGCATCCTCTACCGTAACCATGTCTTTCCCTACGAATCCCGTAATCTTGCCGCCTCCGGTCTCGTTCAGGAAGCGGACTTTATCTCCTATTTTCATGTCTGTTTATCCTTTTGTTGTATTGTCTGTTTTTTCTTGCAGTGTGCGCTCTATGTGGGTGCGTATTTCCTCCATCAGCCACTTGGGGGTGGAAGTGGCCCCGCAGACGCCTATGGAGACGGCTCCTTCGAGCTGCTCGGGGTGGATTTCGTCGGTGCTGTCGATCAGGAACGAGCGGGGATTGACCTGCAGGCATTCGTGGAAAAGGACTTTCCCGTTGGAGCTCTTCTTGCCGCTGACGAAGAAAATCAGGTCGTGCGTCGAGGCAAAACGGCGGATGCTCTCGATACGGTGGGAAACCTGGCGGCAAATCGTATTGTACGAGCGGAAGTGTGCGCCGGGCGCCATGTGTTCCTGGATATAGCGCTCGATTTCCTGGAATTCGGGCACGGACTTGGTGGTCTGGGAGTAGAGCACGATGTCGCGCGTGAAGTCCAGTTTCGTGGTGGCCTCTTCCAGATTTTCGATTACGATGGCCTCGCCGTTAGTCTGCCCCACGAGTCCCAGGACTTCGGCATGGCCGTTTTTCCCGAAGATGACTATCTGGTGCCGCGAACCGAGGGAGGACTCGTATTCGGCCTTGATGCGCTTTTGCAGTTGCAGCACCACAGGGCACGTGGCGTCTATGATTTCCATGCCGTTCTCCCGGGCTGTCCGGTAGGTGGAGGGCGGTTCGCCGTGGGCACGGAGCAGGACCTTTGTGTCGTGGAGGCCGGCAAGCTGCCGGTGGTCGATGGTCTTCAGCCCGAGGGAGCTCAGCCGTTCTACTTCGCGGCTGTTGTGTACGATGTCGCCCAGGCAATAGAGTGTCTTGCCCGAGCGGAGTTCTTCTTCCGCCTTGCGGATGGCCGTGACGACACCGAAGCAGAAGCCCGACCCTTCGTCTATTTCTACTTTGATAGGATCCTTCATCGCTCTTGCAAAAATTATTTCCCCATTTTCCGAAGAGTTTCCCGGAAGCGCTCCAGAAGCCAGGCCTTCTGCTCGGTGATGCTCATCGCGCTGTTGTCGAGCAACAGGGCATCCGGAGCTTGCCGCAGGGGGGAGACGGCCCGGTGGGAGTCGATGTAGTCACGTTCCTGCACGTTGCGGAGTATTTCCTCGTAGTCGGCGGCCTGGCCCTTGCCCGTCAGTTCGTCGTAACGCCGCCGGGCACGGACTTCCGCCGATGCCGTAACGAACACTTTCAGCTCGGCCGAGGGGAATACGACGGTACCGATGTCCCGGCCGTCCATGACAATGCCGCGCTGCCGGCCCATCTCTTGCTGCTGGCGCACCATGGCCTCCCGCACAAAGGGCAGGGCGGCGATGGGGCTGACACGGGCCGATACGTCGAGCATACGGATGCGGTCTTCCACGTCGTGCCCGTTCAGCTGGGTGCGCGGAACATGGGTCTGCGGATCGAGCCGGAACGAAATCCGGATCTGCGGCATGGCTTTCTCCAGCGCGGCCTCGTCCGGCCGGTCGCCTTGGTACAGGCCGTGCTCCATGGCATAGAGGGTGACGGCCCGGTACATGGCTCCGGTGTCCACATAGATATAGCCCAATTCGCGGGCCAGGTCCTTGGCCATCGTGCTTTTTCCGCAGGAGGAATGGCCGTCGATGGCTATGATGATTTTCTTTTGTTCCATATATATAAATGAATAGGGATTGTCAGAATGCGTAGGCTATGTTCATGAGCAGCGAACCTCCGGCCACGTGGTATTTTCCATAGGCGGCGTCGACTTTCACTTTCCTGATGTGGCAACCGGCACCGAAGCTCCAGCCGGCTCCGTGGCTCGAATCGCCGACTTTCATCTCGTCCGCCTTGCGGAAGTTATAGCCGCCGGCCACGTAGAAATTCTTAATCGGGTAGAAATCCACGCCTAAGGCTATGTGGTTGGCAAAGTCTTCGTCCCAGTCCTGAAGGCGGGAGAGAGTCAGGTGGAGGGCTATCGGGGCATGGGAAAAGCGCTTCGTCGCGCCGAGCATCAGGTTGACCGGCAGCTTGGCAGTCTCGTCGGCAAAGGATTTGACCTCGCCGCCCAGGTTCCGGGCCACGGCCGAAAAGGAGAAATTCCACTCGGCATTGTAGTAATTCAGTGCCAGGTCGGCCGCAAGGGCTATGGAGGAATAACTGTCGTAGGAACAATAGATGACCTTTGCCGCCACGCCTCCGCTCCAATAGTCGGTCAGGTTGTAGGCATAGAGCCCCATGAAGTTGAAGTCTTTGGCGCGGAATGTGCCGAGATCGCGGTCTTGCTCGTCGCGGCGGGAGAAGGTGCCGTAGTCCAGATACTGCACGGAAGCGCCCCAGGTGCCCCGTTCGCCGGCAATCTGCGAATAGGCGGCATGGAACGAGTTGATGCCCTCCATGTAATTCATGTAGCCCATCGAGAGGGTATGGTCGCTCACGCTGGAGAGGAGTGCAGGGTTGTGGGTGGTGAGCGTAATGTCGTCTTCGATGATGGAGATGTTGTCTCCGCCCAAAGCGGCCGCGTGGGCGGAAACCGGAAGGTCCAGAAAGGCATAGCTGCGCGCACCCGGAGCCTGACCGCGCAATGGGAGGGCCAAAACCGAGAGCAACAGACAGATAGAGAGGATAGGTCTCATTTTTGCACAATTATACTTAAGTATAAACGTCGGAACGGCGTTTTTCGGGTGCTCGCTCCCATAAAAAAACTAAAATATAAGGTATAAGCAGCCGAATCGGACCGCATGTTGTATCTTTGCCCTGACGATTTTGAACTAAAAAAGGGACTCATTTATGAAAACTCCGGAATCTTTGCTTGAAAGCATCAACAACTATATCGACTCGCTGGACTATTCCAAAGAGCCGAAAGGGCTCTACGAACCGATTTCTTACGTATTGTCTCTGGGCGGGAAGCGCATCCGTCCGCTGCTCATGCTGATGAGTGCCAATCTCTGGAAAGAAGATGTGGAAGATTTGCTGCCTGCGGCCGTGGGACTGGAGGTCTACCACAATTTCACCCTTCTGCATGACGACCTGATGGACAAGGCAGACCGTCGGCGCGGGATGCTGACGGTACACAAAAAATGGAACGACAATACGGCTATCCTCTCGGGCGACGCCATGCTTATCCTGGCCTATCACTACTTTATGCAGGTGTGCTGCGAGCAAAAGGAAGCCATGATAAACACGTTCTCCAAAGCCGCTCTGGAAGTCTGCGAAGGGCAACAGCTGGACATGGACTTCGAGACGCTGAGCAATGTGACGGAAGCGGAGTATTTGAGAATGATTCGCCTGAAAACCTCGGTGCTTCTGGCTGCCGCGCTGCGCATCGGTGCGGAATACGGGGAAGCCGGGGAAGAAAATGCGCGCCTGATGTACGATTTCGGCATCAACATAGGGCTGGCCTTCCAGCTGCAGGATGATTATCTGGATGTGTATGGCAATCCGGAGACGTTCGGGAAAAAGATCGGCGGCGACATTCTCTGCAACAAGAAGACGTGGATGCTGATAAAGTGCTTGGAACTGGCCGACGAGAGCAGCAAGTTGCAACTGCGGGGCTGGCTGAACCGGATAGACTTCCTGGCCGAAGAAAAAATAGCTGCTGTCACAGGAATCTACAATGCCGTCCGCGTAGGCGATCTGGCCCAGGAGAAAATAGAAGAGTATTACCAGAAAGGCATCGAATGCCTGAATCAAGTGGCCGTCCCCGACGACCGGAAAGAAGGTTTGCGCCTGCTGGCTGAAAAGATGCTGAAGCGGAACAGATAAGAAATATACCGGTGGAAAAAGAAGAATCCGCAATGGGAAAACCCGCATGGGTCGACACCCATTCCCACTTGTTCGTCGAGGAATTCGATGAAGACCGGGAGCAGGCCGTGGAACGGGCACAGGAGGCAGGAGTCGCACATCTGTATTTGCCGAATATAGACGCCGCTTCTCTCCCGCGTCTGCTCCGCATGGCCGAAGACTATCCGGGATATGTCTCCCCGATGATAGGGTTGCACCCGACTTCCGTCTCAAAGGATTATCAAGAAGATTTGGATTTCTTATACCGGTCGCTCTGCGAACGAAACGGGGCGGAGTGCAACGCATCCTTTCGCTATATGGGAATTGGCGAAATCGGCATCGACCTTTACTGGGACGATTCCTTAAAAAAGGAACAGATGGATGCTTTCCGCCAACAACTGCGTTGGGCAAAGGAATTTGACCTCCCGGTTGCGATTCATAACCGGAAAGCTTTTGCCGAGACCTTCGAGGTTGTCTCCCAGGAGATGGACGGGAAACTTCGGGGGATCTTCCATTGCTTCGAGGGAACAGCGGAAGAAGCGGCGAAGATACTCGCACTCCCCGATTTTTACTTTGGCATAGGAGGAGTGGTGACATACAAGAAAAGCAATCTCCCGGCACTCTTGAGAGAAATAATACCACTGGAACGGATTGTACTCGAAACGGATTGCCCTTATCTGGCGCCTGTCCCGATGCGGGGGAAACGCAACGAAAGCAGCTTTCTGCTTTATACGGCCCAGAAAGTGGCTGAAACCTACGGAATTCCCCTACCCCTTTTGGCTGAAACTACGGCATCAAATGCCCGAAAGTTGCAAAGGAAACAGGAATCCCTACAGCACCGGAATTTCCCGGCACAGCCGGAATATTGAAAATGCAGTAAAAATGTAGCGCGAAAAATTTGCAGATTTCCCAAAAAGCCGTACCTTTGCACAGCAATTCCGAAAAGGAGAGGTGCTCGAGTGGTTGAAGAGGCACGCCTGGAAAGCGTGTATACCCCTAAAGGGTATCGTAGGTTCGAATCCTATTCTCTCCGCAAATACTTTTATTACAAGCGGCAATAGCTCAGTTGGTAGAGCACTAGCTTCCCAAGCTGGGGGTCGCGAGTTCGAGCCTCGTTTGCCGCTCGAATTAAAAATCAAGGAGTTAAGTTTTGGCTTAACTCCTTTTTTGTAATAAGGGATCAACGGATTCGACGATACACGATGTCCGATATATCCGCTATGATCTGCGATGCACGCTCAAGACTGCCGGGTATATCTTTCACAAAGACAACCACGGTATAATGTCGACCATCGGGCAAAATAACAAAACCGGCATCGTTTACTCCGATAAGTTCCCCCTCCTCATTCCGGTCGCCCGTCCCTGTCTTATGCCCGATGCGTGCTCCGGTCTTCGCCAAAGGCCGAGGCAGGCGGTCTTCACCCGTCCGGCAATCCAAGAGTGTCCGACAAATAAACTGCTGGAGCGTATCGGGAAGAAAGGCGGTCGTAAACAATCGGTTCACAAGACAAGCCGTCTCCAGGGGAGTGCTCCAATTTTCGTAGCACGAGGCAAGGTCGCGGTGCATTTCAGCCTCGTCTACGGCTATCCGGAAATCCTCCAGTCCCAACCCACGCAGATAACGGTCGGTCTGCTGCGGGCCTCCCGTCATTCGGAAGAGAATGTCGCACGCATTATTGTCGCTCAGCTGTAGAGAATAGCGAAGCAAATCGGCCACCGTAAGCGTCACTCCACCCCGCGGATACCGCTCGCGCAAAGGGCTGTATGTATCAGGCTGCAAATCCTCCTCCCCTATTGTGACCGGAGTCTGGAGCGAAAGCCGGTTTTCGCAAAGATAATCGGCTACAGACAAAGCCTGAAACAGTTTGCAGACGCTCATCAGCGGATAGGAAGAATCGTTGTTCCAAGCAAGAGTATCCTTGTCCTGAATAATAACCGCTACCCCTATTTCTCCCGGTTTACTCGCCAAATAGCGGCGGACAGCCTCGTCCAGTCCTTTGGAAAAAGAGGCTACAGGAAAGAACTGAACAACAAAAAGCAAAAAAAGTGCCTTATACTTCATCATAAATTCTCCAGTAAATCCAAAAAAAGAAATGCTTCAGGTCTCATTCGCCCAGACCCGAAGCATTTTCTTCGTTTTGCTCAGAAAGAAACCTCTACTGCATTCTCCCTATTGCATCGACCCTCCTATGATGTCCAACAGCTCGGAAGTAATGGCATACTGCCGCGACTTGTTGTAATGGAGTGTGAGGTCATCCAGCAGATCGGCCGCATTGTCTGTGGCAACCTGCATGGCAGTCATGCGTGCGGCATGTTCGGAAGCCTGATTATCCAACAATGCTGTAAAAAGATTCAAGGCAATAGTCTGGGGCAACAAAGTCGCCAACAAAGCCGACCGGGAGGGTTCCACGATATAATCGGGCGCAAGCGCCGGATGCTGGGCCTTAGCCTGCGATGAGGAAAAGACATCATCCAAAGAAACCGGCAGCAGTTCTTTCCTCTCAAGCACTTGGGAAGAAGCACTCTTGAAGCGATGATACAGCAGAATGACCCGGTCTATCTCGCCGCGTGCATAATCGTCCATCAACTGATAAGCTAAGGCGGAAATAGCATCGAAGTCTGCCTGCTCGGCCAACTTCTCATAAGAACCGACTATCGTACACTCTTCTTTACGCGCCGCCTGGGCTATTTTTTTCCCGACAGGATGAACCAGGATCTGCTCTTTCGTCAACTCGGGAAAGGAAAGGATAGTTTCGTGCAATTCCTTGGCCACATTACTGTTGAATGCTCCGCAAAGGGAAGAATTGGAAGAGAAAGCCACAATTACGACCCTACGGACGGCAGTCCGCTTCGCAGTCAGCGGCGAAGCCGTCCGGTCATCCTCGCCACCTCCCGCCAGGAAAGCATTCAGAATAGCCGACAACTTGCGTTCATAAGGAGCCATTCCGGTAATGGCCGCCTGGGCACGATGAAGCTTGGCCGAAGCCACCATCTTCATGGCAGAGGTAATTTTCTGCGTACTCTGCACCGAAGCGATGCGCCCTTTGATTTCTTTCAACGATGCCATGACGGTTTACCTACTTATTAGTTAACGAAAGGGCTATTTTCGAAGCCACATCTTTTATGATGTTCTCCACCTCCTCATTGATAATGCCTTGTTTCAGGACATCCAGCACATCGGCCTGGTGCGTATTCCGCAAGGTCAAGAGGAAATTCTTCTCGAAATCTGGCACGGAGTCGAGCGCTACATCCTTCAACAACCCATGGGTTCCACAGTAAAGAATGGCAATCTGCTCTTCCACCGGCATGGGAGAATACTGCGGCTGCACGAGCAGGCGGGTATTCTTGCGCCCCTTATCGATGATGAAAGCCGTCACCGGATCCATATCGCCGCCAAATTGGGAGAAAGCCTCAAGTTCCCGATATTGGGACTGGTCGGTCTTCAATGTACCGGCCACTTTCTTCATGGCTTTGATCTGCGCATTGCCGCCCACACGGGAAACTGAAATACCGACATTGATGGCCGGACGGTTGCCTTGGTTGAACAAGTCTGTCTCCAAGAATATCTGCCCGTCGGTAATTGATATGACATTTGTCGGAATATAAGCAGAGACATCGCCTGCCTGCGTCTCGATAATTGGCAATGCCGTCAGCGAACCACCGCCTTTTACCCGGCCTTTCAGACTCTCGGGCAAGTCATTCATCTGCTCGGCCACTTCCTGCTGATTGATAATCTTGGCGGCACGCTCCAAAAGACGGGAGTGCAGATAGAAAACATCGCCCGGATAAGCCTCACGTCCACTCGGACGACGCAAAATCAGGGACACTTCCCGGTAAGCCACAGCCTGCTTGGACAAATCGTCATAGACTACCAGCGCATCCATGCCTTGATCGCGGAAATACTCGCCGATGGCGGCACCGGCAAACGGGGCATAGAACTGCAATGCTGCCGGGTCGGAAGCCGTGGCCGAAACGATAATCGTATAAGGAAGCGCACCATATTCGCGCAACTTCTCCACCAATGCGGCTACAGTAGAGCCTTTTTGCCCGACAGCTACATAGATACAATAAACCGGTTTGCCAGCTTCGTAGTTGCTGCGCTGATTGATAATCGTATCGATGGCAATAGCCGTCTTACCGGTCTGCCGGTCGCCGATAATCAGCTCACGCTGTCCGCGACCGATGGGAATCATTGCATCCACAGCCTTCAGTCCGGTCTGCAAAGGCGTATTGACCGGCTGACGGTAGATGACTCCCGGTGCTTTGCGTTCCAAGGGCATCTCAAGGCGCTCGCCTCCGATTTCCCCTTTTCCATCGAGCGGCTGTCCCAACGGGTTAATGACACGTCCCAGCATCTCCATCCCGACTTGAATGGAAGCGATGCGGCCCGTACGTTTCACCGTAAAGCCTTCTTTTATCTGATCGGTCGGTCCCAACAGAACGGCGCCTACGTTGTCCTCTTCCAGGTTCATGGCAATGGCCATCATCCCGTTGTCGAATTCCAACAACTCATTGGCCTCCGCATTACGCAGGCCGTAGATACGTGCCACGCCGTCGCTCACTTGCAGAACCGTACCTATTTCCTCATAATGAAGCGTAGTGTCAATCTCAGCCAACTGCCGGCGCAAGACTTCCGACACTTCGCTCGGTTTTATGTTTTCTGCCATATAAAATAGCTTTTATACTGTTTTCTTATTCCTTTCCAGCAACTGATTTTTTACATTTCTCAATTGGGATACCAAACTTGCATCCAACCGATAAGTATCGTAGTCGAATACGAACCCGCCCAAAATCGAAGGGTCGGTATGAAGAGAGAACTCAAGTGTCCCCCTATCTTTGCGTGGCAAAAGTTTCTCGCGCATCGCCGCTTCAATCTCCGGCGAAATCGGAACAGCCGTAGTCAACGAACCGGTCACAATATGATTGGCCTTACGATAGATGTCCATATAGGTCAAAGCCATCGTCTGCAAATAGTTCTCACGCCTATGGCTCAATACAAGTTCTATAAAACGCACATACGACGTACTCGGCGTTTCCCCCACAGCAGATTTCAGCAGGCTCAATTTACCATGCCGATTCATTATGGGATTACCCAGAGAGGAACGAAATCCCGGAACTTGCCGATAACAAGCCGACAACGACTTCATCTCCTCATACACCGCCTTCTCTTCCTTGCATTCCAAAGCATAGGCATAGAGAGCCTTCGCATAGCGCTTTGATATTACACCTGTATCCATCTGTTCCGAGAATTACTTATTGGTTATGACCTCGTCCAACAAACGGTTGACCAGTTCCATCTGAGATTTATCCCGATTCAGGGAATTCCGGGTTACTTTCTCCGCAATATCCACAGACAGGACTGCAATCTCCCGGCGCACGGCACGAATCGCCTCTTCGCGCTCCGCAGCTATTTGGGCCCGGACTTCGTCCAATTGTTTTTGAGCCTGAAGTTGTGCCTCACGCTTCGCGTCGGAAATGATTTTCTCACCCGCTTGGGTCGCTTCGTTCAAGATTTTAATCTGTTGCTCATGAGCCTCGGCCAGAATTTTCTCGCTTGTCGCTTTGATTCCTGCCAAAGCAGAGTTGGCTTCATCAGCAGCTTTCAGGGACTTGTCGATATACAGTTTCCGTTCTTCCACCATCTTGGTGATAACTGGAAAACCATATTTGGCAAGTACCGCAAAGACTATGATAAAAGCCAAGAGCATCCAGAACAGAAGTCCGGAATCTGGCAATAAAAGCTCCATAAGTGCGCGTCTTTACATCACCAAGGCCAACAGACAAACTACCACTGCGAAGAGAGCCACACCTTCTACCAGGGCTGCGATGATAATCATGTTCATGCGGATATTGCCCGATGCTTCCGGCTGGCGTGCGATGGCTTCCATGGCAGAAGCACCGATCCGACCAATGCCAATACCTGCACCGATTGCAGCAAGACCTGCACCGATTGCACCACCCAGTTTTGCGATACTTGCACCTGCCATAGCAGCTTGCAATAAAATACTTGCGATCATAATGAATTTGTTTTTAGGTTTATTCTTAGTTTTCTGTTATTTTCTCTATTTCATTTGCTCAAGCCTCCTCCGGTTCGGCCACCGCCAATCCTATGAATACGGCCGAAAGCATCGTAAAGACATAAGCCTGGATATAAGCCACCAGCAGTTCCAGCATATTCATGAAGATGCAGAACGCCATGGAGACAAATGTCATGCTCGTATTCAGCACGATTCCCATGGATGCCGTCACAAAGATGATGCTCACCAGGCAGAGAATCACCGAGTGCCCGGCCATGATGTTGGCAAACAGACGGATCATCAATGCGAAAGGCTTGGAAAAGACACCGATTATCTCTATCGGAATCATGATCGGCTTCAAGGCCAAAGGCACATGAGGCCATACGATATCCTTATAATACTCTTTGGTCCCGGAAAAATTGGTAAAGAGAAACGTAAGCACTGCCAGAACCAGCGTAATCGTGATATTGCCCGTCACATTGTATCCCCCGGGAAAAATCGGAATCAGCCCCATCAGATTATTGATAAAGATGAAGAAAAAGGCTGTCAGCAGATAGGGGGAATATCTCTTGTATTTCGGTCCGATACAGGCTTTTACCACATTGTCGTTTATATCCATGATGAACATTTCCATAAACCCCACAAAGCCTTTGGGCGCTTTCGTCGGATTGCGCCGGGCCCAGCGCGAACAGGAGAGTACGATGACGACTAAGAGAATGCTGCTTATCAGCACACCGCAGGCGGTTTTCGTCAGCGACAAATCCAGAGGGCGCACCTCTTCGCCGGTCTGCGCATCCCGCTCGACTATCTTTCCCTTATACGTACTCCCATTCTCCTTGCAGATATAAAAGCCTTTATAAGAACCGTCTGGCGATTCTTCCAGCCGGGAAGACGGGAAGACATGCCATTCGCCCGACTGCCCGCGCACGATAACCGGCAAAGGAATAGAGACATGCGCATCGCCCCATGAGGTTATATGCCATGAATAGGCATCCTGAATATGGCCGAACACAATTTCTTTCACGTCCACCTTCCCGTCCTCCACACTTTCCGAAGCCAAAGTCCGGGAAGCCATGCCCGCCGTCAAAGCCAATGCCAGCAATAACACCTGGACAAAGCGGAACCGTATGATTTTAAACAGTATCTTCATAGCATCTCCATTCTCAAAGTTTTCTCATAACGAAAGATATACTTTGTTTCCCATACCAAGTAAAACAGATAAAAGACGAAGAATACGGGCAAGAAGCAGGCCAGTTCTATTTGCAACAAAATGATGTAGATCAAACAGGCAGCCACAAGTCCCAAGATTTTGCCTATTTTCAGCAAAAGATAGACATTGACCAATGTCTTTTGCTGCTTGACCGACAGCAAAACCTTCCGCAGCCCGCATCCCATCGCAAGGAAGAGGAAAGGCAAAGACAGCAGCCAATAGAACGACTGCTCACTCCGCAAAACAAGTTTCAGGCATACCGCGCACACCAAAGCCACGGCAAACAACCCGGCTCCCAGATAGAAAAGGCTCCGCTTCTCCTGCTGTGCCCTATATGTACTTACCTGCTTCATTCTCTCCCTGCCTTATTTGACACAGACCGAGACCACGTTTTTGTTGACCTCCACAAACCCGCCTTTCACCGGGACGACCCGTTCCGTCCCCTCACTGCCACCCTCTCCTTCGCCGGCATGCTCCACTATCTTTATGGAGCCTTCCACCAACGAAGAAATAAGCGAAGCATGTTGAGGCAACACCGTAAACAAGCCCTTTTCACCCGGGAGGGTCACAGCAGCCACGGCATCGTTCTGATAAACAATGCCGTCCGGCCTCAGTATTTCCACTTTTATCGAATCACCCATCTATGCTCTCCCCTTATTTCGTTTCCGAAGAAGCCTGGGCAAGAATCTTCTTACCTTTCTCCATGGCGTCCTCTATCGTCCCGACATTCAAGAAAGCCTGTTCCGGTAAGTCGTCGACTTCGCCGTCCATTATCATGTTGAATCCGCGAATCGTGTCCTCTATCGAGACAATCACGCCCGGCACGCCGGTAAACTGCTCGGCCACGGTGAACGGCTGCGAGAGGAAACGTTGCACGCGGCGCGCCCGGTTGACCGTCTGACGGTCCTCTTCCGAGAGTTCCTCCATACCCAAGATGGAGATGATGTCCTGCAACTCCTTGTTGCGCTGCAGAATTTTCTTCACTCTCTGCGCCGTTTCGTAGTGTTCCTTACCGACAACCAACGGGTCCAAGATACGCGATGTGGAATCCAGCGGGTCGACAGCCGGATAGATACCCAGTTCCGCAATCTTACGGCTCAGCACCGTCGTAGCATCCAAGTGGGAGAATGTCGTGGCAGGAGCCGGGTCCGTCAAGTCATCGGCCGGCACATATACAGCCTGCACCGAAGTAATCGAACCGTTCTTCGTGGAAGTGATACGCTCTTGCATCTGTCCCATCTCCGTGGCCAGCGTAGGCTGGTATCCCACAGCCGAAGGCATACGCCCCAACAAGGCGGAAACCTCCGAACCGGCCTGGGTGAAACGGAAGATGTTGTCGATAAAGAACAGGATATCGCGTTTCTCGCCCGTTCCCTGCCCCGCATCGCGGAAGCTCTCAGCCACCGTCAGTCCCGACAAGGCCACCGACGCACGCGCTCCGGGCGGCTCATTCATCTGACCGTACACCAGCGTGGCCTGCGACTTCTGCAACTCGTCATAATCAATCTTCGACAAGTCCCAATTGCCGCGCTCCATTTCTTCGGAAAATTCCTTGCCATATCGTATCACGCCGGCCTCTATCATTTCCCGGAGCAGGTCGTTGCCTTCACGCGTACGCTCGCCCACACCGGCAAATACCGAGAAACCGTGGCCTCGCTTGGCTATATTATTGATCAGTTCCATGATGAGCACCGTCTTACCGACGCCGGCACCACCGAAAAGTCCGATCTTTCCGCCTTTTACATAAGGCTCCAGCAGGTCGATCACCTTGATGCCCGTATAAAGAACCTCCTGGTTTGTGGTCAGTTCTTCAAACTTCGGAGGCTCGCGGTGTATGGGGTAGGCACCCTTTTTGTCAAGGGGTTTCATCCCGTCCACAGCTTCACCAATAACATTCATAAGCCGCCCCTTCACCTGATCACCGACCGGCATACGGATCGGAGCACCCAGAGGAACAACTTCCAAACCGCGCTGTAGTCCGTCGGTACTGTCCATTGCTACACAACGCACCGTATCTTCCCCGATGTGCTGCTGAATCTCGAGAATC
The DNA here is from genome assembly GCA_944320955.1 of uncultured Bacteroidaceae bacterium. Lineage (GTDB taxonomy): Bacteria > Bacteroidota > Bacteroidia > Bacteroidales > Bacteroidaceae > UBA1794. Next base: position 213,175 of record CALUJL010000029.1, read on the forward strand.
AGTTCCTTCCCATTCGGACGGGTAACTGTCATTGCTTCATGAATTGCGGGCAAATCCGCTTTTTCCGAGGCATATTCGAAGCAGACATCCACCACAGGGCCGATAATCTGCGAAATGCGTCCATTTATTTGCGGCATAGTTATTTGGATTGTTTTTTATTCTTTTTTATTTTCACCCACAAAGTTACGACAAAAAACAGCGATTGTTATCCGGACTTGTTTTTTTTAACGAAATAAGTACCTTTGCAACAGAAAAAGCGAACTAAAGGAACGAACCTACCCCAGAAGAAGAATCTTTTTTAAATAAACCGCATCCTATGAACATACGAAAAGCCACCCTCGACGATTGCCCGCTGATCCATGAACTTGCGGGCAAAGTGTTTCCCAAGACCTACGAAAAGATTCTGTCGCCCGAACAGATAGACTACATGATGGAGTGGATGTACTCCGTCCCCAACCTGCACCGGCAGATGGCCGAAGAGGCGCATACCTATTATATTGCCTACGATGCCTCCGGGCAGCCCTGCGGTTATGTCTCGATACGGCCGGAAGCCGAAGGGCTCTACCATCTGGAGAAAATCTACGTCCTGCCGGAGAAACAAAAGGAAGGATACGGGCAAGCCCTCTTCGCCCGCGCCTTGGGACACGTAAAGGAAGCTGCCGGCGGAGCGGGCGCCGCTGTCGAACTCAACGTAAACCGGGACAATCCCGCACTGGGATTCTACCGCAAAATGGGCATGACGTGCGCCCGCCAGGGAGATTTCCCCATCGGAAACGGATTTTTCATGAATGACTACATCATGAGAATCGAACTGCCTTCCCGCTAATCGGGGAAACAGTTCGATTCGAATGCAGAATCCTTCTGCTTCTTTCTTATCAGCCAAGCCGGACCGTTCTACGGCCCGGCCGATTATTCTATCGGGACAACAATATCCCCTTCGCCCAGACCCAAATACAATTTTGCCGTATCCCGTGAAAAACGGTCTTTACAGCCTATTTCTACCACGTGCAAATAGGCTTGTGTTCCCCCGTTGAGCCGCTCGATTTCGCCCGGCTTGTGGCAATAAACCGTATGGATATAGTTCCAGTCGATACGGACATCTCCCAAATCCCGATACAGAGGAATGCCATTCAGCAGGAACAGGCAGTGATTCCGCGCGTCATCGGGCACAAACCGTGCCGCAATTTCCTCCAAGGAAACCCAATCGGGATCGTATTTCCCGCTTTCCAAATGGACAATCCGCAGCGGCTTCCCCGCTTCACGCAAAGTCCCTGCAGAAATCCGATAGTCACCGGCAGGCATACGCAGTAAAGAGTCTACATCGATACCGGCAAAGTGCCCCACATTTTGCCGGTTGACGAAAAAGAGCGTCTGCGGGGGCAATCCCTGATAAGGATTCAGCACCAGGCAGTCTCCCGACTCACAGACAAACGTCCGCCCGGCATTCCGCTTGGACGACATATGAGGTTCTTTCGTGTACATGCGAATCAGGCAGACATCCAACCCCCCCCCCCCTTTCCGTCCAGAGTCTCAATCCGGCCGGGCAAATGGACAGCAACCGTGTCAAGGAAATCCTCATCGAGACGATAATGCGTCAAATCATCGGTCAGCAACAAGTCGTTTATTTGAAAAAGGCATTTCCACAACGAAACTCCCGGCGCATACTTTTTCTGTATATCCATGAGGGAAATCAGCGCCGGCCGGTAGTCGTCGGTCCGATAGTTCCGGTAGCCGGCATAGGCCCGGCCTTCGAACATAAAGAAACTGTCGCGCGGCGCGACGCAGCGTTCCGCATGAAACTTCTTAAGTTCCGCATGTATCCTCGAATAGTCCACTCCGATCAGGGACTTGATGTAAACACCATTCAGGAGGATTGCCTCATCGGATCGGTTTACGATTGCTCCATTCCTCCAAAAGAACGAATAATTATATTGCTCCTTCTTGCCACCACCGTCCAGCCCTGCCCGGCGCAAAGCGGCCCGGATCTCTGCTTCGGGCACCGAGTCATTCTGCGCTAAGACAACTCCCCCCCCCCGTTTTATTGCAAAACAGGAAACTTAAAGCCAAAAGGCTATGATAAAAAATCCGGCTCTTCATCTTTTATCTCCTACTATTCCGTTAGCCAGATTGCTATTTAAGTCGATCTGGTGCTCTTCTGTGCGGTGGCAATTTTTTTTGCCCCTCAAAGATTCAATCTCTTCCTTCTGATCCAGCAGGATTCTTTCAAGCTCTCTTATGTCCATTGCTCCCGTTTTTTGCGGTAAAGATAGCAAAAAGTTTTATACTGCCGATATTTTATCCAAAACAAGCTGCAATACTGCCGATAAATTGAGCCTTAACTGAGATTACACTGCCAATAACACCGACAGGGTAAAAATGATTTCAGAAAACGGCAGGGAAAAAGAGAGCCGCGGGCTAATGGATCATCTTCTTCAGTATGTCGCGGTGGAACTTGATCTCCGCCATGTGGATCTTGAATATCTTCTCGTTGGAAAGAAATCCGCGGAACTTCTCCGTATATTCCTTTTCTATCTTTGCCGCTTCGATACGCGAATTGTTGATGCGGTCCATCGCTTCTTTATAGCGCTCTTCGGAGTAGCAGCCGACTTTGCTCAATTCCCGTTCCTGGCGGGAAATCTCCCGGTTTATCCGCCCTATCTTGCGTCTCATCTCCCTGTACAAGGGGAAGAATTGCGCCGACTCTTTCTCCGAGAGGGAGGCCTGCTGCACGATATAGGCGTTCTTTTTGGCCTGGAATTCCTCCCTCGTCAGTCTCTGTGTCTCCGCCGAAGTCCAAGGCAGCAGGCAGAATGACAGAAAAATCCATACTATCAACCGTGACGTTCTCATAGTCTTCGCTCTTCCTCCTCTCTGCTATTTTGCGTCTGAGACCAATTGGTACAGGTCATAATCGTCCAGACAACTTTCTTCTATGATTACATTGATTTCTTCGTCCGTATATTCCTCATCGTCGCTTACAGCCACCCGATAAGAAACCGGATCCTGCGCTTTGCTCCCCTCTCCCTGCAAATAGATAAAGCAGGACAAAGATACCGCCACGACAAGCACGGCTGCTATCCGCCAATACACAGACACGTTCCGGAACAATACCGCAAAGGAAGTCTTTCCCAAGCACGACAGTCCCGCTTCCGCCCTCCGAGGAGCCGAAGATCCGGGGGACAGGCGCAAAGCGTCGGAGACATCCGCCGCCCCGGAGATCTTCTTCATCAGGTCCTCATGGAAGCGGTCAAAATAGCCCTCCGGCGTACGAAAAGGATTCCCTTTTCCACATCGTTTCAAGATTTCACCTTCCTGTTTCATGACTCACACTTTAAGCTATTTATTTCGATAGACGCACTTTAGGGCAAAAGGTTTAAAGCCGCTCTTCGATATATTTCTCGATTTTCCGCACCGCGTGGTGGTACGATGCCTTCAGCGCCCCCACGGAGGTCCCCACGATCTCCGATATCTCCTCGTACTTCTTCTCCTCAAAATACTTCATAATGAACACCATGCGTTGCCTTGCCGGAAGTGTTCCTATAGATTCCTGCAGAAGCCGCTGGGCGTAGTCGCCGTTAAAATAAGGGTCGCTCTCCAACTTGCCGGCATCGGACGTCTCCTCATCGTCGATCGAGAGGAGGCGCTCGCTCTTTTTACGGCTCAGAAATGTCAGGCACTCATTGAAAGCTATGCGGTACAACCAGGTCGACAGGCGGGCGTCGCCCCGGAAACTGTCCAGACCCGCCCATGCTTTCATGAAAGTATTCTGGAGAAGATCGTTCGTGTCCTCATGATCCGAGACCATGCGCCGTATCTGCCAATACAGCTGCTCGCTGTATTCCCTGACGACCTCGGAAAATGCAGCATAGGCAGTAGCGGAATCATGCAGTCGGGCCACGATGTCTTCTTCTTTGTCCTTCATCGAATCAAAAAAAGCGCCTGTACTTTTTCCAAAAAGTGCTGCCGCTTTTCTCCGAAAGCGCTGGCACTTTTTTCCTTGTTTGCGAGACAAAGGTACCATCTTTTTTGCAGTATTCCCGCTTTTCTGGTGTTTAAATTGTAACTTTGCCCGAAATATCGAACGAATGGATTACCGAGAAGAAATAGAAAAGGCCTGCCGGGTGCTCCACGAAGGCGGGACGATACTCTACCCGACCGACACGATCTGGGGCATCGGCTGCGACGCGACCAACCCGGAGGCCGTGGCCAAGGTCTACCGGCTCAAGCACCGCGACGACCACAAGGCGCTGAGCGTACTGGTCGACTCGACGGCAAAGATAGATTTCTACGTGGACACTCCCTCCGACCTGGCATGGGATCTCATCGAAATGTCCACCCGGCCCCTGACCATCATCTACGACCGGGCGCGCAATCTGGCCCCCAACCTCCTGGCCGAGGACGGCAGCGTAGGCATACGGGTGACGAACGAACGCTTCTCGCGCGACCTCTGCCGGCACTTCCGCAAGGCCATCGTCTCCACCTCGGCCAACATAAGCGGTGCTCCCTCGCCCCGCTCGTTCCGGGACATAGACCCCGAACTGATTAAGGCCGTAGACCATGTGGTCCTCTACGGACAGGACCTGGCCGAAAGCACAGGGCGGGCTTCCAGCATAGTCAAGCTCTTCCACGACGGGCAAGTGCAAATCATCCGCGAATAGCCTCCCGACATGAAACATCTCGACACCCACAACCTGTTGGACAAGGTAGTCCGGTGGCGCATGGCCCACATACCCGACCGACGGTTTATCCTGTTTCTCAGCTTCCTGGTCGGCATCTTCACGGCCCTGGCTGCCTATATCCTGAAGTTGCTGATCCACTTTTTCCAGCACTTCCTGACCCTCAATTTCTCGCAAGACGGGGCCAACGGGCTCTACCTCGTCTACCCCATCGTCGGCATCCTGCTCTCCGGATGTTTCGTGCGCTATGTGGTACGCGACGACATCAGCCACGGCGTCACGAAGATACTGTTCGCCATTGCCGGGCGGAAAGGGCGTATCAAACGGCACAATATCTGGTCGTCCATTTGTGCCAGTTCCGTCACCATAGGCTTCGGCGGTTCGGTAGGAGCAGAGGCGCCGATCGTACTGACGGGGTCTGCCATCGGCTCCAATCTGGGCTCACTCTTCCGGATGGACCACAAGACGCTCATGCTGCTCATCGGCTGCGGGGCGGCCGGAGCCGTGGCCGGCATCTTCAAGGCGCCCATTGCCGGGCTATGCTTCACGCTGGAGGTGTTGATGATAGACCTCACTATGGCCTCGCTGCTGCCCCTGCTGGTGACCTCCGTGACGGCAGCCATACTGTCTTACATCCTCATGGGGACGGACTCCATCTTCAACTTCAATCTGGACCAGGAGTTCCTGATGCGCCGCATTCCCTATGTCATTTTGCTGGGCATCTTCTGCGGACTCGTCTCCCTCTACTTTACCCGCGCCATGAACTGGATAGAGGGCATCTTCGGCCGATGGAAGAATCCGTGGAAACGCTTTGCATTGGGGTCGTGCATCCTGAGCGTGCTCATTTTCCTGTTCCCCCCGCTTTATGGCGAAGGCTACGACACGATCGAACTGCTCATCAACGGCACTACGCCCGGAGAGTGGGACTCGGTGATGGACAACTCGCTGTTTTACAACTCCAGTTCCTACCTGCTCCTCTACCTGATGCTGATCGTACTGCTCAAGGTGTTCGCCTCCAGCGCCACCAACGGAGGAGGAGGCTGCGGCGGTATCTTCGCCCCCAGCCTGTTCCTGGGCTGCATTGCGGGATTCATCTTCTCCCATTTCTGCAACAGCTTCGACTTTACGGTATATTGTCCGGAGAAGAACTTCGCCCTCATCGGGATGGCCGGCGTCATGAGCGGCGTCATGCACGCGCCGCTCACGGGCATCTTCCTGATAGCCGAACTCACGGGCGGCTACGACCTGCTCCTCCCCTTGATGATCTGCTCCGTATGTTCCTACCTGACCATCATCCTCTTCGAGCCGCACAGCATCTACTCCATGCGTCTGGCCAAGAAGGGCCAACTGCTGACACACCATACGGACAAGAACATGCTGCGCCTGATGACAGTGGACACCGTGCTGGAAAGAAACGAACGCACCATCACGAAGGACACCGACCTGCGCGAAATCGTCAACCTCATCAGCCGCTTCAACCGGAACGTACTGCCCGTGGTGAATAAGGACAACAACAAACTCATAGGAGTGGTCAACCTCGACGACATACGCAACGTCATGTTCCGGCCGGAGCTGTACCACCGCTACACCGCCGAGCAGTTCATGAAACCGATTCCTTTCCCCCTGAGCATCACGGATACGATGGAACAGGTGATGCACGCCTTCGAAGTGACCAAATCGTGGGAACTTCCCGTGGTGGACGGCGACGGCACTTTCGCAGGCTTCGTCATCAAGTCGAAAATCCTGGAGACCTACCGGCGGATGCTCATACACTACAGCGAAGACTGACCACAGAGAAAAACAGAACTGAATATTGGATATGGATAAGAAAGAACTACGCATCGTATATATGGGCACGCCGGAATTTGCCGTCGAAAGCCTGAGACAACTGGTAGAGAACGGGTATAATGTGGTGGGGGTCGTCACCATGCCCGACAAGCCGGCCGGCCGGGGCCAGAAAGTACGCTACTCTCCGGTGAAGGACTACGCCCTGGCACACAATCTACCCCTGCTACAGCCGGCCTCACTCAAGGACGAGACTTTTCTGGCCGAACTGAAAGCACTAAGAGCCGACCTGCAAATCGTGGTGGCCTTCCGCATGCTGCCCCAATGCGTATGGGGCATGCCGCCGCGGGGGACGTTCAATCTGCACGCTTCCCTGCTGCCTAAATACCGGGGAGCCGCCCCGATCAACTGGGCCATCATCAACGGCGAGACGGAAACAGGACTCACGACGTTTTTCCTGGAGCAGGGAATGGATACGGGCAAGGTTATCCAGCAAGTCCGCGTACCCATCTCGGAGACCGACGATGCCGGCACGCTGCACGACCGTCTCATGACATTGGGCGGACAGCTGGTGCTGGACACCGTAGAAGCCATTGCCGGCGGGACGGCACAGCCCGTTTCCCAGGCAGACCTTTCCGGATACGGAGAACCGACCCCTGCGCCCAAGATTTTCAAAGAGACGTGCGTCATAAACTGGGCACAACCGGGCAAGAAGGTCTACGACTTCATCCGCGGCCTTGCCCCCTACCCCGCTGCCCGCGCTACCGTGGAGAATCAGAAGGGCGAGGCCGTAGAACTCAAGGTCTATGCCTCCCGCTTCTTGCCGGGCGCAACGGGGAGCAAAGCACCGGGCGCTTGGCACAGCGACGGCAAGACTTTCCTGCGGTTCGCCGTTGCAGACGGCGAAGTGGAACTTCTCTCCATACAACAACCGGGCAAAAAACGCATGGACATCGGAGACTTCCTCCGGGGATTCACCCTGTCCCCGGCGAAAAAGGATTAAGCCTCGGCCTGCGCTTTTCCCTACGTGAATAAAACATCCCGCCACCCCCTTATACCTTATTATATATAATGATGCCCGCCTTCAACTAAAAGATTTCTGAAAATACTGTCGCACTTTTCTGTTTAGACACTGACAGAATGACATTATCAGCCCGGCCATTTGCTATTTGGCACGGGCTTTGTTTATAGATTGGCGTATCTGGCTTCCCCCTGCGGGAAGAGAGATGCAGGAAACAACAACCGAATAAAATAACAAATAAAATAAGGAATAAACATTATGGGAAAGATTATTGGAATTGACTTAGGTACTACCAACTCTTGCGTTGCCGTATTCGAAGGTAACGAACCGGTAGTCATCACAAACAGCGAAGGAAAACGTACGACACCTTCGGTAGTGGCATTCGTAGACGGCGGCGACCGCAAGGTCGGCGATCCGGCAAAGCGGCAAGCCATCACCAACCCGAAGAAAACGGTGTTCTCCATCAAGCGGTTCATGGGTGAGACATGGGACCAGGTGCAGAAGGAAGTGCAACGCGTCCCCTACTCCGTGGTCAAAGGCGACAACAACACGCCCCGTGTCGACATAGACGGACGCCTCTATACCCCGCAGGAAATCTCGGCCATGATTCTGCAGAAGATGAAAAAGACGGCCGAAGACTATCTGGGACAGGAGGTGACGGAAGCTGTCATCACGGTACCGGCCTACTTCAGCGACTCGCAACGTCAGGCAACCAAGGAAGCCGGACAAATCGCAGGGCTGGACGTAAAGCGTATCGTCAACGAGCCTACGGCCGCAGCCTTGGCCTACGGTGTGGACAAGGCTGGAAAAGACATGAAGATTGCCGTATTCGACCTGGGTGGCGGTACATTTGATATTTCCATCCTGGAGTTCGGCAGCGGCGTATTTGAGGTGCTTTCGACAAACGGCGATACCCACCTCGGTGGCGACGACTTCGACCAGGTAATCATCGACTGGTTGGCTTCGGAATTCCAGAAAGACGAGAATATAGACCTGCGCAAGGACCCGATGGCCCTGCAACGCTTGAAAGAAGCTGCCGAAAAGGCCAAGATCGAACTGTCGAGCACGACAAGTACGGAGATCAACCTGCCTTATATTACAGCCATCGACGGTGTGCCCAAGCACTTGGTAAAAACCTTGACCCGTGCCCAGTTTGAACAATTGGCCCACAACTTGATACAGGCTTGCCTGGAACCCTGTAAGAAAGCCATGAGCGATGCGGGATTGAGCAACTCGGATATCGATGAAGTAATCCTCGTAGGTGGTTCGAGCCGTATCCCTGCAGTCCAGAAGTTGGTGGAAGACTTCTTCGGAAAGGTTCCCAGCAAGGGTGTCAACCCGGATGAAGTTGTAGCCGTAGGCGCTGCCGTACAAGGTGCCGTCTTGACGGATGAGATCAAAGGTGTTGTGCTGTTGGATGTAACTCCGCTTTCGATGGGTATTGAAACCCTCGGCGGCGTGATGACAAAGCTGATTGATGCCAACACGACCATTCCTTGCAAGAAGAGCGAAGTATTCTCGACTGCAGCAGATAACCAGACGGAAGTTACGATTCACGTCCTGCAAGGCGAACGCCCGATGGCAGCCCAGAACAAATCGATCGGCCAATTCAACCTGACCGGCATAGCTCCCGCACGCCGCGGCGTACCGCAGATTGAGGTATCTTTCGATATCGATGCCAACGGTATCCTGAAGGTTACGGCAAAAGATAAAGCTACGGGCAAGGAACAGCAAATCCGCATCGAAGCTTCCAGCGGCTTGAGCAAGGAAGAAATCGAGCGGATGAAAGCTGAAGCTGCAGCCAACGCCGAAGCAGATAAGAAGGAACGCGAAAAAATCGACAAACTCAACCAGGCTGACAGCATGATTTTCAGTACCGAGAACCAGCTGAAAGAACTGGGAGACAAACTCCCTGCCGATAAGAAAGCGCCCATCGAAGCTGCTCTCCAGAAGTTGAAAGACGCTCATAAGGCTCAGGACCTTGCTGCTATCGACAGCGCAATCGCCGAACTGAACAGTGCCTTCCAAGCTGCCAGTGCAGAGATGTACGCCCAGAGCGGTGCCCAAAACGCCAACAGCCAGCAGGCAGGCCCGAACACAAATGCAGGCAACGCCGGTCAACAAAGTGCATCATCCAATAAAAATGATGATAACGTACAGGATGCAGACTTTGAGGAGGTCAAGTGAGACGCATAAGCAAAGACATAACAAAACACTATCAAATGGCGTGTAGCTCAATGAGTTACACGCCATTTGCATTTTATGGGCTCATGTTTTCTATGTGCTTATTCCCCCTTTTTTTACGGCTTTTTTGTTACATGCGTGTAGCACGACAAAAACGTAGGAAAAGCCCGACTAAAACCTACTTATTCCTACTAATCCGTACTTAATAGTCGGTGACGTACAGGATACGAAAATGGGCGTTTGAGGGCTGTTTCAATTTGTTACATGTCACATATTAACTCATAAAAAGCAAAAAGATGCCAAAATTAGGACTTGAAATCAAAAGAAGGTGCGGAATCTGCGGAAAGGTGTTTATCATCAAAACGCTCGATAGCCTCTACTGCTGCAAGAAATGCAGTGATGTGGCTTACGCACGTAAGAAGAGAGCAGAAGCTAGGGAAAAGAAACTGGCTTTGATTGCCAAAAGTGTTCCCAAGGTGAGAGAGTATATCTCCATCAGGGAAGCTGTGGCTATCTATGGTGTTGAACGTGATACGCTGTATCTGATGGTTCGTCGAGGTCAGATACCCAGCATCAACATTGGTACCAGACTCACAAGGATAAACCGTAAGGATCTGGAGAAGATGTTTGTGAAGCGGCCTATAGCCAAGCACATCAAGGAAACGCCTCTGCCAAAGAAGTACAGTCTTGAACCCGAGGACTGCTACACCATCGGAGAAGTCTGCGAGAAATACCACATCAACGATAGTTCTGTGTGGGCACATGTCAGAAAGTACTCCATCCCCTCTCGTCAAATTGGCAACTATGTGTATGTACCCAAAGAAGAAATTGATAACTTATATAAATCAGAAACAAAATGAGAAGACCTTTATTGCACACCAAAGTCACGGTTAAGCTTCGTAAGTCGATCTTCCGTGAAGAGTGGTACCTCTACATTGAGTCGTACCCTGTACGTAATCCGGGTAGCACAAAGCCTAAGAGAGTCATTGAGGCAGTTAACCGCACCATCACTACCCCTATCTGGGATATGACTGCCATCAGCAAGATTGATGAGGACGGTAACTACAAGTACAAACCTAAGCGGGATTCAAATGGCATCATCCAATGCACATCGCAGTTGGACAAGGAGGCATGTCGATATGCCGACAAGGTACGTGCCTTGCGTCAGCAGGAGTACGACACCGCCGTAGTTTATTCCGATAGAGAGCAGGAAATGATTGCTCAGAACGAACGCGGCGAACAGGATTTCATTGCATACTTCAACAGCATTATTTACAAGTGTCATCCTAACAGCTCTGACTCTATCATCGTCAACTGGACTCGTGTAGGTAAATTGCTGTCCATCTACTCTAAAGAAAAGCCCATCCCGTTCAAGACAATCTCAGCAAAACTACTTGAAGACATAAAGCTGTTCATGCTCTCTGCTCCACAGGGAGGTAACAAAGGTGGTACTCTCTCGCAAAACTCTGCCGCTACATATTTCTCTATTGTAAAGGCAGGTTTGCATCGTGCATTCATTGACGAATACCTTACTGTTGACATCGCAGCCAAGGTGAAAGGCATTCCTGATGTGAAAGTCAAGCGAGAAACATTGACACTTGAAGAAGCAGAAACATTGGCCAAGACTCCTTGTGAGAATGAAGTATTGAAGCGTGCCTTCTTCTTTGCTGTACTCACTGGTATCCGTCTGTGTGACATTCATGATCTTACATGGGGCGAAATAACTCAAACAGGGAGTGGATGGCGAGTGGACTTCACCCAGCGAAAGACACATGTGGTGGATTATCTCCCTATCAACGAACAGGCCTACTCCCTTTGCGGAGAACGTAGAGAACCAAATCAGCGTGTATTTGAAGGACTGACTGGTTCGTCTTGGATTTCTCGTCCATTGAAGAAATGGATTGAAGCATCGGGCATCAAGAAGCATATCACATTCCATTGCAGCCGTCACACCTTCGCAACTCTGCAACTCGAACGTGATACCGACATCTATACCATTAAAGGAATGCTTGGACATACGAATGTAAAGACCACTCAGATTTATGCTCACATTGTTGATAAGAGTAAGCGTAATGCTGCCGATGTCATCCATATTGAGAATCTTACTCCCACCAATGATAACGTAGAAAGTGTTCCTGCTATCTGATTTCTACCTGCTTTATCGGGTTGAGCCTCCGAGTTTTCGGGGGCTTTTTTATGTCATTACCCTTCCTTATTTGCATGTTTTCATCACCTTTTGTTTTGTTGTTATAAAGCTCTGTCTATGAGGTTTATAGTATGATTTTTGCTGCAAAATCATACTCAAATCTTAAGCAATTATAATATCGATCTGTTGAAACTCGAATTTTATGGCTGTTCGTAAAATAGTGACTTACTTTGCATTGCCATTCAACGAAAAAAGGCATAAAATTCAATTCAAAAAAATATAAGTATATGACCGAAACATTTCAGGTAAAATCGTTGGAGGAGATGCCAAGAGCATTGACCTACCTCATTGAAAAAGTTGACAGTCTTCAGGAGACAGTCAACACACTGCGACACAAACAGCAGGCCAGTGAATTACCTCGATGGATGAACATCGATGAGCTTTGTGCTTATCACCCCAGTCATCCCAAGAAGCAGACTGTCTATGAATGGGTATCTAAGAAGACAATTCCCTATCATAAGATGACCAAGGGACTTATGTTCCTACAGTCGGAAATAGATGAGTGGCTAAAGAAGGGCGCTCAGAAGTCCGAGGAAGATCTTATGCGTGAAGCCCGTGAATTTGTTCTTTCAAAGAAAGGGAAAGAAGTATGATGCAAGACTACGCAACCGATTTCTGGCGCGGTATGGACGACCTGCATGGATTCTCCTTTTACCGAAACCCCATTCAGAATATCGAGCCATGCCGTGCCATCACGGTGGTTGATGTCTATCGCTATCTTGTCGGTCACTATGCCAAGCCGCAGACCGACACACTCCGCTCATTGACATCACCCACAGAAGCTAAGAAGTACAAGGCAACGCACTTTGACTACTGTACTTTTTCGGGATTGTTTCGCAAGCGAAATGAGAAAGAGCTGATTCAGCACTCAGGTTTGTTGTGCCTCGATTTTGATCATGTCGGAAATCCCGACAGGTTCAAAGAGCAACTGCTAAAGCACGACTACTTCGATACGGAACTGATGTTCACGAGTCCCTCTGGCGATGGCGTGAAGTGGATTATCCCCATCGACTTGAAAGGCTGGGAACATTCCCGCTATTTCAAGGCTGTAGCCAACTGCATTGAGTCAACTGGATTACCTCCTGTGGATAAATCGGGAAGCGATGTGGCTCGTTCCTGCTTCCTGCCCTACGACCCACAGGCATACATTAACCCTAAATACTCGGAATATGTCGAAGAAAATATTTTCCGCCCAAGAATGGGAGAATGTCCCTTCTAAACAAGAGGCTTCGCTACCTGCCTTGCAGACACATGACACTCCTGAGACTACAACAGACCTCGCTACTGATATAGACAGAGTTGTTCAGGAGATTGAGGCCAATGGCGTTGACATTGCCCCCGATTATGGTATGTGGGTGAATATTGGTTTCGCTTTGGCCGATGGATTGGGAGAACGTGGACGAGACTTCTTTCACAGAGTCAGCCGACTCCATCCTGATTATGAGCCAGCGAACACAGACAAGCAGTTTACTCATTGTCTGAATGGCAGAGGCTCGGGTGTGACCATCGCCTCCTTCTTCCATTATGCAGCCCAGGCTGGCATCGAACTCCATCACTCTTTTAATACCATTTTACCAAATTACCAAAATGGTAAAACGGCAAAATGGGTAAAATCAGAAAGCGAACTGCCTCACTTCCCCGAGGAGATTTTCGGAGCTTTGCCGCCCTTCTTGCAGAAAGTAGTCGGCAATGCCATCTCCATTGAAGACCGCGATGTGATACTGCTTGGAGCTATTGGCTGCCTATCTGTCTGCTTCTACAATGTGTGTGGTGTCTATGATGAACGTGTGGTTTACTCCAACCTTTATCTGTTTGTTGTGGCCGAAGCCGGTATGGGCAAAGGAGCTTTGACGCTCTGCCGTGAACTTGTGGCACCAATCAATCAACGTCTACACGAACAGACTGCCCAGAGGATGATTGAATATAAGCTTGAACTGTCCGAGTATCAGAAGTGCAAAGGCAAAAATCCTGAAGCGATGGAGCCAGTTACTCCACCACAGAAGACTCTTATCATTCCAGCCAATAGCAGCGCAAGCTCTTTGATTAGCATACTGCATGACAACGATGGTATAGGGCTACTCTTTGAGACCGAGGGTGACACGCTTAGCCAGACGCTCAAATCCGAGCATGGCAATTACTCCGACTTGCTCCGCAAGGCGTTCCATCATGAAACAATCAGTATGAGCCGTCGCAAAGATAGAGAATACTTGGAAATCGACAATCCGAGAGTCTCTGTAGTCTTGGCTGGTACTCCCGAACAGATACGCCACCTCATACCCGATGCGGAAAACGGACTGCTCAGCCGATTCATCTTCTATTTTATTCCCTTTCGTCGAGGAATACGCGATGTCTTCTCTACCGATGATGTTAGTAAGTCCAAACAAGCCATATTCAAAACTTTAGGTGAAGAATTTCTACACTTGCTCGATATATTTATGAATCAAGGTTCTTATGTATTCGCATTGCCAACTCATCTTCAACATCGCTTTGTCGAGTGGCTGGCCAGACTCAACGATGAGTGTTGTGATGAAGTTGACAATGGTATGCAGGGAATCGTCCGACGGTTGGGACTTATTGCCTTTCGCATAATGATGCTGTTTACAGCCATTCGTGCATTCGATAGTTCCCTACCGCCAACCAGAACTCCAGACGGAAGGATTATTCTGGAGTGTTCCGAAGAGGATTTCAATACTGTGTTGTGTATTTGTGAAATCTTGCTCTATCACTCTATACACATCTATTTGAAGTTGCGTCTGACGAACAATCGCAATGTCCTCCCCGACATCGAGACTGGTGTCAATGCCCGTCGCTATGCGTTGTATCACAAACTTCCGGATGAGTTCGACAAATCCGTTTACGACCGAATCGTTTCTGAAATGAACGAGAATCCCAACACTGCCGCCAAGTGGATTGACAAGTTCATTCAGGACGGACGACTCAAGCGAACGAGCAAAGGCAATTATGTGAAGAGTTAGAAAAGTATTAAACCGGGCGAAAGCCCACAAAAAACACTTTCAAAATGAAACAGTTCAAGAAAAAGGAATTCGCCATCATTCCAACCAAAGTTAAGATGGCAACTAAGGTAAACAAGCCTTTTATTAATGCAATCAGTATGAATGAGCCCATGAAGGTTGTCATGGATTTCGGTCGCAGCAAAACCAAATATGACGAACTTCCTTCTGGACGCAAGTATCTTACTCCTTCGGAGATTGTGACCATTCAGGAACTCAATCTTGACGACAAGAGTCCTTTGGCAACTGTACGTGATGCCTTCACACTTCAGTGCATATTCGGTGGAAGTATTGCTGCCAATGTTGGCAATAAGAAGGATATTGACGCATACTGCCATTGTGTTGGTGTATTGCTAATCCTCGCTGGCATTGTGAAGCCTGTACAATCAATCTGTGCAGCAAGTAGCAATCAGCAGGTTTCGTTCTATCACACATTCTATGCAAATCCCGAACTTGCAAGTTGCACCTATGCTGTCAACAGTCAGGTCTATGCTAATGTGTATTCCAAAATCTTAAATGCATAGTGTATGAAAAACTTGAATATTCCTATTGATCATCTTGTGATGTTGGCTGAACTTGATGATAAAGACGCGGGACTGATGGCAAAAGCCATCGCCCAGTATGCCAACAAAGGTATTGCTCCTTCGTTCAGCAATAGTGCGCTCAAAGCAATCTTCACTCTGTTTCGCTCCAACATTGAGGCGCAACGTGAATCTTCTGCAAAACGCAGCGAAATCAATACGACCAATGCCATGGGCAAGAAGTCGGCTGCAAAGAAGAAGGCTGCCAAGAAAGCAACTGCAACTGATAGCGAATCGCAGCAAATCGCAGACGATGCTACCGAAGCGTCAGAAGCCGTTGAAGAATCGCTCCCTCTTGATGCAATCGAAGCGGTATATCCGAAACTCGGTACTTATCGCAACGAATCGCTCTCCATTTGGGAATCCTTCAGCGAAGAGAAGAAACGTAAAGCCATCGGTTACGTTCAAACCTACATCAGTCAAACGCCTAATGCCATTGACCAGATGTATCTGAACAGATACCTCGGGGCTGAACTTTGGGAGAAGTAAGCCGTAACGAGTCTGCTTGCAGACATTATAACCCTTTGGTGTAGCCTAATACACCAAGCACACTTGGCTGTTAGGCTCTCCGAGGGGTTGAGGTCTGCCTAATGAAAGAGCAAGCTCTGGCAGAATAATCACATTTATGTTAAACCATTATACAGGATAACTATATGGGTAAAGGTAAAAAAGCTATGCTCGAAGTCAGCAAAATGAAGATGACTCCAGCACTCAGCGCAGAACATCAGCGTAAATGGGATGAGTCCCGATGGGAATGTAAACTTGATGACCCAGAACGCAATTATGACAAGAGTCGTGCGCATCTCAACTTCGAGGTACGCAAAGGAGGTGTCATTGCTCCAGTAGATCAATCGGTCTGCATCAAGGAAAAAGTAGATGCACGTATCGTCAAATGGAAAGCCGAAAGGCTTGCTGCAACAGGAAGAGAACCGATAGTTAGGAGTACTCAACATCTCTCAGTTTCTCTTGTTATAGGCGGGAGCAATGAACGCATGAATGAACTTGCATTCGGAAATCAGGTGCTTCAAGAGCGAGGAAACAATGCTCACATCAAACGGATGCCAGAGATAGAGCAGTTCGCCCTCGACAATTACAAGGCTCTCGCAGAACGTATCGGAGAGAAGAATATCATTTCCTTCATCGCACATTGCGACGAGAAGAACTGTCACATTCATGCTACCATTACTCCAATTTTAGAGGATGGACGCTTGTCAGCAAAAGATATGTTTGGAGGCGGCTCTCTTGTTGCAGCTCGCGACAAGATGCGAGAATGGCATGATTGGTATGCTGCTGTCAATGAGAAGTGGGGATTGGAACGTGGCGATGACATCCATGAGACAGGCGCACGTCACAAATCACTCGAAGAGCACAACCGTGAGCTGCATCGCGAGAACAAATCTCTCGAAGAGGAACTTGAAACTAAGCGTCGTGCTGTGAAAGGACTTACCACCATGATTGAGAATCTTACTCGTCGGCAAGAGGAAATCCAATCACAGATAGCAGAACTTGAAGCGCAACAACAGGAATCCGACTCCAACAAGGAGGATATTCTGCGCCAGATAAAGTTTCTCAATCAAACGCTGACTGAAATCAGAATCAATTTGAGAGAAAAGCGAGGAAAACTTGACCAAGTTAATCAAGAATTGGATAGTCTCAAATCTACCTACAATTCCAAATTGAAAGGGCTAGACGCAATCATGAAGAAAGACAATGTCATGATAAACTATATCAACAGAGATGCCGAGATTATTCTCAAAGCTTCCATTTTTGATCAAGTGCTATATGAAGCAGTCAAAATATGCCGAGAAATCCCCGAAGCAGATGCGATGGCAGAGGACACATTCATTGATGACCGTAACAATTTCCGTTGGCAGGATGTGCTAAGCACTGGTCTGAGAGTATTCATTGCCGGAATAGATGGTGCGACTGGCGTAGCTCAGGTGTCAGGCGGTGGCGGCACATCAAACGATATGCCGTGGCGAGATAAGGATGAAGACTTTCTCGATTGGGCCCGCCGTGCTATGCGATATGCCCATGCCAAACATTATCCAGGTAATAGGTTCAAACGGTCGCTGAGCAAATAGTCCTCACGCGCATACGTATATATAATGAGATATGTTTCCTAATTGGAAACACATCTCACTTCTTGAGAGAGCTCAGATACAGAAGTATCCGTACCATCAAGATTCACCTTACTGAAACGCTTGCAACCACAACCACAAGCCCAGATTGGCGGAGGGAGAGGAATGTTGTCACCACCCATGATACCCTCACGTCTGTACTCCATGACAAACTCTATTTCTGTCATGTCACCTGTGCCGTAGATAATATCCACCACACGCTCGCCACACTTGGTGCACTTACTTTGCTTACGCTCTACATCTATGATTCTTGGATATTCTAACATATAAGCAGCAAAATAGGATCAGTTATGCATTATAATATAATATCATCATCGTCCTCTACCTCATCAGAGGTCGTTGGTGGTTGAGGATTTACTGGTGTGGTAAGTTGACTATTTTTCTTTCTTAGCCTATTTAGTAGACTAGCACCTGGAGTAGTACGAGTAGTGATATTATCATCCTTATCTTCTGTTAAGTCTGATCTTAACACCTTGAATGTGTTGAACATTCTCAAACTTCTGTATTGCACTTGAATGTTTGAAAGTACCACTTCTTTTTTCCACAGAGGATGATAGAATACCGTACACAAGCCATTGTCGTCTATCCAATAATTATCGCCATTAGCATCAATTGAGAGGTTATACTTTCTTGCACACTCATGTACAATATGACCGAAATCTGCCATCTCATCAAAATCGCCTCGATGTGATGCATCAAATCCGAAATCGTAATTCTCATCTAACATCAGACGCAATAGACCTACTCCTAATCTCCAATCAAGAATATGGTGGAATCCTCTGTTTGAGTATGTCAACATACACTTCTGGCAAGCAGTTAGACAATTACATCTATGTTCGTCTGAGATAATAGATTGCATGAAACTCTTTTCTTTAGATGTCTTGTTGGCATCAAACGAATCGAATGAGACAATGCTTCTAATCAGTTCCTCCAGCTTACCATCTTGATATAGGTAACTTACTATACCTGCACCATTAGGCAGGGCATCACTAAGATACAAAGATGGATATTCAAATTTATCATCTATTTTTTCGCAGATCTCGATTTCGTCTGGTTGTACATCTAGTTTATCTGCAAGAGCTCGTTGCAACAGGAATGCTGCTGAATAGAATGCTGCTCTGATTGCCGAACGATTACCAGTTTCTAATGACAGATTAAGTACAGATGGATAAGTCTTCAGCTCAAGCTTTATCATTTCAGTGATCTTCTTTGAACCCAAAGCTATATCTAAAGTGTTTTGCGGGTCTTGATCTTTTCTTGAGGTCTCTGTTCTGCCATTCGTATTGTATTTATCAAAGAACATAAAGTTTGCCATTTTACCATAAGGCATTTCCAATCCGTTTGCAGAATATGCACCAGTGTAGAATCTGTTATTATTACTATTTACATGCCAAACCGTAGGATCCTCGTTTAATCCCATCTCATATACAGAAATGTCTACGTTACCTACAGTTTTCTTGTTTGATGGAGCAGATGAGGAACTATTATCACGTGCAAAGATCTGGCTTTGAGTGAAGCTACTCCCCTTGTCATTATTCTCCACAGGAGTACCTGTATTACCTTTAATCTGAAGTGATCGGTAAGCTTGAGGAATCACAATAAGGCGTTGCTTGTCGGTCAATTTTATCTGATGAGATGGTACGCCAACTGGAGCCTCAATGATCTCCTTAATATTATTATCATCCTCTCCTATATTTTTAATATACGTGAGGATATACCTATCAGACAAGGCATCACCATTAGGGTCAAAGAAACTGATCTGTCCTCTGTCATTCGCTTCATCAATCATCGGTATAGTCAAACCCTCTACACGATATTTGCCCTTGTCCTTTGTTTTCTCAGAACCAGGTGCAAACTCCGATATGGCAATCTCACTTGAACGGTCAACACTCTTTACTCTTTTGAATACACTATCAAACCCATGATAGAAGTTCCTTGAATCAGATGGCATACCATACATAGGTAAGAATCCTGCTTCTGAAAGGTATTCAGCAAGTCCCTTGTCTTGATTAGATGTCTTTTTTACAGCAAAATCAATTTGACCAACCATTTTAGTTAATATCCACTCAATGATTTCTTTGATATCCTTTTGAATCTGGTTATTAGTATTGAACTGATCAAAATAACGATGTACAATATAATTCACTGCATCTTCGTTTGATGCAAGCCAGTTTTTAAGCACTATTTGATTGTCGCCCCAATCAGCAATACGTCCAAATTCACCTGCTGTATCCTGAAGGTCATATTGATAAGGAAGATCAAGGAATGCTTGATGTAAAATCTCTTTGAAGACAACACGCTTCATTATCGCTCTCTTCATGCGTACCTCACCATTAGTGTCCTTATATGGAGCTAATGATAATGTTGGTGTTGCAGGAATACCACCTACCATTTCATCTGTAGCCTTTTCATAATAGTACACATCGTGACTTCTACCACGGCAGAAGGTGAATGCTGTAGAATAAGCCTGTCCTCGACGACCACCACGACCTACACGTTGCTGATAATTGTAACGTGTAGGTGGCATATTGCCTTGGAAGATAGCTTGCAAACTACCAATATCCACACCTACTTCCATGGTTGTTGTAACACAAACCATATCAATAGGCATGGTCATCTCTTTTCCAAGTTTTGTCGGATCGTTATCATCAATGAGAATGAGATCCTTAAACTCACGCAAACGTGCCTGAATGTCATCTGTCTGTCCTGATAACTCTTCTGTATGCAATCGCCTTGGAGCCTTTTTCTCCTTCAAGATGTCAAACGAAATGTAATGATCGTGTAGAGAATCTGTATCTACAGTAACCGATGGATCTAATTTCTCCATGCAGCTTGTATTTGTACAGAACCCAAAGCCCTTATTAGGATGAACTCGACCACATTTCGGACATTTCATATACTTCTCGTTCGTCATCTTCGTAAACGACAACTTTTCAAGTTCAAGAGACAGTACATTTATGTCTGTACAATATTTCTTTAAATACCTTACAAGAGCATCTCCTAAACTGCTTTCATCACCACCTCTTCTTTCACAGAATACCTTAATTGGACGTTTTACAGAACCCTTTAAGTGCTCGTAATCTACGTAAGCATTACCCTCTTCTACACTTGGATAGAGATAGTTATCACCCATTACTCGAATGAATGCATCAACAAATTCATAAACGCTTACATCAGAGGGCAACAATCTTCTTAATGTCTGATATTCATTTGAAGATTCTATGTCTTTAGATTGTGGACCACACAAATACCCAATACCAGCATCAAGCACACTAACTCCCATGTATTTACCAAATGAGTTTGCAAAGACAGCGTTCTTAAGTTGCTTTTTGATTTGGCTTTCATATTCTTTGTCCTTAAAATTAGGATTTTGAACTAAAGAATAGTTTTCAAAATCATAAGCAGTACTCCAGTGGTAAAGTCCTACCCCTGGATCTTTTTCGTACCATTGAAACCTGAAAGCCTCACCTGCGGGATTTATACCTCGTTGGAGGAGTTTTCGTACTAATATACCGTCAATACCATAACCAACTAAATTTATCAAAGGTATAGTTGCTGTTTTATAAGAAGAAATATCCTTATTTGATAGAATATCAGTTGCTAATTGAACTGCATTTGCAAAATTGGGGAATTTTGATTGTACAAGGGATGGTATTGCTATCATTTTCGAAAAATCACCATTGCAGTTCTGTTTTTCCGTTTCAACATACAGCTCAATCTCATCCACTTCCTTTCCAATTTCTTCTATACACTCCACGAAGAGCATACGTACCATATCTCGGTACTGTTCTTTCTCAATACCGAGTGCCTGTTTTGCTGCATCCTCACGGCTATCAGAGAAGCCGATAAGCTTAGCAGAATTATCATCTAACTGGTACAGCAATTCCTTACTAAGTATCTGGTTGCTACGATCAATACCAGTTCGGAAACTACGAATAGGTGAATTCGTATGCTTTCTTAATGTGTAATCCTGTAAGCAATGAGGACAAGTACAAGGGGCTGCATAAATCTTTGATGCTCTTTTGTCATCTATTTCTGCACCATTATTATTGTTAACAACTCTGTACAAGAACCCTTGGATGCCATTAGTTTTAATACTAGCCTTTAATGAACCCGTATTTGCTGCAAGCGATTGCTCCTTTGGAGTGAACTTACCTGTGAGAGAATCAAGATAACCTGGTACCCATTGAGCTTTACCATTACTATACGCACATTCTCCAGTGCTTATAACAACCACATGATCTCCACCACCTTGGTTTGCACTTCCTTCTGGTATGTTTATCGGTGTGTTCAGATCTTTTGGCCAGAATATTGCATAGTCTTGATATGTCTTATTCTGAACCATAGGAGTTGGATTAAAGTTAGGTATCTGCTCCAAATTTGGGAAGTTCAGAGTCAATGACACACTTCCATCGTTTGTCTCTCTCTTTCTGTTTCCTCCAATAAATAACTGACCACAGTTCTCACAACGAAGCAATTCCAGTACCTTTCTTGCTCCCACCTCCTTTGAATTATAGCTAAGGTTCTTCACAGCAGGAACATCATCCGAAAGAGAAGGGTTAAGTTCGCCCCACAATCCCTCTACATACTTGAAGAACTTATGGAAGCGGAACCTTGGTAGCTTATGATTCCTATAGATGGTATCTATATAGCCACGGAATATAAGGAATCCACGGTATGCTTCTTTATTACCAGCAAACAAGGACTCAATTAGTTGAGATTGTGATATAGGTCTTTTTGAATTGTCCGTATTTGATGGCAGACAATCATAAAAGTCCTTAAACATCTGCTCTTCATATCTCTTGCAGAACTCTTCTATCGTATCACAATCGAATTTGTCTTTTAAGAAGTTCAGTATCTTTCCTTTGCGAACATCTTCTACCTTACCTGCATTTTCCGGATCAAGTTCGATTGCCACAAAGTTCTCGTGATTGAATTCCGAGAATGATGTATAATCAATGATAACATCCTTATTCTTACCAATATAATTAGAACCTGCCTGTACATTAAATACATTCTCTCCTTCTATGGTACTATAAATACCAAAGAATTCCTCCATGAATTTTTGGGTTTCTGTCTCATCACCCAAAGATGCAGAAGATGCGAGTATTTTGATCTGAGGGTTAGGTACTTTATTACCACGACCATCATCAACTATAGGTTCAAGTCCGATGGCATTATACAGCATGCGCAACAAACAAGCGACTTCGCTACCAGCAGTTCCTCTGTACAAGTGAAGCTCATCTACAATGATATGGAACACCCTATTTTTCTTTGCCTCTTCTCGTTCAGCTTCAGGTAAGTCTTCTGCAGCTAAC
This sequence comes from uncultured Bacteroidaceae bacterium, assembly GCA_944320955.1. Taxonomy (GTDB): domain Bacteria; phylum Bacteroidota; class Bacteroidia; order Bacteroidales; family Bacteroidaceae; genus UBA1794. The sequence goes on from CALUJL010000029.1 coordinate 236,098, forward strand.
CAACGTCTCGTATCTTCAAACATTTGACTTTCTGCCCTTCTCATCAGCATAATACTCAACATTGAGGTATTAGTGATCATGATATCAGGAGCCCAATATTGCATATCCCAACGAGTTATCATCTCGCTGGTTGTCAAATCTCCACCTAATCGTGGTTCTATATAGAGAGCATCTTTCTTGTCGGGATTAGTTGCAACATATCTATTGACAAACTCAAAATGCTCATGAATCTTATTCAGCTGTTCCGCAACCTCCTGTTTTCTCTTTGTAAATGCTGTCTTATGGTCGGGATCATTCAGAAGGTCATAACTTTTGGTTGCTATAGTTGATCCATTATAACTTCCGAAGTAGATGCGATTGCCCTGCATCTTATTATGCATGAATGCTCGAACATCATTGCTATCAAGAGCTTCTCGAAGTCGTGCCATTTGGTCTTCAACCAGCGCATTCATTGGATACAGAACAAGCGCCCTTATAGCTGCAGGACGTGGATCATTCAGACGTTGATTTGGAATATATTGCCTCTTTTTAGAACGTCCTTCTATTGCCCCCTCAAACCACTTTGCATGTGATATTGCAGGCGCCCAGCTACTGCTAATGTATTCCTTATAGATGTCTGCTAATAGAGGCAACATAAAAGATTCCGTCTTACCAGAACCAGTACCAGAAGTGATAACTGTATTCTTATATTTTAACGGATTACCCTTTTCGTCAATTCCGGCAAAAGCCTTCTCAAGCATTCCTATCTGATGACCGTATGGAATATACTTGTCCATCAGCCCTTGCATCAAGCCTTTAGCAATAAACTCCTCAAAGTATTCCCTTGCGAAAGTTTCACCACCAAAATGCTCAGAGAATCTGCTGACCAAGTCATCCATGTTCCGGAGTCCTTCAGCAGGAGAATACTCCGGAAGCACTTCAAGATAAGGCTCTTTGCTGAGGTTGTTATCTGCACGAAGAACATCCATACGCTCTTTATTAATTTCCGTGTTACTTATTTTGTATGATACCTCAAAGTAACGCGTATAGTCTTCTTCTATTTTTTCGAAAGCTCCTATTGGATCTTGGGAAAACAAATGTTCAAATTTCTTCATATTATAGGATTTGAATAGGTTCATTATTGAAATTAGTTAAGTTTGGTAGCTTTAGCGTCTCATCTGTCAATCTAAAGACAGATTCGAATGACAGACCGCCACCTTTTGAATACCCAATGGATTTCCGTTCGTTTCCGAACACCCATCTATCCTGTATAAGGAAGGTCATTACCTCGTTAACATTCTTTGCGTCAACTCTAAAGAATGTCCCTTGACAATTCAGGTAAACCCTGTGTCTATGTGCAACAGCTAAAATATTAGTACAGTTATTATCCCGAAGTATCATATACATTTCACGATACTTCCCTCCATTCAGAGCTGATATATAGAATTCCATCTTATGTTTCGTTTGAACACCCTTCCTTGCAAGATTGTTCGTGGCATAGTTCTCTGATCCTGTCAGTTTTTTTGCGAGAACGTTGCATCGGTTTTCATTATGAAGTTTGTACTGGTTGAGTAGTGAATAATAAGTATCACCAGAATCACCACATACAAAAACTTTTCGTGTTTCAGGTAATCCTAAGTTCATCAGATACAAAGCTCGTTCTATGTAATTAGGTAGCAACAATGTGGTTGGTAGATACACGGAATAATCTCTTTGCATGATCACCATAGGTCTACTCATTTCGTGATGGCAATACACTGATGCCCATGCAGTCATTCCATTCTTGATTTCCGCAAAGACATTATTTGCCTTTTCTATGTATCTGACTCTCTGTGTACTTGTGCTCCTCATCGATCTTATTCTTGGCAACAATGGTTCGGATGACGGTTCAAGACGAGGCAGGAATTCATGCGAATCGTTATGCTCAAAATGGAACTGAGAACATATCTCATTATATGTTGGAACCATATTAAGTAGTGATAAAGCGAAATCATTATCGTCCAAAATATCACATTGCTGATTGTATTCATTACTAAACTCGGATGGTGAAAAGTTGTGCCCCACTAGTATAATTGGTGGTAACAACTTTTCTTCATCACTGTGCCGTTTACCATTTATCGAAAAGATGCTGACATTGTGATCATTGCAAAAATCTGTCAAGTCAGCAATAAAGGAACGGGTATAACAACCTCCCAGCATTAGTAACTGAGATCCAGTTGTTTGATGTACCGAAAAAGGAACACGCATAAATGATGGCGGTATGGCTTGACACTTGCTTGTTGAGTAGTCAAAGTGTACAATGCCTGCCTTGCCAAATAATCTTTTCGTGTTACTTATGAATCCTTCTTTCTGGATGTCTATATTTAAGCGAGTGGCTGCATAACTGACACACTTTCTGAATTTAGCATGAGTTATCTCAGAGTATTCAGAGTTATAACAGCAAGCTGCCAAGAGATTCGTAAAATAAAGATCATCCGAAATATGAGAAAAGTCCTCTTTGTTAATCTGGAATATTCCCTGAATCTTCTCTGTTTGATATTTCTTATCAATGTGATTTCCATAGAAAGAACAATCATTCTTATCATTGGTAAGAACACCAAATTTGTTGTATTTATATGTATATAGAGGATTGTAACAAATGCTCTGGCCACATACATTTATACTGCAACAGTAATCATTACCGTTATGTTCAAGGCAAATATCAACGTATGCTACTTCAGAACTTTCAATAGGCATCTCTTTGATGTCTATTATAATCTTATTATCTACAACACCATAAATATATTTGTTTTCATCATAGACTCCATTCAGGTTCAGAAATACCTTAATTTGTTCGGGTATGATTGTTGCAGGAATCTCAAAATACGGCAGGGCATTAATGAAGTAGGCACCATTACTCTTCTTTATACCTCCCTTCATAACAATGGCTGACGACTCTTGTTGTTCTGAAGCCTTTGTTTCGTCCTTTTTATAGTATTGGCCATTCAATCTATTTTCGGTATAATAGATCGTCCAGTCATTACCAAACAGTTCACGAGTGTCTTCATTAGGCCATCGCTTCACTGTATTATTGTTGCCAGCACACCATTTCTCAAAATCTGGTTCTATGCCTTTACGCACAGCAATTATATAGGATTTTGATGGCTTTATCTCTCTCGTTTGAATGAAGAGGCTATCATCGTATTCGTAGAAGAAGATAACATCATCAGTACGCAAAGGGAGAATGCTGTATTTGTTAGTCTTTAAGACATAATCTTTCAGTTCAATATTGGCTTGCTTGTCTATCTTAACAAATGATGTATTATATCCAGCCAAAGTTCCAGACTTTCCTTCTTTTATTTCATATCCTTTCTCGTTGACGCTTTGTTGTACGGTTGTAAGTAGGACAATAGAGTTTTCTGTACCTTCGTCATCATTAGGAAAAAAAACGCCTAAAGCAAACTCTCCGCTAACTATTGTCTGGCTGTAATCAGCAGATTGTTTACGTTCGGCTATCTTACTTTCGTAAACATCAATATCAAAGTCGTCAATCACAGATTGTACCTTTCGGGCAGATATTCCCTTATAGTCGTTTGCAGAATAGCACTTAAGCAGAATGTCTCTGAGCTCTTCGTTGGCTTTTACATCCTTGAGTGAATTCATTATAATTCCTATGATCTCAAGGAAAGTCTTTGAATCAATCAGTTTCCATACACTGGATTTGTATATTGCATCTTGAATCTTATTTCGCGTGGAAGCCGATAATGGAAGATGGTACAAGATTCTTCCAGCATAATCACCATACTCCGAATTTGAACGATCATATACACTGGCATCTTTATCAAACCTATTGTTATACTGGTTGATAAGTTCCCACAATTCCGGTATGAAAGTCCTTGAACTTGCTGAAATAGTGTCTCCCACATTTGCCCACTCTTGTGTCTCTCCATTATCAAATTTCAAGATCACATAGATAACAATAGCGAAGAATGGCATAGCATGCATCAATGCTTTCTTTTCTTCTGATACGCGGATTTTGATACTGCCATCAATAGCTTCATATCTGTCAAAGTACTTAATGTCTTTTGAATAGATATGATTTGCTACAGCCAACACATCTGAACGTCTATTATTCTTCAAACAGAATATACTTGAATAATATTTGCAATCAGAATAACCACAAACATTATCTCCATTGGGATCACGTTTCACACAAACATACCTATTGTAATGTGCACAAAAATGCTCTACACAGGAAATGAAATCTTCCTTGTAGTCATCTGTCTCAATACCTTTTGCTTTGCCAATTTCTTCCAAAAGACGTCTGTCTATGTGGAGAAGGATCTCGCCTTTGCCATTCTTGAAGAAATGCTCGAGCAAACCATTATTCCAGAGAAAATATTTATAATAATTGTTGTAGAAAAATCTGTCCATAATTAATCTATGTTCCATTCAATGAAATCTGGATAGATGTCTGCAAGTTGCTTTAGCATCTTACCAATCTCCGAGTTTGCATTATTCAATGTTATTACCAGTGTGTCTATTGGTCGAGTTAATGGCATAAGCGCCCATAAGAGCACGCTTCTTTTCTTTGCCACTTCTGGATCAAAGCATAATTCATCTTCATTAGCCTTGTATGTATCTAACTTATACTGTATCAATTCGTCAAAATCTGCACATACAACACACCAACCTTCAAGTCCACGGCAAGAGTCATATTGATATACACGACATTCATCTTTGGTTGGATAAACAGTACGATTGTTATCGTTTATGCCGTCATATACAGGAATACCTGCCTTATTGTAAGCCTCTGCTTTTGCAAATTGTTTGCCTTTGTTGTCTCTTATAACCTGAGTTGGTGGTTCCAGAATGAGAATATCATAATTCTCACACTTATTTTTCTCACAGTTAGCCTTGAGCTCCTTGAATGTCTTTTTCTTGAAGTTAGAATAAATCTTTATCTCTCCGCCAGGAAGTTCATCATTAGGTTTTACTTTCCAATCAAGATTGGCCAAACGCGCAAATGCATTCACGAATGAAACGAGATTTGCTTTTTGCCTGCGTTCCAGTTCCATTGTTTTGGGTTTTCTTACGAGTGACTTTTCTACTCCTCTTTCCCATATCTGACGATTACCGACTCTCATAAACTGGTCAACACCATCAGCTACAATCAATCGATTTGCACCATATACTTTGAACAGAATCTTTTTCTCTATATCGGAGAAATCTTGAGCCTCGTCTATCAAGATATAATCCCAGTCGATAGAGTTTTCAGCCATATCCTTTAATGCTTCGACATCCTCTCTCTGGCATGTTTCAACTATAAACTCGTATAATTGCCTCAATGCCTGATTATACTCGGTATCAAATGTTTTTTTCAAAGGATTCAGAGTCTTGACATCAACACCAACTTCTTTCATCAATGTAATGAAGAACGAGTGAATGGTTTTGATAGATACAGTACGTCCATCAACCTTTGATGGCATAGGGGTATAGTCGATCAGACGCTTGATGTCACTAACCAAAGCATTGTTATACGTAAGGATCAGACAGCGGTTATCATAATCCTCGTTTGCGAGAAGGAATGCCAATTGGAGCAATTGTACAGTCTTACCAGTACCCGCACGACCAGTAACTATAGTAAGCTTATTACCTGCATCCGTTAACAGTTTTTCAACGTCAGTATTCTTCTGACTTAACAATTCGAACTTCTGTTTGGTAAGGCCCTGTGGTTTTCTTTCTTCAGTAAAAAGATCTACAATGGATTTGTATTCGCATTCTCCATCAGAAAAACCATCCAAACAGAAATGGTTTGAATCAATCTTCATAACATTAGCCTGTTGAAGAATGACATTTACCAGATCTCTGAACTTAAATCCTCTGTGGAGTGCATTATCTATCACACTACCTCTCATATAAGAAAGATCTGTCTTAGACAAGCCATTTAACCATAGAATATCACATATAAATGGCTTGATATGCAATTGGTTATTCAGATGATTGAACAATGAGAACTTTGCTTCGTTACATTGTTGAGAGGCATTATGCGGAATTCCAAAATAAGAAACAATATAATCTGTTCCTTCACGTTTTATGCTACTTGCGGAATGTGACTTGAGTTCTATATTGCAAATAAAACTTCTGATGTCCAACTCCTTGACAACATCATAATTCTTCGTATTGACATTCTTTAGCGTCAGATTGTCAATGAATCCCATTACAAGCATATCGATATCGTTTCGTTTTTGACCGAATATACGAATGCTGGTCATGATATAGATGATTCCTTTTGCTTCTGGGTAAGATGCTAATTCCTCTTGAAGATTGTCCTTCAATTGGTTTGCAGCTTCATCCTCCTTGGAAATTACTGTAGTGTCCTTTGCAAAGCTTTTTACTTGTACTTTTATCATAGTATCATTGTGGGTTTATACTAAAGAACTTACCTCATCCTTAATCTCCTGATAGAAGTTGTCCATCCAACCAATCAGTTTATAGAAGAGTGTTTCTTCATCAAGATGTTCATTCCAATCCTTCAATATGTCGAAGCCAGTATTTGCATACTTTTCTGCAAGAGCATACACCTCGTCACGATTGCAGATGTCATCAATCTGATCGGTATTGTCTTTTAACTTATCCCTCGGGAAATGTGAATCTGTCAACACTCATCACAGGTATAGGTAGAATGTTTCCATTGCTGCGTATGGCAGCGATCTTCTTCAGCAGGTCATCAGTGACTTTCAGCCCCGACAATGTGCCGTTGTCGTAAGCCCCCAGTATCAGGTAGCCATTCTTTCGTGAATTTGGCAGATCGTTGGCAAAGGCACAGATAGCCTCCTGGAACTTATCCATGTCACCTGTTGAAGTGGTTCGCTCCACTCGATAGGTTTCCGTGCTATGCAGCAGTTCTTGTATTTCGTCTTTTGTTATCATTTGACTTATTTCTCTTGTGCGACTCCTATGTTTATTGGAAAGTCTTTCCGTTGTCAAAATAGAGAGGATGGTTATTGTCCGTTAGAAACTGAATCTGCAAATCCATCAGTTCTGCGTTTGCTCCGGTCACTTCTAGATCTTTATCAAATACAACATAGAAGTCTACCGAAAGCATTTGTTCTACATCTTTGGATTTTTTTGCACATCTTGGCTTTATGATTCCATCAAATGTATGCCATAATTGCGCGATTGCATCGTTCGCTCTTTGAATAATAGTCAGATAATTGAAATCCGAAACATTTGTTTTGAACTCAATAAGACACATTTCTTTATCTGTCAGAAGCATTCCGTCGCACACTCCACCGACAATAACACTTGGTCCTGTGATTATTCTGCCATCAAGTGGCAGCAAAGCAATCGTGATATTGTTTGGATTTGTTGCCACGAAACACTTCGTAACAAACTCAGGTGCTACATCTGTCCAATCTGTATAACCAAGATTCCCGTCATCATAGACGTAAAGATGCTCGGCAGAACTCTTGTCGAAAGCATTAGCCACACCAATAGCGCCACAATCTTGTAATGCGGTGCACAACCTGAGGTTTGTGATGGCTACAGGTAAATCGTTATTTTGCGAGAGTCTTGGCATAATATTGATACAAAGAGTTGAAGACTCGCATTATTTCGTCTGATGCAGAATCTAATTCATTCTTGGAAACAAGTCCTGTTTTTTCATTTATCACAGGTTGACAATAACATTCGTCTGAGGAAGACAGACGGTAGGCTGCTATTTCATTCTCATTAATTTGATACTTTACAGGCAATATGGCCTCTATCTGCCCCCTCTGTTCCTCAGTAGCATTGGCATATGCTTTTGCTCCCATAATCATTGTATTGATAATTGCCAATGAATATGGACTATGCGTAGTGAACACAAGCATATTCTCCTCAGCACTTGCATTGTTGGAGATCAAAGAAAAGAGCACCTCCATCTGCGAACGAGGGAAGAGGTTCAATTCTGGTTCTTCAACGATGTTTATAAACTGATTATATCTATTGGCATATGACAATTGACGAATCATCATATCTTTGATACTGTCAGAATATTCTTCATTCAGCATGATTTCAGCTACTCTTTTTTCTAGTTTGTCTTTTTCTTCTTTTGAGAGCTTAACTTCTTCCTTATCGGATATCTTACTGCTCAAATACTCCGAAACAATGCACATCGGAAGGGATGACTGAATGCCACTGGAAGCATTGATAAGTCTTACTTTATAGTCTACCCCGTGAATCCATCCTGCATCATTCAAACTGTCATATTCAAAACGCAATCCTTCAAACGGTAGATTATAGCCATTCTGAAAGAATTTCTTCGCATTTACAAATTCGTCAGAGAATGTCTCACTGGAATCAGGCAACTCTTTTAAAAGTTTTGACTTGTTTTCGGCTACGCTCACTATCGAACGTTCTGCTGGAACATACATTACCTTTGAGATGCCTTTTATCTCATGATTCTTGTCGATTACGCTGAAATTTCCGTTCTCATACAAAAAATCATATAAATCTCCTTCAAATTTGATGTATGAGCTCTCATTGACGAAGGATTCTATTCTGTGATATTTACACAGCATTTTCTGAAATCTATTATACTGTTCAAAGTATGATAGTTTGTATTTCTTTTGGCTCAGAACCTTCTCTGTCCACTTAAACATGGAGAAAAGTTTTGCCACGCAACTCTTGCCTGTGCCTTGGTCTCCTATGAACAAGGTTACTTTCTTAAATAAAATGTCAAGGTCTTTAACAGGACCGAATGATTTTACTATTAAACGTTCGTTCATATGATTTTCTTTTTTTTATTCTTGTTTATAACGCTTTTGTCTTATGCAATGACGTGGATTTCATTTTGCCATAGATACTAAAGACATATCATTTCTTTTCAATCCTCAACAGTTCGTTAATATCGACTTCGAGGAGTTCCGCAATCTTGACAAATGTCTCCATAGGTGGTTGGCTGGAATTGGTACACCATTTACTTACGGTAGTTGGTGCACATTCCAATTGCTCGGATAGCCACTTGTTTGTCCTCTTCTTATCTGCGAGAACCACTTTGATTCTATTTTCCATTCTTCTTCAGATGAGTTGTACCTTATTATATAATAATACGCGTACAAAATTAATTAAATTTCCGCCAAACAAAGAAAAGAAAACCATTTTTCTGTAAAATACAGTCAATTTTATATCTTTTTCTTCACTTTTATTCTTCGTAGATACCATTTTTTAGCGTGCTTAACCACAAAAAGTGCCACCTTTGGCAGAAATATAATGTAGAGCAATAAGGCATCACGACTAAAAGTTGTCAGTATTGGCAGATTTTAGTAATGACAAGGTTTTATCATTACTGCATTCCTAGTCTAACATAAATCAAAAAAATGCAACAACAATGAAACATTTTATGTGTTTTCTTTTGGTTATTTGGGGAGAAATTAATACCTTTGTAGTGATTTTGTAACATGTTGATTATCAATGGTTATTTCCGTTTTTGCGACATGTGTGCAACATCCGGTGCTAACGCATTGATAGTCAGTTAAAGTCGTTTTCGAGGAAGT
>CALUJL010000030.1 GCA_944320955.1 uncultured Bacteroidaceae bacterium
TCCGGCTCTTGGGGGAGGAGGGGGCGGAGGCAGGTCTTGTGGCTGTGGTCCATGTAGAAGAGGAGGGCGAACTCCCGGTCTGTCTTCTTTTTCTCCCACTCCTCCGTGCGGCCCATGCGGCGCAGGGCGTCGTTGAGTTTCACGGCGAGGAGGTTGATGCCGTACTTTCGGCGGAGTTGGCTGAGGCCGTGGCTGTATTTCCCATCGGCGGTGACGGCGATATTCATGGTCCCGCTCCGGATTTGTGACGCCTCGGAGGGCAGCGTCCCCCGGGTCGGATAATACATCCCGTCGTATCCGCCGTCGGTCCGTATCGCGCCGTTGGTGACGACTCCCCGGTGCAGGCGGCTGGAGACGAAGTTGTAACAATAGAAAGTGTAGGGCGTGCCCAGGCAAGCCAGCTCGCCCTCGTACCACCGCACGGGGATCAGCTTCAGTGTGTCGCCTATCATTTCGCTCCCGTAGCGGGCTTCGAGGTATTGGCGCAGCTCCTCGTTGGTCTCTTCCCAGCCGTCAACGGTCTTGAGCCAGTAGAGTTTGTTCCTTTCTCCCTGCCCGGTGCTGTCTTTCCCTGCCGTGTGGTCGGTCATCCACAGGTACTGCGACTGCGGAAGCTGCGTGCCGTCCGCCTGCCGCAGGGCGGGGATCCGGCAGAAGGCCGGGCCCGCGTTGCTGTCTTCGCCGTAGATGTAGACTTTTCCTTTGGCAACCTTTTCCCCGAAGAGCACGATGTCCAGCTGCCGCGACTCGTCGCGGAGCGCTTCGTCCTGTATATATCGGTAGAAATTCGCGGCCATTTCTTCTATGGAGACGGTGTCTTCCCGTCCCTGCGCGGTGGCGGGGAGGGACGCAAGCAGGCAGAGGGCGAGGCTGAGGGGGAAGGAGGGTTTCATGTCGGGTGCGGGTTGGGTTAGTAAAAGTAGTCCATGGGATAGTCCTCCAATTGCCACCGGCCGAGGAGGCAGCGCGCCTTGACGTAGCGTCCGGCGAAGAACCGTCCGTCGAGCGCATAGAATTCGGGCAGGATGCCGGGCGGCTGCTCGTCCAGCGCGGCGGAGAGGTCGTCCAGCAGGCGGCGGTCTTCTCTGTCCGGCTCTTGGGGGAGGAGGGGGCGGAGGTAGGTCTTGTGGCTGCGGTCCATATAAAAGAGGAGGGCAAACTCCCGGACGGTTTTCTTTTTCTCCCACTCTTCCGTGCGGCCCATGCGGCGCAGGGCGTCGTTGAGCTTGATGGTGAGGAGGTTCAGTGCCATCCGGATCTGCATAGCGGTAGAGCGGTGCGCAAGTTTCCCGTCGGCAGTGACGAAGGAGTGCATGCTTCCCCGGTCGATTTCCACGGCTTCCCGCCCCAGCGTGTTGCTGCCGGGCGCGTAGACGTGTACCCAGTCGTGCTCTTTGCGCACGGCGATGCGTCCTTTGTGGAGCATCCCGCGGTGCAACCGGCTGGAGAGCATCTGGTAGCCGTAGTACATGCAGGGCGTGCCGAGGCAGGCCAGCCGTCCTTCGCCCCAGGCGGCGGGGACGGCGCGCAGCGTGTCGTTGAAGACCGTGCTGCCGTATTCCTCTTCCAGCTGCCGGGCCAGTTTGCGGTTGCTTGCCCTTTTGGTCCGGAAGCGGAGCCAGTAGAGGTCGTGCTGCTCGCGGCTTTCCAGGACGAAGCCGGTTTCGTTCCTGATGCTCCCCGCGTCTTGCGTCACCCAGAGGTAGACCGACGGGGGCAATGTGCTGCCGCCCGCCTGCCGCAGGCCGGGGCTGACGGAGTAGGCCGGGCCGTCGTTGCTGTCTTCCCCCGATATGTGCAGCACCGAGTCCCGCAGGTAGCCGAAGTAGACCACGTCGTTTTCGTACCATTCCTCCCGGGCATAGCCGTGTTCCACGCATTGCTTCATGAATCCGTCCACCATCTCCCGGACGGAGACGGTGTCGTCCTGCGCCCCGGCGGCAGCGGGGAGGGCGGACAGCGCGGCAAGGAGGAGGATGAGGCGGGAGGATTTCATGGGCAGGCGGAGTGTTTTTAAGGTAGAAATGCCCGGGGCATCTGTCGCAAAGATAGGATATTTTCCCGACATGCGGCTCGGGTAGAGCGGATTTAATCTTTATTTGTAAAAAAAACAGAATGTCCGGTTGCGCTTCCGCCGCCGGGCGTTTTCCCCAAGGTGGCGGACGGGCCGGGGAGGGTGCCGCATCGTCCTGCGGAAAGCCCTGCCGCCGACGGCAGACGGCGCTGCATGTTTTGGGAAAAAGCGCTGCATCTTTTTCCGAAAAGTGCTGCCGCTTTTTCCGGGAAGCGCTGCCTGCCCCCGGGAAGCGTGCCGCCCGTTTCGCCCGAAAGCGGGGTATGGGACAGGAAAAAGGCAAAAAAGAATCTTCCGGCGGTTGGGAGGGAACGGATAGTTTGTGTACCTTTGCGCGGAAAGTCGGCCTGCCGCACACGGCGGAGAGGGCGGCTTATGTATCGTGTTTCACCCTGTCCTAATTTTATTTGCCCTATGGTGCATCCTCTGTTCTGGATTACTCCCGTGGCGTCCCTTGTGGCGCTCGCCGTGGCCTTCCACTTCTATTCGTCGATGAAGAAGCGGGACGAAGGCACGTTCCTCATGAAGAAAATAGCAAAAGCCGTGCGCGAAGGCGCCATGTCCTACCTCCGCCAGCAATACAAGGTGGTGGGCATCGTCTTTGTCTGCCTGGCGGTGTTCTTTCTGGTGCTGGCCTTTTTCGATTTGCAGAACCACTGGGTGCCGGTGGCCTTCCTGACTGGCGGATTCTTCTCGGCCTTGGCCGGATATGTGGGCATGAAGACGGCCACTTACGCCTCCGCCCGCACGGCCTGGGCAGCGCGGCAGTCGCTTAACGACGGGCTTCAGGTGGCTTTCCGCTCGGGAGCTGTCATGGGCCTTACCGTGGTGGGCCTCGCGCTGCTGGACATTTCGGCGTGGTACTTGATCCTCCAGGCATTTACCGACCTCTCCGGCGGACAGAAGCTCATCTTCATCACGACCACGATGCTGACCTTCGGCATGGGCGCTTCGTGCCAGGCGCTTTTTGCCCGCGTGGGCGGCGGAATCTACACCAAGGCGGCCGACGTGGGCGCAGACCTGGTGGGAAAAGTGGAGGCGGGCATCCCGGAAGACGACCCGCGCAACCCGGCCACCATTGCCGACAACGTGGGCGACAACGTGGGCGACGTGGCCGGAATGGGCGCCGATCTCTACGAATCCTACGCCGGGGCCATCCTCTCCTCCGCCGCGCTCGGCGCAGCGGCCTTCGCGGCCAACCCCTCGATGCAGGAGAAAGCCGTGATAGCCCCCATGTTGATAGCCGGAGTGGGCGTCTTCCTGTCCGTCATCGGCATCTATTCGGTACGCACCAAGGAACATTCCGGCATCCAGCAGCTCCTCTCGGCCCTCGGGCGCGGCACGCAGCTCAGCGCGGTGCTCATCGCCGCGGCGTCGTTCCTCATCCTTCACGGGTTGGGGCTGGAGAATTGGCACGGGATAGCCTTCTCCGTCATCACGGGCCTTGTGGCCGGCGTGATTATCGGGCAGGTTACGGAATATTACACTTCGCAATCCTACAAACCGACCCGTAAGATCTCGAAAAGCGCTACCACGGGCCCGGCCACGGTCATCATCAGCGGCCTGGGGCTGGGCATGCTTTCCACGGCCGTGCCGGTGCTTACGGTGGCGGTAGCCATCATTCTCTCCTATCTCTGCGCCAATGGCTTCCAACTGGAGCTCTCGGCCGAGAGCCTGAGCATGGGGCTCTACGGGATAGGCATAGCGGCCGTAGGGATGCTCTCTACGCTGGGCATCACCTTGGCCACGGACGCTTACGGGCCCATTGCGGACAACGCGGGCGGAAACGCCGAGATGAGCGGCCTGGAGTCCGAGGTGCGGCAGCGGACGGACATACTGGACGCGCTGGGTAACACTACCGCGGCCACAGGAAAGGGCTTCGCCATCGGCTCGGCGGCGCTCACGGCGCTGGCATTGCTGGCCTCGTATGTGGAAGAGATACGCATCGCGCTGGTGCGCGTGGCGGAAGGAGCGGCGGACGGCATGGTGGCAATCGGCGAAAACTTCCGCTTCACGGCCGAACAGCTGCACGGCCTTTCGCTCATCGACTTCATGGAAATCTACCAGGTGCACCTGATGAACCCCTCGGTGCTGGCGGGCGCCTTCATCGGCGCCATGATGACGTTCCTCTTCTGCGGCTTGACGATGAACGCGGTGGGCAGCGCGGCGCAGAAGATGGTGCAGGAAGTGCGCCGGCAGTTCCGCCAAAATCCGGGAATCCTTGAGGGAACGAGCGATCCGGACTACTCCCGCTGCGTACACATCTCCACAATCGGCGCACAGAAGGCCATGCTTCTGCCTTCGCTGCTGGCCATTGCCACACCGGTGCTCACCGGGCTGTTCTTCGGTGTGCCCGGCGTGCTGGGATTGTTGGCGGGCGGACTGGCCTGCGGCTTCTCGATGGCGATTTTCATGGCCAATTCGGGCGGCTCGTGGGACAACGCGAAGAAATTCATCGAAGAGGGAAACTACGGCGGCAAGGGCTCCGAGGCGCACAGCGCTGCCGTCGTGGGCGACACGGTGGGCGATCCCTTCAAGGACACCTCCGGCCCGAGCCTGAACATCCTGATCAAACTGATGAGCATGGTGGCCATCGTGATGGCCGGCCTCACGGTAAGCTACAATCTGCTGTAGGCCCATGCTGCTCTCCTGCTTAGACCCCTCGCTGCGCGAGGCGGGGCTGGACGAGGCCGGGCGCGGGTGCCTGGCCGGTCCGGTGTATGCCGCGGCGGTCATCCTGCCGCCGGACTACCGCAACGGGCGGCTCAACGACTCGAAGCAGCTCTCCGAATCCTGCCGCTACCGCCTGCGCGAGGAGATAGAGCGCGACGCCCTGGCGTGGGCCGTGGGGGTGGTTTCGGCCGGAGAGATAGACCGCATCAACATCCTGCGCGCCTCGTTTCTGGCCATGCACCGCGCCGTCGACGGCCTCGGGCTGCGCCCGGAGCTGCTGCTGGTGGACGGAAACCGCTTCAGCCCATACCCCGGTGTGCCGCACCGCTGCATCGTCAAGGGCGACGGCAAGTACCTCTCCATAGCCGCCGCCTCCGTCCTGGCCAAGACGTACCGCGACGACTGCATGCGAGCCCTGCACGAGGAGTATCCCCAGTACGGCTGGGCGCAGAACAAGGGCTACCCTACGGCGGCGCACCGTGCGGCCATTGCCGCCTGCGGCCCTTCGCCCCACCACCGCATGAGCTTCCGCCTGCTCGCCAGGCAGCTGGAGCTGGACCTCTGACCCCGCGGGGAAGCATAAGAAAACCGCTGCCGCTTTCCGGGAAAAGTGCTGCATCTTTTTCCGGAAAGCGGCAGGGCTTTTTTCGGGAAGCGGCGCGGGAACGTTTCAGTAGCCGCGCCGCGGCGGGGGAGGAGTCATTCGTCGACGGGCGTCACGTTGTAGAAGTCGAGCGTGGCATGGTAGGCGCAGAGTTGGCAGAGCGTACGGTTTTCCGCCGTCACCGGCTGTGGGGGATAGAGCGACTCGTCCTGCTCTTTCTCCGAAATGGCGTGCAGCTGCTTGTTGTCCAGTATGCTGACGTTGAAAATCGGCGCCAGAATCGACTGAAACCACGTGTAGGCCGCCACGTAGCAGCCTGTGCCGAAACCCAGGTGCGTGCCGTCGCGTGTCAGGTCGTAGGGCGTCTGGAGCGAGGTGTGGCGGGCGTTCTGGATGGCCGTGCCTGCGGGGACGATGATGTCTATCCCGTCCCTTACGACCATCTCCTGCGTGGCGCGGCAGATGCGCCGCCACCGCTCCTCGCCGCGCGGTTCCGGGCCGTAGCCTTCCCAGTAGGACCAGGCCGTTTGCCATGCCAGGGCCACCCGCTGGTTGGGGCACTCGGTGCGGACGTAGCGTATCATTTGCTTGAGGGCGGGGTTGAAGGTGGAGTAACTGATGGCATTGCCGCTGTACTGTTGCAGGACTACGACGTCCCACGGCTGCCGGAGTATCTCGCGCAGCGGGGCGCGGTCCAGGGGGATGTCCAGGCTGCCCGCCCATTTGTTGAGCGCCACCGGCTCGCCGCTGCGGTACTTTTCGGCCCAGTCCTGCAGCGTGGCGCCCGACGTGGCGACGAATGCGATGCCGAGGCGCTGCGGGTCGATGCCCGAGGCCATCGTGATTTCGTACATATAGAGCTGCGTGTCGCTCGTATAGCTGTTGCCGATGCAGAGGATGCGCACGGAGTCTTTGCCGAGGGGCAGGGGATTGTTGCGGAAGTAGGGGGCTATTATGGTCTGTTGCTCGCGGCGGATGGGGATTTGCGACCCGTCGGAGAAGGAGAATACGTAGCTCGCGGCGGTTTCCACGATGCCCCACAGCTCGGGCGCGCTGCCCAGGCCGTGGCGCACGGAGGCGCGCAGGCCGGTGTCGTGCCCGTCGAGCGTCCAGTTGCCGCCCGCGCCGACGGCCAGGACGGGGGCCTCTCCGCTCTCAGCCGCAGCGGGGAGGGCGGTGGGCGCGCCGTTGAGGTGCCAGAGGCTGTCGCTTCCGGCTGTCACCAGCACGGGATTTCCGCCCGCGGTGAGGAGCGTCAGGCTGCTGCCGTCGGAGAAGTCGGCCACGTAGCCCTCGTCCGTCAGCCGGATGCCCGTGACCACGGCGCGGTTCTCCAGCAGCGCGAGGCGCTCCTGTTGGCGGCTGAGGGCCGTTTGCAGGGCCGCCAGCCGGGCTTTCCAGCTGTCGTCGTCGGACGAACAAGCCGGCAGCAGGCCGATTCCCGCCGCAAGCAGCACGGGTAGCGAAGCCCGCAGGCAGAAGAGCCGGAGTGTCTTTTTCAGTTTCTTCATCGTGAACCGGTTGGGGGCAAGGCCGTTTTCCCGGCAGGGGGGCGGGGAAGTCTTTTTGCTGTGCCGCTGCAAAGGAATGAAAAACTTCCCGGATTCGCTGTAAGGAATTCCTTTTTTTTAACAATCTGCGCTACTTTCTCTTTTTTCGCCCTGCGGTGTTGCGAAAAGATGCGTATCTTTGCCCGGAAAGCGGCCGGGGAGAGCCGGAAAAGATGCAGCGCTTTTTCCGAAAAGCGGCAGCGGTTTTCCCGAAAACATGCGGCACTTTTACCCGAAACCTCTATGGCACTCAACTCTTTTCTCTTCATCTGCCTGTTCCCGCTGCTGTGTGCGGTCTACTACGGGCTGCCTGCCCGTTGGGGAAACGCAAAGAACTTGTTTCTCCTGCTGGCCAGTTATCTTATTTATATGAACTGGAAGCCCGTGTTTGCCCTCGTCTTGCTCGGCATCACGGTGCTTACTTTCCTGCTTGCGCCGCTGCTTGAGGCGCGGGAGGGCGGCGATCCGGCCGCCGGGGCGGGCGGTGAGCGGCGGCGGAGGCGCATCTTCGTCGTTGGTGGCCTGCTCTCGCTGCTGCCATTGCTTTGTTTCAAGTACTACAACTTCCTCAACGATTCCCTCTTCGCCCTGCTCCACGCCGCCGGACTGCGCTGGGAACTTCCGGGGCTGAACTGGGCTATTCCCGTAGGCATCTCTTTCTATTCTTTCCAGGCCTATGCCTATCTGGCCGATGTCTTCCACGGTCGGGTAAAAGCGGAGCGCAATCCGGTGGTCTACGGCCTCTTTCTCTCGTTTTTCCCGCAGACGATGTGCGGCCCCATAAGCCGGGCGGGAGAACTGCTTCCGCAGCTGCGCGCTCGGCATGGCTTTTCTGCGGAAAACCTCTCGGCGGGTGCGAAAATCTGGCTCTGGGGCGTCTTTCTCAAGGCCGTAGTGGCCGACCGGACGGGGATGTATGTGGATATGCTCTGCGCCAATTATGAATACCAGAGCGGCGCGCTCTGTCTGGCGGCCTGCTTTCTCTATTCGGTGCAGATCTATGCCGACTTTGCGGGCTATTCGCTGATGGCGGTGGGCGTGGCGAGGGCGCTGGGCTTCGGCCTGGTCGATAATTTCTGCCGTCCTTATTTCGCACAGGGCATCACCGATTTCTGGCGGCGCTGGCACATTTCGCTTTCGCGCTGGCTCCGCGACTATGTCTACATTCCCCTTGGCGGCAGCCGCTGTGCCGAGGGGCGGACGTACCTCAATATCCTCCTGACGTTCCTCGTCAGCGGTCTCTGGCACGGGGCGAGCTGGACGTTTGTGGCCTGGGGCGCAATCCACGGCCTGGTGCAGGTGGCCGAGAAAAAGTGGAAGTTCATCCGCCGGGAGTGCGGCCGGGTGCGGCAGGCGGTGCAGGTGTTGCTGACGTTTGCGGTCGTGAATCTGGCCTGGGTCTTCTTCCGGATGCCGACGTTCGGCGACGCTTTCTGCTTCTTGGGGCGCATATTCCGATGGGAGGCGGGTGCGGCCAATCTGTATCCCGAGAAGTCCAGTCTGGTCTTCATGGGCGCGGGTATCGGCCTGATGCTGCTCAAGGACGTGCGCGATGAGTTTTTTCCCGGCCGTGTGCCGCTTCTTTTCCATCCGCGGCGCAGCGTGCGCTGGGCCGGCTGCCTGTTTCTTTTGTTCACTGTCCTGCTCATCGGGGTGCTCGATGCGGGACAATTCATTTATGCCAGCTTCTGACCGATGAAAAAGTTCTGCTTCCGACTGTTGCTCTTTGCCCTGCTCTGCGCGGGAATCGACCGCTTGTTCGGCCTGGGGTTCTGCTACTTGCAGGACCGTGCGCACGGGGGATATTTCCTGCGCGACAACTATATCAGCCGCACGATGCGGGCCGACCTGCTCGTCATGGGCTCCTCGCGGGCCGTACACCACTATCTTCCCTCCATTCTCGGCGACTCGCTCTCGATGGAGTGTTACAATGCCGGGCAGGACGGCTGCGGTGTAGTCTACGGCTACGGCAAGCTGCAGACAGTCTTCGGCCGCTACTATCCGAAAGTGCTGCTCTGGGAGCTGACGCCGGCCTTCGATGTCTATCCGAGCGACAATGCTTCTTATCTGACTAACCTGCGGCCATATTATGACTGCCCGGGGGTGGATTCGGTGTTCGACTGGGTGAATCCGGCCGAGCGGTGGAAGATGCTTTCGTATGCCTACCGCTACAATTCGCGCGTGCTGAACCTGCTGAACGACTTTGTCTCGCATGTCCCGCTCACCAGCGACGGCTACCTGCCCAATCCGGGTCGGATGAATTACGAGCCGGAGGTCCGGGAGGAGCCGGAGAGTTGCGAGGTGGACCCGCTGAAGTTGCGCTGCCTGCTGCGCCTGATGGAGCAGACCCGGGGGAAGATGCGGCTCGTCGTGGCGGCGTCGCCCCGCTATTTGCCCGAGGGTTTTGCCGGGCGTGTGCAGAATCCGGGCATCGAGTATGTGAAAGGCCTCTGCCGGGCGAGGGGAATCCTTTTCCTCGATTATTACAACGACTCCCGCTTTGTGGGAAAGAAGCAGTATTTCAAGGATTCGATGCACTTGAATGACGAGGGGGCCGAGGTATTTTCCCGTATTGTAGCCTCCGATTTGCACAGGGCGCTGTAGGCCTTGGACGAGGTATGCGGGTGCGGGGCAGGACGGGGGAGCGTCCGTGTGGATTAGCGCTGCCGCTTTCCGGGAAAAGTGCTGCATCTTTTTCCGGAAAGCGGCAGCGGTTTTTTCGGGAAGCGGCGCGGGAACGTCCCGTTTGGTATGGGGCGGTGGTGGGAAGGTCTGGGAGTTTTTGGGTGGGATGTCTTGTGTTTTGCCGTAAGGCGTGACGGGGTTTCCCGGCGTGGGGCGGTGGGAAAAACACATGCGGCGTGCTGCCGGGAGGGGGGCACGCCGCACGGGTTTGTGGATTCGGGAGGGGTTGCCGGCTCCGTGCGCTACCGCCGCTGGCGGCGGACGGTGGCCTTCGGGGCGCTACTGCCTGCCGAGGAGCGGGAGGAGGACTTCTTTTCTTTCACCTGGCTTTTGCGGCGGCTTTGGGATTTCTTCTCTTCTTTTTTGTCGTCGTCTTTGCCTTTTTTTCCGTCGGCTACGGCGGCGGTGTCGGCATCCGCAGCGGCGGGCGCCTGGTTGTTCCACAGGGCGTCTTCCACTCCTTCGAGCTGTTGCTCGATGAGCTTCTGCTCTTTGCGGAGGGCGCTGTCGGTCTCGCAATATTGGGCGAGGGTGCGGCCGCTGGGGTTGGTGGTCTTGTAGATTTCGCCTTCATACATCTGGAGGGCGAAGTAGTCGTCGAGTTCCACGGTGGCGGCGTTGTTGTATTCGCTGGTAGGGATCTGGATGAGATTCATATAGGGGGTGAGATCGCTGACGCGGATCCAGAACATGGGGTACTTCACGATATTCAGATCGAAGTCGCCCGTTCGGTGAAGGACGGGGCAGAGGGCTTCGATATCGGTATGGAAACTGGAGTTGTGCTGGTCGTAGTAGTGGACTTCCTTGATGAAGTAGCTGAGGACTTCGCTGGAGGGGATGTCGCTGTTTTCTACGACAAACACGGTGTCGCCCGTGGCGGCGAGGCGCTTGCGGCGGTAGTAGACGTGGTAGCGGTCGAGGATGTCTTTGAAATCGGCGCGGTGGGCGTCGTCGAGTTGCTCGTTCCCGTCGAGATTGTAGGTGTAGGCCTGGATTTTCTTGTCGGAGAGGAGCTTGAAGATGAGGGTGAAAAGGTTCATCCGCCCGTCGGTCGGGGTGAGGGGGTCGGCCAGTCCGGCATTTTCGGGCTTGGTAAGGTCGAGGGTACGGTAGACCTCGCGTTTCCAGACGGGTGCGGAGGGGACTTCGCGCTGTGCGTTGTATTGTGTCTGGGCGCGCACGGTGAGTTGCAGCCCGCTTTCGTTTTCGGGCTTTTGGGCAGCTTCTTTTTTCTGCCGCGCCTTGGGGCCTACGGCGGTGGCGCCGTTGCCGTCGGACTGGGTGGCGGGGGATGTGGCGGTCTGGCGGGCGGTCTTCTGTGCTTCGCTGAGGCTGAAGGCGCCGCGCGAGGTGGTGGTCCGGCGGGTTGTGGCCGGGGTGGTTGCGGGTTTGTTGCCGTTGGTGGCCTGCCGGGTGGCTGTCTGCCGGCGGGCGGGGGTGGCGGTTTTCTTCTGGTCGTCGTCGGTGTTTTTGCGGGCGGACTGGCGGGTGGCCGACGTTTGGCGCTGCCGACGCACGGAGTAGCTTGCATTGTCTTGCGCCAAGAGGTCGGCGTTGCCGGCCGCGCTGCAGAGGACGAGGAGGATGCAAAGAAGTCTTTTCATATGTCGTGGGGACTTTTTAATCGGTTAGTTTACTATTACTTCGAGCGTCGTGGGCAGGGTTCGCTCCACTCCGTCGGGGCCGATGGCGCGGACGCGGGAGATGTAGAAGCGTTTGCCCCGCGAGAGGGAACGGAAGATGCGCATCTGCTGGGGGGAGAACTTGCTGCCGTCGGAGATTTCGGGCACGGCGTTGCCCATGTTGTCGTAGAAGGTGGTCTCGAAACTGAGTACGCGGAAGTCTACGTTGAGCAGTCCGTCGTCGATGGCGGCCACGATGCCGTCGCAGCCGAGCAGCACGCCTTTGGGGAAGCCCGTGCCCCCGCGGTAGCGTTTGGTAGTGCCGTTGTCGTTATATTCGATGAAAGGCTGCGGGTCGGGCAGCTGGCGCACGCGGAACTTGTACTTGCCCATGACTTGGGTGCGGCCTTCGAGGGTGGCGCTCACCGTGAATTCCGCATCGCCGATGCGGGAGGGGGTACAGACATATCCTTCGCCGGAGCGGGTGAGGGTGCCGTTGTCGACGGAAAGTTGCACCTGTTGCGACGGTACGCCCGGCACGCTGACGCTGACGGGGTTGGCGTATCCGGCATAAAGTACGTTCATCAGCGTGGCGCTCACCGTGGCCGCGGGGTCGATGACGCGGTAGGGCTGTGTGAAGTCACGCCGGTATACTTCGCCCGAGCCGTTGGGGATTTCGAGGAATCCGCTGAGGGTGAAGTCGCCGGTGCGGTCGCAGTTTACCTCGTAGAGGCCGCGCTGTGTGTCGGGCAGGCGGCGCCCGCCGATGTAGATGGCAGGGCGCTGGGTGGTGTCGATGGCGGCCATCACGATGCGGGCGCTGAACTTTCCGCCGCGCACGATGGTCTGCGAGGAGGGAATGACGAAGGCATCAAGCTGGTTGACGCGGAAGTCGTTGACGTCGATGTTGGAGACGAGCGTGTGGAGCACTTCGCCTTCTGCGTGGCGCACATCGTTTTGCAGTTTGGTCAGCAGCGTGACGGCGGCGGCCACGGGGGTGCTTTCGAAGAGGTATTCTGCCCAGTTCTTGCCCACGGTGGTGGACTTGCGCGGCACGGCGGTGCTCATGTTGCGGGCTATGATGTCGCGTTGCGTGGAGTCGCTTATCATGGTGAGGATGGTCTCGCGGTAGCGGTCGACGGCTTGTTGCAGCTTCCGGCCTTGTCCGGTGCGGGGGGCGAGCATGACGTAGGAGGCGGCTTCGAGGTCTTCCTTGTTTTCGATGTCGTGTACATCGGCATCGTCGCCGTCGGCCTCGCGGGCGATCTGGATTTTCAGCTGCTCCACGTAGTCGTAGAGCGAGTCGGACTGCCGGCGCACGGCCTGGGCCTTGTCGAACCAAGCGCGCACTTTCTCGGGATTGTCCTGGAGGTATTGGTCGAAACTCCGGTATATGTTGTCGTTCTGTTCCTGCGAGTTTCGGGTGGAGCGGAGCAGGCTTTCCTCAACCAGTCCGAAGCCTTTGAGCACATCGGAGGATACATTCAGCGCCAGCATTGCAAGCAGCAGAATGTACATCAGGTTGATCATCTTCTGGCGAGGAGAATCCGGTCCTGTTGCAGCCATATCTTTTTCGCTTTAGATTATTGGTTTATGGGTTGCGGGCGCGTCCCGACCATGTTGGCGGTCATGGCCTCCAGCATGCGGGCGTATACCTTGTTGAGTTCTTCTATCTGCGCGGCCATCTGCTCGGTCTGCTCGTGTACCTTGTCCACGCTCTCCACCTGCTTGCTGGCGCTACGCAGCTGGAGCTCGAAGATGGCATTGAGCCCGGCAATGTGGCGGTTGACGCCCTCCATCGGCTCGGGGTTGCAGACGAAAGCGCTCATCTGTTCGTTGATGCGGCCGAGCGTTTCGGTCATTTCGCGCAGTTTGTCGAGATAGTTCTGCGTGGCTTCTTCCAGCTCCTCGGCGGGTATCTTGGGCACTTCCGGCAGCGGGCTTCCGCCCATTACGGGAATGCCGCCGGCAAAAGCCGCTCCACTTGCGGGAGAAAGTGCAGGCGCTTCGGCGGAAAAGTTGCCGGGCTTTCCGGAAAAAGCGGCAGCGCTTTCCCCGCCCGCAGCTTCCGCGGGGGCCGAGGGGCTGCCTCCGCCTACGTAGACGACGGCCGGGCCTTGTCCGCCGCCGGTGCCCGGAGCGGACGTCCCGCCTGCGGCAGCCGCTTCGCCGCTCTCCATGCCTTGGACCACGCTCTCCGGCAGTCCGGCGGTTTCCTCAGCGCCTGCCTCTCCGGGCTCGGGCTTCTTGGGCGCCCGCCCGGCAATCTCCAGGTTGGGGAAGACGCTCTCCCAGCGGTACGTCTTGGTCGGGCGGTCGAAACCGGAGATGATGAAGACGAGTACCTCCGTGCCCATGCCTATGTAGAGCATCAGGTTGGCGCCCGGCAGGTGGGTCAGTTTGAAGAGCGTGCCGAGGATTACGATGGCGGCGCCCCAACTGTAGAAGTAATTGATGAGGGTCTTGCCGCTGTAACTCATCATGTAGTTCTGGATGCGCGTCAGCAGTCCGTTATGTTTGTCCCTGTTCATGTTCTGAAAGCGTATAGTGGTAAATCGTATTTCTTAGGCTTGGCTTTGCCGCTTCCCGGCAGGAAGCGGCAAGAGGGGTGGTTACCGGTTGCGCCCTCCCACCTGGGTGCGGACGCATCGGAAGCCGATGAAGCTGCGTTGCTCGTTCTGGTATTCGTAGCCCCGTACGTCGGAGCGGATGAAGCGGGCCCCGTCTTTCCAGCTGCCGCCGCGCACTACTTTGCGCTTCATGCGGTAGGGGTCTTCCTTGGCGGCGTTGTAGCTGAATTCGGGGTTCATGTCGCTCATGCCGCGGATGCCCTGGGCTGTGTAGGCCGTTGAGGTCCATTCGGCCACGTTGCCCGCCATGTCGTACAGTCCGTTGGAGTTGGGCGGATAGGAACCGGCGCGGGTCGTGATCAGATTCCCGTCCTGCGTGTAGTCGCCCTTGTTCACCTTGTAGTTGGCGTAGTAGCATCCCTTGTCCGATTTCATTTCCTCTTCGGCCCGCCAGGGGTAGACGTTTTCTTCCTTCCCGCGGGCGGCAAATTCCCACTCCGCCTCCGTCGGCAGACGGTAGCGCTGCACAAACCGTGCCTGAGGCCCCAGGCCGGCCAGCAGATAGTCCGTGCGCCAGTTGCAGAAAGCGTTGGCCTGCTCCCAGGAAACGCCTACCACGGGGTATTCGTTGTAGCTGGGGTGGGAGAAATAGAGCCGCATGTAGGGCTCGTTATATGAGTTCTGGAAATCGTTTACCCAGCACGTCGTGTCGGGATATACATTCACGATGTACGTGTTCAGGAAGTCGAACAGCGAAGTGAGCGCGCGGTTTACCGTACTGCGCACGATGCGCCCTTCCTCGTCTATGTAGGCCGTGTCCTTGGAGATCATCACCACTTCGTCCGGGTCTACGGGGATGTCCGTATTGCGGTTGCGCTCTTCGGGATTCAGGCGGTTCTTTCGCAACGCGGCGTTCAGGTAGTCGAAAACTTCGTAGCGGTAGTTGAGCTGTTTGTCGTCCAGCATTCGCGTACCCGTTATGGGATGTGTGTAATAGACGCTGTTTATGGCCGCCAACTGGTCCTCGGTTGCTTTTTTCCATGGGATTTGCCGGTTCCAGTTGAGGTGCGGCGTGATAGGGTTGCCCTCCTCGTCTTCTTCGATGCGGAAGGTTTCGTCGCCTCCGAAAGCCGGATCGGCCAAGCGCTCCCTGATTATGGAATCGCGCACCCAGAAAACGAATTGTTTGTATTTGGAATTGGTCACTTCATTCTCGTCCATCCAGAAAGCCTCTATCGATATTTCTTTCGAGGGCTCGCTGATTCCCCACAAGCTGTCCTTTTCATCGGTGCCGATCTTGAGCGATCCGCGCTTGATGAGCACCATTCCGTACGGAGTGGGCTCGTCCCACGACATCATGCTGATGCCCGTGACTTCTCCCCCGTTGGCTTGGCTGCGAAGGGGATTGCCGCAGGAATAGGCGATCAGCCCGATAATGGCTACGGAGACTATGAAAATAAGTTTTTTCATACCTTTCTGTTATAATATGCGTACACTTTTATGCTTGTTCTTTGCCTTTTTCCCGAAATTCATGTCCATGAAATAGCCGAACACGATGTCGTGGCTTCCGCCGGAGGCTCCGATTCCGTTGGTGAAGAGCTCGTAGGAATAGGAAAGCCGCACGTTCTTGATCATTCCTCCCACGATGAACGTCACCGAAGTGCCGGGGCTGTAGGAAAGACCTCCGGTCAACTCTTTTCCTTGCATGTCGTAAGTGACCCGGCCCGTCAGGTCTATTTTGTATTGCTCGAAGTCGCTTTTCACAAGGAGCGAGGGTTGCACCGTTAAAAACGGGTTTTTTGTCTTAATATTGCTCCCGGCGGTCAAATAATAGGTGGGCTTTACCTGATATTCGTTGGTCTCTCCCCAATTTACGGTGGGCGAAAGCAGGTGCGTGGCCGAGATTCCGGCATAAAACCAAGGGTGCGTGTAGAAAACGCCGACTCCGGCGTCAAAAGCCGTGCCGCTTTCCTCGGAAGTCGGTATGGCTTCGTCCGTAGTGCCGCCTTCCATGCCGCCCACGCTGCCCTCCCCGTTGCTGTCCTCATCGTAAACCGTCACGTCGGAGGGGTCGAACCCTACACTCACCATGCCCAATTGGATACCGGGCCCGAGGGTTCCGCCAAAAAGGTTGAACTTCATGGAATATTGCACGCCGAAATACATGTTCGTGAAGAAGCCTATCTGGTCGTTTACGAACATAGCGCCCACTCCCTGCTTGCGTCCGAGGAGTTTGAAGGGCACGTTTGCGCCGAAGTACATGGTCTTCGGAGCGTTTTCGAAGCCGCTCATCTGCTGGCTGTAAGCCGATTCTACGACGAGGCGGTCGGACTGTCCGGCGTGGGCGGGGTTGTAGTAGCCGGTGACGGCCCAGTATTGGCTGAACTGGGCGTCGAACTGTGCGTGTCCCTCTGCCGCCGCATACAGGAACAGCAGTCCGCAGAGCAGCCATTTGCAGCTTGCAGGGAACGCTCCGGCAAGGATTTTCCGGAAAAGCGCGGCGGGGGGTGTGAAACTTCGGGTGTCCATTTCGTCTATACGTAAAACTGAAAAAGCCGCGGTTAAGTATATTTTCCGGATGAAAAAAGTGCTTTTTCTCTTTTCCCCGGGGCATGGCCGGGAAAAGAGAAGCGACTTACTCTTCCCTCATGGGGCGGTAAGCCGCTTCCTGTGTGCTTGTTCGGCGCAAGTGCCGCCCGGCAAGTGCCGGGGATTCTTTTATGAAACGGTGGAAAAGCCTGCGGGCTTAATATTCTTCCTCGTCAAAGAAGAAGTCTTCTTTGCTGGGGTAATCGGGCCAGATGTCCTCTATGCTTTCGTAAATGTCTCCTTCGTCTTCGATTTCCTGCAGGTTTTCGATGACTTCAAGAGGCGCGCCGGAGCGCGTGGCATAGTCGATCAGTTCATCCTTGGTAGCCGGCCAGGGAGCATCTTCAAGCTTTGATGCGAGTTCCAATGTCCAATACATAATTTATCGCGATGAAAAATTTGCGCAAAAGTAAAACTTTTCATTTACTTGCACGCATTATCCCAGAAAATTTCTTCTTTTTTTTCGGAGAAGTTGCCCATCCGTGCGATGACGAACAGGTAGTCGGAGAGCCGATTCATGTAGGTCTGTATGTTTTTCTCCCCTCCGGTCTCCTGGAACAGGCTGAGGATGAGGCGCTCGGCGCGGCGGCATACGGTGCGGGCCACGTGGGCTTGTGCGGCGATGCGGCTGCCTCCCGGCAGGAGGAAGGCGCGCAGTGGGGGGAGTTGTGCGTCGGTCTCGTCGATCCAGTGCTCCAGTTCGGCGATGTCTTCGGGGCAGATGCGGCTTGCGGCGGAGGGCGTTGTGCGCGAAGGGTCGGTGGCCAGGTAGGAGCCGATGCGGAAGAGCTGGTTCTGGACGCGGCGTATCTGTGCTGTCTGGGGCGCTCCTTCGGGGTATTCCGTACAGAGCAGGCCGAGGTGTGCGTTGAGCTCGTCGACGGTGCCGTAGGCTTCGAGGCGGGGGTGGGTCTTGGGGACGCGCGCGCCTCCTACGAGGGAAGTTTCCCCGGCGTCGCCGGTCTGCGTGTAAATCGTGCTTTTTTTCATGGGTATGGGGTGGGTTAAAAGTTTATCCGGACCAGGTGTTGGCGGAAATGCCCTTGTTCGCCCATCAGGATGAGGCCTATGTAGAGGCCGAAGGCGTAGCCCACGTGGGGATGGGCGGTCCAGGTTTTCAGTTGCCGGCCGGCGGGCCGGCGGGAGGAGGCGAAGGCCACGTAGAGCGCATCGGCAGGGCCGAGGCTGTCGAGTGCCCGGAGGATGGCCTGTTCGGGCAGGACCTGGGCATTGCGGGTGTTCACCACGTAGATCCGTGCCCCGCGGCCGGCTGCCGGGGCCGGGTCTTCTTCCGCCCGGGGCGGAAGGCCGGTGTGGAGGCGGATGCGGCTGCGTGCGGCTTGCAGGTAGAGGCTTTCGAGTCCCGTGGGGCATCCTTCGAGCCATGCTTCTTCGGCTTTCAGGTCGTTGGCCAGGCGGAAGAGCAGTTCGCACTCTTTCCTCTTCAGGCATCGCGCCCGTCCTTTCCGGGCTGTGGCGCGGTGCTTTTCGGCCAGCGGGGCATAGGCATAGTAGGTTCCCCGCTGGAGGATGACTTCTTTCAGCAGGTAGAAGAGCCGGGGAGAGTGTATGCCGTAGCCGTGCGTCTTGCGGTATCGTTTCAGGCGGCGCCCTATGTCTTTGAGGAATGAGGCGGGTTGCATGGCGGGATGTCGTGTCGGTTTCGGCGGGCAAATATACGAAATCTTTATTACCGCCGCGGCTCTCCTTCCGGTTTAATTTGCCGCCTTGCCGGAAAAGTCGAAGAGGACGGCTCCCTCCCGTGCCAGGTCGGTGCAGGCTATGCCCCGCGCGCGGCATTCCCGGGCCAGCTGCTCCCGTGTCCGGGGGTAGAGGGAGGCGTCGAGCACCACGTGCCCCGCCTCCACTCCCTGCGGCAGCCGGCCGGGCGGGCGCCCGTCTCCGCGGGTAATCCAGAGGAAGTCTGCGCGCAGGGGTGCCCCCGGGCTGTCTGGCAGTTGCTCCCCGCCGTTCAGGCGGAGGAGCGTCTTTCCCTGCCAGCGGAGGAGGCACCGGGCGGGGTCGTAGGGCAGGGCGAGGGGTTGCGGACGGGGGAGGCGTATCTTGTCCCAGTAGCCTTGGAGCCGGCTGCGCAGGGCGGGGTATCCGGCGGCTGTGGTGTCTGTCCAGAGCCGCGGGGTTTCGTCCGGGGCAAAGCACTGTACGGCCGGGGCGGAGGGCATGGCGTAGAAGTAGAATCCCGCGCGTGGCGGCCGGAAGGCGAGGGTTTTTATCGTTTCGCACGCCACCAGCGCCCCGAAGGCGAGCACCAGGGGGAGAAGGCGGCAGCGGCGCCGGTCCAGGGAAGCCTGCAGCGTGCGGAGGAAGACGACGATGAAGACGCCCACGCAGCAGGCCTCCCACCAGGGTACGTACAGGCCTTTTATCACGGCCAGCGGCAGGGAATTGGTGAAAGCCACCAGCTCGTCCAGCAAAAGCAGCAGCCCGTTGAGCAAAAAGATGCAGCACTTTTCCAGAAAAGCGCAGGCGCTTCCGGCCAAAAGTTGCAGCCCTCCCGCGAAGATGATGCACTGGCAGAGGAAGACGGCGGGCAGGTTGGCCAGCAGGAACCACGTGGGAAAGGTGGAGAAGTGGCAGGCGATGAGCGGAAAGACGCCCAGCTGCGCGGCCAGGCATACGGCGGCCGAGCGCGCCACGGGGTCGAGCCGGGGGTGGCGGCGGCTGCGCAGGCGGGAAAAGAGGGGCTCGTTCCAGAGTAGGATGCCCGCCACGGCGGCAAAGGAGAGCTGGAACCCGACGTCGAACAGCCAGAGCGGATTCCACGCCAGCAGCCCCAGTGCCGCCGCGGCCAGCGTGTTCATCGGCCGGTGGCCGCGCCCCGAGAGCGTGGCCAGCACGAAAAGCGTGAGCCCGATGGCGGCACGGAGCACGGGCGGCGCCAGCCCGCACACGAAGGTGAAGCCCCACGCCGCCGCGAGGCCCGCGATTTGCTTCGTGTAGTAGAACCGCCAGGGAAAGACGAGGGCCAGCAGCCAGCGGGCCAGGGCGTAGACCAGCCCGACGTGCAGGCCGGAGACCACGAGGATGTGCCCGATGCCCGCATTCGAGTAGTCCTCCCGCTGCCGGCGCGTGAGCGATTCCTTGCTTCCCAGGGTCAGGGCGGCCAGTAGCCCGTAGTCTCCCGGGCGGGCGAAGCCGGCTTCCCGGTAGCGGTCGAGCAGCTTTTCGCGCAAGAGGCGGGCTTTTGCCTCCAAGCCCCGGGGCGGCAGCCGCAAGGGCAGGGCCTCCCAGCGGTGGGCGTAGCCCGTGGCGCCGATGCCGCGGGCGGAGAGGAAGAGGCGGTAGTCGAATTCTTCCGGATTGCCGTAGTTGCGCGGCGCGCTGAGGCGGGCTTTCAGCAAGAGGAGCTGCCCGGTCTGCAAAAGTGCGGTGTCGGGATTCGAGGGGTTGAGGTAGACGAGCGCTTTGCCCGCAGCGGGATGGAAGACGGGGGCAGCACCGGAGTCCCGTGCGGGGGAGTAGTAACCGCTGATCCGGGCCTCGCAACTCAGCGATCGGGCACGCCGCTCCGGGCGGTCGAGCAGGCAGGCGCGGTAGACGCGCTCTTCTCCGGGCCAGCCGGGGCAGCTCTTCTGCCAGCCGAGGCAGGCCATGCCCAGCCCTGCGGCAAAGGCGAGGGCCGCGGCCGCCAGGCCTCCCGTCCAGCGGTGGCGGAAGTCGAGGCGCAGGGTGCAGAGGAGTGCCGCGGCGGCGGCTGCGCCCAGGAGCAAGGCCGTGCGGAGCCCGGCCGGGAGGTGGGCGTATAAAAATAGCCGGCTTGCCAGAATGCCGGCCATGTAGGGGAGGAGTATCCGCAGGAGCGGAGCGCTATAGAGCAGCGAGTTCACGGATTGTCTCGATCGGATGCGGCGAGCGGAAGACATAGCTGCCCGCCACGAGGATGTCGGCGCCGGCCTCCACGAGGCGCGGGGCGGTGATGGCGTTCACCCCGCCGTCCACTTCGATGAGCGCCCGCGAGCGGTTTTGCTCGATGAGGGTGCGGAGTTTTTCCACTTTCCGCAGCGTGCTCTCGATAAACTGCTGCCCCCCGAAGCCGGGATTTACGGACATGAGGAGCACCATGTGCACCTCGCCTATGATTTCCTCCAGCAGGGAGACGGGCGTTGCGGGGTTGAGCGTGACGGCGGGCAGCATGCCGGCGTCGCGGATGGCCTGCACCGTGCGGTGCAGATGGGTGCAGGCTTCCCAGTGGACATTCATGACTTGTGCGCCGAGGGCCTTCACCTGGGGGATGAATTTCTCGGGCTGGACGATCATCAGATGCACGTCGAGAGGTTTCTTGCACAGCGGGGCGATGGAGCGGATTACGGGGAATCCGAACGAAATGTTCGGCACGAACACGCCGTCCATGATGTCCAGGTGCAGCATGGCGGCGTCGCTTTGGTTGATCATCTCTACTTCTTCTGCCAGACGGGCGAAGTCGGCGGCCAGGAGGGAGGGGGCTATTTGTGTGCTCATGGTAGGGGGGAGGGGAAAAAGGGTTGGGCCGGCAGCCGGTCAGTTGAGCATCAGTCCCTGCAAGCCTTCGGGCAGGCGGGAGTCGGCGTAGTAGCTGCGGGCAAAAAGGCGCAGGAATCTCAGCGTGGCTTCCTTGGGCCCCCGCGGACGGGACTGCCGCTGCGGGCCGGACGGGGAGGGGGAAGTGGGGGGAAGGGGAGGGGTAGACGTTTTTTTCATAGGCATATATATAAAAAGGTGGCGCGTTCTAATTGAGAAACGCGCCAACCCTTGTGTTTAGTATGCCGTGGGCGGAAATAAAATCGTATCCCGTCTTTTTCCCTCCGGGTGCGGCTCAGTCGAGGGTCAGGATGAGCTTCTTTTCCTGTGCGATGCGGCGCAGGTTGAGGATGGCGTAGCGCATGCGCCCCAGGGCGGTGTTGATGCTGACGCCCGTCTGCTTGGAAATTTCCTTGAAGCTAAGCCCTTTGTAGAAACGCATCTGCACGACTTCGCGCTGGTTCTCGGGCAAAAGCTCGACCATGCGGCACACGTCGGCATGAATCTGGCTCAAAACCATGCGATCCTCTACGTTTCCGTCGGCAAGGCGGCTGTTGTTGAGCAAATCACGGTCGTCCACGTCGTTGGAGACGGTGTTTTCGTAGCGTTCCTGGCGGAAGTTGTCGATAATCATGTTGTGCGCGATGCGCGTAAGCCAGGAGATAAATTTCCCGTTCTCCGTATATCTTTGCTGTTTGATGGTCGTAATTGCCTTAACGAAGGTCTCTTGGAAGATATCCTCCGTGAGCTCTTCGTTTTTCACGAAGTAGAAGATATAGGAATACAGCCTGCTCTGGTAGCGTTCGAGTATGACGTCGAAGGCTTTGTTCTCGCCGTTTGCATAACGCCGCACCAACTCTTCGTCGGAAAGGCTCTTGAGTGTGTCCATAGGTTTAGTCCTTTGATTCGTAAGCGTAGAGTTTGTCGATAGGCTGTTGCGGTGCTTGTCGGTACGTGATACGGTTTGATTCTTTGTTTTTTGCGAGGGCAAATTAAATGAATCCTTCGCAAAAAAGCAAGGGGTGCTGCACTTTTTTCAAAAAAAAGCCCGTTCTGCTTTGGAGTATGGGGGAAAGTCCTTATCTTTGCACCGCTTTTCAGAAAAAGCCTGCATGTTTTCGGAAAAAGTGCCTGCACTTTTCAGGAAAAGCGGCAGCGCTTTTCGGCAAAAGCGCCGCTCCTTTCGGGAGAAGTCCTTGCCGATATGGCTCAGTTGGTAGAGCAACGCATTCGTAATGCGTGGGTCCCCGGTTCGAGTCCGGGTATCGGCTCCAAAGGTGGGCGATGGCGGGCTGCAAGTTTCTGCTGCATCAGTGGCGAAACGGCGCAGCCCGCCTCTTTTTTGTCCCTGTGCGTCCGCGGTTTCCCCGTTCCCCGCCGCCCGGCGGGGCGGGAGGGAAGTTATTATTAAGGTATGGGCGGAGTCAGGGATTGGCCGTCTCTTTTCGTTCGGAGCCGGTCGCGATGGAGTCGATGCGGTAGCCCTTTTCGTCTCGGACGAGGCGGAGGCTCACGAAAAATGTACTGCCGGAGAATTTCTTGTGCGGCAGGAGGAGCCGGTAGGTGAGCTCGTCTTGGCGGACGAGGCGCAGGCCTTGCTGCCAGGCGCGCTCGAAATAGTATCCGTCGAGCAGCAAATCGTAACCCTCGAAGAGGTCGCTCATCGGAGCCTCGGGGGCTTGGCGCCACTGTTCCTGTGCATTTTCCGTAAGATACAGTGCCCGCAGCGAGTCGGCATAGGCTTTCGGGGCGGTCTGCAGGCTGCAATAGCCCGAGGTGTAGGCCTGGTAGAATGTGCGCAGGAACTCTTCGGGCGAGGCCTGGCTGATTTCCACATGCGGCGGCTGCTCGAAGAAGACCGAGTCGCCGTACTTCGGTTCTTCATAGGGAGGGGTAAAGTAGTCGATCCGCGGGCGTTCACCCCGTTCGGGGGTCAGGTGGATGGCTATTTCCACAGGGCTGCCGTCGGCCACTTCCTCTTCTTTCCACCAGTAGCGCACGCGGTACCAGCGTTTGCCCATGGGCTCCACCCGCAGCGTGCGCAGCATTCCTTCTGAATATTCCTGCGCTATCGTCAGGGGGACGTAGTCTCCCATTCCTTCATCCCATATCCTTTTCACGCGGTCTTGCATGACTTTTGTCAGGTAGTGCTTCTCCAGCGAGTCACGGGTACGGCGGTATCGTTGTTTGGCCGTGTCGGAGTAGCCGTAACTCAGCTCGTTCCGGAGATATGTGTCGTAGAACCGCTCCACGAGGCGCAGCCCGCGCTTGGTCTGGAGCGAGGCGGTGTCGTAGGAGGTGCGGAGGCGGTCGATGCGCAGGCTGCCGCCGGCGGGGGCGAGGGCCACGCAGAGGTGTTCGGCGCGGTGGGGAAAGTGGACTTCGAAGAGGCGCTCGTCCAGAGAGTCGATGCGGATTTGGGAAATGTCGGGGCGGTCGCAGTCGAAACCGGCCAGCAACGGGTCGTAACCGCGGTATCCGTCATAGCGTTGGGCTGCCACTTCGCGGTCGAAGTCAGCCCGCGCCGCCTCGCTCAGCCAGGCTTTCCGCAGCGTGGCCGCCCGCTTTTCGGCCCCGGGCTGCAGGGTGGCGAAGAGGGCGGCGTAGGTCTGGACGAAACTGCGCAGGAAGTCGGCCGGCGCCGCTCCCGGGCGTACGGAATAGGGGCTCTCGCCGGGGCGGAAGAAGAGCGTGTCGGAGCTGGCCGCGCCGTAGTAGTAGGGTGTGACGTAGGCCACGCGCCAAGTCTCGCCTTCTTGTTCCAGACGGACGGGGATGCGCTCTTCGCCGCCGCCCGGGTGCCACTGCCAGCTGACCTCGTACCACTCGTCCTGCAGCGGGCTTGTCCGGAGCGTTTGCAGGGCGTGTTCCGTGAAATCTTGCGCCCGGAGCAGCGGGTCGCTGTCGGCGTTCATCCTCATTCGCCATGCCTTTTCGTAGAAAGCCGCCGTGGCGTGGTGGTGCAGGAGGGAGTCGTCTTGCCCGTCCGCGGTGTTCAGGAATTCCGTGGCGTAGGTGCGGTAGAAGGAAAGTAGGAAGTCGGCCCCTTCCCGGGGGCTGGGCTTTCCGTCGCAGGTGGCAAGCAGGAGGGTGAGGAGTGCGGCCGCCAGGGCGGCGCGGCTGAGGGGGGAGTGGGCCATGGCGTAGCGTTTTTGGGCGGCAGGAGGCCGCGGTTCCGGAGGCAAATATAGGCCTTTTTTCCAGAAGTCTGGCGGCTTTCGGTTTCCGGTCTGCCTCTTTCGGCCGGAAGGTGCAGGACTTTCGCCCAAAAGTGCAGGCGCTTTTCCGGAAAACATGCAGCGCTTTTTGCCCGCGGCGGCAGCACTTTTTGCTCCCGGCGGCAGCGCTCCTTTCCCGCCCGTGCGGCGGCTCAGGGCCGGCGGAGCAAGGAGAGGTAGCAGATGGCTTTCTGCCCGGTGCTCTCCGGGCGGCAGGCGCGGAGGAAAGGGGCGCTGTCGCTGCGGTCGAACGGCAGGGCGGCTATGAATTCGGCCACGTGGTCCAGGGCCGAAGGGTTAGGGGGGAAGCGGTAGAGTCCCCGTCGTTGGAGGAAGAACTTGAGCAGGAAATGGCTGTCGTGGCTGCCCCACCGGCCCAATGCGCGGGCGAGCGGCGAGGGGTGTGCCGCGGGTTTGGGGAAATCCACCCCGCACGGCGCGAAAAAGCAGGTGCGCATGAAGCGGTTGTAGAGGGCGGAACCGGCCCGTTGCTGCCCGGGGATGGACTCCCAGAAGCGGGCATATTCGTCGTCCCACAGGGGCACGTACCAGTCGAGGCCGTGGAATTCGTAGGCGCGTACGCCGTTTACTATGAAATTGGCCTGGCGGGCGCGCTTGGCCCACTCGTAGAATGCGGCAAAGCGCCCGGCCTCGTCGCGCGGGGCGTAGGTGGCCTGCAGGTATTCTGCCAGGTCGCGGAGCACTTGCCGCTTATGGCGGGGGCGGAGCACGTTGGCATCGTAGTATTTCTCGTAGAGGCAGTGCGGCAAGGCCTTGCCGCCGATGTGGCGGGGGAAGTGGCCTCCGCCCAGAAAGTCGCCGGTATGTCCCGGGAGCACTACCGACTCGGGACTGATGCGGCGGCGTTCTTTCAGTTCCCTTACGGCCAGGAAGTCCTGCAAGTGCGCCACGGCGTTGAGATTGCCCCCGTAGAGCAGGTAGCGGGTGAAGTCGGGGCTGTCGACCACGGCGTGCCATTTTGCGGCGTCGTACTCCACATAGTGCCAGCCGAAGCCCAGTTTCCGCGCCACGCGCCGGGCGGTTTCCACCTCGGGGCTGCCTTTTATGCCGTAGGTGAAGCACTCGGTGCGGTCCAGCCCGAGGGTTTTGCACAGGCAGGCCACGAGGCGCGAGTCGTAGCCTCCGCTGAGGGGGATGAGCGCCGGGCGGCCGTGCAGGAAGCGCTCCAGTCTCTGCCCCGCGCGCAGCAGGCATTGGCGGGCGCCCTGCATGATTTCGTCGGGAGATGCGGCGCTTTCCGGGAAAAGTGCCTGCGCTTTTCCCGGAAAGCGCTGCACCTTTTCCGGGCCGAGGCGCACCGCGCTGCCGGCTTCGACGGTCTTGCAGTGGAGATACAAGGTGCGGTGGTCGAAGAGGTAGCCCGCGGCCAGGAAGTGGGGAAGCACACGCCTGTCGAGCGTGGCATCGGGGATGTGCTCGCGCACGTACTCGCCCCGGTCGCATACGGTGAAGCCCTCCCCGTCCGCATAGTAGAAGAGCGGAAAGCTCTTCAGCTTGTCGGCAATGAGCCACGTCTCCCGGCCTTTCTTCAGGATGAGTGCGAAGTGCCCGTTGAGCTTTTCGAGCTGCGCGCCGGGGTCGGGGGACGAAAGTGCCTGCCGGGCGTAGCCGATGAGTGCCTCGCCTGCCAGCAAGTCTTGCCCGGCGAAGGCATAGCCCCGTGCGTAGCCTTCGGGAGTGGCTGTCCACGGGTGGAGGGACGGAGCGGAGAGTTGTATGTTCACCATGCGAAGATTCCCCACGAAGTAAGCAGAATGAGAAAACAGAGGGCACACAGGGCATAGGCCCGCGGCCCGGCGTGCAGCATGCGCAGCAAGACGGCCCCTTCTCCTGCCCACAGGAGCGCGCCGAGCAGCCCGTAGATCCGGAAGGCATGCTCCGCGCTGAGGAAGTATCCCCCGAGGAGGGCTGTGGCCGTGCGGGTGGCGAACATGAGCGCGTTGAGCTTCATTTCGGTTTTCTGCCGGTCTTGTGCGTCGAAGAGGCTGCTGATGGGCGAAAAGCAGAGCACTAAGAGCAGCCAGGGGCACAGGTATAGGGCATAGCGCCCGGTGTTTATCCATTTGCTGCCGAGCAAGAGGCCGAAGATGCGCTCCTCGCCGGCGATAAGCAGGAAGAAAAAGACCAGACCGCCTACTGTTCCCGCAAAAAGGAGAATGGAATAGGCCAGGCGGCGCGTTTGTTCGGGCGTTTGCACTACGGCTTTTTTGTAAAATACTTGCCCGATGGAGTTGGAGACAAGCGTTACGGGCAGATAGAGCAGGGCTGTGGCCATGGTGAGGAAGCCGATTTCGCGTTCGGGGTAGAAGAATGCGAAGATGATGATGGGCAAACTGGTGGAAGCGCTGTTGAGCAGGGAGGCGGGGAGCTGGAATTTTGGGAAGTTGGCATACCTCCGTGCGGCCTGGTGCAGGGCTCGGCGGGTGGTCTGGCGCAGGGTTTGGGCCACGGCGCGGCGCTTCCGCCAATAGCAGAGGCAGGCGCCGGCATTGCCGAGGAGGCTTCCGAGGATGAGGCCGTTGACTTGTGGCACAAGGCTGAGGGCCACGCGCGCGGCGGCCTGCGTCAGGCTGCGCGTGATGCTTGATGCGGCGATGCGGCGGTAGGCCTCGGTGTAGTTGCTGCTGTAGTTGAGTGCCTGCAGGAGGGCTGCGCCCACGAGGTAAAGCGGCAGCATATATTTATAAGGTATAGGCACTTTCTCCCCCCAGCCAGCCGCGTCGGCCGCAAGGAAGAGCGCCGTGAGCGCGAGGTTGAAGGCTGCGGCCGTGCAGAGGGCAAGGCTGAACAGGGAGCGCGCCTCGGCTGCGGTGCGGCTGCGCACGAGGGCGTATTCGTAACCGCCGGTGGAGAGGATGAGGAGTATGGCCGCGTAGTTGGAGAAGACGCCCATCTCGCCGAACTCGGCGGGGCTGTAGAGCCGGGCCAGGAGCAGGGAGATGAGCACGGAGGTGAG
The DNA here is from genome assembly GCA_944320955.1 of uncultured Bacteroidaceae bacterium. Taxonomy (GTDB): domain Bacteria; phylum Bacteroidota; class Bacteroidia; order Bacteroidales; family Bacteroidaceae; genus UBA1794. Next base: position 27,081 of record CALUJL010000030.1, read on the forward strand.
CTGCGCCAGGGCGGTACCGATGCTGAGCGTGCCGGCTTGGCGCGCCGTGGTGGAGCGGAGGATGCGGCGGAAGGGGGCGGCGGGCATGGCTGTTTCCGGATTATCGGGCAAGCCACTGCTCGGGATTGAGGCGGGTTTTCTCCTTGCGCAGCTGGAAGTGGAGGACGGTGCGGCTGCCCTCGGCGGGATCGGAGTAGACGGTTCCGAGGATTTGGCGGGTGGAAACTTTCTGCCCCACTTCCACGCTGACGGACGAGAGGTTGCAGTAGACGGAAAGATAGGTGCCGTGGCGGACGATTATGTTGGCCAGTCCGCCGACATTGAAGATGGACGCTACTTCGCCTTCGTAGATACTTCGGGCCTGTGCCCCTGCCTGTCCCTGGATGTTGATGCCCTTGTTGTCGAGGTAGACGCCGCGGGTGCCGGGCACGGGATAGCGGCCGTAGTGTTCGGTGATGAGGTAGTTTCCGGTGATGGGCATGGGGAGGCGGCCTTTGTTGGAGGCGAAGGTGCCGGTCAGGCGTGCGTCTTCGGAGCTCATCTTGTAGGACTCCATGGGCTCGGCCTTGGACTTCTTGGAGGAGGCGGGGGCGTTTTTCCCGGAGCGCGGGGAGGATTTGCCTTTTTTCGCTTCGGCTTTCCTGCGGGCGGCTTCGGCCTGGCGCCGCCGGCGGGCTTCTTCTTCGGCGCGCTTGCGGGCTTTTTCCACTTCGATGGCTACGAGGCGGTCGATCTGGGCGTTGAGTTTCTTGCTTTCGCTGCGTTGGCGGCTGATTTCTTGCTGGAGTTTTTTCTGTTGTTGCTGGAGTTTCCCGACGAGGGCTTGTTTTTCTTGTTCTTGGGCTTGGAGTTTCTGCTGTTGGAGCAGTGCTTCTTGCAGGAGTGCCTGCTTGGCGCGGTGGGCGCTTTGGAGTTCCCGGCGTTTGGCTTCGGCTTTTTCCTGCTGGTTGCGGATGCTTCCGGCAAGGACGCGCTGGTATTCGGCATAGTCCCTGAGGTACCGGCTGCGGCGGTAGGCTTCGCCCAGGGAAGAGGCCGAGAATATGAACATGAGCTTCTCCTGGAAGGAGCGGGCGCGGTAGAGTTTCTGGAGTGAGCGGGCGTATTTGTCTTTCCGCCCTTGGAGTTCGCGGCCGAGGCTGTCGAGTTGTCGGCCGAGGATGCGGGTCTCTTGGTCGATGAGGCTGACGTCGGCCTGGATGCCTTGGATGTATTTTTTTCTCTCTTCTATCTGGCTGCTGAGGGTGGCGAGGGTCTGGAGTTGTGTGCGCACGTCTTTTTGTGTGGTGCCGAGGAGTTTTTCTTTCTGGGCTATCTGCTTCTGGAGTTCTGCGCGCTTGTTCTGGAGGGAGCGTATGGCGGGGCTGGTCTGTGCGTGCAGGGCGGTGGTGAGGAGGCAGAGCAGGAGGAGGGCAAGGGTGCGCATGGGGGAGTTTTTTTACAGGGTGGAGAGGAGGCGGAGCACGGCGTAGAGGGGGATTTTCCGGTAGCGGCCGGAGGGGCGGCTGCCGGGGGTCCACTCGGCGGGTTGCAGGCTGCTCAGGGAGAGTTCGAGGGCGAGGGGTTTGGCGGCGCCGGTGAATTGGGCTTTGATGCGGGTGGGGAAGGCGCGTGAGGCTGTGTTTTCGTATCCTCCGTACTGCCAGGTGGTGGCGTAGGGGCTGCCGGTCTTGGCCAGGGATGTGGCGGCGAGGCGGAGGCTGGCCGCGTCGAGGTCGAAGGCGCAGCTGAGGCCGGAGGCGGAGGTGCTGAGGCGGACGATGTTTTGTGCCTGGCGGGGGGACTGCTGCATGGCCGCGGCGTCGGCCAGGGTGAAGGCCGGCTGTCCGGGACGGAAGAGGGTGGCGCTCAGGAGTGCCTGCAGGGCGTAGAAGTCGAGCCCTGTGCCGGAGAGGGCGCTGAGGCGGGCGATGGGTTCTTCGACGTAGCTTTTGTGTATGCGGTCTATGATGAGTATCTGCTCGGGGCTGGCTTCGATGCGCACGGCCTCGGTGCCGAGGAGGGGGACTTGCAGGGAGAGTTGCAGGGCGCGGTCGCGCTGGAGGCGGAGGGTGCCGCCGAGGGAGAGGTTTTTCTCCCCGAGGGTGAGGTTGAAGCGTGCCTTGGCGGTGTAGCTTCCCTGCCAGCTGATGGACTGGCGCGCGAGGGCTTCTCCTGTTTGGCCTTCGGTGGCGGGGGAGAGGACGGGGGCTTCTTCGTGCCCGGCCAGGGTGTGCTTGCGGCTGCTGCAAGCGGCGGCGAGCAGGAGGAGCAGGGCGAGGGGCCAGAGGCGCAGGCACTTTTTGGGAAAAGTGCTGCATGTTTCCCGGAAAAGTGCTGCATGTTTTCCGGAAAGTGCTGCATGTTTTCGGGCCGGGGCTGGGGGGAGCGGTGTGTTCATCGGGCTTTTTTGATTTTTTGTTCTACCTTTTCGGGGTCTTCGATGCCGGCCTTGAGGGCTTTCTGCCAGTAGCCGACGGCTTCTGCCTTGCGGCCGAGGGCGAAATAGATGTCGCCGGCGTGGTCGAAGAGCTCGGCACTTTCTTCTTCTTCAAGGGCGAGGCAGCGGTCGATGTAGGTGCGTGCTTCTTCGGTGCGGCCGAGGCGGTAGAGTATCCAGGCATAGGTGTCGAGATAGGTGCTGTTGTAGGGCTCGGCGTCGATGGTCTTTTTGCTCATGCGCTCGGCCTTTTGGAGGTCTCCCTTGGGCTGGAGGCTGATGTAGTAGGCATAGTTGTTGAGCGAGCCTATGTTGTCGGGGTTGTAGGCGAGTGAGGAATCGTAGGCGGCGAAAGCGGCTTTTTCGTCTCCGGCCTGGTGGAGCAGGTCGCCGGCTACGGCCCAAAGGTCGGAGGCGAGCACGGGTTCTGTCTCCCGGGGCAGGCGGGCGAGGGCGCTTTGGGCGGTGGCGAGGGCTTCTTGCGTACGGTCTTCCTGGTAGTAGGCTGCGGTGAGGAAGTAGAAGAATGCTACGTCGTCGGGCGTCTGGGGTGCCTCGGTGGTGACGGGGATGCAGAGGTCTATGATGGCTGCTGCGTCCTGCCGCCCGATGGCTTCTGCCAGTAGCTGGCGGCGGACGGAGTGGTTGGAGGGGTCGGCGGCAAGGAGCTTGCGCAGGACTGGCGCGGCCTGGGAGCGCATGCCGCGGGTGAGGAGGAACTGGGCGTAGAGGCCTTGGAGGTCGATGTCCTGGGCTTCCTGCGCGGCTACGCGGCTGAAGAGGCTGAGGGTGGCGGCGCTGTCGATGGGGCAGGCATAGGGGTCCTGGAGGATGTGGAGCATGAGCTGGCCTTTGGTGTCGCTGCCGACGAGGGAGTCGAGCAGGAGTCCTTCGAGGGAGCGCAGGTAGAGGGTGCTGTCTGCGGTAGTCTCGTAGTAGTTTACGAGCGCCGAGCGGGCCATTTCGTTGGCGGGGTCTTTCTCCAGCACGGTGCGGAATTCGCCCAAGGCCTGCTCGTGCTGGCCCTGGGAGAGGTAGAGGTCGCCGAGGAGACAGCGGTAGCGGGGCTCGTCGGGATAGGCCACGATGAGCGAGGCGACTTCGCGGTAGGCGTCTTCGGGCTTGTGCTGGAAGAGGAAAAGTTGCGACTTGCGCAGGCTTATCTCCTCGCTCTTTCCCTGGCGTTGCTCGAGGGAGTCGAGCAGGAGCACCGCACGGTCGAAGCGGGAGGTGCGGGTGTAGAGGTCGAGAAGCTGGTAGAGGGGTTCTTCGCGCTGCGGGTAGCGGAGGCGCATGGCTTCGTACTTTTCGATGGCTTCGTCGTAGCGGCCGCGGTTGAGGTACTGGCCGGCGAGTTCGGAGGCATACCAGTAGTTGCCGGGCGCGAGGCGGCAGGCCCGCTGGAGGCAGGCAAACCCGAGGGAGTCGAGGCGCAGGGCGAAGTAGAAGGGGGCCAGCGCGCTCTGCACTTCGGCAGCGCTGGAGTCGATGCGGGCGCAGTGGCGGAACATTTCGAAGGCATCGGTCAGGCGGTTGGCGGCCTGGAGGCGCAGGGCTTCGAGGTAGAAATAGTCGAAACGGGCCTGCTCCCGCTCGTCGGCGCGTGCGCCGGTGAGGGCGAGGAGCAGGGCAAGGAGGAGGAAGTGGAGGCGTTTCATCGTGGGGGTTACTCCTTTCCGGTGTGCCCGAAGCCGCCTTCTCCGCGCTCGGTGCTGTCGAGACGGTCGGTTTCCTCCCATTCGGCCCTCTCGTAGCGCGCTACTACCATCTGCGCGATGCGCTCCCCGGGCTGGAGGGTGTAGGGGGTTTGGGAGAGGTTGGCCAGTATGATTCCGATTTCGCCGCGGTAGTCGGCGTCGATAGTGCCGGGGCTGTTGAGCACGGCGATGCCGTGCTTGAGGGCGAGCCCGCTGCGGGGGCGTATCTGTGCCTCGTAGCCTTCGGGCAGGGCGATGCGCAGCCCGGTGGGGATGAGCCTGCGCTCCATGGGCTGGATGACGAGGGGTTCCTTGAGCTCGGCCCGCAGGTCCATGCCGGCCGACTGGGGGGTGGCGTACTGCGGGAGCGGGTGGGAGGAGTGGTTGATGATGCGTATTTTCATAGGAGTCGGTGGTGTCGGGGTTGTGCGGGCTGCGGGGCGGCCGGGGCCGCTGCGGGGGGCGGGGGCAGGGGTGCTGCGCCTTTTTGGGAAAAGCGCCTGCGCTTTTTGGCAGAAGTGCTGCATCTTTCCGGGAAAAGTGCCTGCGCTTTCCGGCCGTCGGTGCAGGGCTTCTGCGGGCGGGCGGCGGGGGTTACTCCTTATAGATGAGGGGGGAGTTGCCCAGATGGAGGGCCCTTTCGGCGGGATGCTCGTTGTAGTAGGTTTCGATGTGGCGCATCTTTTTCTCTTCGAGTATCTCGTTTACGGCGATAAGTATGCCCGTTTCCTCGACGTCGCCGAAGTCGTCGTTGATGGCGGTGCCGAAGACTTTCATCGTGGGCGAGAGGCTCATGTAGGCATTCACCAGCGGGGGTATGTTGTAGCCCATCTCCCTTATCCGGGAGTTGAGGATGCGGTAGTCGTCCTTGAAGCTCTTTTCGCAGAAGAGTGCCTTGAGTTCTTCGGGATTGGCCTCTATGTGGATGGGATTTACGGGGTAGACAAGTTTGTCCGGGTCTGGGAAATGTTTCTGGAGGAAGTAGAGGATCATGTCGCGTCCCTTGCGGATATAGCTGGGATACATGGTGAATTTCCCGAAGAAGTAGCGCACGTTGGGCAGGACAATGGTAAGGGCGCCGAGCCCGTCCCACAGGTTGTCGAGCGCAAAGAGGCTCTTGGCTCCCATGCGGCTGCTCTGGTATTCGACGGAAACGAAGCTCCTCCCGAGCTCGACGGTATAGGGCAGGTAGTCGTTGATGAAGTAGTCGGAGAAGTAAAACATGTGGCTTGTGGCCAGGACGGGCTGCCCTTTGGCGTCGAACTTGACCTCCGGGCCGGGCAGATAGCGGTAGCCGCCGAGGATTTCTTCTTCTTCGGGGTTCCAGACGATGAGCTGCTTGTAGGGAACCTCCATGGTGTCGTACTCGTCGATGTCCATGCTTTTTCCCGTTCCCCCTCCCGCTTCGCGGAAGGCGATCTCGCGCAGGCGGCCGATTTCGCGCATCGTCTGGGGAGAATCATGCGCGGTAAGGACGTAAATCTCGTTGCCGCTTTTGTTGGTTGCGCGGAGTCTTTTCTCGGGTGTGAGCTCCGCTTTGAGCAGTTCCCTGCTGACGGGGGCTATGATCTCCTCTGCCATATTCTTCTTGGGTGTCTTGTGTTTCGGATAAAAGGGGTTATAGTTTGTAGACGATGTCTTTCACGTATTGGCTCCATTCCTTGGGCCTTCTGGAGGAATCGAACGTATGCCAGGGGATGGGCTTGCCTATGGTGAGGGTGAAAGTCTTGCCGCGGTTTTTCATCATCTCGTCGGCAAGGTACATCATCTCTATGTTTAATTTCAGTTTCAGCGCCGCGCGCAGGTTGGCCAGGCGGTAGAAGAAGTCGGAATTGCAGCCGCTGAAGTGCAGGGGCACTACGTCGCGGTGCATCTTCACGCTCTGGACTATGAATTGCTTGCCCCACTCCGGGTCGCAGACTACGCCGCGGTGGCGGCGGGAGCACAGGCCGGCGGGGAAGAAGATGAAGTGGTTTGGCCCGGAGAGGCCGTCGCTTATCTGTCGGGGCAGCTGGCGCGATTGGGCTCCGGTCTTGTTGATCGGGATGCAGAGCGGGGCGATTCCTTCCACATTCATCAGCAGATCGTTCACAAGGTAGCGCACCCGTCCGCCGTAGTAGTCGCCCAAGACGGCGCCCACGGCTACGCCGTCGATGGCGCCCAGCGGGTGGTTGCAGGCGAAGATGCAGGGTGCCGCGTCCTGCGGGGGCAGGTTTTCCTTGCCCTCGACCTGCACTTTCACATCGAGGAAGCGCAGGATGGCGTGCAGATAGGCCACTCCTTTCAGGCCGTGTGCGGAGCGGAGGAAGCTGTTGAGCTCATCTTCGTGGGCAATGCGGCGCAGGTAGCTGACGACAAAGCGGGGGATGTAGCGATATTTTTGCGGCGCTTTTTCGCGCAAGACCCGCTCGATGTCGATGAGTAATAAAGGAGTTTCGCTCATGAGTCCGAGGCAAAATTTCTTTTTCAACCGGCAAAGATAGTCCATCTTTCCCAATCTTTTCCCCCTTTGGCGCCCTTTTTTTCACAGGAGTGCCGCATTTCGCCGCGAAAAGCGCCCCGGCTTTTGGAAAAAAGCGCTTGCGCTTTTCGCTGGAAGTGCTGCATCTTTTCGGCAAAAGCGGCAGCGCTTTTTGCCGCCCGTGGCGCGGAGGGAGGGGCGGCGGTGCGGCGGAAAAGGGAGAAAACGGCGAATTTTCCGGCCTGATGGGCGAGGGATTTTCGGAAGATTTGTATCTTTGTTTCCGGATTATGGCTACAGCTTTCAGCGATTTCGACCACCCCCGCCTGGGCCGCGTGCGCCTCTTTGTCGACAGCCGGGCGCGCCGCTTCGTTTTCCGCTACCCGCGGCGCGAGGAGCTCTGCGTGACTCTTCCGCCCGGAGTGGGGCGCGAGGCGCTCCTGGCCGTGCTCCGCGAGCGGGAAGATGCGCTGCTCCGCCTGCGGGCGCAGGCCGTGCAGCGCGCCGCAGTGGGCTGGGACTTCCGCGTGGAGGCGTCCCGCTTCTCCTTTGCCCTGCAGCCCTGCGACGGCCCCGCCGCCCGCCTGCAGCGCGCGGGCCGGGACGGGGGCGCGGCCTACCTCTATCTCCTGCCCCGCTCCTGCGCCGTGGAGGACGAGGGGGTGCAGCGCTCCCTGCGCCGTGCCCTGCTCTCCGCCCTCAGGCACGCCGCGGCGGCCGACTTCCCCCGCCGCGTGGAAGCGCTGGCGCGGCGGCACGGCTTCCGCCACGGGCAAGTGGCGGCGCGGGTCATGTACAGCCGTTGGGGCAGCTGCTCCTGCGGGGGCGACATCTCGCTCAGCGTCTTTCTGCTCCTGCTGCCGGAGCGGCTGGCGGATTACGTGGTCTGCCACGAGCTTTGCCATACCGTCGAGATGAACCACGGCCCGCGCTTCTGGCAATTGCTCGGCCGCACCCTCGGCGCCGACCCGCGCCTCCTGCGCCGGGAGCTGGCACCCTACGGGCGGCGCTTCCGCGCCTTCTTCGGGTAGCGGCGCGGCGCGGGAAAACGGGAGGAGAGACTTTTTTAACAGGATAGTAACACGCTTGCATTCCTCATGTAACACAATCAGCCCACATTTGCAATGTCCAAACCGAAAAGCCGACATAGAAAAATGAAATACCTCTTCATCGTGCAGGGAGAAGGGCACGGCCATCTCACGCAGGCCCTTGCCCTGGAGCAGATACTCACGGCGCGCGGGCATGAGATTGTGGAAGTGCTCGTGGGCGAAAGCCCTACGACGGCCGAGTTGCCCCCCTTCTTCCTCTCCCGCATCCAGGCGCCGGTATCCCGCTTCTTCAGCCCCGGGATCGAACTGAAGGACGACCGCAAGCGCGGCAATCTCCTGCGCAGCGCCCTCCAGGCCGGCAGGCATCTGCCCCGCTGCATGCGCTCCATGCGCCGGCTCAAGCAGCACATAGAGCGCAGCGGCGCCGACGCGGTGGTCAATTTCTACGAGGTCATCTGCGGACTTACCTACCTGTTTCTCGCCCCGAGCGTACCCCAAGTCTGCATTGCCCACCAGTACTTATTCCTCCATCCCCAGTTTGCTTTTCCCCTTTTCAGCGGGCGCAGGCGCCTGCGCATGCTGCGCTTCTTCACGCGGCTGACGTGCCTGGAGGCCACCGAGTGCCTGGCGCTTTCCTTCTACCCCCTGCCCCCCGACGAGAAAGGGGCAGTGCACGTCGTGCCGCCCCTCTTGCGTTCCGAGGTCCTCAACAGCCGCGCTGCCGAGGGCGACTATGTGCACGGCTACATGCTCAACGCCGGTTTCGTCGAAGAGCTGCTGGCCTGGCACAAGACACACCCGCAGGTACGCCTCCAGTTCTACCGCCGCGACCCCGAAGCCCTGCAGGCCGAGCAGGTGGACGATACGCTCGTCCTGCTCCAGCCCGACGGGCCTTCTTTCCTGCGGAGCATGGCCGGATGCATGGCTTATGCCACGACGGCCGGCTTCGAGTCCGTATGCGAAGCCATTTTCCTGGGCAAGCCCGTCCTGATGGTGCCTACGCATGTGGAACAGGAGTGCAACGCTTTCGACGCGGCGCGCTACGGCGCGGGCATCATTTCCGACAGCTTCGACCTCTCGCCCCTGCTCGACTTTGTGCGCGACTACCGCCCCCACACCGAGTTTCCCGCCTGGGCGCGCAGCGCGGGTGCCGCGATTGCCGCCCGCCTGGAGCGCGTGGCCGCCCTCTCCGTGCAGCAGCGCAAGCCCGGCCGCCCCGCCTCTTCCGGCCACGGGTGGCAGCCCACGGGCGCGCGGGTGTAGCCCCTTCCGGGGAAAAGCCCTGCCGGTTTCTCCAAAAAGCGCTGCCGCTTTCCGGCAAAAGTGCTGCCACTTTCCGGAAAAAGCGGCAGCGCTTTTTCCGCTTTCCTGCCCCGCTTTCCCCGCCCCGGGCGTACCTTTTGGGGTAAAAACGGGGGACTTTTCTCCCTTCCCCCGTGGAGGAAAAGAAAGAAAAGCCTATATTTGCCCGCAAACCAATACCTTGAAACCTATGAGACATACCCTGCTTTCCGGCGGCCTCGCAGCCGCTCTTTTCCTCCTCGCTTCCGCTTTTTCCCCCGCCGCAGCCCGGGAGAAGGGAGAGTACCCCATCGCCGGCATCTGGCAGATGGCGGTAGAAATAATAGACGGGGCGAAAGTCCAGGTAGTCCGTGGCCCGATTTTCAAAATCCTCGGCGAAGACGGCTCGATGTGCAACCTGAACGCCATGGGGCGGCAGGCCGTGCTCACACAACAGGGCACGTATGAGATGACGAGCGACAGCACCTACGTCGAAAACCTCCTCCCTTCGGCCCGGAACAACTTCACCCCCGGGCAGGGGCGCATGAAGTACCGGCTCGAAGACGGGGGGCGCATCCTGCGCGCGCAGTGGTTTAACGAAGCGACCGGCCAGTGGCAGCCCGAAATGTACGTCCGCGTCACGCTCGAAGGCACAAAGTAAAGCCATGTTCCCCCCGCGTCTTTTCCTCCCCCTCCTTGCCGCCCTCCTGCTGGCGGCTTCCCCTTTGCGTGCCGGGGGCGGCGGCGAGGCGGATCGGCACCCGCTGGTCGGCGTGTGGCAGAATATATATAATGTATATAAGGACGGCACTTCCCACCACCACTACCGCGCCTTTCTGAAAATTTTCGGCGCCGACGGCTCGTTTTGCAACGTCACTTTCCAGCCCGGCGGCATGGCCTGCACCTCGCAGCGCGGCACTTTTGAGGTTTTGAGCGACTCGACCTACGTGGAGCGCATCACCTATTCCGTAGATCCCCGCTTCTCTGGCCGCGACAGCCGCCTCTTCTATCGTTTGACCCACGGCGGGGAGCAGCTCACGGTGCTCTGGTTCGACACCGGGGGCGGCGTCTACGTCCCCGAGTTGTGGCGCCGTGTGGGCAACGTGCCCGGGGAATGACCCTGCGCCGCGCGGCACACCCCCCACAGCCGCCCCGCGGACGGCAGGAAGCGCTGCCGCTTTTTCCCAAAAGCGCTGCAACTTTTCTCGAAAAGCGCCTGCACTTTCTTCCCAAAGCGTAGGCGCTTTTTTTGCGCCGCGGCGCGTGCTCCCTTCCCCGGCGGCAGCCCTTCTGCCCGCCTCCGCAGCCCCTTTCCGGGCGCGTTGCAGCCCTTCGGGGGGGCGCATACGCCTCTTTTTGGGCCATTCCCCTCTGTTTTTCGCGAAAAAAGCATATTTTTTTATGGAAAGATGCTTGTCTATGAAAAAAAACGGTATCTTTGTTGGTGAATAAAAACCTTTATTGCTATGAAAACATCAGTTCTAATCCGCGGGATGCTTGCCGTAAGCTTATTGTTGCTTTCCCCCTTTTCCCGACTCGAGGCGCAAGTAGTAGATGCAAAGCCTACCATTGTGGGCGTATGGCAGAAGGCCATGTATCAACAAGGCTATCCCCTTCCGACCGTGAGGTACATGCCGATTTTCAAATTCCTCAACGAAGACGGCTCGTTCTACCAGATGGATACGCACAACAGGAAGGCTTTCATCATACACGTCGGCACTTTTGACATAAAGAGCGACACTTCCTACGTGGAGCACATCACCAAATCTCCATACCGCGGCTTCACCGGCCGGCACAGTGAAGTGAAATATCACCTCGACCCTACGGGAAAGACGCTGACCACCGAGTGGTATAACACAGAGACCAAGGCCTGGGAGCCGGAAATGTACATCCGCATCGAAGCTCCCGAGTTCAAAGACATCGCGCACTGAGGCGCTTTTGTAAGTAACCCGAAGTGAAACCATAAAAAGTAAAACCTGAAGATCATGAAAGCATATCGTCTTTTAGGCTGCCTCCTTGCCGCAGGCCTGATGTTCGCGCTGCCTTTCGGCGCGATGGCGCAAGGGAAAACTCCGAGTCCGCTGGTTGGAATCTGGCAAAAAGTAGTGAAAGGCTCCGGGAACGTCATAGGTGACGGCATAGAGTACATGTTCGAATTCAAAGTCCTGCGCGGCGACGGCACATTTTACAATATGAATATGCTCGACGGCGGCATGACAAGCATCCGGGACAAGGGCGTTTATCAGATAACGAGCGACTCGACTTACGTGGAGCGCATCACCGGTTCGGCATTCGACATGTTCAAAAACCGCGACAGCAAGATGAAATACCGTCTTTCGCCGGATGGACAGACGCTTTATACCGAGTGGTATCACGACGCGCTGAAGCTCTGGATGCCGGAGCTGTGGATGAAAGTCGTGGTCCCCGCAGAGGAAATGTAACTCCTCCGTAGCGCAACGAATCAAGTGCGGCGCGCCTCGCTTCGGCAAGGTGCGCCGCACTATTTTTACCCCTGCTGTTGCGACGGCAGGGCGGGGCAGCGGCGTGGGAGGGATGCTGCCGCGCAGGGGGCCGGAAACGGCGGCGCTTCCGGTAGAAAGTTGCAGCACTTTTGGGAAAAAGTTGCAGCACTTTTGGGAAAAAGCGCTTCCGCTTTTTCCGGGCGTCGGCTGCGGAGCTCGGGCGGAGTCCTGCCGGAGACATGGAAATGCGGCGCGGGAGGGAGGGGAAAGCCGTGCCGCAAGAATGGGGAAGCCGTGCCGGGGCCGGCGGGAAGTTCAGCCCAGGAGACGGTAGAGCCCCCCGTACATCGGACGGACGAGGCCCTTCATTTCCAGTTCGAAGAGCAGCGCGGAGAGCCGGTATACGGGCAAGTTGCACTCTACGACCAGCGTATTGAGCGGCGCCCCCTCGGGAAAGCGGCGCAAGGCCTGCACCACGCACTCCTCTTCGGCGCCCAGCTCGGGGAAAAGCTCCCGCTGCACGGCGCGCGGCGCTGCACCGGCCGTCGTCCAGCCGAGCGCTTTTGCAAAGTCCTCCGCCGAGGTGACGAGCGCGGCCTTGTTGTCGCGGATCAGGCGGTTGCATCCCGCGGAGAATTCATCGTCCGCCCGCCCGGGAAAGGCAAAGCATTCGCGCCCGTAGCTCAGCGCGATTTCAGAAGTGATGAGGGCCCCTCCCTTAATAGCGGACTCCACTACGAGCGTTGCCTCGCAGATTCCGGCAATTATGCGGTTCCTTCTGACAAAGTTCTGCCGCTCGGGGCGCGTTCCGGGCGGGAATTCCGTCAGCACGCCGCCGCGGTGCGTCATTTCCGCTGCCGTATTGCGGTGGAGGGGCGGGTAAATCGAGTCGATGCCGTGCGCCAGTACGCCGATCGTGGGCAGCCCGCAGGCCAGCGCGGCGCGGTGGGCGCAAATATCCACGCCGTAAGCCAGGCCGCTCACTACAAGAGTTCCCGGGCAGAACTGCGCCAGGTCGCGGACGAAGGCCTCGCAGAGGGAAGCGCCGTAGGGCGTCATGCGGCGGGTGCCTACGATGGCCACGGAATGTGCGGCGTTCATCGACGCCGTGCCGCGGTAGTAGAGCACGGGCGGCGCATCGCAGCACTCGCGCATGCGCTCCGGATAGTCGTCTTCCCAGTAGGGGATGATGCGGTAGCCGCCCCGTTCGGCCGTTTCCCATGCCGCCCGGGCGTAGCGGAAGGCCTCTTCGCTGTCGGCGAGCAGGGACTTCAGGCGTTCGGCACTGCCGGGAGGCAGGTTGAGCTGCGCGGCGGCGCCGGCTTCGAAGAGGCGCGCGGCGCTCCCCGCGGCGGCGAGCAGGGCGCGGGCCGTATGCGCCCCGATGCCGCGGATGCGGGTCAGTGCCAGGGAGGCGAGGGTCTCTTGTCGGTCGGGCTTCATGAGGGGAGATAGGGGCGGAAGGTTTCGTCGAACAAGGGGCAGCCCGCCAGCCGGCCGCCTATGAGGCATACGGTCTCCACGCTGGCGCGGAGCGAGAGGCGGCCGTCGGCTTTGCGGTAGATGTCCTGCAGGAAGATGTATTTGATGCCCTCCTTCTGCAGGGCGAGCCTGCTGATGAAGACATCGCCGCTGCGCAGGGGTGCCTTGAAGGCCATGCTGATGCGGGCGACCACGGGGTCTATGCCCTCCTCGTGGAGGCGGGCGAAGCTGAGTCCTGCGGCACAGAGGAATTCGTGCCGCGTGTGTTCGATGTAATGCTGGTAGTTGGCGTTGTTGACGATGCCTTGCAAATCGCATTCGTAGTCACGCACTTTCATTTCGAGCTCGAAGATGTATTTTTGCATGGGGTAGGGGTTTTGCGGGTCGGTTGCTCTCCTCGCGGGAGGGGGCGGCAGGGTTTCCGGCGGGAAGATGCAGGGCTTCCGGGAGAAAGCGCCTGCGCTTTCCGGGAAAACATGCAGCGCTTTCCGGGAAAAGCGGCAGGGCTTTTGGCGGAAAGCGGCAGCGCTTTCTTTCCCCGGCCTTGCCGCCGCGGGGCGGAAGCTCAGGAGCCGGAGCGGGCTTCCTGCGCTTCGCGCCAGCGTTGCGCACGGTCTTTGACCTGCGAGGAGGGCACTATTTTGTATAACTTGTCGGCGGGGCGCACTTTGGCGGGCGTCTTGGTGGAGAAGTGCACGCCCTTTTCCACGGTTTCCACGGGCTTGAGGTCGACGCGCGCTTCCTCCAGCGTCAGGCGGAGCGCCCCGGTTGTCGGCCCGGTGACGAGGAGTTTGTCGCCGCGCCGCAGCTCTCCGGCCTCCGTGGCGAACTCCGCCACGCCGAGCCGCGTGAAGTATTTCACGGCGCGGCCTATGTAGACCTTCGTTTCCGTAGCGCCCGAGCCGTAGCGCGTGCTCCATTCGCCGAGGCGCTGCCCGAGATAGTAGCCGTCCCAGAAGCCCCGGTTGAAGACGGTGGCGAGGCGGCGGTCCCATTCGTCCTTGCGTTCTTCCGTGAAGTTGCCCTCCAGGCAGGCGCGGGCGGCCTCCTTGTAGCAGCTTGCCACGGTGCTCACGTACTCCGGCCCCCGCGCCCGTCCCTCAATCTTGAAGACGCGCACGCCGGCCTCCAGCATCGCGTCGAGAAAGCGCACGGTCTTCAGGTCCTTGGGCGACATGATATACTGGTTGTCCACTTCCAGTTCCACGTCCGAGTCGCGGTCCTTGACGAGGTAAGCCCTGCGGCAAATCTGCACGCACGCCCCACGGTTTGCCGAAGAGCCCTGCTCGTGGAGCGAGAGGTAGCACTTGCCGGAGACGGCCATGCACAGCGCTCCGTGGCAAAACATCTCGATGCGGACGGGCCTCCCCGAGGGGCCGCAGATGTTTTCCCGCAGGATGGTCTCGTAGATGCGGCGCACCTGGGCGAGGTTGAGCTCGCGGGCGAGGACCACGACGTCGGCATAGCGGGCGTAGAAGCGCAGGGCTTCGGCGTTGCTGATGTTGAGCTGTGTGGAAAGGTGCACCTCCAGCCCGATGCTCCGTGCGTACTCCAGTGCGGCGACGTCTGCGGCAATGACGGCCGAGATGCCTGCCGCGCGGGCGCAATCCATAGTGCGGCGCATGAGGGGCAGGTCATCGTCGTAGAGAATGGTGTTGACCGTCAGGTAGCTCCTTACGCCGCTCCGGGCGCAGAGCCCGGCTATTTCCGGCAGGTCGGCCAGCGTGAAGGTCTTGGCCGAGTGGGCGCGCATGTTGAGGTGTTCTACGCCGAAGTAGACGGAGTCTGCCCCCGCGCGGATGGCGGCGGCAAGGGATTCGCGCGAGCCCACGGGGGCCATGATTTCAATCGGTTCTTGTTTGTATTCTTCGTATTGCATAAGTCTTCAGTTTCTTCTGCCCCGCCCGGGGGCGGGTGCTGCCGCTTTCGGCGGAAAGCGCAGGGGCTTTCCGGAAAAAGCGCTGCATGTTTTTCCCAAAAGCGCTGCATGCTTTGGCAGGAAGTGCTGCATCTTTTTTGCGAAAGCGCTGCGTCTTTCTGCCGTGAGTCCCGCCGGCCTCCTTCAGCGGCGTTGCCGCCCTCTTCCCGGCGCGCTGCCGGCCGTCCCGCTCAGGGCTGCGCCTTCCGCCCCGCGGCGCGGCGGATGGCGCAGCAGAGCCCTTGGGCGGGGCGGGGTTTACAGCTCTTTGAGCAATTTTTTCTCCTTGAGGGTCTGGAGGATGGACTGCATCTTCTCGGTGCCGTAGCGGGCGGAGACCTGGTAGAGCTCCTTGCTTAGCTGGGGCATGGCCTGCGCGATGCGGCGGCCGGCGGCGGTGCGGAAGAAATCGTTGTAGGCGCGGAGGTCGTCGAGCCCCAGGTGTTTCTGGTAGGACTGCGCGACAATCCGGACGAGGTCGAGGGTGAAGTCTTTGAAGAACTCGTCGGTTATCTGCAGGGCCTCTTCGGGATCGGGCGAGGCGCTGCGGATGGTTTGCTCCATCATCTGCCGCAACTGCGGGGTCACGGCTTCGAGGGCTTCGTAGGAGCCGGAGTTTTTCAGGAATTCCGTCACGGCTTCGAGGTATTCGGGGCTGACGGTTTCGCTTTCGCTTTGGGGCGCGGCGGGGGCGGTGCTGGCGGTCCCGGCACCGGCGGGGGCGGCGGCGGACAGGGGCGCGCCGCAGGCGGCCGCCAGGAGCAGGGCGAGGAGGAGGGTGTGCTTCATGGGTCGGGGATTTTCGGGGTGAATTCTTTTGCAAAGAAAGCCTTTTTCGGCCACTTTGCGGCAGGCTTTCGGCAAAAAGTTGCCGCCGCGTGCGGGAAAAAGCGTACTTTTGTGCCCCGCTCCGCCTGCGCCGGCTGCCCGAGGGGGCTGCGCGCGGGGGAAAAAGCGGCAGCGCTTTCGGGGAAAACATGCAGCGCTTTCGGCGGAAAGTGCCTGCGCTTTTCCGGAAAAGTGCCGCGTCTTTTTCCGCCTTCCCGTGCCGCGGCGGACGGGAGGACTGCATAGTTTGGCAAGAAGATGAAGATAGGAACGATAGACCTGGGGGAGAAACCCGTGATGCTTGCGCCGATGGAGGACGTGACCGACGCGGCTTTCCGCCTGCTCTGCAAGGAGTTTGGCGCGGATATGGTGTATACCGAGTTCATTTCGTGCGACGCGCTGGTGCGCAACGTGGAGAGCACGCTGCAGAAGCTCTGCATCTCTTCGGAAAAGGAGCGCCCCGTGGCCATGCAAATCTACGGGCGCGAGCCGGAGCCCATGGCCGAGGCGGCGCGGATGGTGGAGCGCGCGGGCGCAGACGTGCTGGACATCAACTTCGGATGCCCGGTGAAGAAAGTGGCCGGCAAGGGCGCGGGCGCGGGATTGCTGCGCGACGTGCCGAAAATGCTGCAGATCACGCGCGCCGTGGTGCAGGCCGTCGGGATACCCGTTACGGTGAAAACGCGCCTCGGATGGGACGAAGGGAGCAAAATCATCGTGGACCTGGCCGAACGGCTGCAGGACTGCGGCATACAAGGCCTTACCATCCACGGCCGCACCCGCGCACAAATGTACACGGGGCGGGCAGACTGGTCGCTCATCGGTGCAGTGAAAGCGAACCCGAGGATGGCCATTCCCATCGTCGGCAACGGGGACATTTCCTCCGCCGCCGAGGCGGCAGAGGCGTTTTCGCGCTACGGGGTGGACGGCATCATGCTGGGCCGCGCCACGTTCGGGCGGCCGTGGATATTCGAGGAGGTGAAGACTTTTCTCCGGACGGGGCGCATGCCCGGGCCGAAGCCCTTCGGCTGGTATCTCGATGTGCTGCGGCGGCAGGCGCGGGAGAGCGTGCTCCAGGCCCGCGGGCGCAGCGACGGGCGGCTCAGCGAGGGCCTGGTTGAGCGGCGGGGCATAGTGCACGTGCGCCGCCACCTTGCCGCTTCGCTCCTTTTCAAGGGGCTTCCCGACTTCCGGCAGACGCGCATTGCGATGCTTCGGGCTGAGACTTTGGCCGGACTGGAGCGCATCCTGGACGAAGTGGAGGCGCGCTTCGGCGCGACGGAGCCGTTTTCCTATGCTCCCGCCGCGGGGGTGTGAGGCGCGCGCCGGCTCATTCAGCTGTGGGGCGGGCGGCGCTCCCGGCTTTTCTGCTCGTAGAAGCGGATTTTCACGTAGGCTTCTTCGGTCTCCTTCTTGAGTTTTGCGATTTTGGCGAGGTTCTCGTAGCAGCGGTATACGGCGCTGATGGCCTTGCGGTCTGCCGCGGTGAGCGGGACGGCTACAGGGCCGCCGTCGGTGAGGAAGAAGAGTTTCAGGCCGGCGCCCTCGTTTTCGGCCACGAATGCGGCCACTTCCACCGCGCCCTGCGCCTCGGTGTAGTCCACCTTGCGCCCCGTGCCCTGGGTGAATGCCTCGCCCCCGGTGGTGCGCACTTCACGGTCGCCCAGGCGGAGGAGCACTCCGCGGTGTTTCACCGTGCGCCCGCTGCGGGCCACGGAGGTCAATACCAGATTTCCACTCTCGCTGACCTGCGCGCGCAGGTAGGAACGCGACGCGTTGGCCTCGTCCAGTTGCGAGGGGGCCAGGTAGTTTCCTTCGTCTTCGTACTGTGCGTCCTTCACGAGCCGCAGCCCGCGGCGCAACTGCTCACCCTCTCTTTCCAGCGCGAGGCGCATGCTGTCGGCCAGGGCTATCTGCTCTTGGGCGGAAGTGATGACGATGCGGTTCTTCAGGTCCAGGCCTTTCTGCCGTGTCTCGAAGGCCTTGGGGCAGGAAGCCTTGATGCTGTCGATGAGGCGGTAGGCCAGAGAGTCGTCGCCGTTGCGGTAGGCTTCTTCGGCCTGTGCGTAGATTTCCCGGGCGCGCTCTTCCTGTTTCTGGCTGTCGTTGCAGGAGACGGCGAGGAAAGATGCGGCGCAAGCGGCAAAAAGTGCAGCGCTTTTTCCGAAAAGTGCCAGCGCTTTTCCCGGAAAGATGCAGCGCTTTTTTGAGTTCTCCATAGTGCTTCGGTTTTTCGTGCTGCCACAAATGTACGCTTTTTCTGCCAATCCCGCGCTCCTCTGCCTGCTGTTTTGCGTAAAATGCCGTATCTTTGGACAAGGCAGGCTGCATTCGGAAACGAAACCTGGCCTCCGTTTCGCTCATTTGCACTATCTTTGCCGCTCAAAAGCAGTATATTCTTTATGACAGATACGCGTCTCGACGAGCTGAGGCAGGCACTCGACCGTCCCGTCTTCCGCCTCATTTCCGAAACGGCCGATGCGCTCGGCCGGGAATGTTACGTAGTGGGCGGGTGGGTCCGCGACTTCTTTTTGCACCGTCCCTCCACGGATGTCGACATTGTGACCGTGGGAAGCGGCATCGAGCTGGCCACGGCTTTCGCCCGGCGGCTGGGGAAGAAGGCCTCGCTGGCAGTGTTCCGCAACTTCGGCACCGCACAAGTCAAGTGGAAGGGCATGGAGGTGGAGTTCGTAGGTGCAAGGAAAGAGTCCTACAGCCGCGACTCCCGCAAGCCGATCGTGGAGGACGGATCGCTCGAAGATGACCAGAACCGGAGGGATTTCACTGTAAATGCGATGGCCGTGTGCCTCAACAATTCCCGGTTCGGCGAGCTCGTCGACCCGTTTGAGGGCCTCTTTGACCTGGAAGACCGGGTGCTCCGCACGCCGCTCGACCCGGATATTACGTTTTCCGACGACCCTCTGCGCATGATGCGCTGCATCCGTTTTGCCACGCAGCTGGGCTTTTCCATAGAGCCCGAGACCTTTTCCGCAATCGGGCGCAACGCCGGGCGCATCGGCATAGTCTCGGCCGAAAGAGTGACGGAGGAACTGAACAAAATCGTCCTCGCCCGGCGGACTCCCTCTGTGGGTTTCGTGCTTTTGGACGAGTGCGGCCTGCTGGAGCGCATCTTCCCCGAGCTGAAACGCCTGCAGGGAGTGGAAATCCGCAGCGGGCGGGCGCACAAAGACAACTTCTACCATACGCTCGAAGTCCTGGACAACGTGGCCAAGACCGCCGGGCCGGGCCACCTGTGGCTGCGCTGGGCCGCGCTGCTCCACGATGTGGGAAAGCCGGCAACCAAGCGCTGGGATCCGCGATTGGGCTGGACTTTTCACAACCACAACTTCATCGGCGAGAAAATGGTGCCCGCCATTTTCCGAAGGATGAAGCTCCCTCTGGGAGAGCGCCTGAAGTATGTGCAAAAGCTCGTGGGCCTTCACATGCGCCCCATAGCGATTGCCGACGATGAGGTAACGGATTCCGCCGTCCGCCGCCTGCTTTTCGAAGCGGGCGACGACATTGACGACCTGATGTTGCTGTGCGAAGCCGATATCACCTCGAAGAATGAGCAACGCAAGCAGCGCTTTCTCGACAACTTCCGCCTCGTCCGCCAGAAGCTCGTGGACTTGGAGGAACGCGACCGCATCCGAAATTTCCAACCGCCCGTGCGCGGCGAGGAAATCATGTCCCTCTTCGGCCTTTCCCCCTGCGCCGAGGTCGGCGAGCTGAAGGCCGCCATCAAAGACGCCATCCTCAACGGCGAGATTCCCAACGAGCACGACGCGGCGAAGGCTTATCTCCTGGAGAAAGCCGCCGCCATGGGCCTCCGCCCGGTGGGCAGCTGAGGCCGCGGGGGAGCTGCCCGGCCGGCGGCTCCCGAGGCAAGAAACGCGCAGAAGCCCTGCAACCGTCCCGGGGAGGTTGCAGGGCTTCTGTCTTCGGTATGCAGGGCCCCTGTCGGAGAGATGCGGCACTTTCCGGAAAAAGATGCAGCGCTTTTTCGGAAATCATGCAGCGCTTTCCGGGAAAAGTGCCTGCGCTTTCCGCCCGGCGCGGCACGTCTTCTCCACACCGGCCCTGCCGCGCGGCGCTTAGGCGAGCAGGGGGATGAAGTAGCGCGCCAGCAGATAGCCGCCCCCGACGAGCCACACCCAGAGCAATGCGGCCAGGAGGAAGGGCTTTGCGCCTGCCTGCTTGAATTTTTCGATGCTCGTTTCCGCCCCGAGTGCCGTCATGGCCATCGTCAGGAGGAAGGTGTCTATGTATTCGATGGCGCCGTTCAGGGGGATTTCCTTTACGCTTTCCGCCCCGCAGAGCTGCTGGAGCGCCGTGTTGAGGCAGATGACGAGCAGGAAGTTGAAGGCGAACCAGGGGATTGCCACGCGCCTTTTCCCCCCGGCGCGGGCGGGGCTCTTGCGCAGCCGCGCCAGGGCGAAGCCCATGAGCAGCAGGACGGGCGCAAGCATCATGACGCGGATCATTTTTGTTATGGTGGCCGTGCCGGCTATGCCCAGCGCGTCGGTCGGGTCCATGGCGTTGCCCGCCCCGGCCACGTGGGCCACTTCGTGGAGCGTGCTGCCGGTGTAGACGGCCACCGCCGCGTCCGTCAGCCCGTCGAGCGCCCCGGAGCGGTAGAGGATGGGGTAGAGGAACATGGAAAGCGTGCCGAAGATGACGACCGTCGATACGGCAATCGCCGTCTTGTGCCCCTCGCAGCGCACCACGGGCTCGGCCCCGAGCACGGCCGCCGCGCCGCAGATGGAGCTTCCCGTGGCGGTCATGAGCGCCGTGTCCGCATCCATGCGCAAGAGGCGCCCCAGTCCTGCGCCGAGGAGCAGCGTCCCGGCCACGACGATGGCGTCGACAGCGATGGCCGGCACTCCCACGGCGGCCACGTCGGTCAGCGTCAGGCGGAATCCGTAGAGCACGATTCCCGTGCGCAAGGCCTGCTTTGTGCAGAATTTGATGCCGGGGACCCACGTCTCCGGCAGGCGGTTTCGCAAACTGTTGGCATAAAGCATGCCGAGGATGATGCCCACTATCAGCGGGCTGAGGGAGAGTTGGCGGACAGGGGGGAGCTCTGCGATGTAGAATGCAGAGAAAGAGAAGAGCACCATAAGCAGTATGCCGTGGAGCACTTCGCCTTGGGGTTTGCGGATGTTCATGATTTTTCCTGTTTCGTTAGGGTTTCCGGCTGCAAAGGTCGGCATTTTTCCCGAAATGTGCCTCCTCTTTTCCGTCTTCCTTCCCGGGCGGGGGCTGTTTTCTCGCGCCGAATCCGTATCTTTGCGCGGCAACCGGCAGGCCGCTGCGGCAGCGCTCCGGGGAAAAGACGGCGGCGCTGCCGCCGGGAAGCGAAGGCGCTTTCCGGAAAAAGATGCAGCGCTTTCCGGAAAAAGATGCAGCGCTTTCGGGGAAAAGCGGCAGCGCTTTTCCGCAGAAGGTGCAGCGCTTCCTCCCGCCCGCCCCGCGCCGCCTGCCGAACCGATGCGCCCATGAGAGAAAAGACCAACCCCGAGTTCGAGCTCGCCCGCCGCTACGTCGAAGAGACCGGGCAGCACGTTTTCCTCACCGGCAAGGCCGGAACGGGGAAAACCACCTTCCTGCACCGCCTGAAAGAGGCCTCGCGCAAGCGGCTCATCGTTACCGCGCCCACCGGCGTGGCTGCCATCAATGCCGGAGGAGTCACGCTCCATTCTTTTTTCCAGCTGCCCTTTGCGCCCTACGTGCCCGGCTCGGAGCGCGTCCGCGGCTCGGCCTCCAGCCCGCGCATGCAGCAGTTCTCGCGCGAGAAGGTGCAACTTGTGCGCTCGCTCGACCTGCTTGTCATCGACGAGGTCAGCATGGTCCGTGCCGACGTGCTGGACCACGTGGACAGCGTGCTGCGCCGCTACCGCCGCTGCGACGCCCCTTTCGGCGGCGTGCAGCTCCTGCTTATCGGCGACATGCAGCAGCTTGCGCCCGTGGCCAAGGACGAAGAGCGCCGTCTCCTGCTCGACGGCGGATATTACGAGACACTTTTCTTCTTCGGCAGCCGCGCCCTGCAGAAAACCGCCTACGTGACCATCGAACTGCAGACCGTCTATCGCCAGACGGACGCCCGTTTTCTCGAACTCCTCAACCGCATTCGCCAGGGGCGCCCGGACTCTTCCGTGCTGGCCAGCCTCAACGAGCGTTTGCGCCCGGGCTTCGGGCCGGACGACGGGGCGGGCTACGTCATGCTCACTACGCATAACCGCCAGGCGCAGGCCGTCAACGAGCGCTGCCTGCAGCGCCTTCCGGGCGCGGCCCTGGAGTTCGAGGCCGAAGTGGAGGGCGACTTCCCCGAAGCCCTCTACCCCGCCGCCCCGGTGCTCTGCCTGAAAGAGGGCGCGCAGGTCATGTTCCTGAAGAACGATACGGAGAATCCCCGCCGTTTCTACAACGGAAAGATCGGCCGGGTGAGCCGCCTCGCCCCCGGCCGCATAGAGGTCACGTGCGACGACGGCAGCGCGCCCGTCGAGGTGGAGCCCATGGAGTGGGAAAACGCGCAGTACCGCCTCGACCCCGATACGCGGGCCATAGAGGAAACCGTCGTGGGAGTCTTCCGCCACTACCCCCTCCGTCTGGCCTGGGCCATAACGATTCACAAGAGCCAGGGCTTGACTTTCGACCGCGTCATCATCAGCGCCGAGCGGTCCTTTGCGCATGGACAGGTCTACGTCGCCCTATCCCGCTGCCGCAGCCTGCAGGGCTTGGTGCTGAGCGCGCCGCTGGTGGCCGAGAACCTCATAGACGATCCCGAGATCGCGGCCTTCACCCGCCGCGCGCAGGAGGCAGCGCCCACGGACGTGAGCCTTGCCGCCGCCCGCCGCGACTACTGCCTCGTGCTGCTCGACGAGCTGTTCGACTTCCTTCCCCTGCAGGGCGCGCTCGGCCGCCTGGGGCGCATGCTCGACGAATACTTCTACCGCACCTACCCCCAACTGCTGGCGCGCTGGAAAGACGCCCTTGCCCTGCTGCCGGGGGAGATGCTCGACGTGGCCCGCAAGTTCGGCCTCCAATACCGCCGCCTGCTGCCCGAAGGCGGCGACGACCTTGCCGCCGCGCCCCGAGTGCAGGAGCGCATTTCGGCCGCGGCGGCCTACTTCGGGGCGAAAGTCCGCAGCCTCCGCCCCCTCGTGCTGGCCGCCGGCGGCGTGGTGACGGACAACAAATCCGTAGCGAAGCGCTGGCGGGAGGCGTTGGCCGAAGCGCGCCTGCTGCTCGGCGCCAAGGAGCGGCTCCTGGCCTATGCCGCGGAGGGATTCGCGGTGCAGGGCTATCTGCGGGAGCGTGCCCTCGCCCTGCTGCCCGATGAGGAGAAACCCGCCAAAAGTCCTCGCCGCAAGGGCGCCGCGCCGAAGGCCGGGGCGGGGGAGGACCTGCTCCATCCCGAGTTTTTCGAGCAACTCCGCCAGTGGCGCGCCGCACGGGCGGCCGAAAAGGGCGTGCCCGCCTACGCCATACTCCAGCAGAAAGCCCTCATGGGCATAGCCAATCTCCTGCCCGAGGGGCAGGGCGGGCTGATGGCCATTGCAGGCGTGGGGGAGAAGACCGCCGCGCTCTACGGCGAAGAGCTCCTCGCCCTCGTAGCCGACTACCGCCGCGGGCACGGCCTCTGACTGCCCCTTTCCGCCCCCTCCCCCGCCGCGCGCCGCAGCGCCCCCTGCCGCCGTCGGGAAAAAGATGCAGCGCTTTTCCCGGAAAGTGCCTGCGCTTTTTCGGAAAAGCGGCAGGGCTTTTTCCGGAGCGGCGCAGGGCTTTCTCCCAAGAGCCTGCCCGGATTTTGGCCGATGCTTCCCGCTTCGTGGCGCAAAGGGAGGATGTTTTGCGCAGGGCCTTGCACCCTGTCGGCCGTTTCGCTATATTTGGCAGCAATAAGTTTGGCCTTTAAATCTGAATAAGCTATGGTAAAGTTGCATTTTACTGCGGTGGGGAGAGTGACTGCGCTTCGGTTTAAGGTGGTTTGCCTCATGGGGCTTTTTGCTTGGATGAGCCTCTGTCCGCTTCATGCGCAAGGGGATGGAAGCGCGTTCCTCCTGTCTTTTTACAGGCAATATGTGGGCTTCTGCCTGGATGCCTCGGGGGAGCCGGGGGAAGACAGCCTGCTCCGCTGCAGCCTCACGCCCGCTTTCCGGGAAAAGCTGTGGCGGATGACCTCTTCTTGCGATGCGAATGCTTTGCTCCGCGCGCAGGATTGCAACGAGCAGATGCTCCGCTCGTTGCGGGTGGAGCCGCTGGACGCGGCAGGTTGGTACTGCGTCTCGTGGCAATGGGAGGCCGGGGGCGAGGTGGTGCGCTTGCCTGTCCGCCTGGAACGGGCGGGGGATTCGTGGCGGATAGCGTACGTCACGCCCGAAAGGCTTGGCGCTTGCAGCGGCGACACCCTCTTCTTCCGTCCGGGCGAGGCCCGCTGCGCGGTGGAAGCCGAGGGGGACGGCTGCGCATTCCTCCGCAGTTTCTATAATGCCTATGCCGCCGTCTACGCTACCTTGCAGCCCGGCGTCGCGCGGGAGGCTGCCGGATTGCGGAAAGCGTGGCTCACTCCGGCGGGACAGGCCGATTTTCGCCGTTACGAGGAAGAGGGGGAGCTGGACGGAGGCAGGGGATACGACGCATTGCTCTGCGATTTCGACTTCGACCGCCCCTTGATTCCCCGCATCCGCATTGAGCTTTTGGATGAGCGCACTGCCGAAGTGCATTTCCCCAACAGCCCCTTCTGTCTCGAAGTACTCCTGCTCCGCACGGCCGGCGGCTACCGTATCGACGGCCTCCGGCGGAAGTATGAAGATTGACCCCCACCGCCGACGGGGAAAACATGCGGCGCTTTTCTCGGAAAGTGCCTGCGCTTTTTCGGAAAAGCGGCAGGGCTTTTCCTAGAAACATGCAGGGCTTTTCCGGCCGGGGGCTTGGACTTTGCCGCGCGCGGGCTTATATTTGTGCCTGAAACTTCTAAATCTTGTCGATATGTCTGCAATGCCTTGTTTGCGAAAGTGCCTCTTCCTGTTGCTCCCGTTCTGCCTCGTGCTGCCTGCTGCGGCGCAGGTGCGGGAGGTGTACGGCATAAGGAAAGGGAAAGTGATGCCCGATCCGGAGTTTATCCAGCCGTACGATCCGGATGAGCGCATAAGGGATTATGATTCGTATGTGCCGCTCGATTCGGAGAAGGTGGTGCTGGGCGGGGACACGTTCCTCGTAGAAATGCTCTACCTCAAGGGCTGGGAAAACGATCTTTCCTATCATGGGGAGGAAAAATGTTTTCAGGTGGCGCGTATCTCCTGCGGCGGGGAGGTGCAGGCGGAGCTGCGCAATATCGAGATGTGGGACAACTTGAAAGCGACCGACGAGGAGGGGATAAAGACTTTCTCCGGGCTGGTCGAGAACCCCTACTTCCTGAAAATCCCGTTTGCCCGGGGCTACTGCGCGTTGGTTTTCTATGGTTTCCAGTACGGTGACGGCACTCCGCCCGACTTCAGCATCGTGGTTCTCCACGAGGGGCAGGCCTCTTTGGTCTACAACCAGAACCGGGTGGTGCTCCGCACGCGTCGCGATGCGAAAAGCGGCCTCCCGGTTTTTGAAAGTACCGACGATGCGTACAGTTGCACCTACCCCTTCGATCCGGTCCGTGCCAATCGCTGGCGGCTTTACTGGAAGGGAAACCGCCTGATCGAGCACCACTTGACGGAAGAGGACCGCGCGGAAGCCGTGGAAGCCCTGCGCCGCCGCTGCCGGAAGCTGGTGGCGGATGCCCCGTCGCCCAACGATTCCCTGCAGACCGTTTCCTCTTTTCCTCATTTAGGCGGCCCGGGTAGCGGGCGGTGGCGCATCTTGGACCGGCTCGGGGAGGAGGAGCCGTGCCTCGTGGCCGTGGCCGAGGGCGACAGCGCGGACGCTTTTTCCCCGCAGCCCAAGGCCGACCGCTGGATCGTGCTCGTGGGGCAGAATTTCTCGCAGGAGACTCCGCGCAGGTTCCGCTACTACGACCCCGAAGCCCCTGCGGGGCTGGAATTTGCGGAGACGAACAGGGTGGTTGCCGACCGGGACAGCGGCGTCCTGAGCGGCGTTTCCCGTGACGGGCGGCGCATTACCGTCACCCGCATCTACAATTATCCCGCCCCCTGACTGCCGCCGACGGGAAAAACATGCAGCACTTTTCCCGGAAACATGCGGCGCTTTCTCCGAAAACCGCTGCCACTTTTTGAAACTCCATGAAGCACGCCATCCTCATCCTGGCGCATAAGAACGTCGCCCAGCTCTGCCGTCTGGTGGAATTCTTCAGCGAAGACTGCGCCGTCTTCATCCACTTCGACCGCAAAAGCCCCCTCTCCCCCGAAGAGCGGGGCCGCCTGGAGGCCTATCCGCAGGTGCGCGCCGTCTTCCGCCGCTATGCCGTCCACTGGGGCGGCTTCAGCCTGCTCCGCTGCATGCTCTTCCTCTTGCGCCGCGCACTGAGCCTCGCCCCCGAGGCCGCCTGCTTCCACCTGCTCAGCGGGCAGGACTATCCCATCAAGCCGCTGCGGGCGATGCTCGACTTCTTCGGCGCCGAGGAAAACCGGGGCATGGATTTCCTCTCCTTCACCCACCTGCCCGCGCCCAACTGGGAGAACAACACCTACGAGCGCTTCAAGTATTTCTTCTTCTACGACTGGCTCCCGCGCGGCCGCCGCGCCGACCTCTTCACGCGCAAGGCCGTGGCTTTCCAGAAGCGCTGGGGCATACGGCGGCCGGTGCCCAACCGTTTCGACCATCTCTACGGCGGTTCGCAGTGGTCCAGCCTCTCGCGCCGGACGTGCGGGGAGCTGCTCCGCTACACGCGCCGCCACCCGGGCTACTACCGCCGCCTGCGCTTTACCTTCGCCCCCGACGAGACGTACGTCCCCACCGTAGTGGTCAACATCGTCCCCCACAGCCGTATCCGCAACCGCAACTACCGCTATATCCGCTGGCGCAACGAGAACGGCTCCTCGCCCGCCAACCTCTCTGAAGAACACCTCTACCACCTGGCGCGGAGCGATGCCTTCTTTGCCCGCAAGTTCGACGCCTGCAGCCGGCGGCTCATGGACTTGGCCGACCGCTACCTGCTCTCCCCCTCCGCCCCCGCCCCGGGGGAGACGGGGGCGTGGCAGTGCCGCACGCTGGTTCCCTATCGTCCCGACCGCGCCCTCTCCAACGCCCTCGTGCGCTTCTGTCGGCAGGAGGAGATGGGGGAGCTGCTGGAGATGGGGTGCGGCACGGGGCTCAACGTGGCCACCCTGCGCCGCGCCGGCATCCGCGCCACGGGCTTCGACGCCAACCCCCACACGCCGGAGCTCTCCGCCCTGCTGCTGACGGCGGGCGACGAGCCGTGCGGAGTGGCCGACCTGACGGACGACTGGACGGAAGAGGAGCCCTTTCCCCTCGTCCTCTGCATCGACACGTGCGGCTACATACCCGCCGCTTTCCACGACCGCGTGCTCCGGAACCTCGCCGCCCTTGCGGGGAAGTTCCTCCTCCTCAGCTGGCCCGCGCCCGGCCGCGGGGCGGACGACGGCTGCCCCCTCTACGGGCGCGACGGGGAGGGCATCTGCCGGGAGCTCCGGGCGCTCGGAATGGAGCCGGACGTGGGGCTTACCAACTTCTTCCGCAAGCAGACCGACCGCCCCTTCCTGCGCGAAGAGCTGTATGCCTTCCGCCGGGTGGCTCCCGCCCGCAGCCCTTCGGGGGAAAATGAGTAGCACTTCCGGGAAAAAGATGCAGGACTTTTCCGGGAAACATGCAGCGCTTTCCGGTGAAAGTGCCTGCGCTTTTTTGGGAAAGCGGCAGGGCTTTTTCCCGAAAGTGTTGCTTCGATTCTGGTCAATTCTACCCGCTTTTTTGGCACAAAGGGAAGATTTTTTGTGCAAAGCCTTGCATCCGGCCGGGAAATCCTTATATTTGCCTGCAAATGAAATCTTGTGCTTATGTTTCATAGATTGTCATGGCTTTTTCTTTTCCTCCTGCCCTTGGCGGCGATGGCTGCGGAGGGGGCGGCGAGAGACACTGCCGCGGTGGTCAGCGTGGACGGGCGGAAATATGTGATGTGCTACCGCATGAAGCAGCAGACGGGAAAGGGGATGTTTGCCGTGACAGATGCTTGTTTCGAGGACGAGCGCTCTTATTGGGAGCGGGTGAAGAGGGATTCGGCGGAACTGTTCCTGAAAACATATGAGTTCCCGGAGGATGAGCTTCTCCAGGACTATCTTCCGGAGTATTCTTGCGTGCTGGTCAACCCGAAGCCGCTGGTGCAGACGTTCTATTCGCTTCGTCCTTATTGGAAACGGGCCGTGCGCGAAGCGTTTTCCGCAGAGAGCCTGGCGAAGCTGGCCGGGGCGGACGGGATGTTGCTCTTCATCTCTTGCATTTACGACCAGGAGGGGACGATACGTTGTCTGTGGTTTCACCTGACGGGAGAAGTCTGGCTCCGGATACCGCTGGAGGAATTGGCCCGTTTCGACCGCAAGATCCGGGAGCACATCTTGGTCTACAATCAGTTTGCACGGCGCGAAGATTTGCCGGCGCGCTACTATGTGGAAGGAAGCTGGCAGCTGAAATGGCACGACCTCTTCGATGAGACGAAGAACTTCCGTACCTTTACGGAAGAACTTCCGCACTGAGCGTTTTCGGGCGGCCGGGGAGACCGATCCGGGGGGATGGGCTTTCGGGGAAAAACGGCAGCGCTTTTTCGGAAAACATGCAGGGCTTTTTCCCGAAAGTGTTGCTTCGATTCTGGTCAATTCTTCCCGCTTTTTGGCGCAAAGGGAAGATTTTTTGTGCAAAGCCTTGCATCCGGCCGGAAATTCCTTATATTTGCCTGCAAATGAAATCTTGCGCTTATGTTTCGAAGATTGTCATGGCTTTTTCTCTTTCTCCTGCCCTTGGCGGCGATGGCTGCGGGGGAAGACGGGGATACCCTTTCCGTAACCTGGGTGGACGGGCGGAAGTTCGTGGTGCTTGACTATTACAAAGGGTATGTCCGGAGGGCTTATTACGAAGACGAGCCTGCCGCCCGGGAACGGTTCCGCCGGGATTCGGCCGATTTGTTCTTGGACCGTTGCTATCCTTTTGGGCTGGACACGGCGGTCGACGCCGCCGTTCCGGAAGATGTGCGGGTGTGCCATTTCCCACGGATCAGGGTAAAGCCCTATTGGCCGCAGCCTCCTTATTGGCTCAAGTCTTTCCGGGAGGCTTTGTCTCCTGCATCGATCGATGCTTTGCTGCGGGGGGAGACGGACGTGGACTTGGTATTGAATTTGGTATATGACCAAGACGGGCGGATCCGCTGCCTGACTTTCCGTACATTCGGGCATGCGTGGGGAGGAGTACCTCCGGAGGAATTGGCGCGGCTGGACCGGGCAATCCGGGAAAACATATTCTATTATGACAAACTGGAGGGCGGCGGGCGGTTGCCGGAGCGTTATTATTTGAGCCATTTTCTGGGTGTTTCCGTAAAAAGGTTGTTCGCCCGGCATGAGAACCCTTTCTTCCGGTAGCTTTTCCCTTGGTTGTTGTAGCAAAAAGCGGTAGCGGTTTTCCCGAAAAGTGCCTGCGCTTTTTCGGAAAACATGCAGGGCTTTTTCCCGAAAGTGTTGCTTCGATTCTGGTCAATTCTTCCCGCTTTTTGGCGCAAAGGGAAGATTTTTTGTGCAAAGCCTTGCATTCGGTCGAAAATTCCTTATATTTGTCTGCAAACGGAATCTTGCGCTTATGCTTCGGAGATTAT
Organism: uncultured Bacteroidaceae bacterium; assembly: GCA_944320955.1. GTDB lineage: Bacteria > Bacteroidota > Bacteroidia > Bacteroidales > Bacteroidaceae > UBA1794. Next base: position 56,440 of record CALUJL010000030.1, read on the forward strand.
TATGCCTTTTTCTCTTTCTCCTGCCCTTGGCGGCGATGGCTGCGGGGGAAGACGGGGATACCCTTTCCGTAACCTGGGTGGACGGGCGGAAGTTCGTGGTGTTCGACTTCTTAAAGAAGATTTATCTGCGGGCTTATTTTGAGGACGAACATGCCTATTGGAAGCGGATGGAGCAGGACTCTGCCGGTTTGTTCTACCCTTATTCGCGTTATCGTGACTGGAAAGAGCGGGCTGCCGAGAAGCGGCCGGAGGGGGCGACGACGTGCATATGGCCGGAACTGCTGCTGGAAAGCCATAACCCAGCGAAGCCTTACTGGCTGCGGGCTCTCCGGCAGGCCTTTTCCCCGGCGACTTTGGAGAGGCTGGAGCAGTGCAAAAAAAGAACGTCGATGAACATAGATTATATCCACGACCAGGACGGGCAGATTCATTGCTTGAGGTTTCATCTCTATGGCTACTTCTGGCTAACAGTCCCGCCGGAGGAATTGGCCCGCTTGAACCAGGCTTTCAAAGAGCACCTCCTGTTCTATGTACAATTCAAGTACCCGGAAGAGCGTCCGGCGCGCTACTTTGTCCGATCTACGTATAGTCTGGAATTCAGCTGGCTTCTCGATCCGAAGCAGAACTAAGCCTTCCGACATGACCTCGCGCGCGGCTCCTTCCTCCCCGCCCCGGGCGGCCATCCTCCTGGCGGCGCACCGCGTGGACGGGCGGCTCCTGGATTCCTACGCCAAGCTGCAGGCCGAGGCTTCGGGGGAGGGCGACGTCTACCTGCTCCTGGAGACGGGAGACGGCCTCCGCCCCGCCTCGCTGCCGCCGGAGGTGAGGTGTTTTCCCTTTTCCGTGGAGGGGCTGAACGGATTGGGCTTCGAGCCGCTGGCCTGTTACATAGTGCCGGGCAGCAACCACTTCCCGCTCTGGCTCTTCCGCCGCAGCCGTCCGGACTATGCCTTCTACTGGAACGTGGAGTACGACGTGCGCTTCTGCGGCCACTGGGGCAGGGATTTCTTCTCCTTCTTCCGCGAGAGGGGGGAAGACTTCGTGAGCACCCACATCCAGAGCCCGGCGGAATGCCCCGAATGGGCGCGCTGGGGGCAGATGAGCGGCCCGGGGAGCGACGTTCCCCTTGCCCTCAGGCTGAAATCCTTCAATCCCCTCTACCGCATCTCCGCCCGCGCCCTGGACGCGCTGGAGGCGCCCCTGCGCGGCGGCCTCTGCGGCCACCACGAGCTGCTGCTCCCCACGTGGCTCCGCCTCCACGGCTTCCCGCTGGCCGACCTGGGCGGCGCGGGCCGCTTCACCTACCCCGAGGCGCGGGAGCGCTTCTACACCGCCTGCGACGCGCGGGACTCGTGGTACGGCGGCAGCACGTTCCGCTACCGTCCCCCTTGGCGCGAGGAAGAAGTCACCCTCCCCGGCAAGCTCTACCACCCGGTCAAATAATCTTCTTCCTCTGCCGCCATATTGGAAAAGCGGCGGCACTTCCGGGAGAAACATGCAGGACTTTTCCCGCGAAGCCCGGCCTGCGGCAGAGGAAGGGGGTGCATACGGCGCGCGCCGCGCGCGGCCCCGCTGGGGGGAAGGCCGTGCGCGGCGCGCGCTGTGGGGAAGGGGCGGGCGGACGCTGTGCCGTGCCGCCGTGTGGGGGCTACTGCAGGAGTTTTTCGGTGATGAGCTGCTTGAGCACGTCTTTGGGCAGGGCGCCCACCTGGAGCACGGGCTCTTTGCCGGGGGCCAGGAGCAGCAGCGTGGGATAGGCCCGCACGCCGATGGCGGAGGCGGCCTCGGTCTCTTTCTCCCCGTCGAACTTATAGAAGTCTACCTGCCCGGCGAATTCCGAAGCGAGCTCGTCGAGCACGGGGGCGAGCTGCTTGCAGGGGCCGCACCAGGTAGCGTAGATGTCGATGACGCACGGGCGGGAGGCGAGGTAGCGGTACTCCGGGGCCGTATAGTCGAAGAGGCGGGCGCGCAGGTCCTGCTGGGTGATGTAGACGGACTGCGCGGCCGGCTGTGAGGCGGAGGCGGGGGATTCTTTCGCGGCTGGGGCGGCGTCGGCCTGCGCCGCGTCGGTTTTCTTCGTGCACCCCGTGGCTGCGAGGAGCCCGAGGCAGAGGGAGAGGAGGAGGGTGGTTCGCTTCATAGGGAAAAGGATTTGTGGTTTTTGTTTCGTTCTGCGGGCAAAAGTACGCTTTTGCCTCCGTATGGGGCACGATGTGCGGGGAGAAAAGGAAGAAATGTATAGTAATTGCGGCGTTTTGCTGTTCAATATTTCCCGAATTGGTCGTTACTTTGCCGGAAAAAGTGGGAATACTATGGAGATCAACCTGAAGTTCGAAGACGTAAACAGCCTGGCGCGCGACGCGCTGGCCTTCTATGACGAGCGCATTTTCCTTATCGACAATCTGCACAAGATAGACCTGGAGGACGTGATGAGGCTCGATTTCTACATCGCGTGGTGCTGCCTTTCGGGCAAGGCCTCGCTCTTCCTGGGCGGGGAGCCGCGCGAGGTGCGGCCCGACGAGCTGCTCATCTGCCACCCCGGCATCGTGGTGGAGCGGAGCATGCTGAGCCTCGATTTCGAGGGCTTCGGGATCGGGCTGTCGAAGGAGTACGTCCGGCAGTTGCTGCTGCTCCTGGGGTCAAACTGGGAGCGCGAAATGTATCTGGAGCGCAACCCGATACTCCGGCTTACGGCGCAGGAGATGGAGCGCCTGGCACAGTATTACGCCCTGCTCCACACGAAACTGGCAGGCGGGCGGGGCTATTACGAAAAGGAGATAGCCGACGCGCTGCTGCAGGCCATGCTCTACGAGCTGGGGGCTATCTTGCGCCGCTTCGAGCCGGGGAACCTGCGGGCGGCCTACAGCTCGGGCGAGAGTCTCTTCCAGCGCTTCATGGGTTTGCTCTCCTCGGTTTACCCGCGGCCGCGGCTGGTGGCGTGGTATGCGGAGGAGCTCCACGTGTCGCCCAAGTATCTTTCGGCCGTTTGCCGGCAGGTGGGCGGGGAGACGGCTTCGGCCATCGTGAACCGCTACGTGCTGAATGATGTGAAGACGCTGCTCCGCCAGCCCAACAAAGGCATCAAGGAGATAGCCTACGAGCTGGATTTTCCGGATCTGTCGTTCTTCGGGCGCTATGTGAAGAAGAATCTGGGCGTTTCGCCGCGCCAGTTCCGCGAGCAGGCGCTGCTCGCGCGCGCCGAGGGCGGCGGGATGGAGTGAAGCGCCCCTCGGGCACGTTGTGCCGATTGGCTATGGAAAAAACGAAAGAGGCTGATGTCTACTGTAGATATCAGCCTCTTTTTTCTGGTAGCGGGAGCCGGGATTGAACCGGCGACCTCATGATTATGAATCATGCGCTCTAACCAGCTGAGCTATCCCGCCATCTTTTTTTTCGATTGCGGGTGCAAAGGTAGGGCTTTCTTTTGGGATACGCAAGCGCGGCCGGGGTTTTTCTGCGTTTTTTGTGCGCTTTTTGCTGGATGGCGGGCCTCGGGCAGGCGGATATGGCAACGGGATGGCTGCGGAGCGGCAGGGACATGGGGCGGCGGGTGCTGCGCCGGAGGCAGGGAGCGGCGGGGCTTTTGAGGAAAAGTGCAGGCGCTTTTTGCGGAAAGTGCCTGCACTTTTTGCCGGAAGTTGCGGGGCTTTCTTCCGGCGGCGCTTGGGGAAAGGGGCGCGGGATGCGTCCGGCCGCGGCGGGGGACGGGGCGGGAGGAAAGAAAGCAGGCCGCTCCTTGCGGGGCGGCCTGCGGGCTGATGGGGACTGCGCGGGGCGGCTTAGTAGCGGAAGTCGCTCTTGCGCACGTAGATCTTGAAGTCCTTGATGCTGTTGGGGGCTCCTTCTTCCATGCGGGGGAGGTACTGGATGGCGGTCAGGGTGTACTCGCGCCCGAGGTCGATGACCATCTGGTGCGGGTAGGCTGCGCCGGCTGCGGTGCTCCAGTAGGTGGATTCCTGCAGGTCGAAGCTCTTGTCGGCGGCGCGGTTGCCGGTCTTTGTCTCCTCACTGTCGGCGTAGGGGATGGTCCAGCCTTCGCGGGGGATGCGTTCGCCCTTGTCGTCGAGCAGGTAGAGCTCGGCTATGGCGGCAATCTCGCTGGCGGTCTGCCCGTTGAGGGCTTCGATGCAGACGTAGCGGCCCGTGGCGGGTGTGTCGAACTTCTTCTCCTGCCATCCGTTGCCTGCGGCGAAGGAGGAGGCGAAGGCGGGTGTCTCGCCGTCGAGCTTGAGGTTTTGCCCTTCAGTGCGGTGCGTGGTGGGCTGGGCGTGGAGGAGCTGGTCGATAATGGGCTTGTCCAATCCTTCGACTACGGGGCTTTCGGGGCCTACGATGTCGAGCACGATGATTTCGTTCTCGCCCTTCTTGAGCCAACAGCCGGGCATGTAGAGGGTCTGCTGCGGGCCGAGGTTCCAGAAGCGGCCCATCGGGTGGCCGTTGACCCACACGAGTCCTTTGCCCCAGTGCTCCATGTTGATGAAGGTGTCGGCGGGTTTCTTGATTTTGAAGGTGCCTTTGTAGAACCCGATCGGGGCTTTCCCTTCGGCGAGGGGCTGGTAGTTTTGCGCCTTGCTGAAGTCGTAGGAAGAGGGGAAGAGGTAGGTCTTCCAGTTCTTGAGGCTTCCGGTGAAGAGGTTGCCGTCGATGTCGAGCGTGAGGTCGACGCTTTGGGTAATGCCCTTGAAGTCTTTGATGGCGCGGCCGAAGTTGATGCGGCCCATGGCTTCCACGAGGATGTCGAGCTGCGCTCCTTTCTTGCAGGAGGGGAGGGTGAGTTCCTTCTCGCCGATGCGGCGGTCGAGCTTGCCGATGTATTGGCCGTCGACGAATACTTGTGCGTAGTCGTGCGCCTCGTTGAGGGTCAGCTTGGCCTGGCTCTTGATTTCGGGCAGGGTGGTGCGGTAGAGCATGGAACCCCAGCCTTGGTCGAATTCTTCCATGGTCTTGATTTCCGCGGTCTCATGGGGCTGCGGGAGATTGCTGAAGAGGGGGGCCACCTGGGTGAGCTTGACTTGGGCGAAGGTGGTGGTGGGGATGGCCTTGGGCACGGAGGCTATCTTCTGCCCCTTGGGCATGAAGTCGGCCATCATCTCGCGGAGTTCCCAGAATTTGGGCGTGGCCTGTCCGGACTCGCTGATGGGGGCGTCGTAGTCGTAGGAGGTGACGTCGGGGGCGAAGCCGGGGCTGTTGGCGCCGGCCCAGTGGCCGAAGCTGGTGCCGCCGTGGGTCATGTAGAGGGAGAAGGAGATGTTTTTGGAAAGCATCTCGCGCATTCCGGCCACCATGTCCTTGCTGTCGCGGGTTTCGTGGCGCGCGCCCCACTTGTCGAACCATCCGCTCCAGAATTCGCTGCACATGAGCGGGCTGTTGGGGCGCAGTTCGCGGAGTTTGCGGAACTGGTCGTCGATCTTGGCGCCGGTGCCGAAGTTCATGGTCCATACCAGATCGTCAAGGGCGTTGAGCGTGAAGTTGGAGTTCCAATCGCACTGGAAGAGGGTTACGTCGGTGAATCCGGCTTCGCGCACCATGTCGCGTATGGCGGCTACGTACTCTTTGTCTTCACCGTAGGAGCCGTATTCGTTTTCCACCTGCACCATGATGATGTTTCCCCCGCGGGAGAGCTGCAGGGGGGCGAGCTGTTTGCCCACTTCCATCTCGAAGAGACGGACGCGTTCGAGGAAGTAAGGGTCGCGTTCGCGCAGGCGGATGTCTTTTTTCTTAAGCAGCCACCAGGGAAGGCCTCCCATCTCCCACTCGGCGCATACGTAGGGACCGGGACGGACTATGATGTACATTCCGTTTTTCTGCGCCAGGCGGCAGAATTCGGCCACGTCGTTGTTGCCGGTGAAGTCGAACTTTCCGGGCTCTTGCTCGTGGATATTCCAGAACACGTAGAGGCAGATGGTGTTCATGCCCAGCGCTTTGCACATCTTGATGCGGTGCTCCCAGTAGGGACGGGGAATGCGAGGGTAGTGGAGTTCGGCGGCTTTCACGACGAAGGGTTCGCCATTGAGCAGGAAGGTCTTGTCGCCTACGCCGAAGGTCTCGGTCTCTTTTTCTTTTGCCGCAAGTGTGTCGGTTGCGGGCGGAGCCGCCAGCAGTGCGGCGAGCAGCAGGCACAGTAGGGATGTTCTTCTCATAATGTTGTTTAGTTTAGGGGAAGGTTAATGAAATGTGTATGTCTCTTGATGGAATGTTGCGGGGGAAGAGTCGTCCGGCTCATCGTGCGAAGCTGACGGCACGCGTCTCGCGGATGACGGTGATCTTCACCTGTCCGGGATAAGTCATCTCGTCTTGTATCTTTTTGGCTATCTGCCCGGAGAGTTCCTCGGTGGCTTTGTCGTCTATCTTGTCGGCCCCGACGATGACGCGCAGCTCCCGTCCGGCCTGGATGGCGTAGGTTTTCGTCACGCCCGGGTAGCTCATGGCCAGTTGCTCCAGGTCGTTGAGCCGTTTGATGTAGGCTTCCACGACTTCGCGGCGTGCTCCGGGGCGTGCTCCGGAGATGGCGTCGCAGATTTGCACTATGGGAGCCAGCAGGGAGGTCATCTCGATTTCGTCGTGGTGGGCGCCGATGGCGTTGCAGACGTCGGGTTTTTCCTTGAACTTCTCGGCGAGTTTCATGCCGAATATGGCGTGGGGCAGCTCGGGCTCTTCATCGGGCACTTTGCCGATGTCGTGCAGCAGGCCGGCGCGCTTGGCGGTTTTCGGGTTGAGTCCCAGCTCGGAGGCCATCACGGCGCAGAGGTTGGCCGTCTCCCGTGCGTGCTGGAGCAGGTTTTGGCCGTAGGAGGAGCGGTATTTCATCTTGCCGATGATGCGGATCAGCTCCGGATGCAGGCCATGGATGCCGAGGTCGATGGTCGTGCGCTTGCCGGTCTCGACCACTTCTTCTTCCACTTGTTTGCGCACCTTGGCCACGACTTCTTCGATGCGTGCGGGGTGGATGCGTCCGTCCGTCACGAGTTGGTGCAGGGCCAGGCGGGCGATTTCGCGGCGGATGGGGTCGAATGCGGAGATGACGATGGCCTCCGGCGTGTCGTCTACTACGATTTCCACGCCCGTGGCAGCTTCCAGGGCCCGGATGTTGCGGCCTTCGCGGCCGATGATGCGGCCTTTTACTTCGTCGTTCTCGATGTGGAAGACGGTTACGGAGTTCTCGATGGCTGTTTCCGTGGCCACTCTTTGGATTGTCTGTATGACTATCCGTTTGGCCTCCTTGTTGGCGGTCAGCTTGGCGTCGTCGATTATTTCGCTGATGTACGACTGGGCCTGGCTTTTGGCTTCGTCTTTGAGCGACTCGATGAGGTGGTTTTTGGCTTCTTCGGCCGAGAGTCCGGAGAGGGTCTCCAGCTGGATGCGTTCTTCCTGTATGAGTTTGTCCAGTTCCTCGTGGCGTTTGTCCAGAAGGGCAAGCTGCTGGTTGAGATTCTCGCGTATTGTGTTGGCTTCCGCCCGTTGTTTCTGGAGATCCTCATGGCGTTGGCTGATTTGCAGCTCGCGTTGTTTCAGTTTGTTCTCGATTTGCTGGATTTTCTGGTTGCGTTGGGCCACTTCCTTTTCCAGTTCGTTCTTCTTGTTGAGGAACTTTTCCTTGACTTCGAGGAGCTTGTTTTTTTTGATGACCTCCGCTTCCTGCTCTGCCTTGCTGAGTAGTGCGGAACATTTGGATTTTGTGCCGATCACGGTAACGAAGTATGCAATTCCGCCTCCGACGAGGAGTCCTATGATTGCAAATACGATAGTGCTGATGTCCATGTTTTTGTATTCTTAAATAGGTGTAAATATAAAAGGCACTACAGCGGTCTTCTCTTTCCTGTGGTGGGAAGGAGGGGCGGCGTAGTGCGGTTTTTCGTTGTTTGCCGCCGGGGTTCCCTGTTTCCTCCGGGGAGGGGCGGGAAGATGCCTTGCGGCTTACGGGTAGGGTGCATCGTCATTTCCCGGTCTCCTCCGCGTCGGCGAGGAGCGTCTCTATCTCCCGTGTGTATCCTTCTATGCGGTCCAGGATCGGTGCCTTGGCCTCTTCTTCCGAAGCGCCTATGGCTCCTACTGCGAACTGGAAGGCCACCATGACGAGGATGTAGGGTGTGTCGAACTGTTTGGTGGCCAGTTTCCGCTGGTAGGCATTGCGGTATTCGTTGATGAGGCCGGCTACTTGCCGGGCGGCATCGCGGTAGCGTTTCTCCTCGCTGCTCTTCACTTTCAGGGGGATGGTGTACCCTTCGATCTGGAGGTTTATGTTTACGAGTTTTTCCGCTTCCATGGGGTTCCGCAAGTCCCGGTCTGTCCTGCCGGGGGATGAGGGTTTATTCATTGAGCAATGCGATGCATTTGTCTATTTCCCGCACCAGTCCTGAGAGCGTGGCCCTCACGTCGCGTATGTCGCGTGCGGAGGCCTGCAGGGTCAGGTCTGCCTTCAGGCGCCGGTAGGCCGTCTCGGTTTCTTCCAGCCGGGCGGCCTGGGAGTCAAAGGCGCGGCGCTGTTCGTCCAGGCGGCTGCGCAGCATTCGGTTTTCTTGCTGCAGGGAGTGGTATTTGCCCATGAGTTGGTGCAGGGCCACTTCGAAGCGCCGGAGTCTGGTCTCGTCTTTTTCCTCCATACGTAGCCTAAATTGTGACAAAGGTACTGTTTTGCATCAAGAAATGCAAAGCCGGGGAGGAAAAAACGGGGTGTGGGCTCCTCATTTCGGCCTCTCCCGGAGGGTTCGTCTCAGAGGTGTGCGTTCTTGCAGCCCTTGGCCAGGAGGATGATGGGGAAGGTGAATTCCGCCATCCACTCGGCCGAGTAGTGGAGTTTCTCCTTGAGTTTGCGGGTTTCGCGCACCATGAGGTTCACGTCTTCCTTCTTCCAGAATTTCTGCGGGTTCTCGATGTCTTTCATCGACTGCAGCGTGGCCGTGAAGAGGGTCTTGCGGAAGCGGGCGGGGATGCGCAGCTTCCACTGCATGACGGTGCCCAGGAGGGTCATCAAGTCGTTGGAGAATCCCTGGAAGGCGTAGAGATAGTTCTGTACGTCCTGCTGCTTTTTGCAGCCGCGCTTGATGGAGGCGTCTATCTCGTTGAAGAAATTGGCCGACAGGCCGTAGGCTTCGGTGAGCATCTTCCTGGCGCGTGCTTTCTCGGCCATGCCGAGGCGGCCGTTGGTGGTGGGGATTTTCAGGGTGCGCTTGAAGAGGGCCATGTCCGGGGCGGCATTGATGTTCGTGATGCCGAGGTTGACGACCATAACGGCCTGGTAATATACGCGGATCAGGGTCATGTATTCCTCCACCCGGGCTTGGATGGCGGCGGTTTTCTCTTCGTTCTTTTGTTTGAGTTTGGAGAGTAATCCCATAATTCTTATGCTGGTAATTTCATTAAAAAGTTACGCTTTATCGGGCAAAGGTACGAAAAAACTGATATTCCCTTTAATTTTTCGCCTGCAAATGGGGGAGAATTGCCGCAAAGTTCTACATTTGCGGCCGAAACCTATATAGAGTGAAAAACATGAGCTACGAGGAACTGGAAAAAGTGATTGAGCACTACCGCCTGTTAGCCGCGCAGTCGAACATGATCAGCGAGCAGAAAGCTTTCCTCTACCGTAACTTTGCCGATGTGGTGGAGACGAACATCGACCTCCTGGAGGACGCTTCGTCGGAAGACGACTTGTGGGATTTCTACAACGAGCACTCCTCCGACGGTTACGAGATGATGAATCCCAACGAGGAGGCCTACTGAGCGCCGGCATGCGGCAGTCCCGGAGGGCCGGGGCTGCGGGCGGGAGAAGGATTTGCGGCAAGGCTTTCGGCGGAAAGCCCTGCCGCTTTTTGCCGCAACCGCTGCCGTTTTTTATGTATAAAGTATAGTTTTTTTACTTTTGTGTTATCTTTGCCGCAGAAATGGTAAAAGAATTAAAAACAGAGTACTCATGAAGAAGAATTTTTTGACCTTGTTCGCTTTGTTGGCGGCTTTCCCGGTGTGGGCGCAGCCTGACTATTCCGGCGATACGCTTGCGGCCGATTTCCGTTATCTCGTCCGGCAGTTGGAGGAAACGCATCCCGATCCTTATACGGGCTTTGGCGGAAAGGTGTTCTTCCACAAGGCTGCTTTCGAATTGGAGCATCATCTGCGTAATCTTCCCGATACCACGTTGACTTATTTTTGCGAGCAGACAGGCGCTTTCCTTGCCCATCTGCAGGACGGGCACACCTATCTTTCTGCTCCCGGCGCAAATGCCCGTGAAGGAGAGGCTCGCCGCATTCCGGCCTATCTGCGCGTGATTCCCGAAGGCCTCATCATGCAGGGCGTTCCCGCGGGGCTGTGTTCTTTCTTGGGGAGCCGTCTGGTAGCGGTTGAGGGGTGCGGCATAGACGAGGTTCTGGAGCGGGTAGCCGCGTTGCAGGCCTGCGAGAATCTTTATGACCGCTATACGGTGTTTCGCATACACTTCGGCGAGGAGCGTTTCATGCGCCGCCTCTTCCCGCAGGTTGGCGACAGCCTGCACTTCTCTCTGCTCACGCCTTCCGACAGTTTGGTCTCCCTTTCGCTCCCTTTTTTGCCCGACGCAGAGGCCAATGCTGTGCCGAAAGCGTGGTGCCCCACCTCGCGGGTCGTGCCAATCGGGCAGCTGGCTTATAAATTCATGGACGCGGACAAACAGGTGATGATGATCAACATCGACCAAATCAGTGCGCGCGAGAATTTTGAGTATATGTATGAGCACGGTTGGAGCGGATATAAGACCCAATTACCGGCCTTTTATCGCACGTTGGGCTGGGAGATGCCTTCCGATACGTTGCAGGGCATCGGCCGGTTGCCCTCTTTTTCCGGCGTGTTCGGGCGCATGTTGCGCGAGATGAGGCAGCACGGTTCGTCCACACTCATCATCGACCTGCGCAGCAATGGCGGCGGATGGACCGGCATCACCCTGCCTACGCTCTATCAGCTCTACGGCCGTCGCTATGTGGAGACTGATCTTTCGACTAATTTCTACCGGCTTATCTCTCCGCTCTACTTGGAGAAAGTCAACACGACGCTGGAAGATTTCAACCGCAGCAACGGGGCGGACTGGCAACTGGGCGACTATACTTTCTCGATTCCCGCAGCCGGGGGCCTGTCGGGCGATGCCCTGTGCGAGCGTTTTGTGCGGGGCTGCATGAGCAGCGTGCGGGAGGAACTGGCCGCCCAGCAGGGCGAACCGCTCTATACGCCGCGGCACGTATATGTGGTGACGGATGCCAATACGTTCAGCGCGGCGTTCCATTATGCCTTTTATCTGTGGAAAATGGGGGCTACCGTAGTGGGTGTTCCCTCCCGGCAGGCCCCCAATACGTATATGGAGGTAACGCCGTTCCGCCTTCCCCGTACCGGGCTGGAGGGTTCGATCTCCAACTCGATGCAGGTTTTCCTGCCGCCCGCCGACCGGAGGGCCAAGGTTTTCTGGCCGGACCTTATCCCCGCTTATGGGGATTACCGCGAGGCCCGCTTCGACAACGAGGCGGAAATCATCTTCCTGCTCAAGTCCATCGGCCTGCCGGGCTTGCCCGGGTGAGCCTGCCGTGCGCCGCGGTTTTGCGAGGGCGGCGGGGCTTTCGGCCGAAAGCCCTGCCGCTTTTTGCTGAAAGTGTTGCCGCTTTCGGGGAAAAGTGTTGCCGCTTTCGGGGAAAAGTGCTGCCGCTTTCGGGGAAAAGCGCTGCCTGCTTTTTCCCCGCTGGGCGGGGGAAGCCTTGGCCCGCCGGGCGGTTCCCCGCGCCGGGGCGCGAGGGTTATTCCGTGATTTCTATGAGATTTCCTTCCGCGCTGCTTCCAGGTCGTTTGCGTAGAGGGCAGTGTGGTCTATCTTCATGGGCTTCAGTCGCAGGTCGGGGGCAGGCCGGGGTTGTGGTAGTGGCGGAACATGCGGCGGATCTGGCTCTCCAGATTGCGCTCTTCGGAGAGGGGAGGCAGGGCGTCTTCGGCAAAAAATCCGCATCCCAGCGTGTCGAAAGCCGCCCGGGGGCTGCCCCCGGTGAGGCGGCAGAGGATGAAAAGTTTGTAGGCGTAGTGCAGCGCGGGCGGATAGGGGTGGGTCTTCTGGTCGTCCACGGCAAGGAGGCGCAGGGGTTCGGCGTCGTAGCCCGTTTCTTCCTTTACCTCTTTCCGGGCCACCTCGCAGGGCGTGTAGCCCACGTCGGCCCACCCTCCGGGCAGCGCCCAGCGGCCGTCGGCCTTTTCCTGCACGAGGAGTATCTCGCCGCGGGCGTTGAAGACGGCGGCGCGCACGTCGACTTTCGGGGTCACGTAGTTCGTCTCCAGCGGGAAGAGGGCGGCGATGGCCGTTTCGCTCGCCCCGCCGTCGCGCACCAGCGCGACGATGCGGTGGCTCAGGGCGAGGATTTCGCCGTAGCGCTCGCGGTCGTACTCGATTTCGGAATAGACGAGCCCGTTTTGCGCCAGCTGGCGGATGCGGGCGGCGGCTTCGAGCAGGAGTTTGGGCGTGTGGTCCATGGGGAAAGCGGCGGGCCGGGCGGGTTCAGAACTCGCTGGTGAAGTGGAAATGGATGTGCTCGAAATCGCTTTGCGCCATCTGCAACACGTAGGCGCTGTCGGCCAGGAAGACGTCGCGCCCTTCGCGGTCCTTGGCCATATACTGGTATTTCCGTTTTTTGAAGGCTTCGAGCTCCGCCTCGCTGTCGGCCTCTATCCAGCAGGCCTTGTAGAGATGGACGGGTTCCCAGCGGCAGGAGGCGTTGTACTCATTGAGAAGCCGGTACTGGATGACCTCGAATTGCAGCTGCCCCACGGTGCCGATGATTTTCCGGCCGTTGAATTGGTTGACGAAGAGCTGCGCCACGCCCTCGTCCATGAGTTGCTCGATGCCTTTGTTGAGCTGCTTTGTCTTCATGGGGTCGGCGTTTTCGATATACTTGAAGAGTTCGGGCGAAAAGCTGGGCAGCCCGCGGAAATGGAGCTTCTCCCCTTCGGTCAGTGTGTCGCCTATTTTGAAAACTCCGTTGTCGGGGAGTCCCACGATGTCTCCCGCCCAGGCTTCTTCGACGGTGCTCTTCCGCTGCGCCATGAACTGCACGGGCGAGGAGAAGCGCATGGTTTTCGCCTGCCGCACGTGGAGATAGGGGCTGTTGCGCTGGAACCGTCCGGAGCAGACCTTGCAGAAGGCCACGCAGGAGCGGTGGTTGGGGTCGATGTTGGCCGTAATCTTGAAGATGAAGCCCGTGAACTTTTCTTCTTCGGGGCTGACGGTGCGCTCCTCGGCCTGCACGGGACGGGGCGGGGGGGCTATGCGCACGAAGCAGTCGAGCAGCTCCTTGACGCCGAAGTTGTTGAGCGCCGAGCCGAAGAATACGGGGGCGATGGCGGCCGAGAGATAGTCTTCTTGCCGGAACTCGGGGTATACTCCGCCGATGAGGTCGAGGTCGTCGCGCAGTTTCTGCGCCTCGCGGTTGCCGACGCGGCGGTCGAGCTCGTCGCTTCCGAGGTCGACTTCCACCTTTTCCGTCACTACTTGCTTGGAGGGCTGGTAGAGGTCGAGTTTGTTTTCGTATATATTATAGACGCCTTTGAAGCGTGCTCCCTGCTCGATGGGCCAGCTCAAGGGGCGGACGCCGATGCGGAGTTCTTCCTCCAGCTCGTCGAGAAGGTCGAAAGGGTCGCGCCCTTCGCGGTCCATCTTGTTGACGAAGATGATGACCGGCGTGCTGCGCATGCGGCAGACTTCCATGAGTTTCCGCGTCTGCGCCTCCACGCCTTTGGCGCTGTCCACGACGATGATGGCGCTGTCTACGGCGGTAAGCGTGCGAAACGTGTCTTCGGCAAAATCCTGGTGCCCGGGAGTGTCGAGAATGTTGACCTTGTATCCGTCGTAGTCGAACTCCATTACGGAAGTGGTCACGGAGATTCCGCGCTGCTTCTCGATCTCCATCCAGTCGCTTGTAGCGGTTTTCTTGATTTTGTTGCTCTTGACGGCTCCGGCCACTTGGATTTGTCCGCCGAAGAGGAGGAGTTTTTCGGTCAGGGTGGTCTTTCCTGCGTCGGGGTGGGAGATGATGGCAAAGGTTCTTCTGCGTTCGATTTCGGGATTCATCGGTTGTTTTTTCTGTTGGGGGTTGTGTTTTGCGGGGTTGGCGGGCGGGGCGGGGGGGGAGGGGTGCGGGGCTTTTGGGCAAAAGTGCCGTGGCTTTCCGGAAAAAGTCCTGCCGCTTTCGGCCGGAAGCGGCAGGGCTTTTTTGTGGAAGTGCCTGCGGGGGCTACTTGAGGTTCTTGAGCAGGCAGACGCAGTGGGCAAGGCTGTCGTACCAATAGGGCACTTCGATGCCGTAGGTCTCCTTGATCTTTGTCTTGTCCAGCACGGAGTAGTGGGGGCGCCGGGCTGCCGTGGGGTAGTCTTCGGTGTGGAGGGGGCGGACGTGGCACGTGGTGATTCCGGCCAGGCGGTGTATGGCTTTGGTGAAGTCATACCAGGAGCATACGCCTTCGTTGCTGTAGTGGTAGACGCCGGGCACGATGCCGTGGCGGATGGCGGCGTAGATGGCGCGGGCAAGGTCGCGGGCATACGTGGGCGAGCCTATCTGGTCGGCCACAACGCCCAGCTCTTCCCGCTCACGGCCGAGGCGGAGCATGGTCTTCACGAAGTTGTTTCCGTAGATGGAGTAGAGCCATGCGGTACGGATGATGAGGCTTTGGCTGCAGGCGGAGCGTACTTGTTCTTCGCCTTCGAGCTTTGTGCGGCCGTATGCAGAGGCGGGGCAGGGAAGTGCTTCTTCGCGGTAGGGAATGTGGGCCGTTCCGTCGAAAACATAGTCGGTGGAGATCTGAATCATGGCCCCTTTCCGTTTTTCGACTGCCGCGGCCAGGTATCCGGGGGCCAGGGAGTTGAGGCGGTGGCAGAGGTCTTGGTCGGCTTCGGCCTTGTCTACGGCGGTATAGGCGGCGCAGTTGACGACGAGGTCTATCCCGTTTTCGCCGATATACTGCTCTACGGCGGCCTGGTCGAGGATGTCGAGTTCGTTTATGTCGGTGAAAAAGTAGTTGTAGTCTTTGTTTTCGGAAGAGAGTACGCGCATTTCGTTGCCGAGCTGGCCGTTTGCGCCGGTGATGAGTACGTTTTTCATATCTGTATGGCTGTGTGGTTTGTTGTCTGTGCGGGGGGATTCAGTCGATTTCGAGGGTGCCTTCGCGGTCTTTGCGGTAGTATCCGGCGAGTTGGTCGAGCAGGGCGGCGATGATTTCGGCTGCCTGGCGGGTGCCGGGTGTTATCTCTTTTTGCTGCATGCGCAGCAGGATGATGCCGTAGAGGGCCTGGAAGCAGGTCTCCAGCTCGGGTGTTTCGCCTGCGGGGGAGGGGCTTTTGGCGCGGAGCTCTACGATGAAGGGGAGGGCGCGGTAGTAGGCGGCGGCGTAGGCGGGGTGCTTGGGGCTGCGCAGGAGCTGGAGGTGGAGGTCGGTGAGCTGTATGATTACGTTTTTACATATCTGGAGGTGCCCGCTTTGCATTACGCCTTCGCTGCGCATCATGTCGGCCAGTTCGCCGTACCAGCGGGTGAGTTCTTTTTCTTGCCCGGGGGTGGGGCGGTAGAGGGCTATGACTTTGCGGGCGATGGTGCCGATGTCTCCTCCGGCGGCGCGTATGAGGTCTTCGACTTGCCACATGTAGAGGAGGTATTCGACGATGTTTTTCTGCTTCAGGGCGCGGGCTGTGAACATGTCTTTCAGTAGAGTATTTTTCCGGACCAGGTGTAGAATGCGCCGACGAGGGAGGCTATCATGACACCTCCGCCTACGATGCGGTTGATGAGGCGTATGTCTTTTACGTCGAAGCGGGTGCGGATTTTGTTGACGGCGAAGGTGAGGGCGAACCACCAGGCTACGGCTCCTGCGGCGATGGCGAAGTAGCTGCTGAATTGCTTGAAGAACAAGTCGGTGGGCCCGGCGGGTGCGAAGCGGGCGAAGAGGCCTATGAAGAGGAAGATGATGAGGGGGTTGGAGAGGGTTACGAGGAAGGCGGTGACGAAGTTGTGCATGTAGGTTCCTTTCGAGCCGGGCTGCTGCTGGAGGGAGTAGTGGGGGCGGCTGCGGAAGGTGTAGAGCCCGAAGAGGAAGAGGAGCACGCTGCCGGACCACTGGAAGAGGAGCATGTAGCGGGTGATGATGCCGGAGATGAAGCTCATGCAGTAGCCGGTGAGCAGGGCGTAAATGAGGTCGCTGAGCATGGCGCCCAGGCCGGTGACGAATCCGTACCACCGTCCTTTGTTCAGCGTGCGCTGGATGCAGAGGATTCCTACGGGCCCGAGCGGGGCGGAGACTACGACTCCGGTGATGAATCCTTTGATGAGTAGACTGAGCAGGGCTATGGGTTCGACCATTTTCTGTGGGTGACGGGGCGGATGGGGGTGGGTTATTTGATGGCTATCTTGCGCACGATGTTTTCGAGCTTGAGTATGTAGCAGCCTTTTGGCAGGCTGAGCGCCACGGTTTTGTTGGCCGTGTCTATCTTGATGCTTTGCACCTTGAGGCCCAATACGTTGTAGATTTCCAGTTTGGCGCCTGCCGCGGCGTTGCGGATGCGGACGGTGTTTTCGCTGACGGTCATGGAGAGGGTCTCTTCTTCTTCCTGCCAGGGGGAGGCGGGGGGCGGGGCACAGAGGGCGCCGGCGTGCAGGCTTCCGGGGAATGCGATGCACGCACTGATCAATACCTGAAGTAGCAATTTCTTCATAGCCTTCCTCCTGTTGTGCCCGGCGGGTGGGCTTCCCGCCCAATTCGGAAGTGCAAATATAGGAAGAATATTCTTTACTTGGGAAAGGACGGGTTAATTTTAACCTGTTTTTGCCCCTCGTGGGGTTTGCGGGTGCGGGGCTTTTGTCTTTTAGCGCTGCATCTTTCGGGAAAAAGCGGCTGGGCTTTTCGGGAAAAGTGGCTGGGCTTTTTCGGGAAAGCGGCTGGGCTTTTCCCGGCTGGGGCTACAGGGCGTAGGTTTTTCCTTCTTCGGAGAGGAGCGCCGGGGGGAAGACGGACCGGGCTTCCTGCAGCAGGGGGGTGCAGTCGGGGTAGCGCGCCGAGAAGTGGCCCAGCAGGAGCTTCCGGGCGCCTGCGCGGCGGGCGGCTTCGGCGGCTTCGGCGGCGGTGGAGTGGTAGCGCAGGCGGGCTTGTCCGGCCTCGCTCTGGGCGAAGGTGGCCTCATGGTAGAGCAGGTCGCAGCCCTCGATGAGGGGGAGGTAAGTCTCGCTGTAGGCCGTGTCGGAGCAGTAGGCGTATTTCCGCGCGGGGCGCGCCGGGGTGGTGAGGCGGCTGTGGGGGATGAGGGTGCCGTCGGGCGCGGTGTAGTCTTCGCCCTGCTTGATGCGCCCCCGCCAGGCTATGGGGATCTGGTAATAGTCGAGCATGTCGCGGCGGAGGTGGGGCAGGAGGGGCTTTTCGGCGAAGAGGAACCCGCAGCAGGGTATGCGGTGGCGGAGGGGAATGGTATGGACGGTGAGCGAGCGGTCTTCGTAGATGAGTTCGGATTGGTTGCCGGAAAATTCTTCGAAGCGCAGGGCGTAGGGCAGCCGGTCGCAGAAGGCGCGGAGCAGGGGGCCGAGGGCTTCTTCCAGCCCGGCGGGGGAGTGGACGGTGAGTTCTTCCCCCCGCCCGGCCAGGCCGAGGGTGGAGAGCAGGCCGGGCAGGCCGAAGCAGTGGTCGCCGTGGAGGTGGGAGATGAAGATGTGGCGGAGCTTCTGGAAGTTGAAGCGGCATTGCCTGAAGCGGGTCTGCGTCCCTTCGCCGCAGTCGACGAGGAAGATTTTCTCCCGCAGGTTGACGATTTGTGCCGAGGGGTTGCGCAGCGTGGTGGGCATGGCCGAGCCGTTGCCGAGGATGGTTACTTCGAATCGTTCCATGTGTCGGGTCTTTTTCTTGTGTGCGCCGTCTCTTTGGGGAGGTTGGCGCGGGGCGGGGCGGAAAAGAAGTTGCCTCTTTCCTCTCCGCGGGGGAGGGGTAAAGAGGCAACCATGGGGAGGAAGCGGTCAGAAGTATAGCTTCCCGGGGGAGAAACTTATTCCTTGTTCTCTTCCATTTCCTTCTTCAGCGCAGCCAGAGCGTCGAGGTCGCCGAGCGTAGTGGCAGCGGGCTGGTTCTGGATCTGCGGGGTCTCTTCTTTCTTGGCAGCAGCGCGCTTGGCCTTCTTCTCGGCGCGTTCTTCGGCTTTTGCAGCGTCTTCGAAGATGCGGCTGTGGGAGAGGATGATGCGCTTGGCGTCTTTGTTGAACTCGATGACCTTGAAGGGCAACTTCTCGTCGAGCTGGGCCTGCGATCCGTCTTCCTTGACCAGATGTTTCGGAGTGGCAAATCCTTCCACGCCGTAGGGCAGGGAGATGACAGCACCCTTGTCGAGCATCTCGATGATAGTGCCTTCATGCACGGAGCCTACGGTGAAGACCGTCTCGAATACGTCCCAAGGATTGTCTTCCAGCTGCTTGTGGCCGAGGCTGAGGCGACGGTTTTCCTTGTCTATCTCGAGGACAACGACTTCGATCTCTGCACCGATGGTGGTAAACTCCGAGGGGTGTTTGATTTTCTTGGTCCAGCTCAGGTCGGAAATGTGGATCAGTCCGTCCACTCCCTCTTCGATTTCTACGAACACGCCGAAGGTCGTGAAGTTGCGGACGCGGGCCATGTGGCGGGAACCTACGGGGTATTTCTCCTCGATCTTCTCCCACGGGTCTTCTTTCAGCTGCTTGATGCCGAGCGACATCTTGCGCTCTTCGCGGTCCAGGGTGAGGACTACGGCCTCTACCTCGTCGCCGACTTTCATGAAGTCCTGCGCCGAACGCAGATGCTGCGACCAGGACATTTCCGAAACATGGATGAGTCCTTCCACTCCCGGTGCGATTTCCACGAATGCGCCGTAGTCGGCCATTACGACTACCTTGCCCTTCACGTGGTCGCCCACCTTGAGGTTCGGGTCGAGTGCGTCCCAAGGATGCGGGGTGAGCTGCTTCAGGCCGAGGGCGATGCGCTTCTTCTCGTCGTCGAAGTCGAGGATTACGACATTAAGTTTCTGGTCAAGCTGCACAACCTCCTTCGGGTCGCTCACGCGTCCCCAGCTGAGGTCGGTGATATGTATCAAGCCGTCTACGCCGCCCAGGTCGATGAATACGCCGTAAGAGGTAATGTTCTTGACGGTTCCTTCCAGTACCTGGCCTTTTTCCAGCTTGCTGATGATTTCTTTCTTCTGGGCTTCCAGCTCGGCTTCGATGAGGGCTTTGTGGGAAACCACCACGTTTTTGAATTCCTGGTTGATTTTGACAATCTTGAATTCCATGGTCTTTCCGACGAAAACATCGTAGTCGCGGATGGGTTTCACGTCGATTTGCGAGCCGGGGAGGAAGGCCTCGATGCCGAACACGTCGACGATCATGCCGCCTTTGGTGCGGCATTTGATGTAACCCTTCACGATTTCCTGGTTTTCCATAGCCGCATTCACGCGCTCCCAAGAGCGTGCGGCGCGGGCCTTGCGGTGGGAGAGGACGAGCTGGCCGCGTTTGTCTTCCTGATTCTCTATGTAGACTTCCACGGTGTCGCCCACTTTCAGGTCGGGGTTGTAGCGGAATTCGCTGATGGGGATTACGCCGTCCGATTTGTAGCCTATGTTTACGACTACTTCGCGCTTGTTGATGGAGATAACCGTGCCGTCCACTACTTCGCGGTCCGTCACCTTGTTGAGCGTCTCGTCGTACGCTTTCTCCATTTCCTCGTGGCTTTGTGCTGCCACTACCTCGCCTTTTTCGTAAGCCTCCCAGTTGAAATCAGCATCGGGAGTTACATTGTTGAATTTGTCCATTAGTTGTGAGTAAAAAGTGGTTTTGGTTTTTAAAATGTGAGACATTATGCTGGTCTAAAGCGGCGGCAAAAGTACTACTTTATTTTGATTTTTCTCCTTTTCCCCGTTTCTTTTCTGCTTAAAATTAGGTTTTTCCCCGAAAAAGAAGCATTTTTGTGCCCTCTTTCGGCGCTCCCGCCGGCCGCCGGCGCAGGCGGAGGATGGGCCGCGGGCCTCCCCTCTGCCGCGGAAGTCCTGCTGCGCGTGGGAAAAAGCCCTGCCGCTTTCGGGCAAAAGTGCTGCCGCTTTCCGGAAAAAGCGCTGCGTCTTTTTCTCCCAAGTGCCGTCGCTGCGGGAAAATGCCGGATGGTTTGTTCGATTAACCCTACAACACTTTTTTTACTAACGCATGACGCATCTCTTATCTTCCTGCCGCCCCCAGTTTGCCCCCCGCCGGGCATGGGCGGTGTTTCTTGCCTTGTGCCTCGCCTGCCTGCCTGTGCTGGCCCAGCTTTCGCCCAAGCGCGAGTTCCGCGGCGTATGGCTCCATACGCTCAACGGCGACTACCAGGGCATGGACGAGGCCCGCTTCCGTTCCTACCTTTGCGGGCAGCTCGATCTCTTCCAGCGTGCCGGCATCAACGCCGTCCTCTTCCAGGTCCGTCCCGAAGCCGACGCCCTCTACCGTTCTTCCTATGAGCCGTGGAGCCGTTTCCTTACCGGAGAGCAGGGAAAGGACCCCGGTTTCGACCCCATGGCCATCTGCATCGAAGAATGCCACCGCCGCTTCATGGAGTTCCACGCCTGGATCAACCCCTACCGGGCGCAACTCAACCGCAGTACACGGCTCAGTCCGTCGCATCCCTACTACGCCCATCCCGAATGGTTCTTCGAATACGACAACAAGCTCTTCTTCAATCCCGGACTGCCCGAGTGCCGTGCCTATATCCTGCAGGTCGTGCGCGACATTGTCAGCCGCTACGACGTGGACGGCCTTCATGTCGACGATTATTTCTACCCCTATCCCGCCGGCGGGCAGTCCGTTCCCGACGAGGCCACCTACCGCCGCTACGGAGAGCCCCGCGGCATGACGCTCGGCGACTGGCGCCGATACAACGTCAACATGCTCATCCAGGAACTTCAGGAGACGGTCCACCGGGAGAAGCCCTACGTCAAGTTCGGAATCTCCCCCTTCGGCATCTACCGCAACCGCCGCTCTGCCGGCGAAGGCTTCGGCAGCGAGACCAACGGGCTGCAGAACTACGACGACCTCTATGCCGACGTCCTCCTCTGGCTGCGCTACGGATGGGTAGACTACGTCATTCCTCAGCTGTATTGGGAGATGGGGCACCGCGCCGCGGACTATGAAACCCTCGTCCGCTGGTGGCCTTCGTGTTCCTACGGGCGCCTCCTCTTCATCGGGCAGGACGTGGACCGCTGCGCCAAGCATGCCTCGCTCACCGATCCTTCTACCAATCAGTTCCGCGAGAAGGCGGCTTTCACCCGTTTCCTGCCCGGCATCAGCGGCAACTGCTACTGGAGCGGCAAAGTCCTGCTGCAGAATCCCGGCAACATCTACACCGTGCTCGAGCGCGAGTTCCAGCGCTTCCCCGCCCTGCCGCCCGTCTATCCCGTGGAGAGCGAGCCGGTGGAGGAAGAAGGCGCCAAGGCGGCCCGCAAGCGGGCGCGCACCTCGAAGCCGCCGAAGGCCAACCCCGTGAGGAAACTCAAGGCCATGTGGACCGAAGACGGCTACATCCTCCTCTGGCGTGCGCCCAAGGTGAAGGAACCTGCCGACGAGCCCCGCTTCTATGTTATCTACCGCTTCGGCGAAGACGAGCCCGTGGATCTGGAAAATCCCACGCGCATCGTGGGCTACTCCAGCAGCGTGTATTACAAGCTGCCCTACGAGGACGGGACCCGTCCCTACCGCTATGTCGTCACCTCCGTCAACCGCTACAACGCCGAGTCGAAGGCCAAATCGAAAAAGGTGAAGCTCTGACGGGCAAAAGTGCCTGCGCAAATACGGGAAAGCCCTGCAACTTGCAGAAAAAAGTTGCAGGGCTTTTTTTGTCCCGCTGCGGGGCGCGGGTGGTTTCCGCCGGGATTTTCCTCCTCAGGGTACGAGGAACTTGCGGCTCGCCGCCTGCCCTCCGCGGGTGAGGCGCACGAGGTAGAGGCCGGGCGGCAGGGCGCATTCCTCGCGGTGATGCGCCCCGGTACAACGGAAGCTGCGGAGCTGGCGGCCCGATGTGTCGTAGAGCCCACACTCGGCACCGGCGGCGTTTTCTACGGTCAGCACCCCGCCGTCGCAGCTGATGTGCAGGCCGCCGGCTTCGGGCGCGCCGATTCCGGTAACGTCCCCGGCCTCGGGGAAGAGGAACGGGCCGGGAAACCAGTAATAGTTTATCATTGCATACTCCCGGAGCAGCCTCCCTTGGCAGTCGTAGCGGCGCACGACGTAGGTAGGGTCGTTGAAGTCGTGGTAGAGCGACAGGTAGAGCTCGTCCGTCTGCGGGTCGATTCCCATGGAGCAGCCGTAGAGCCGCCAGCCGTCGGCAGCGAGGTCAATGAAGCAGCGGAACTCTTGGCGGTCGATGTCGTACTTGAATATCTGTTCGCCGCTGAACCAGCTGTTGTTCCCGCCGCTCCAGTAGAGTGCGTTCTCCACGGCCGAGGCGCAGAGGGCATCGGGCGTCCAGGCATACCAGCTGTTGGACGGGGAAAAGATGCTGTCCGGCAGGCAGATGCGCAGGGTGTCGCCCGTCGCGGGGTCGAGGCGGATGAGATAGGGGGCTGCGCTTCCGGAGCCTTCCGTGTCGGCACATACGCTGAGCCACAGCGCGCCGTCGCGGCTGCGCACGGCGGTTCCGAATCCGCGCTGCACGCTGCCGTCCCTCGGGGCTTGGATCGTGCGGGCTACGCGGTCGCTTTTTGTGTCTATGAGCAGCAGTCCGGCCGATTGGTGCACGGCGTAGGCCGTGTCGCCGGCCAGTAGCATCGTGCCGCACTGCCCCCGGTAGAGCGAACCGTAGGCGTCGTTGTTCGGATTGCTGCTGCCGGGGATCTGTTGGCCGAAGGTTTGCGTCGCGAGGTCGTAGAGGTAAATCCCGTTGTTGCTGGAGACGTAGGCTTTCCGGCTGTCGATGCCGAGGAAGGCGCGTCCGTCCACTCCGGTCCCGCCTTCGGCTCCGGCGGCGATCTGCCCGTGCTGGACGATGCACTCCAGCGTCCGGGCGTCGCAGACGGTGAGCCGTCCGCCGCTCACGTCGGCGCCGGGGTCTTTCGGCTGCTTGGCCACGATGTAGAGCCGCCCCTCGTGCAGGGCGGCGTGGCAGGCCGTGGCGCCGATTTCGCGGCCGTCGTTGGCTTTTTGGAAGGCGCGGTAGGTCCATTCGCCTGCATCGGAGAGCCAGTTGAGCGTCGAGTTGGCGTGTCCGTACCAGTCCTCGTTGAGGACGAAGCAGCCCCCTTGGCTGTAGTCGGCCTGCTCTTGTGCTGGAGCGGCGGAGGGCAGGGACGAGGCCGCCAGGGCTGCGCCCAAGAGAATGAGGGTGATTTGTTTCTTTTTCATGCGTGTCTTGTTTTTTATGGGTAAGCCTTCCCGGGAAAAGTGCTTGCGCTTTTGCCGGGAAGTGCCGGGGCTTTTTCCGAAAAGCGCTGCATCTTTTCCCGGAAAGGCTTGGGGAAGTCCGGAAGTCTCTGCTCAGTCTATGGCGAATTTCAGTGCGATTCTTCCTTTTTCCCCTTCTCCAGAGAGAATGTAGGTGCCGGGCGCGAGCGACAGCGGGTAGAGCACTCGCCCGTCGGCGGGCTGCAGGGTGCGCAGGGCGCGGCCGCCGGTGTCGGTCAGGAGGAGCGTCGTTCCGGCGCAGCCTTCCACCACGAGATTGCCGTCCTGCATGTAGGCGCGGCAAGCGGCGGAAGCGTCTGTCGCTGCCTCAAGGCCTGTGCCGGGCACGTGCTCCACCCTTACGAGACAAGAGTCGGCGCACGCGCTGCCGTCTGCCGTGCGGACGTAGATTGTGGCCTCGCCTTCGGCGAAAGCCTTCACATATCCTCGGGCGGAGACGCTGGCCACCGCGTGGTTGCTGCTGCTCCAGCGCACCCGCGGGTCGGTGGTGTTGGCCGGGAGCACGAGGGCCGTGAGCTGCAGCGCGTCGCCTTCTTTCAGTTCGGCCTCGTGGGCATCGAGCGTCACGCCGGTGGCCGGCTGGTTCCGCACGATGATTTCACACGTGTCGGCCGTGCCGTTCAGCGCTGTGGC
This sequence comes from uncultured Bacteroidaceae bacterium, assembly GCA_944320955.1. Taxonomy (GTDB): domain Bacteria; phylum Bacteroidota; class Bacteroidia; order Bacteroidales; family Bacteroidaceae; genus UBA1794. Next base: position 80,478 of record CALUJL010000030.1, read on the forward strand.
CACGGCTTGTGTCCTTCCGGCGCGCAGGGCGCGGACGACTCCGGCGGAGTCTACGGTGGCTACCGTCTCGTCCAGGCTCTCCCACGTGCAGGCCGGATTGGCCCCGGCGGGCAGGACGCCGGCAGTGAGCACCAGGCTGTCGCCGGGAACTGTGCGGAGCGTGTCGGCCGAGAGCAGCACTTTTTCTGCGGCGGGGCGCACGATGACGGCGCAGGTGTCCCGGTATCCGCCTTCTTGCGACACGGCCGTGACGAAAGTCTGCCCCGCGCCGCGCACGGTGAGGTAGCCCGAGGAGGAAACAGTGGCTACCTCCGTATTGCCTGACGTGTACGTTGTGCGCGTATTGGTTGCGTTCGTCGGCGTGCGTCTTACGGCGATGTTCTTCGAGCGGTCCGTGCCGTAGTCGAGAACGTATTCCTCTTGCGGGAAAGCGATGCCCTGCAGGGCGATGCTGTCCACTACGGTCACACGGCACGTGTCTGCCAGTCCTCCGTCGCGGGTGCGCCCCGTGATGAGCGCCTCGCCTGCGGAAAGGGCGCGCACATAGCCCGAAGCGCTCACCGTGGCTACCGCTTCGTCCGAGGAGGTGTAGGCCACTGTGTCGTTGCTGATGCCGTCGGCCGGCGTAAACATTTCCCCGATGGAGAAACTCTTGCCCTTGGCTATCGTCGTGTCCTTTATGTCGAACGCGAAACCCTCTACGGGAATGTAGGAGACGTGGGCCGTCAGGAGGGCGATGAGCCGCGGGTCGTCATCGGATTGCACGACGATCTGCGCGTCGCCCGCCGTGAGTCCCTTGATGCGGACGGTGATGCTGTTGGAATTGACGTAGGCCGTGGCTTCGGCTACGCCGGGGGAGAGGGAGTATGCCGTGAACTTTTCGTTGCTGGCATCTGCCGGGGTGGTCAGTATGTTGAGTGTCTGGCTCTTCGGGGCGGTGAGCCAGATTTCCTGTTCCTCCAGCGCCACGGACTGCGCGGGGCGGAAGGTGACGATCACGAGGCAGCTGTCGCGGAAGCCTCCGTCGCGGGTCGTGCCGTAGACCCATGTCGCTCCTTCCTTCAAGCCTTCGATGCGCTGGTTGTAGGAGGCGAAGGAGATGACCGTCGGGTCTGCCGTTTCCCACGTCAGGGTCTTCGTGCTGGCATCGGCGGGCAGCACCTCGTACTGTAAGGTGTCGGCGCGGTTGACGTAGACGTGCAGTGTGTCTTCGAGGAAGTGCAGGCCGGTGACGGGCTGGTCGCTGATGAAGACGCGGCACGTGTCGGTGAATCCGCCCTCTTCGGAAGTGGCGGTGACGAAAGTCTCACCTGCTTTCCGCGCGGTGAGCACGCCTTCTGCCGTGATGTTGGCCATGCTGTAGCTGTCATACGCCCAGCTTACTTCCTTGTTCGTTGCATTCTCGGGGATGAAGCGCACGCAGAGCGTGTCTTTCTGCCCCGTCTTTACGTAAATGGTGTCGGGCAAGTCGATGCCCTCCAAGGCGCGGCGGACAAGGACGGGGAGCTTCTTCTCCACGGTCTGGCCGCGGGAGGTCAGACCGAACAGGACTTCTGTCTCGCCGCTTTGCCCCGCGCGGGGGGCGATGCTGAGCAGGCCCTCGTCTGTGGTGCTGGCTTGTAGGAGTTCTTCATTGCCCAGGGAGATGGTGATGCGTATATCGTCGTCCACATCGTCGGGGTCGCTGACGATCTGCCCCAGGTCTATTACCTGCGCCTCGCCGTCCAATTCGAATTCGAGGCTTGCGGGCAGGTTGCTGAATGCGGGTGCGGCATCGGGGAAGAGCAGGGCGGTGGTGAGGACGGTGCCGTCGTTCTTCTCGGAGGCCAGCACCTTTCCGGTCTCGGCCTCCAGGGTGTAGAGAAGTTCGCAGCCGCTGTCGTCGGTGGCGAGAGCGTAGAGCAGGCCTTCTCCGGCATCAAGCGTGAGGCCGAAGCCCGTGAAGCGGGGATGGTCGTAGCGCGCTTCGTCGAGCGAGAAGAGGGGAGTGGCGAGGCTCGCGGCATCGCCGGGGATGAAGCGGAAGACAGATGCGGAGTCGGTGGGGCTGCCGCTGCAGAAGTAGAGGGCTTCGCGCTCCGTGTCGCCCGTGAGGTGGCGGATGGGGCATGTGTGGGCGGGCAGGGGCGTCTCGCTCGTCTGAAGTGTACGATGGTCTATGCGGAGCAGGCTGCCGGGGCGTGCGGCCCAGATTGCGCCGTCGGCCGTGCGGGCCAGTGCCGTGCAGCTGTCGGCGCTGAAGGGCGTTTCCTGCCCGGTGGCGGGGTCGATGGCGCTGAGCCTGCCGTCGTCGGCCAGGGCGAAGATATATTCTCCGGCAGCGAGCAGCTCCTTGTAGGCCGTGCCCTCGCTCCCGGCGATGGGGGTGCCTGCGGAGAGCGTGGTGAGGTCTACCGGGAAGAGGCCGGAGTCTGTGCCGATATACGCTTTTTCGGTGGAGATCCCGGCAAAGCAGCGGGGACTTCCGAGCGGGATCCGCCCCAGTTCGGTCAGCTTGCGGCCGTCGGCCACGACTACCGTCCCCTCTTCCCGGAAAAGCAGCAGCACTTTTCCGGAAAACATGCAGCTCTTTTCGAGAAAAGCGGGAAGGCTTTTTCCGCCGTTCGCTGCGGCAAAGATGTCGAGCTCCCAGTCGCCCGAGGGTTTGCGGTAGTCGAGGAGGGTCATTCCCGTGCCGTCGGTGCGGAAAAAGAAGTCGCCGCTCGTGTATCCCGGCGCGGGGGCGGGGGCAAAGGGCTTGAAGCTGTGGTTCTGCATGCCGAGGGAGAAGTTCCATCCGTCCCAGCTCCCGTCGGAAAGCTTGCGGCTTGAGGCGCCGAGCTGGCTGTAGCTGAACGCTCCGCCGCCGTCGGCTGTCCAGTACGACCAGTAGCTTTCGTACCAACCTGCGCCCCAGAAGTCGTCTTCGTCGAGGGCGGTATAATTATCGTAGTCGTATCCGTTGGAGTTGACGAAGATGCCCGGTTCCGTGGGGTAGAGGATTTCGCCGGTCTGCTTGTTGCGGAGGGCGATTTCCCCGTCGCCGTCGCGGTCGTAGCCCAGGCCGCAGATGGTGTAGCCGAGGCTGCCGGTGTATTGAATCATGGCGTAAAACGCGGGGTCGGCAGCGGCAATGTCGCGCACGGCGTCCACTCCGTATTTTTCGCCGTCGAACTTATAGCCCCAGACCGTGGCGGTCGTCTCGCGCGGGTCGTTCCATTGTACGGCAAAGAGCACGCTGTTGCTGCCTTCGCCTATCCAGTACTCGATGTCGTCCATCGTGAAATTCGAGGCCGGTGCTGCGGCCATCGGGACGGTGCCGCCGCTTCGGGCGGAGGGGCCTGCAATCTGCCCGTAGGGGTGCGGGTGGCCCTGCACAGTGGGCTGCGCCTGCTGTGCGAAGAGGCTCCCCGCTGCGAGCCACAGGCTGCAGAGGGATAAGATTTTTCTCATACGTTAAGTTACATTTTGGTTGTGGGTTGGTTTTATGTAGACGTTCGCGAATGTCCTGTTTCCTAAGGGTCGGGCAGTCCCTCGTAGTAGAGGTTGAGGTCTGCGGCGCGGGTGATCTCGGTGGAGGTCTCGCCGATCCATCCGCACTGCTGCAGCACGCCGGTGTAGACGCGCACGAAGTCGGCGCCGGGCAGGCGGGCGGGGCGGCCTGCGGAGTCCACGGCCTGGTCGAGGTCGAGGCTGATGCCTTCGAGAGGGTCGTTGGGGAGATTGTCGGCGTAGCCCCAGCTGTAGGCGCGTAGGAAGTAGTAGCGTCCCGTGCCGCTGAGGTCTTCTCCGTTGGGGGGCAGGCAGGTCCCGCTGAAGGTGAGGCTGTCGTCGGGGAGCCACTGCGGATAGTAGCTCTGCGGGTGGGCTATGATTTGGGCTATATGGCCGCGGGAGCCGCGGTTGTCGTGCCAGGGGATGTGTTCTTTGTCTATGTACCCTTGGGCGCTGACTGCGGCGCGCGCCGTGTCGGGGCGCAGGTAGGTTACGGCATAGCCGCGGCGCGTCAGGGGATTGTCGTGCTCGCTGCCGCGCAGTTCGTACCACTCGTCGGGGTCGGGGCGGCCGTTGCAGTTGCGGTCGAAGGCTACGCAGACGATGCCCGGCTCTGCCGATCCGCCGCTCGCGGAGGGCACGGCGGAGGCCTGGAATGCGTTGCCGAAGATGGCAAGGTCGGGGGCGCCGGGGCGGTTCATGACGGTGTGGTCGAAACGGAAGGTGACGTATCCGCCGAAACTGCCGAGGCTGACCATGCCGCTGCCTTCGCCGGCTATGGCTTCGCCGGCCTTGCGGAGCATGTCGGCCTCGGTGTCGCCTTCTTCATAGGCGGGGAGGAGGTTGACGAATTGCCCGGGGGCGGGGCGGTAGTCGATGACCTCGGAGATGTAGGGGCTGTATTCCGTCTCTTCGTGGACTACGTGGATGCGCGCCGTGTGGCTGTAGGGCGTGGCGGGATCGGCTATCTCGAAGGTCAGGAGGTACGCCCCTTCTTCGGCCTGGAGGAAGGTGTAGTCTTTCTCCGTGGAGACGAGGCTGTCGCGCCCGTCGGGGGTGCGGAGCGTCCAGCGGTAGGCTTCTCCGGTGAGGGCGGGCTCCAGGCGCAGGGCGGCCATGCGGGGCTGGTAGTATTCGGCGTCGAGGCCGAGGCTTACCAGGGGCACTTCTTCCTTGCAGGCTGCAAGGCTCAGCGCGAGCAGCAGCCCCGTGGCGCACAGGGCGCTGCGGCAGGCGGGGAAAAGTGCTGCATGTATTGGCAGAAAGTGCTGCATGTTTTCGCGGAAAGTGGCAGGTGTTTTTCGGTTCATGTGCGGCGGTTATTTGGGAAGGAATACCATGTGGGCGGGAATATCGCCGGTGCGGACGCTCCAGCGGAGCTTGCCCTCGCGGCTGTAGCAGTGGAGTTTCCCGCTGGAGACGTAGTTCTTTGCGTCGGTCACGTAGATGTCCCCGTTGGCGGGGTGCAGGGCTATGCCGTAAGGCACGGCGATGTCGCGCTCCGTGCCGTCGGTTATGAAGTGGTCCGTCAGCACCTGGTGGGTGCGGATGTCGATGATTCCGTAGCGCACGGCGTTGGTCTCCGTCTGTTCGTCCCACGCGGCGGAGATGAAGTAGAGCGAGTCGCCGCGCAGGGCGAGGTCGCTGCAGGGCACGTCTACCGTGTCGCTCACGGCGTAGCGGTTGCGCCCTTCTTCTTTCTGCAGCACGAAGAGGCGGGAGGGGGTGCCGCTCCGGTCGCCGCGCGAGCTGACCCACAGCTGTCCGCGGCGGTCGAGCCGGACGCGGTGGAGGTTGGGGGCGACGTCTATCTTGGCGGTTTGCTTCATCTCCTCCGGTTCGACGACGGAGAGGGTGCGGTCGTAGAGGGGGGCGCGGTAGCCGCCGGAGTTGGCGACATACAGATAGTCGCCGGCAAAGGCCATCTCCTCGGGCTGGTAGCCCACGGTGACACGGCCGGTCACTTGCAGCGATGTCGTGTCCATGCGGTAGACCGCGCCGCGCGGAGCGTCGGGGTCTATCTGTACGGGGGCCACGTAGGAACTCACGTAGGCCTGCCCCTTGTGGAAGCGGATGTAGCGGCAGTTGGGGATGTCCACCTGCCCCAGCCGCCGGCCGCTGCGCGCGTCCATGACTTCTACCTTGTGGGAACAGTTGACGACGGCATAGAGTTTGCTGCCGTAGATCTGCAGGTCGTTGCCCACATCGCCCAGCTCTTTGACGATCGACGGGTTCCTTTCGGCGTACAGGTTGCGCACATAGTAAGCATTGCGGAAGTCCACGAAGTCGATGCTGGCTTTGTTGCTCCCCATGTTGCCTTCGTTGAGCACGTAGAGGCCTTGGGGGTCGGCTTGGGGATTGATGCGCTCGCCCGGCAGGGGTTCGTACTCCGTGGGGACTACGAGCTCGTCTTCCCGGCAGGCAGCAAGGGCGCACAGGAGAAGCCACAGCGCGCTTCGCAGCGCAAGGCGCATCGGCAGACGTATGGAAGATGTTCGCTTCATTCCGCAATGCTATAGTTCTACCACGACTCCCACCCGGTAGTTGCGCTTGGGCATGGGGTAGTTGAGGATTACCTCATAGTCTTGCGACAGGAGGTTGTTGACCTCGACTGTGAATTTCCAGCGGCTCCGGCCCACTTCCAGCTCGCGCAGGAGGGAGAGGTCGCTGGTGTACCAGGGTTGGGTGTAGTTGTATTGTATGTTTTCTTGTTGGTTGTATCGTTCGCCCACGTAGATGAAACTGTAGTTGAGGCTCCACTTCTTCCAGCGGGCCATGAGGACGAGGGAGCCGCTGTGCCGGGGAATGTAGGGGATCTGGTCGCGGTAGTACGTGTCGGCGGGGTCGGTCACGTCGATGGCACGCTGGTATGTGTACTGCAACTTGGCCGCCAGCCTCCAGTGGCGCCAGGGCTCTGCGGCCACGTGGGCATGGGCGTCGATGCCGCGTATGTCCACTTTTCCCAGATTGAGCATCGTCCAGCGGAATTGCTGCCCCTTCGGGTAGGCCACAATCTTGTCGGTCACGCGGTTGTAGTAGGCCTCGGCGCCGACTTCCAGGTAGGAGAGTGTGCGGCCCGGGCGGGCGAGGGTGTAGGTGAGGCCTGCATCGTACTGCGTAGTCTTCTCGGGCCGTAGCGAGGCGTTGCCCATGTCGGTGTAGTAAAGGTCGTTGAAAGTGGGCATCCGGAAAGCCTGTTTGGTAAAGGCGCGCAGCACCAGTCCGGCCTCGAAGGGCTGCCAGGAGAGGAATGCGGCGGGGGTGAGGACGCGGTGGGAGGGCGGTTCGGTGCGTTCGCGGGCTTCTTCGTCGATGAAGGTGCCCAGCAGGCTGGCCTGGAGCTTGAGCCGCCGGGGCAGAGTGAGGGCGGTGGCCACGGAAGCCCAGTGGGTCGTGCGGTGGACGTCGGCATATTCCGAGAGTTGGTTCCACTGTATGTCGTAGGCGGCCGAGGCCTGCCACCAATCGGTCAGGTCGTAGCACAGGGCCGCGGAGGCGTAGATTTCCTTTTGCTTGTAGATGTTGTCTACTTCGAGCAGTTTCTCGTCGTTGTTGACGTAGTGCGTGTAGTCGTAGGCGTACTTCAGATTGGCTTTCAGCTGCAGTTTTCGGGAAAAGCGGTGGCGGAGCGTGGCCTGGGCGAAGCTGTTGCGGTCCCAGAGGCGCTCGCCGTTGCGCCAGACGTTGTTGACAATGGCCCCGGGCACGCCGCGTTCGGAGCTGTAGTGGTAGAGGTATATGCGCCAGAAGCCGCGGTCGTAGCCGCCCTGCAGCCCGGCTTCGAGGCGCATGGCGTCGATGTCGCCGTTTTGCCGCGTGGCGGTCGTGTCGTAGGCCACGTCGCCGGCGGGCGTCTTGCGGCGGTAGCGGAACTTGTATTTGCCGCTGGCCGTGGTCCACTCGGCATTGAGCGTGGTGCTGATGCGGTCGGAAATCTTGTACTCGTAGAGCAGTGAGGGATTGACGAGGCCGAAGGAGCCTACGCGCAGTGCGGCGCGCAGGTTGGCGGTCTTCCCGTCCCGGAAGCGGGGGCGGCGCGTGGTGAGGTAGATGTTGCCCGAGGCGCCGAACTCGCGGGCGGACTGGAAGATTTCGCTCTTCTGCCCGTTGTAGAGGGCTATCTCTTCGATGTTGTCGAGCGAGAACTTGCCGAGGTCCACCTGCCCGTTCTGGGCGTTGCCCAGCTGGATTCCGTTGTAGTAGACGCCCGTCTGTTCGCTTCCCATGCCGCGGATGTTGACGGTTTTCAGGCCGGCCACTCCGCCGTAGTCCTTGATTTGCAAACCGCTGAAGTAGCGCAGCGCATCGGCCACGGAGAGGCTGTTCATCTGCTCCAGCTCCCGCCCCGAAAGCCGCTGGGCGGGGATGACTTCCTCGTAGCCCCGGGCCACTACTTCGTGCGCCTCCAGGCGGACGGCGCTGTCGGCGGCAGTCACGGGCGATGATGCCCTCCCGGCAGTGCGCGGGGCGGCAGGCGTCTGTGCGGCGGCGGGGAGAGCCGCGGGCAGCAGGCTGAGGAGCAGCGGGAGGAGTGTACAATAAAAATTCATCCTGTATCCTTGTTAGTGCCGTCGGGCTACTTTCGGAAACAGGAAGATGCGTGCACGGGATGCACGGGAGCAGGAGATGCGACTCGGGGTCAGGACTTGTGTGCTCGGGCTTTTCCTCGAAAGCGGCCAAAACATGCGTTTCTTCCGGGCAGGTCTTCTGACTTGTCGCTTGCGGAGACTGTCCTTCCCGGAGGCGGTTGCGCTCCAGTGGATGCCTTTCTCGGCGGTGTCTCGGCAGGTGGCCTGTGGGCCGTGCGGCTTACAGCAGCGGGACTGTTCGGGACTTTCACCCGATTCCCTTTTCATCACCTTGCGGGGTGAACCCGGATACGGCGGCAAAGATACGCTTTCCCGTCGTGCCGTCCAAGAAAGTGGCGGCACTTTTTTCGAAAACCGCTTCCGCTTTTGCCGGGAAGTGCTGCCGCTTTTGCCGGGAAGCGGCTGCGCTTTTTCCCGGAAGGGGCGGATAGGGCGCAGCCCGGCGGGGCAGGATGCCGGGCCGGGCTGCGGGGGAAAGCGGGGGCGTGCGGGGTCAGGGCACGGCGAAGCGCAGTGTGCCTGCTCCCTCGATTTGCAGGAGATAGGTCCCGGCGGGCAGGTGCGCGGTCGGGATGCTGCCTTCGGCCTGCGGAAGGCTCTCCACCGTGAGGCCCGCGGGTGTGAGGATGCGGCAGGAGTAGCGCCGCCCCTCGGGCAGGGCGATGCGTCCCGGCTCGACGCGGAGCCCCGCGGCCTTTATCTCCGCCAGGCCGTCGGGATACCGCACGGGCAGGGTGCATTCCGCTTCGCTGCTGTAGCGGTCGGTGCCCTGCGTGCTGACTTTCAGCCGGTAGGCCGTCTGTCCGCTGCCCGCCTCGGCGTAGGGGAGGGTCAGGCTGAAGGTTTCCGTATCGTAGCGGCTGCGTCCCGGCTCGGTGTAGAGCGTCTGCCAGCCGGTGCTGCCCTCCGGGCGGTACTGGAGCATGAGGCTGTCCGTGAGGTCGAGGTTGGGGTTGCCGAAGCTGAAGGTCACTTCCTGTTTCTCCTCGTCCGTGGAGAGGCTGAGGCTCACGTCTTTCACGGAGGGCTTCCACCAGTGGGGAATGTACTGCACCGCGGCGTTGTAGGCGAAGGTCGGACGGCTGTCGCGGTAGACCTCTCCGGCGGGAGTGATCCATCCGTCGTCGGGATTGATGACAGCGCGGTAGTAGGAGTCCCAGTTGTATATGGAGTAGCGCTCCACGAACCGGCACGTGTCCAGCACTTCGAGGATCGAGGCGATGGCCGCGCGGTTCTTTTCGAGCTTCTCGCCGTAGCCCGAGGGCCAGCTTTCGGTGGTCCAGCTGGCGCCGTTGTTCCATTCCGTAATCCAGATGGGGCGTTTCGTCTTGTCGTAGATGGTCTTCAGCTGGTTGTACCAGGCGCGGGCGTCGGCCATTTCGTTCGTCCCCCAGTAGGCGTGGATCACGACGTAGTCGCACCGGTAGGCCATGTCGTCCACGTGTCCCACGTAGTCATAGAGCCACTGCATGTCGGTGGGGGCGGGCGAGCCGATGCGCATGCCGCTCTCCAGGAAGTCGGGCGTCAGGGTGCAGGCTTTCCACGGGTCTATCGTCCCGCCGCAGTCGCACTTGGAAGCATCGTGCTGCTCGGAGTGTTCGGGCTCGTTGAGGCTCAGGACGTGGGTGCTGCCGCTCAGGGCGTTGATCTGGCTCCACGAGGGCCAATAGAGGTGTTGTTTGATGGGCACGTACTCCGTGTTGTCCGTATTCGTGCGGTCGGCGCTCCAGGTGTAGTACCACGTGGCGCGCATCTTGCGGCACTCCTCGGCGATGGCGCTGTTGCCGTGGGTGCTGCACCAGCCCTTTTTCGACACATAGTTCCAGCGTTTCACCTGTACGCAGGAGATGCGCCCGTCCAGCGCTTCGGGAAGCTGCGGCAGGCAGAGGTCTTCGTGGTCGGCCACGAAGACGCGGCTGTATCCCTTGCCGTCGGCGTCGGAGGAGACGCAGGCCATGTAGCCGCGGCGCAGGATGAAGCTGCGGAAGGAGTTGGCCTTCGTGCCGAGGTTGTGCTTGCCCACGGCGTACTCCGAGGCAGTGCCGCCGTAGAGCGGCTCGCTGAATCCTTCGAAAGGCTTGTAGGACGCTGCGCTGTGGGGGATGACTGCCGCGCCGTTCAGGTAGATGGCCACGCGGCAGTTTACGCCGTTTCGCGCCGTCTGCCCCTTGATGCGGATGGAGCCGAGGCAGGAGGCTATGACGTCGGAGGGCAGCGTATTGTCGAAGATGATCCACGCGTTGTCGTCGAGCACGTAGAAGGTGGCTTTCTCCAGCGGTGTGGTCTCGCGGCTGATGTGGAAGTCTACGGGCGAGTCGAGGGTGAGCCGCAGTCCGCGCACGAAGGCGGCGTGCCGCTCGCTGCGTCCGCCGGGGCCGGGTGTCTCGGTTCCGGGGGCTACGGCTGCGGAGGTGCTGACAGTCTCGGGCAGGAGGGAGGCGAAGGCTGCTTTCCCGATGAGCGTCCAGCCGCGCTCTGCGCTGCCGGACGTGCCGCCCGCTGCTGGGGCGAGGGCGGCAGTGCCCATTTCTTCCGTCCCGGCGTAGACCGTCACCCGGCCGGGGGCGAAGGCGAAGCGCAGGTCGCACGGCCCGTCGCTGCCGAGAGGCAGGGAGTCACAGACCTCGATGCCGTCTATCTGCAGGGTGCTCCGGGAGAAGGTGAAGCGTGTCGTCCGGCCGAGGCTGTTGCGCACTTCCAGTCCGCCGGCCATTTCGTCGGACGCGAGCTGCACTCCGCCGAGGGCGAGGGTGAAGGTTTCGCCCTCGGGGAAGCCGGTTCCGGAGGAGAGGGCTTCGTTGTTGGCCGTGCGGCAGGCTTCGAGGGCAGCGCGGAGGTCGGTGCAGGCCGATGTGAGGGCCGTTTCGTCTGTCTCCGGCTGGTCGTAGGTGGATTGGGCTGCTTCCGTGGCGGTGCGGAGGGGGGCTTTGGCCGTCTCGGCGTAGGCCGGGTCGGCGAGCAGGGTGCGCGCTTCGCCAATCAGGGCGGCGAGCGGCTGCTTGTAGAGCGCTTCGCGGGCTTCGGCCAGGGGGAATGCCGCTTCGGTCAGCTGCCAGGTGCTGAGCGGGCCTTGCGCTTTGTCGGAATAGACGCTGATGTACGTCTGCGCGTCGGCGCCCTCGTCGCAGCCGAGGTAGAGGCCGTTGTGGCGGTTGCGGAGCCATCCCCCGGCGCCTTCCCCGATGGTCCATTCGGCGCGGTCGCCCGCTTCGGAGGCCGAGGCGGCAAGGGTCATGCTGTAGTTGCCGCTGGAGGCAAGGTAGCGGCCGCTGCTCTTTTGGCGGAGGCGGTAGTAGCCGTCGGCCGTGGCTTCGGCGGTGAAGACATAGGTCAGCGAGTCATTCGTCCCCGGGGCGGAGAGGCCGGGGAGGAACGGGTCGTCTTTCTGCCCGAGCAGGCGGGTATAGTGGGTGTGGTAGAAGCGGTATTCGCCGCCGTCGTAGAGGCGGTTGGTGGCTTGCCGCACGGGGCTGAAGGGCATCGGGTCGTAGCCCACGCGTCCGCCCCGCACTTCGGCGGGCGTCCCGCCGGGGAGTGTGGTAAGGCTGAGCAGGTTGTAGTCGCCTTCTGCCTCCACGAGCGTCACGCGGTCGAGGTGGACGATGCCCGAACTGCCGCTGCAAAGGAAGCCTACGTAGGACTCGCTGCCCACGGAGGCCGGGGCGGTGAACTCGAAGCGGTACTCCCGCAGCGTCTGCGCCGCAGCGGGGGCGGTCCACTCCCCGCGCAGGTATTCCCACCGGCCGGGCTGCGGGCCGATGCCTGCGGCGTAGGTCTTGCCCAAGTCGTTGGTGTGGGCCAGGGCCTGGAAGGCCAGCACGTAGCGCCGGCCCGGGCGCAGGGGGGCTGTGAGGCGGGCGTAGACGTAGCTTCCGGCGGAGGCGCTGAAGCCGCCCGCGCCGTCTTGGCGGAACATGAGGGCCGATTCGCCCTCGCGGCCGTTGGCATAGAGCGGGTCGGCCTTGTTGCAGCGCACGCCCATGGCTTGGGCTTCTGTGGCGTTGGCGCCGGAGAGTTGCCACTCGACGGGCCAGAATTTGTAGGTGGTGCCGTCATCGGCGAGCAGGGTGCCTTCGGTCTCGAAACCGGGGTTGGGCACGAGGTTGCGCGCGTCGTAGATGCCGCTGCCCGGAGTGGCGGACGTGGCGGGCGTGTCGGCCTCGTCGCGCAGGGAAGGCACGGCGGGCAGGGCCAGTTGCTGCAGCGGGAGGGTGGAGTAGAGCGTGTCGGCACGGAAAAGGGAGGCCTTGCCGGAGCCTACGGCCAGCCGCCATGTGGCAGGCTCGGGGGTGAGGGGGAGGTCGGCCTCGGCACCGCGGCCGTAAGCGCCGGTGGCGGTGAGGCGGACTGTGGCTGCGGGCGTGGCGGCGAGGTCTTCGAGTTCCACGGAGAAGCCTTCGGCCGATGCGGAGGCGTCGGTCGCTTCGTCCCAGATGGGGAAGGCGATGCCTTGGTCCGAGTAGCGGAAGCTGTCGAGCACGGCAGTGGAGAGCCGGGCGCGGAAAGGCATTGTCCCGTCCTGCGCCGCGGCAGGCAGCGACAGGGCGGCAAGGGTGAGGAAGAGGTAAAGCGGGTACTTCATGAGATAGTGGGGTTTAGAATGGGCGGGTGAAGCAAATCGGGTAAAGACGCTTCGGTAAAAATCTGCTTTTTGTGGGCGGGAAGGCGGAAATCGCCGACGGAAGTTTCGAGATGTAGAAACTTTTTTGTTATCTTTGCGGCAGTATTTTATCCGAAAGCTTATGGGGCAAGATATGTTTAAGCTGATCATGTCTGTTGAAGCGCAAGATTTCATAAATAGTTTGCCGGAACCGGCTTCTTACAAGATATACTATATAATATCAAGCGGGTTATCGGCGGGGAGAGAAACTCCGAGTTGTTCAAGAAATTGGAGAATACGGAAATCTGGGAGTTCCGCACTCTGTATAACAAAACAGCTTACCGGCTGTTTGCTTTCTGGGACAAGGAGGAAGAGACTTTAGTAGTTGTCACTCATGGGATAATCAAGAAGACACAAAATACTCCTTTCAAGGAAATCGCAAAAGCTGAAGCTATAAGAAGAGAATATTTTAAAGGAAAGAAAATATAGAAGGTATGACACAGATGAATTTTGTATCCTTTGAACAGGTTTTGGATGACCATTTTGGAAAAGTTGGCACTCCGAAGAGGGATGCCTTCGAAAGGGATGTGCAGGAGGCTCTTCATGCTTACCACATAGGGGAGGCCATCAAGGCGGAGCGCCTGAGGCAGCACCTCACGCAGGAGGAGCTGGGCGCGCGGATCGGCGTGCAGAAGGCGCAAATTTCCCGCATGGAGCGGGGCTATAGCATCAGCATCCCCACGATGAGCCGGGTATTCAAGGCTTTGGGAATCACTACGGCAACCCTGGATCTGGGCGCGGCCGGGAAAATCCCCCTGTGGTAAAAAGTCCATGGGGAAAAAGCGAGGGCGGCTTCCGAGGATACGGAAATCTTCGGAAGCCGCCCGTCTGTTATTCATCGGTTAACCCGTATGTTCGGATGAAGCGGCAGGCTATTTCTTGCTGAAGAAGCCCTTGGCTGCGTTCTCTATACCGGGAAGTATCGGGGTGTCTTGCTGGCTTATTCCGCCGGATGCGGCGATTACGCCTTCTGCCTGTACTTCGTAGATTTCACATGCGGGTTTCTGATATTTCTTTTTCATAATTCGGGTTGTGTGTTAGGGGTAAAACTTAAAGTGGGGTAAGCCGGGGCGGAGTCCCCGCCCCGGCTTGGATGGGTCCCCCGAGGGGGACGGTGGTAACTATTGAGCGATGACAACTGTGCCGTTGACTATGTATTTGCCTGCGGGCAGGGCCACGAACTCGCTGCCGCCTGCGGTGAGGGCCACGGTCTGCAGAGCCTGGCCGTCCACGGTGTAGACCGTCACGCTGCCGGCCTTGGCGCTCTCGATGCGGATGCCGCCGTCGGCCGTGTAGACCTGTATGCCGGAAGTGCGGTCGCCGAGGGCTTCGCGTATGTTGGGCAGTGCGGTGAGCTGGCCGTCGCCGTCGTCGAAGATGGAGAGCGTCTGCGGGGCAGCCTGCGGGGTGGTCGGCAGGGTGGCGAATGCCTGGAAGGAGGCGATGGGCGCGAAGCCGGTCTGTACGAATGCTCTGCCTTCGGCGTCGAGGCCGTAGTAGGTGGTGCCTTCCTGGACGGGCAGGTTTTCAGCCGTGCCGCCGAAGTAGCCGAGGAGGTCGTAGGCGCTGCCGTCCTGTACCTGCAGGTCGGTGGCTGCGATGGCATTGCCCTTGAAGGTGATGTCGCCCGGGATGTTGTAGAACGGGGCGTAGAAGTCCGGATCGTTGGGCACGAGCATCAGGTAGGGCACGTTGGCCTTGATTTCCGTGGCGGGAGCGAGCTCGCCGTCGACGATGGCGTAGAGCCAGAAGGGATGGTTGTAGTTGTCGTTGCTGTCGTCTACGCCGTTGTCAAAGTCGGCACTCATGATAGGTTTCAGAGGCACGGCGAATCCGTCTTTTGCAGCCGTAATTTCCGTCACGTCGAACGGCAGGCAGATAGTTTGCCATCCGCGCAGAGTCTCGTGGTTGACTTTCGTGCCTTCGTCAGTAGCGAATGCGAGGCGGGTGTAGGTAACATTGGCGGCTATTGCTTCGGGCGCATTGAATTTGTAGCCTTCTTGCAACTCCAGCACTTGCTCTTCGCTTTCCAGACCGTAGATTACGGTGTTCGGGTTCTTCGGGCTGAGAGTCCCTTCTGTAATAACGGCATCGCGAATGTCCACCGAAGTAACCTCGGTGGTCAGGTGTTCGTTGAGTTCGGTTGCGGTAGTCATGCCTATTACTGTCAGATCGGATTCTCCTTCTACGATGGCTTCTTTACCAAGATATGCCAATTGCATGTTGTCGGCCTGGAAGAATCCTTCGGTGTTTCCATTGCGGTTTTGGCCTTTAGAATAAATGCCTACGGTAACTTCTTGTTCCTCCTGCAGGAAGAAAGTTACAGAGAGATTGTTCCAGTTTTCCTTGTCCTTCCAATTGCCGGTCGGGTTGATGAACTGCATCAAGTCGGATTCGAACGTCTTTTCTCCAACAAGGGCGACAAGGCGCGTCCCTTCGGCTGTGGTATTCTCGCGGTCGGAACGGACATCGCCGGTCAGTTTGTAGGTACCAGCCGGAAGCGTAATGTTTTGGGTTACATGGATGTAGTTAATCTGTTGGGCCCAAGCATTGAAAATCTTGGCTCCTTCAGTCGGATTCTGGCCTTCCATAAGGGCGAAATCAGCACCTCCGGTAGTATTACGGTCAATTGTCCATCCATTGTTCCAACCGTCTCCTTCCTCGAAGCCCGGATTTACCAAGAGGGAAGTAAGGTCGACAGGCGTTTCTTGTGAGGTAAGCAGTGCAAGGTATGCGCTGTTTACTTCAGCTATCGTGGTCTCTATGTCTGCATCGGCTATGCTGCCGTCGTTGTATTTCCCGGTTATTTCAGCGATCTTGTCATTAAAGCTCTTCTTGGCTTCCTCGGTAGTGGTGATGTTCTCGGCTTTCGCGTTGGCTTCGTCCAAAGCGGTTTTCAGTGCGGCATAGTTCTCTGCAGAAGTAGTTGCTGCTGTTATGGCTTCGTTAAGGGCGGAACCGGCGGCGGTAATTTGTTCATCTGTGCCGGTACCTGCATTAATGATTTCTTGGGCAGCAGAAACAGCTTCGGTCAGTTGCTTCTTGATTTCTGCATTCATATTGCTCTGTGCCAGTTCTGCAGTTGCATCTACCGTTTCTTTAAGTTGGGCGATAGCAGCTGTAGCATCATAGCCTAAATAGTACAGGCGGAAATAATCGGCTTTTGCGAAATTGGAAGTGGCATTCTTCATAACAACGCCGAGAGTAAGAGTGCCGTCTAAGACGGTCGTTTCCACAGAATAATCATTATCTGTGCTAATTGCCGTCTGTTGGTCGTTAGCAACGAGGTAGAATCCGTCACCCCCGAAACTGCCAGCAGCAGTTACGCGGTATTTTCCGTTGGGAAGGTCTGTAATTTCTTGAGTTACGGAGAAATCAGGTAAAGTGTTAGGAGAGGCTGTCCAATATTGAAAATAAATATTTCCATCTCCATGTGTCAAACGTCCGTCAGCATTGTTGCGGGTACAATATTCGCTATTGGAATCTCCTGTTTTGTTCCATCCCGGGATCGTTTGTTGGCGATCTCCTTGATTTTCCTCAAAGCCAGGGTTTTGGATGTATGCAGTCATGTCATAAACCGCACTGTTTATTTCCGGAGCATAGGCTTCGCCTGCCAGATAAGTGGCGGAAGTGATGCCGGTGATGCCAGTGCTTGTAAGAGTGCCTTCTACTAAGCCAATGTAATCAATGTGGGTTAAAGGATCATTACCTGAAGAACACGTGCCGTGAGTGTTCTTTACAGTGAAATAGACAGTAGATGCAATTTCAGAAGGGGTCTTTATCGTTATATTTTTAATGGTGTTGTCCCCTTGATTAGTGCCGAGACGAATAGCATCATAAGCATATTCTAATCCATTTTCTGTGCTTCCTAATCCAAAATAGAATTCTGAATTAGCATTTGCAGCTTCTAACTGTTTTACATAGACTTTGTAATAAGTGTCGGGCTTAATCTTGTTATCTAAAGATTGGGCAAAGTAGTTGTCATTATTTGCTCCTCGCCATAGGAGTTTGTATCCACCTACTGCATTTTCAAGCGGAGTTACACGGACACCTCCAGAGCTTGATACGGTAATATTAGTTACCCATGGTTCTCCAAAATTGTAGTTTGAGCCTCCTACAAGCGAGCCGGGTGTTTGGAAAGCTTGATTTTGGAGTAGTTGGGAGCCTTCCGTAAGAATGTTATCGTCATTGATCTCTGGGAAAGAAATCTCTGGTAGTTCTTGTGACAATGTACCTTTATATTCATTCCCCTCGTAGACATATACCGTACCGTTGTAGCTTACGAAGCGTACTGTGCCGGCGGTTTCGGGAGTGTAGGAGTATTTTCCGCCGTTGACGGTGATTTCCTGATTGGCTGTGCCTTCCACGGCCAAGGTGTAGTTGCCGCCGGAGGGGACAAAATTGTTGAGATCGGAAACAGAGCTTCCGCCGAAGTCTGTTTTTTCGGGTACGTAAGGTACCACTACTTCATCTGCTTGCGCACATAGGGGGGGGGTAATGTGCAGCATTCCTGCGCCGAGGAACGCGGCGCAGAGATAATGTAATTGTCTGTTCATAGTACTATACTTGAAAAAAGTTATGAAAAAAGTTTGATAGTAAAGTATATGCTTGCACGGTTCTTGTCGCCTTATGGGGGGAACGCCCTTGCGGCTTTTGCCTTATTTCTCTGCGGTTTCCGGTGAGGCCGGGCAGGGGATTCTCCCGAGGCGTCTGCGGCGAATGTAGGGATTTTTCGGGGAAAGGCCAAACCTGCAGGGGTAGAATTGCTTATTTTTTAATACATTTTAGCGCAAGCCGCTTGGGAGAGTCCTTACGGCTTGCGCTTTTGTGGGTCAGATGGGGAACGGCCGGCGGGCGATGCTGCCTTACCAGACGATGGTGGCCGATTCGCCCCACGGGGAGCCGGGGGCGTTCCACCGGTATTCGCGGACGGTCATGCGGCGGGCGGCGGGGTCGAACAGGACGATCTGGAAGGAGAGCAGCTTCTCGTCGGTCCGGGATTTATAGCCTTTCATCGGCGAGTCGACGCGGAAGGCGGGCAGCGAAACCGTGCTGTCCACTCCCGTCCAGCGGTAGAAGGTGTTGTGGTGGGTATGGCCGTGGAACCAGGCTTTGACCTCGGGATGCCGGGCAATGAACCGCTCGGCTGCCCGGATTTCGCGCACCGGGCGCTCCGTGCGCCCCACGCTGCAGGTGTCGCCCAGGAGGTTCTCGAAGCCGGCAGCCGGGTCGAGGCTGTGGTCTCCGTAGGGGTTGATGAAGCGTTGGGCCTCGGCCTCGGGGTCCATGTGGGTGAAGAGGAAGCTGGGCAACGGTCGGGGCGCGGCGGAGAGGGTGCTGTCGAGCCATGTGCGGGCGGGAGTGTCGAGCCACAGGCCGGCAAATATGAGGCGGATGCCTTCGCGTTCGACGATGTAGTGCGTCTTGTCGGTCGCGAAGTCGAACGTCCCGGCCGTGCGCGGTGTGCGGGGGCGTACCCCGTGGTTGTAGATCGCTGCCGCGCATGTGGCGTCGCGCGGCGGGGTGAGCGGGCGTATGAAGCCCGTGGCGTTGGAGATGTCGTGGTTGCCGGGCAGGACCAGCAGCTCGGGCATCCCGGGCGCGAGCCACTCTGCGGCAAACTGCCGCCACGACTCGGCGGCGGTCTGTACGCCGCGCTCCATGCGGTTGGCCACGTCGCCGCCGCAGACCACGAAGTCGAGCGAGTCCACCGGCTCTCCGGCCCCGACCCCGCCGTCGCGGGGGAGCATCGTGCCGGGCAGTTTACGTATGGCGTCGGCCATGGCGCGGCACACTTCGGCACTCGTGGCCTTCCGGCCGCGGAAGTCGCGCGTCATGCCGTAGTGGAGGTCGGAGGTGAATACGAGGCAAACCCGGCGCTGTGCGTGCAGCGCGTGGGCGCACAGCAGCAGGATGGTGGCGAGGAGGAGTTGCAGTGGTTGTCGTATCATGTGTCTTTTGTGTTTTCTGGAGCCGGGGGCAAAGGTAGGGCGGGATTGTTGCATTCCCTTGTCGGCGCGGTTAAATTCGTGTTTCGGGGGCGGGGAGGGGCGGTTCGTCCTGCGGGTGCGCCTCCGGGGTGCGGTACCAGGAGGCGTATTCTATGTAGTTTTCGGATATGCCGCGGTTGAGCTCGAGGGCCTGTTCGGGGGATACTTTCTTGATGAACCGCGCCGGGGTTCCGCCCCAGAGCTCGTGGGGCGGGATGACGGTGCGGGAGAGGACGACGCTCCCGGCCGCCACGATGGAGCCCCGGCCCACGTGGGCAAAGTCGAGCACGACGGCGCCCATGCCGATGAGGGCATAGTCGTCCACGCGGCAGCCGTGGAGCGTGGCGTTGTGCCCTACGGAGACGTAGTCGCCCAGCTCTACGACGGACTTGCGGTAGAGGGTGTGGAGCACGGCGCCGTCCTGTATGTTGACGGCATTGCCGAGGCGGATGGGGTTGACGTCGCCGCGCAAGACGGCGCCGTACCAGATGCTGCAGTCGCGTCCTATCCGGACGTCGCCCACGAGGACGGCCGTCTCGGCCAGGAAGCATCCTTCGCCCGTTTGGGGCGTGATGCCGCGCAGGGTGCGGATGATTGCCATAGTATGGAGTAGGGATATGGGGGTAAATGTGGCGCAAAGATAGGGAAAAATGGGCGTTGCGGTAGCAGAAGGCCCGTTTTTTGTGGGGGAGGATGCTTGTTTGTATTATATAATAAGGTATATTTGCGGGGAGAACTCTAAAAACTGAGGCTTATGAAAAAGAAACTTTTGGCAGAAATGGCGGGCACGATGGTGCTCGTGCTGATGGGTTGCGGCGCGGCGGTCTTCAATGGCGGCTGCGGGACGACGCAACAGGTGCTGACCGTGGCGATGGCCTTCGGCCTTTCGGTGGTGGCCATGGCGTATGCGATAGGCGGCGTGTCGGGCTGCCACATCAATCCGGCCATCACGCTCGGCGTATGGCTGAGCGGCCGGATGCCGGGGCGTGAAGCCGCGGGCTACATGGCGGCCCAGGTGGCGGGGGCCTTCGTCGGCTCCCTGCTGCTGTATGGGATAGTGGGCTGCGTGGACGAGGCGGCCTTCGTGACGAACGGTGCGGCGATGGCCACGCACACGGGCTCGAACGCCGTGGCGGCAGGCGTGCCCTTGCTGGGCGGGCTGCTGGCCGAAGTGGTGTTTACGATGGTCTTCGTGCTGGTCGTGCTGGGGGCCACGAGCGCGAAGCACGGGGCGGGCGCCCTGGCCGGGCTGGCCATCGGGCTGTCGCTGGTGCTGGTGCATATCGTTTGCATCCCGGTTACGGGTACTTCCGTCAACCCCGCCCGTTCCCTGGCCCCGGCCGTGTTCGACCTGGCCTATGGCAGCGGGGTCGCCCTGCAGCAGCTGTGGATCTTCATCCTGGGCCCCTTTGCCGGCGCGGCCCTGGCAGCCGGCCTGTGGCGCGGCATAGGAGGGAAGGAATAGCCCTTCCGCTTCTGCGGAAAAGCGCTGCATGAAATCCGGAAAACCGGCAGCGCTTTTCTGCTGAAGCGCCGCAGGGTACGAATTTCTTCTGCGGAAAATTTTGCCGGAAGAGAAAGTATCCGTACTTTTGCAGCCGCTTCCGCCCGCAGCGGAATGCGGCTAACATATTAAATCTTAAAAACAAAGCATGATTGTAGTACCCGTAAAAGAAGGCGAGAACATCGAACGCTCGCTGAAGAAGTTTAAGAGAAAATTTGAGAAAACCGGCGTAGTGCGTGAACTCCGTCGCCGCCAGCAGTACGACAAACCTTCGGTTCTGAAGCGTCTGGAGCGGGAGCACGCCATCTACGTGCAGAAGTTGCGCCGCGAGGAAGAGTAATTCCTGAAAAAAGCCTAAAATCTTTTGGCTGGTTGAATTAGTTTCCTTACATTCGCTTTCGGAATCGATATACGAACCGGCGTATGTGGGAAGAAGCGTACAGACAGTATTTGGCATATGAACGCCACTACTCGGAGGGGACGGTGACCGTCTACACGAGTGCTGTGGCGGAATTTGCTGCCTATCTGCGCGGTTTCGACCCCGAGGCCCGTGTGGAAGACGCGCGGGCGGACGACATACGCGGATGGCTGATGGCCCTCTTGGATGCGGGCAACGTGGCGACCACGGTCAACAAGAAACTGAGTGGTCTGAAGAATTTTTACCGTTTCCTGAAGTACCGGGGGTGTCCGGCTCCCAACCCGGCCGCACGGGTAGAAGGCCCGAAGCGGGGCAAACCGCTGCCCTGCTATGTGCGCGAGGGCGACATGGAGCACCTCTTGGACGGCGCGATCGACGCGCAGGACTTTGAGGCGGTGCGCGACCGTATGCTGATGGAAATGCTGTATTCCACAGGGATGCGCCTGGGCGAACTGCTTGGTTTGCGCGACGGCGATGTGGACGGCAGCGCGCGGTTGCTGCGAGTGACCGGAAAGCGCGACAAGCAACGCCTGATCCCCTATGGCCCGCTACTGGCCCGCCACATGGATGCCTACTGCGCCCTGCGCGACAGCCGGACGGATGCAGCCCGCGAAAGCGGAGGCGCTTTTTTTGTCCGCAAAAGCGGCAAGCCCCTCACGCGCGCGAATATATATCGGATCGTAAAAGCTCAACTCTCGGGAATCGCGGCCTTGAAGAAGCGCAGCCCGCACGTGCTCCGGCATACGTTTGCCACGGCCCTCCTCAACCACGGAGCGGAACTGAATGCCGTACAGGCCCTCTTGGGGCACGAAAGCTTAGGCACGACGCAGATTTATACGCATGCGACTTTCGAGGAATTGAGAAAAGTGTATAACCAGGCTCATCCAAGAGCCTAAAAAAATCAATGTAAGGAGGTCTATTATGGAGATTAGAATTCAATCCATCCATTTCGACGCAACGAATGCACTGCAGGCATTTATTGAGAAAAAAGCCAGTAAGCTGGAACGTTTTTACGATGATATAAAGAAAGTGGAGGTGTCGCTTAAAGTAGTAAAGCCGGAAACTGCGATGAACAAGCAGGCGGGCGTGAAGGTCCTCATCCCGAACGGGGAACTGTATGCCGAGAAGGTAAAGGACAGTTTTGAGGAAGCTGTAGTCGAATCGCTCGAGGCTTTGGAGAAACAACTGCAGAAATTCAAAGAAAAACAGATGGGCAAATAAAAAAATGCCGGATTTCTTTGGAGATTAAAAAATAGTCCATATCTTTGCAGCCGTTTCCGTGAGACACGGACGAAGCGCGCTCCGCGGAGCGGCTGCAAGATAGAAAAGGGTAGTTACCAGAGTGGCCAAATGGGGCAGACTGTAAATCTGCTGGCTTATGCCTTCGGTGGTTCGAATCCATCACTACCCACTCGCAAAAAAGCAGAAAGCCGATTCCTGCCCGGGATGGAATCCGGAAGAAAGGCGGGACGGCAATGTGGAAACAATGCGGAAGTAGCTCAGTTGATAGAGCATTAGCCTTCCAAGCTGAGGGTCGCGGGTTTGAGTCCCGTCTTCCGCTCTCTTTCTTTTGCTGTTATAGCTCAGTGGTAGAGCACTTCCTTGGTAAGGAAGAGGTCCCGGGTTCAAGTCCCGGTAACAGCTCGCAGCAATCAGATGTTTGTTGAATTGTTTTAGATTACACATTATAATATATAATCTGCTATGGCTAAAGAGAAATTCGAGCGTTCTAAACCGCACGTAAACATTGGTACCATCGGCCACGTGGACCATGGTAAGACTACTTTGACGGCTGCCATCACCACTGTTTTGGCAAAGAAAGGCCTGTCTGAGGTGAAGTCTTTTGACCAGATCGATAATGCTCCCGAAGAGAAGGAGCGTGGTATTACCATCAATACTTCCCACGTGGAATATGAAACCGCAACCCGCCACTACGCACACGTGGACTGCCCGGGACACGCCGACTATGTGAAGAACATGGTAACGGGTGCTGCCCAGATGGACGGTGCTATCATCGTGGTTGCTGCTACCGACGGTCCTATGCCCCAGACCCGCGAGCACATCCTGCTTGCCCGTCAGGTAAACGTGCCTCGCTTGGTTGTTTTCTTGAACAAGTGCGACATGGTGGACGACGAGGAGATGCTGGAACTCGTAGAAATGGAGATGAAAGAGTTGCTGTCTGCTTATGATTTCGATGGCGACAATACTCCTATCATCCGCGGTTCTGCCCTCGGTGCACTGAACGGTGTAGAAAAGTGGGAAGAGAAGGTTATGGAACTGATGGATGCAGTAGACACTTGGATTCCTCTCCCCCCGCGCGATGTAGATAAACCTTTCTTGATGCCTGTTGAGGACGTGTTCTCTATCACGGGCCGTGGCACGGTTGCAACCGGCCGTATCGAGGCTGGCCGTGTGAAAGTCGGCGACGAAGTTGAGATCCTCGGTCTGGGTGAAGACAAGAAGTCTGTTGTTACCGGTGTGGAAATGTTCCGCAAGATCCTCGACGAGGGTGAAGCCGGTGATAACGTAGGTCTGCTCCTCCGCGGTATCGACAAGAACGAGATTAAGCGCGGTATGGTGCTCTGCCATCCGGGCCAGATTAAGCCCCACTCCACTTTCAAGGCTTCCATCTATGTGCTGAAGAAAGAAGAAGGTGGCCGCCACACTCCGTTCCACAACAAGTATCGTCCCCAGTTCTATCTGCGTACCATGGACTGCACGGGTGAGATCACTCTTCCGGAAGGCACCGACATGGTAATGCCGGGCGACAACGTGGAAATCACCGTTACGCTCATCTATCCGGTAGCCCTGAACGTAGGTCTTCGTTTCGCTATCCGCGAAGGTGGCCGCACGGTAGGTTCCGGTCAGATTACGGAAATCCTCGACTAATCCTCGTTAGTCGGACAAATAGAAAAACAGTACCTCCTTGCAACTTGCAGGAGGTACTCCTTACGGAAGTAACTCAGTTGGTAGAGTACCGGTCTCCAAAACCGGCTGTCGGGAGTTCGAGCCTCTCCTTCCGTGCATACGCATAAAGTGATGAAAAGTATTGTACATAGCTTTATAGAATATTGCAAAGAGTCGTACGATGAACTCGTTCATAAAGTCGCATGGCCGTCGTATGCTAATCTTTCCAGCAGTGCGGTAGTCGTGTCGGTAGCTTCCATACTGATCGCTGCCGTGGTTTATGCTATGGACTCCTTGTTCCAGTTCGTGATGATGGACGTCATCTATCCCTAATTTTTAATTTCTTTCTTACTGAAAACATCATGTCTGAGGCAGATAAAAAGTGGTATGTCCTTCGCGCCATCAGCGGAAAAGAATCGAAAGTGAAAGAATATTTGGAGGCCGATATCAAGAATAGCGGCCTTTCCGATTATGTTTCCCAGGTTCTGATCCCGACGGAGAAGGTCTATCAGGTGCGTAATGGCAAGAAGATTCTCAAAGAAAGAAGTTATCTGCCGGGCTACGTGCTGATCGAAGCCCATTTGGTGGGTGAGGTGATTCATCATTTGATCAACGTGCCGAACGTGATCAATTTCTTGGGTGGGTCGGAGAATCCGGTACCTTTGCGCCAATCTGAGGTGAATCGTATCTTGGGTACTGTCGATGAAATCCAGGAGAGTGACGCTGAAATGGTTCCTTACGTAGTAGGGGAGACTGTCAAGGTGAATGACGGGCCGTTCAGCGGATTCAGCGGTACGGTTGAAGAAGTGAGCATGGAGAAAAAGAAGCTGAAAGTGATGGTCAAAATCTTTGGGCGCAAGTCGTCCTTGGAACTCGGCTTTATGCAAGTAGAAAAGGAATAGGGGTAGTAGGTTACGCTATACACCTTTTCTTTTCGCATATAATATCTAATAAACAAAATCATTAGAAATGGCTAAAGAAGTTGCAGGACTAATTAAACTACAGATTAAAGGAGGTGCTGCAAACCCCTCTCCTCCCGTAGGCCCCGCATTGGGTTCTAAGGGAATCAATATCATGGAGTTTTGCAAGCAATTCAATGCCAGGACCCAGGACAAGGCAGGTAAGGTATTACCCGTTGTTATTACGTATTATTCCGACAAGTCGTTTGATTTTGTGGTTAAGACTCCGCCCGTGGCTGTGCAGCTGATGGAAGCATGCAAGCTGAAGGGTGGTTCGGCTGCTCCTAACCGTAACAAGGTCGGGGAGCTGACATGGGACCAGATCAAGGCGATTGCTACGGACAAGATGCCCGACTTGAACTGTTTTACCATCGAGAGCGCAATGCGTCTCGTGGCAGGTACAGCTCGCAGCATGGGCATCACAGTAAAGGGTGAATTCCCCGGTAACAACTAAAAAACTTCAATTTTGTAATGGGAAAACTGACAAAGAACCAAAAGTTGGCTGCCGGAAAGCTTGAAGCAGGAAAGACCTACACGCTGGCAGAAGCTGCGGCTTTGGTGAAGGAAATCACGTTCACCAAATTCGATGCTTCGGTAGATATCGATGTGCGCTTGGGTATTGACCCCCGCAAGTCGAACCAGATGGTGCGTGGCGTGGTTTCTCTGCCTCACGGTACGGGCAAGGTGACTCGCGTACTCGCGTTGTGTACCCCGGACCAGGAAGCTGCTGCCAAGGAAGCCGGTGCTGACTATGTTGGATTAGACGAATATATTGAAAAGATCAAAGGCGGATGGACGGATATCGATGTGATTATCACGATGCCTTCCGTCATGGGCAAAATCGGTGCTCTGGGTCGTATCCTCGGACCTCGCGGTTTGATGCCGAACCCCAAGAGCGGTACGGTTACAATGGATATAGCCAAGGCTGTACGCGAAGTAAAGCAAGGTAAGATTGACTTCAAGGTGGACAAGACGGGTATCGTCCATGCTTCGATCGGCAAGGTTTCTTTCGATGCCGACAAGATCCGTGACAATGCCAAGGAGTTCATCTCTACAATCATCAAGCTGAAACCTGCTGCAGCCAAGGGTACTTACATCAAGAGCATTTATCTTTCCAGCACCATGAGCAAGGGTATCAAGGTGGACCTGAAGTCTGTGGACGAAAACTAAAATCCGAAACGTAAAATGAGAAAGGAAGATAAAGTATTAGCTGTTGAGAGAATCGTTTCTACTGCTCAGGAGTACGCTCACTTCTATTTGGTAAGCGTGGAAGCTATGGGCGCCGAAGCTACGAGCAAGCTCCGCCGTACGTGTTTCGCGAAAGGCATTAAGTTGCTTGTAGTGAAGAACACGTTGCTTCACAAGGCGCTTGAGTCGATGGAAGCGGATTATTCTCCGTTGTATGATAGCCTGAAAGGCTCCACGGCCATCATGTTTTGCAATACAGGCAATGTACCTGCTAAACTGTTGAAGGACCTGGAGAAAGACGGCGTGCCCTCGCTGAAAGCCGCATACGTGGAAGAAGGTTTCTATGTAGGCGCAGACCAGTTGGATACCTTGTGTGCCATCAAGAGCAAGGACGAAGTTATTGCCGACATCGTGGCTCTGCTCCAGTCTCCGGCCAAGAACGTGGTATCCGCACTTCAATCCGGTGGAAACACCCTGCACGGAGTTCTTCAGACTCTGGCAGAACGATAAAATTTTATCCCCCAAACATCTTAGTAACAAATAAATTAAATCGATACGAAAATGGCAGATTTGAAAGCATTTGCAGAACAATTGGTTAACTTGACAGTTAAAGAGGTAAACGAACTGGCTACGATCCTCAAGGAAGAGTATGGCATCGAACCCGCTGCTGCCGCTGTGGCTGTAGCTGCTGGTCCTGCTGCCGCTGCTGAAGCAGCTGCAGAGAAGGATTCTTTCGATGTAGTCCTGAAAGCTGCCGGCGCTAACAAGCTCCAGGTGGTAAAGGCTGTTAAGGAACAGTGCGGCCTGGGTCTGAAAGACGCTAAGGACCTCGTGGACGGTGCTCCCAGCACGCTGAAAGAAGGCCTTTCCAAGGCTGACGCTGAAGCCCTCAAGAAAGCTCTCGAAGAGGCTGGCGCTGAAGTAGAACTGAAGTAAAAACTGCCTGCTTGTCAGGTATCCGGTTAAGAATTCCCTCTCAGAGGGATTCTTAACCTTTTTGTGTCTATTCCAAAAAGTTCACCTAATTCACAAAAAAAACTGATGTCTTCAACCACCCAGAACCAGAGAATCAATTTTGCCACTGCCAAGGCTCCGATGCAATATCCGGATTTCTTGGAAGTACAATTGAAGTCGTTTAAAGATTTTCTCCAGCTCGACACTCCTCCCGAACAGCGCAAAAAGGAGGGCTTGTATAAGGTCTTTGCCGAGAACTTCCCCATTGCGGACACGCGCAATAATTTCGTGTTGGAATTCTTGGACTACTATATTGACCCGCCCCGCTATACGATTGAAGAATGCTTGGAGAAAGGGCTGACTTATAGTGTTCCTCTCAAAGCAAAGCTCAAGTTGTATTGTACCGATCCGGAGCATGAGGACTTCGATACCGTGATTCAGGATGTATTCCTCGGCCCGATTCCCTACATGACCGAAAAGGCTACGTTTGTCATCAATGGAGCAGAACGAGTGGTTGTCTCTCAGTTACATCGTTCTCCGGGTGTGTTCTTCGGGCAGAGCATTCACGCCAACGGTACAAAACTCTATTCGGCCCGCATCATTCCTTTCAAAGGTTCTTGGATTGAGTTCGCCACGGACATAAACAACGTGATGTATGCGTACATCGACCGTAAGAAGAAGTTGCCCGTGACGACACTTTTGCGTGCCATCGGCTTCGAAAACGATAAAGACATCCTTGAAATATTCAATTTGGCAGAGGAAATTAAGGTGAACAAAGCCAATTTGAAGAAAGTCATCGGTCGGAAGTTGGCTGCACGTGTGCTGAAAACCTGGGTTGAAGACTTCGTGGATGAAGATACCGGTGAGGTTGTTTCTATCGAGCGTAACGAGGTCATCATCGACCGTGAGACCGTTCTGGAAGAGTCCCATATCCAGGAAATACTCGACTCGGGCATTCAGAATATCCTCCTGCATCGCGAGAAACCCGGGCAGAGCGATTATTCCATTATCTATAATACGCTGCAAAAGGACCCGAGCAATTCGGAAAAAGAGGCAGTGCTTTACATCTATCGTCAGCTGCGAAACGCCGATCCCGCAGATGACGCCAGCGCCCGCGAGGTGATCAACAATCTTTTCTTCTCCGAAAAACGCTACGATCTGGGCGAAGTAGGCCGTTACCGCATCAACCGTAAACTCAATCTGAGTACGAGTATCGACGTTTCCGTCCTGACCAAAGAAGATATTATCGAGATTATCAAATATCTCATCGAGCTGATCAACTCCAATGCCGTGGTAGACGATATCGACCACTTGAGCAACCGCCGTGTGCGTACCGTGGGTGAACAGCTCTCCAACCAGTTCGCCATCGGTCTGGCCCGCATGTCGCGTACGATTCGTGAGCGCATGAACGTGCGGGACAATGAAGTCTTCACGCCGATCGACCTGATCAACGCAAAAACCATTTCCTCCGTCATCAATACGTTCTTCGGCACCAATGCCCTTTCCCAGTTCATGGACCAGACGAATCCCCTGGCGGAGATTACGCATAAGCGCCGTATGTCGGCCCTCGGTCCTGGCGGTCTGAGCCGTGAGCGTGCCGGATTCGAAGTGCGCGACGTACACTATACCCACTACGGCCGTCTCTGCCCGATTGAAACGCCTGAAGGACCGAACATCGGCCTTATCTCTTCGCTCTGTATCTATGCGAAGATAAACGATCTGGGCTTCATCGAGACACCTTACCGCAAGGTAGAGGACGGTGTGGCCAACCTCGACCAGGACAGCGTGGTATATCTGACGGCAGAAGAAGAAGAGGGTAAGATCATTGCCCAGGGAAATAGCGAGTTGAACGACAACGGCAAGTTCCTCCTGTCCCGCATCAAGGCCCGTCAGGATGCAGACTTCCCCGTGGTAGACCCCAAGGAAGTGGAGCTCATGGACATCGCTCCCCAACAGATCGCTTCCATCGCTGCCGCACTCATCCCCTTCTTGGAGCACGACGATGCCAACCGCGCTCTGATGGGCTCCAACATGATGCGCCAGGCCGTGCCCCTGCTTCGTACGGAAGCTCCTATTGTCGGCACCGGCATCGAGCGCCAGCTGGCCCGCGATTCCCGCACCCAGATTACGGCTGAAGGCTCCGGAGTGGTGGAATATGTGGATGCTACGACCATCCGCATCAAATACGACCGTACGGAGGACGAGGATTACGTAAGTTTCGAAAGCGCAGTCAAGGAATACGCCATTCCCAAGTTCCGGCGTACGAACCAGAATATGACCATCGACCTGCGTCCTATCTGCGAGGTTGGGCAGCGTGTCGAGGCCGGTGATATCCTGACCGAAGGATATTCTACCCAGGATGGCGAGTTGGCCTTGGGCAAGAACCTGCTTGTGGCCTATATGCCTTGGAAGGGATATAACTATGAGGATGCCATCGTGCTCAACGAGCGGGTAGTGCGCGAGGACTTGTTGACTTCTGTCCATGTGGAAGAGTTCTCCCTCGAGGTGCGCGAGACCAAGCGCGGTATGGAAGAGTTGACCAACGATATCCCCAATGTCAGCGAAGAAGCTACCAAAGACTTGGATGAGAACGGTATTGTCCGCATCGGTGCCCGTATCGAGCCGGGTGACATCATGATCGGTAAGATTACGCCCAAGGGCGAATCCGATCCCTCTCCGGAAGAAAAACTCCTGCGTGCCATCTTCGGTGATAAGGCCGGAGACGTGAAAGACGCTTCGCTGAAGGCATCTCCCTCGCTCAAGGGTGTGGTTATCGACCGTAAGCTCTTCTCCCGTGTCATCAAGACCCGTAGCGAGAAGCAGGGCGACAAGGCACGCTTGGCCGCTCTGGACGAGAAATACGAGAACAAGGCCGAGGAACTGAAGAAAATCATGCTGTCGAAGTTGCTGAAGATTACCGAAGGGCAGACTTCGCAGGGCGTGAAAGACTATATGGGCGTGGACGTCATTGCCAAAGGGGCTCCCTTTACGATGAAAGACCTTGCCCACGTGGACTTTACCTCCGTACAGGTCAGCAAGTGGACTGCCGACGACCATGTAAACGAGCTGGTCCACGCATTGATCGTCAACTATCTGAAGAAATACAAAGAGCTGGATGCTGCCCTCAAGCGCGAGAAGTTTGCCCTCACCATAGGCGACGAGCTGCCTTCCGGCATCATGCAGATGGCCAAGGTCTACATAGCCAAGAAACGCAAAATCGGCGTGGGCGACAAGATGGCCGGACGTCACGGAAACAAGGGTATCGTTTCGCGCATCGTGCGTCAGGAAGACATGCCTTTCCTTGCCGACGGTACTCCGGTGGACATCGTGCTCAACCCGTTGGGCGTGCCCTCGCGTATGAATCTGGGCCAGATTTTCGAAGCCGTCTTGGGTGCTGCCGGAAAGAAGCTCGGCGTGAAGTTTGCCACCCCCATCTTCGACGGTGCTACGCTTGAAGATATCTGCAAATGGACCGACAAGGCCGGACTCCCCCGCTACGGAAAGACCTATCTCTACGACGGCGGTACGGGCGAGCGCTTCGACCAGCCGGCTACAGTGGGCGTGACCTATATGCTGAAGCTGGGCCACATGGTAGAAGACAAGATGCACGCGCGTTCCATCGGCCCCTATTCGCTCATCACACAGCAGCCGCTCGGCGGTAAGGCGCAGTTCGGTGGCCAGCGATTCGGAGAGATGGAGGTCTGGGCTCTGGAGGCATTCGGCGCGGCCCATATCCTGCAGGAAATCCTGACCATCAAGTCCGACGATGTAGTAGGCCGTTCGAAAGCATACGAGGCCATCGTCAAAGGCGACCCCATGCCTACTCCCGGAATTCCCGAGTCTCTCAACGTGTTGCTCCACGAGTTGCGCGGCTTAGGCTTGAGCATCCATCTGGAATAAGTCCCTTCTGCGCCATCCAGGCGCAGAGCTTCTGATAGATTTATAAGCAAGAAAACAGTAACTCTTTTCAATCAAGATATAAAAGATGGGTTTTAGAAAAGAATCTAAGATAAAGAACAACTTCACGAAGATATCCATCGGCCTGGCCTCTCCCGAGGAGATTTACGATGCTTCTTACGGTGAAGTTTTGAAGCCCGAGACGATCAACTACCGGACCTACAAGCCCGAGCGCGACGGTCTCTTCTGCGAGCGTATCTTCGGCCCGGTCAAGGACTACGAGTGCCACTGCGGAAAATACAAGCGCATCCGCTACAAGGGCATTGTCTGCGACCGTTGCGGCGTGGAGGTGACGGAGAAGAAAGTGCGCCGCGAGCGTATGGGGCATATCAAGCTGGTCGTTCCCGTGGCCCACATCTGGTATTTCCGTTCCCTGCCCAACAAGATCGGCTACCTGCTCGGCCTGCCGACCAAAAAACTCGATTCCATAATCTATTACGAAAAGTATATCGTCATCCAGTCCGGCAATGTGGAGAACGTGGCTCCTTATGATTTGCTGACCGAAGACGAGTATCTGGAGATCATCGACCGCCCCGAACTGAAGAACAATTCCCTGCTCGAAGACTCCGACCCCAACAAATTCATAGCCAAGATGGGCGCCGAGGCCATCTACGACCTGCTTTGCCGCCTCGACTTGGACTCCCTCTCCTATGAATTGCGCCACAAGGCCAGCACCGACAACTCCCAGCAGCGCAAGAACGAGGCTCTCAAGCGCCTGCAGGTAGTGGAGTCGTTCCGTGCTTCCAAGGGCCGCAACCGTCCGGAGTGGATGATCATGCGTATCATTCCCGTCATTCCGCCCGAACTGCGCCCGCTGGTGCCGCTCGACGGAGGACGTTTCGCCACTTCCGACCTCAACGACCTCTACCGTCGCGTCATCATCCGCAATAACCGTCTCAAGCGGCTCATCGAAATCAAGGCGCCCGAAGTCATCCTGCGCAACGAGAAGCGCATGCTTCAGGAGGCTGTGGACTCCTTGTTCGACAACTCCCGCAAGTCCAGCGCCGTGAAGACCGACGCCAACCGTCCCCTCAAGTCCCTTTCCGACAGCCTGAAGGGCAAGCAGGGCCGCTTCCGCCAGAACCTGCTCGGTAAGCGGGTCGACTATTCGGCCCGTTCCGTGATTGTCGTAGGTCCTGAGTTGAAGATGGGCGAATGCGGTATTCCCAAACTCATGGCCGCCGAGCTCTATAAGCCTTTCATCATCCGCAAGCTCATCGAGCGCGGCATCGTGAAGACCGTGAAG
Organism: uncultured Bacteroidaceae bacterium; assembly: GCA_944320955.1. GTDB lineage: Bacteria > Bacteroidota > Bacteroidia > Bacteroidales > Bacteroidaceae > UBA1794. The sequence goes on from CALUJL010000030.1 coordinate 112,324, forward strand.
TCCGCCAAGAAAATCGTGGACCGCAAGGAAGCCGTCATCTGGGATATCCTGGAGTACGTGATGAAGGGCCATCCCGTCCTGCTCAACCGTGCCCCGACGTTGCACCGCCTCGGTATCCAGGCCTTCCAGCCCAAGATGATCGAGGGTAAGGCCATCCAGCTGCACCCGCTGGCTTGTACGGCGTTCAACGCCGACTTCGACGGCGACCAGATGGCCGTCCATCTCCCGCTGAGCAACGAAGCCGTACTGGAGGCCCAGTTGCTGATGCTCAACTCCCACAACATCCTGAATCCGGCCAACGGCGCCCCCATCACCGTGCCCTCGCAGGACATGGTGCTCGGACTCTACTATATCACCAAGCTCCGCAAGGGCGCCAAAGGCGAAGGATTTACCTTCTATGGCCCTGAGGAAGCGCTCATAGCCTACAACGAAGGCCGTGTGGACATCCATGCCATTGTCAACGTCCGCGTGAAGGATGTGGACGAAAACGGCAACCTCGTGGAAGTCATGATGAAGGAGACTTCCGTGGGCCGTGTGATTGTCAACCAGATTGTGCCCGAGGAAGTGGGTTACATCAACCGCATCATCTCCAAGAAGTCCCTGCGCGAGATCATCAGCGACGTCATCAAAGTCTGTGGCGTGTCGAAAGCCGCCGACTTCCTGGACGGCATCAAGAATCTCGGCTACTACATGGCCTTCAAAGGCGGCCTCTCCTTCAACCTCGACGATATCATCATCCCGAAAGAGAAGGAAGAACTCGTGGCCAAAGGATACGAGCGCGTGGAAGAAGTCATGACCAACTACAACATGGGCTTCATCACCAACAACGAGCGCTACAACCAGGTCATCGACATCTGGACACACGTCAACTCCGAGTTGGCCAACATCCTGATGAAGACCATCTCCGCCGACGACCAGGGCTTCAACTCCGTCTACATGATGCTCGACTCCGGAGCCCGTGGTTCTAAGGAACAGATCCGCCAGCTCTCCGGTATGCGTGGACTGATGGCCAAGCCTCAGAAAGCCGGTGCCGAGGGCGCGCAGATCATCGAAAACCCGATTCTTTCGAACTTCAAGGAAGGCCTCTCCGTGTTGGAGTACTTCATCTCCACCCACGGTGCCCGTAAGGGTCTGGCCGATACGGCCCTGAAGACGGCCGATGCCGGATACCTCACTCGCCGCCTTGTCGACGTCTCCCACGACGTCATCATCACCGAGGAAGACTGCGGCACCCTGCGCGGTCTGGTCTGCACCGAGCTGAAAAACGACGAGGACGTCATAGCTTCCCTCTACGAGCGTATCCTCGGCCGCGTCTCCGTGCACGACATCATCCACCCCATTACCGGGAAACTCATCGTGGCCGGCGGCGAGGAAATCACCGAGACCATAGCCAAAGAGATAGAAGATTCGCCCATCGAGAGCGTCGAGATCCGCTCCGTGCTGACCTGCGAGGCCAAACACGGCGTCTGCGCCAAGTGCTACGGCCGCAACCTGGCCACCGGACAGATGGTGCACAAGGGCGAGGCCGTGGGTGTGATTGCCGCACAGTCCATCGGCGAGCCGGGTACACAGCTTACCCTCCGTACGTTCCACGCCGGTGGTATCGCCGGCAACGCCGCCGCCAACGCCACCATCACGGCCCACTACGACGGAATCCTCGAGTTCGACGAGTTGCGCACCGTGGACTTTGTGGACGAAGACGGGACGAATGTAAAGGTGGTCGTAGGCCGTCTGGCAGAACTGCGCGTGATCGACGAGAATACGAAGATAGCCCTCTCTCAATACAACATCCCCTACGGTTCCACCCTCTACGTCAACGACAAGGACAAGGTGACGAAAGGCACGCTCATCTGTAAGTGGGACCCCTTCAATGCGGTCATCATCACCGAAGCTGCCGGCCGCATCGAGTTTGAAAACATGATCGAGAACGTGACCTACAAGGTGGAATCCGACGAAACCACCGGTCTGCGTGAAATCATCATCATCGAGTCCAAGGATAAGACCAAAGTGCCCTCCGCGCACATCATGGACGAGAGCGGCGAAGTGGTGCGCACCTACAACTTCCCCGTGGGCGGCCACGTCGTAGTCGAGGACCAGCAGACCGTACGCTCCGGCGAGGTTATCGTCAAGATCCCCCGTGCCGTCGGTAAGGCCGGTGATATTACCGGCGGTCTGCCCCGCGTCACCGAGCTGTTTGAGGCCCGCAACCCGTCGAACCCCGCCGTGGTGTCCGAAATCGACGGCGAAATCACGATGGGCAAGATCAAGCGCGGAAACCGCGAAATCATCGTGACCTCCAAGACCGGCGAAGTGAAGAAATACCTCGTGCCCCTCTCCAAGCAGATCCTCGTGCAGGAGAACGACTACGTGCGTGCCGGTACGCCGCTTTCCGACGGAGCCATCACGCCGGCCGACATCCTGGCCATCAAGGGTCCCACGGCCGTGCAGGAATACATCGTCAACGAAGTGCAGGACGTCTACCGCCTGCAGGGCGTGAAGATCAACGACAAGCACTTCGAGATCATCGTACGCCAGATGATGCGCAAAGTGCAGATCGACGAGCCGGGCGACACCCGCTTCCTCGAACAGCAGGTAGTGGACAAGCTCGACTTCATGGAGGAGAACGACCGCATCTGGGGCAAGAAAGTCGTGACCGATGCCGGCGACTCCGAGACCCTCCAGCCCGGCCAGATCGTCACCGCCCGCAAGCTGCGCGACGAAAACAGCCAGCTCAAGCGCCGCGACCTCAAGCTCGTCCAGACCCGCGACGCCCTGCCTGCCACCTCCACGCAGATCCTGCAGGGTATCACCCGCGCCGCACTGGCCACGTCCAGCTTCATGTCGGCAGCCTCCTTCCAGGAGACGACCAAAGTCCTCAACGAGGCCGCCATCAACGGCAAGGTCGACAAGCTCGAAGGCATGAAGGAGAACGTCATCTGCGGCCACCTCATCCCTGCCGGCACCGGCCTGCGCGAGTTCGACAAGCTCGTGGTCGGCTCCAAGGAAGAGTACGACCGCATCCTTGCCAACCGCAAGAACGTTCTGGACTACAGCAACGTAGACGAATAAATTTCCCCCGTCCCCCTTGCGCCTCTGGCGCAAGATACATCCTCCCCCTCGGGGCAGGTTTCTCCGGAAGCCTGCCCCGAGTTTCTTTTGTGCCGCAGCCCGATACAGCCTGCAACGCTGTGTTGCACTTCCCCTTGCGCTTTTTGCAAAAACCGCAGCCGCTTTTCGCCGAAACATGCAGGAGTTTTTTCCGTCAGGTGCTGGGGTTTCTGTTTTCTGCCGCGGTGAAGGGCAGAGCATTTGGCTTCCTAATCGAAAAAGGGGTAACAAATTTACAGAGTTCTTGATTAGGGTATGCGGGTGTGGGGAAAGGGTTTTGTAACAGAACGAAAGGGTATTCCGTAATTCCCTGCCCGATTTCTTAAAAAGAAAGCGCAAAAAGGCTGTATCGGTTTGCGAATTCTAAAATAGTCCTTATCTTTGCAGCGTTTCCTACGCCGAAAGCCTCCGCCGCCGGAGGCGGCAAGGGTGGGGAATGCACATTCACTGAAAGCGTTTACTTGGCGCTTTGATCTTGACGAATCGAAACTTCGCAACTTTCAGACCTTGTCAAAGACAAAGCAACAGTAGATGTTCATGGGTATGTTTTATAGCCATGTCCATATCCGCGCTTGCCAATTGCGCGGATATTTTTGGGCTTTTTATCATAAACATATCGGCGTGGGCTTCTGCGTTGCTCGTTTCGACAAGGTGGGCAATGCGAAGGCCTCGATTCGTGGGACGAGTAACAGGTACAGACTCCCGCGCTTTTTTGTTTATGTGCCTAAGCAAACAAAGCAAACCGGCCTTCCCGGGAGTCTGAAGGCGTATCAGACTTTTTGTTATTTATGAAAGATTCAGTGAAGCGGAGCCTTTGGCGTATAGGGCTTTTGTTGCCTATTTTGTTTGTGGGCCTTTTTTCTTCTTGCTCGGAGGATGATGACGAACCAAAAGGTGATGGTGTTTCCAACAGTCGGCTTGTTGGTACATGGATGACCAGCCCTGACAGTTGGGGAAATACTTGGGGATATACATTTTACGACGATGGGACGTGTGTTTGTTACGAATCCCGTTACTCTTATCCTGGCACTTATGAGGTGCATTCCGACCTTCTTCTTATCTATTGGGAAGGCGACGAAACCCCGGAGATATATACTAGTTTTTCAGTGAGCCGCAATTCGTTGTCGCTTACAGATGCGGATGGCGACACTTATACTCTCTACCGTCAGGGAACGGCAGGCGGAGACGATGAGGATGACGAGGACTATGGAAACAATGAGGGCAATGAGGACGAATATCCGTTTATCGGCACATGGATTGAAGATGCTGATTTTGCAACTTCTGAGAATGTCCAGTTTGTCTTTGAGGCCAATGGTGCCTTTTCCTATACGTACTATGAGTATTCCCGCAAGGTTTACAGTGGAAACGGGGAATGGTGGGTAGAATACGATGAGTATAGTGGGGATTTGGAATTGCATGTCTTCGACGATACGTATGGAGATAGCTATTATTTCTCCATCAGAAATTCTTCCTCCTCTCGCTTAATCTTGCGTGAAGAGCATAGCGATGAAGTATTCTCTCTGACTCGTCGGTATTAAAATGGCAACGATGAAGAAAATTAGATTGTCTGCATTGTTTCTGCTCCTTGGCTTTTTCTGTGGGGCGGCATTGCTTTCTTGTTCGGACGATGACGATGGACCGAGTTCCGGTTCGTCAAATGGCGGGTTGGTTGGTACTTGGATGACTAGCGATGGCGGTTCCGGTTATCAATTCTTTCGGGATGGAACTTTTATTCTTTATGAATATGACGGGGACCGTGAAACTGGGACCTATCGGGTACTGTCTTCTGAAAGAAACGATATCCTGATACTTGATTGGGATGGTGCAGGAATGGAGTACTGCCCTTATTCTTTAACGGACGATTGCCTTACGTTGTATTCAGATACGGACTATACAGTCCTTTATAAGCATTCTAATGACGATTATTTCGATGAGGAAGAAGATGGGTCTGATTCCGGGAACAGAGAACACCATTCTTCTCTTTTGGGAGAATGGATAGAGGAGGATGGTGGTTATGTCTATGACTATTATTCTTTTTATTCAGACGGGACCGGCATACATGGCTCATATGAGTGGGACATTGATTGGGTCAACGAGGATGAGGATATAGAATGGTACACCGTAGATAAGAAATATCTGTATATAAACGGAGCTCGATATCGATATTGGTGCGATGGTTCGACGCTTGAGATCGAGATAAAAGGAGAGATCAGGACTTATTATGAGAAGTAAATTGTATCGTTATTGTTTAGGGTGCATTCACAAAAGCATCAAGACAAGAAGTGGGGTAGCTAAGACTTTGGCTCCTACATATAAATACTTAGGCCTGCTTTTGTTCTGTGCTGTATCGGAGTTCTGCTTGGCCCAGCCTGCGGTGGACTACTCTGTGGTTTCCGTGCCGGAGGAATCGGGGACTGAATTCCTGCAGGTGAGTACTGCTGCCGATTATGTCTGCATGCCGCAAGTGAAGCGCGGCAGTGGCGGGCGAATCGACTGGCTCTCCAACCGTGTGCTCGATACCTCGGTCGACGGGCAAAGCATCGCTTACTTGTCGCTGCGGGGCAACACGACGAACATCTTCATCAAGGACCTGAGCCGTCAGGGCAGCTCTACGCAACGGACCAACCGTCAAGGGGTCTGGGACTTTGCCTATTCGCCGGATGGGAACTCCATCTGTTTCTCTGAAGCGCGCGGCACGACGAACCAGATCTTCCTGACGGATGCGCGGACCGGCTATGTCTGTCGCCAGATCACGCAGGGAAGCAATGATTATTCGCCCGTCTTTTCTCCGGATATGAAGAGCATCTTCTTCGCCCGTCTGGAGAACCGGGGAGTAAGCATCTGGAATTATAATATCGAGAACAACTTCCTCTCCAGTTTTACCAACGGAATGAATCCATGCCCGCTGCCGGGCGATGAAAAGTCCTTCTTTTGTACCCGTACCAACACAAGCGGAAGGAGCGAGATCTGGAAGGTAAACTACGAAAGCGGTGTGGAGGAGTGCATTGTTTCCGATCCGCAGCGCAGTTTTACCAGTCCTTCCCTTTCGCCGGACGGGCAGTGGATTCTTTTTGTAGGCGACAGTAAAATCCAAGGCAACGGCTTCGTCTATGCCAATACGGATCTCTTCGTAGCCCGGGTGGACGGCACCGGTTTTGCCCAGCTTACCTATCATGCGGCCGATGACCTGAGTCCTGTCTGGAGCCGCGACGGGCAATTCATCTATTTCCTCTCGCAGCGGGGAAATGCGGAGGGGATTTGCAATATATGGCGCATGAATTTTCAATATTAGTGCTTAAACATTTTATTCAAACATCAATTCTAAAAAGAAAAAGACGATGAAAACTTTCAGACTTTTGGCTGCCCTTGTTTTGGCGGGGGTAGCAGGCAGTGCCTCGGCACAGTTCGTAAATTCGGCAGACAATAGCCGGGCCGCCTCCGGCGTTAGCGCCCGTTCGGTCCAGACCGAGGGATGGAACCGGATTTACGTCTCGTACAACAAAATCGGGTATAGTTACGATGGAGACGGCAATGACTATAGTGACGATTTGGGGTTCAATGGCTTCCAATTCGGATACATAAAAGGTTTTTCGATTACTCCCCGTTTCCCCTTGTATGTGGAAGCCGGAATAGGGTTGCAATATGCCTTTAAGAATATGGATTTGGGAGATTATAAAAGTGGTGAGATCCCTAGGATTCTTCAGGACGAAGATAAAAAACCTCAGATTGGTCTTGGCGACAATATAGAACAAACGTACAAATATAGCTTGCTCACCCTGCAGGTTCCTGTGAATCTCGTATATAAGTATGCTTTCAGCGATCGTTTTGCCATAGCTCCTTTCGTAGGTATCGATCTGAAGTACAACTTGCTGGGAAAATTAGTCCTGAAGAACGAAGCTCAGAATGAAGCTGGCGAGGCCAAGATGGAGGACAATGATATAAAAGACAGTTACGATGCCAATCTTTTTGACAAGAAGGATATGGGTAGCAAGGATGCTACATGGAAACGTTTCCAGATAGGCTGGCACATCGGTCTGGGAATGGATATCAGCGATTTCTATGCTTCCATCAGTTACGGGACGGACTTCACAGAGATATGCAAGAAGACCAAGTTGAGTAATATGGTAATATCTCTTGGCTATAATTTCTGAGCATTTCCCAGTTTGTTCTGACGCAGAATATAGTAGACCGTTACTTTTATGGACGTACAGATATAATTCATTTTTTTTATAATCATAACCAAAGATTAAATCCGGAGCGTCCGGCCCGTGTGGGTGGGGCGCTCTTTTTCTGTTCTTGTCCGGCGGCGGACGAAAAGCGTTCTGGCAAGAGGGAAAAAGTGCTTCGGCAATAGGGAAGAAGTGCAGCGTGTTTTTGGGAAAAGTGCTGCATGTTTTTGGAAAAAGTGCCGCATGTTTCAGGGGAAAGCGCTGCCGCTTTTTGTGGGGGGCTGTAGGCTTTGGGCTATCGCAGGGAGCCGAGGGAGGGCGATGGTGCAAGAACCAGCCCCACACGGAGGCGTGGTGCCGGTCCGTGCGGGGCTGATTTGTTTTTGTGCGGGGAGGCGTTATTCCCGGATTCTCTTCCGGCTTTTGCTGCTGCCGTCGGCGTAGTGTATTTGTTCGATGTAGACGCCCGCGGAGGGAGTGGCTGTGGGGCGTCCGTCGAGCGTGAAGTAGGCGCGCGATGTCTCTTCGGGAGTCGCCGCGGACTGTAGGGGCGAGTCGATGCCGGTGGCGGCCGAGGGGTCGAGCACCACGTCGAACTCGGCGAGCGAGGCGTAGGTGCCTTCGCTGGAGACGAGGCGCAGGTAGCGGCATTCGTAGGTGTCGAAGGTGACTTCGGTGCAGTAGGGCAGCCAGTCGCCGTAGGAGATGTTGCGCCACTGCTTGCCGTCCGTGCTGGCCAGGAGCTGGTATTTGCGGATGAGGCCGTTGCTCGACCCGTCGTCCATGCGGGGCGTGGCGAGGAAGCCGCGGATGGCGTGGGTGCGGCCCATGTCGATGGTGATGTGGTGGGGCGCGGAGGCCGTGGAGCCGCTGTAGCGGGTGTGCCAGATGGTGTTGGCGTTGCCGTCGATGGCGTTGCGGGCGGGGGCGTTTTCGCTGGCGGTCTCTTCGCTGCTGCAGGCGGTGACTGTCCATCCGCTCTTGTCGGCGAAGTGCCCTTCGGTGGGCGTCTCGCGCCATTCGCCGGTGACGAAGTTGATGTCGAAGCGCTCGTGGTACTTAAAGGTGCAGCGGGTGCCGTCGAAGGAGATGGGGAAGATGATGGTCTTCGTCTCCGGCAGGCCGGGGTCTTGCCAGCGGTCGCCGACGTAGAGGTAGGTGGTCGTTTTCGTCCCCTTTATCTCGAGTATGGCGGCGGCCTGCGTGTCGTAGGCCATGGGGTTGCCCACGTTCTGGAGTGCCGACCATCCGCTTTCCAGATTGCCCGTATAGGACATTTTGCACTGGTTGGGGTCCCATCCGGAGCAGGCGGAGTTGAACATGAAGTAGCGGTCGCCGATGCGCACGATGGCGGGTGCTTCGCGCCGTTGCCAGGGGAAGAGCTGGGTGTGGGCCACGGCTTCGTGGTAGTCGTCCGAGAGGCGGAAGAGGCCGAGGTGCTGGTTTTCTTCGGTGGTGGAGACGAAGTAGGCCGTGCCGTCCGTGTCTTGGAAGACGTTGCAGTCGCGCGACTTGATGCCGAGCGGGCGTCCGCTCCAGACGTAGCGGTAGGCGCCGTTTACCGAGTCGCACTCGAAACTGGCGGCTTCCGAGGCGCCGTAGTCGCTCGACTCGTAGTGGCACCAGACGACGAACTTGTCGGTCTTCGCGTTGTAGAGCAGCTTGGGGCGCTCGATCATGCGGCTGCTGCCGAGTTCGGCGGTGGTCACGCCGTTTTGGATGATTTTCTTTTCGAATTTCCAGTGGACGAGGTCGGTGGAGGAGTAGAGGTTTACGTCGGGGTTCCACCAGTTGGACCGGTCTTCGCCGCACATGTACCAGATGTCGCCTACGCGCACGAAGCCCGGGGCATGGGCCTGCACGGTGGCTCCGTCATCGGTTTGCCACAGAAGGCCGTTCTGGATGGTGACCCACTCTTCGGGGCGGTTCTTCAGGTAGCTGGCCTGTGCGGCTTCGATGTAGCCGGTCCCTGCCCGGAAGTCGGCCTCCGTCGTGGCTTCGGCCAGCATCCGTCCGGCTTCGGCCAAGGCTTCCTGCAGGGCTTCCCGGCCTTCGTAGCCGGTGGCCTGCAGCTGGTTGCGGGCGGTGCTGATGGCCTTGCTCATTTTCTGGTACTGCCCGAAGCGGCCGGCCAGCCCGCGCAGCAGGGGGAGTGTCCCGCAGACCCAGCTGTAGTGGTCTTCGTCTTGGGAATAGTAGGCCGTGATGTCCGCATGGATCTGCCTCACGGAGTCGAGCAGGGCAAATGCCGACTGCCCGCTCGCTGCATAAAGGGCGTCTGCCTCATTGCGCAGGGTGGCGTAGGCTGCGGTGATTTCCTGGAAGTGGAGGTGGGCGGCCTGGAGCAGGTCGATGGCTGCCTGCATCTTGGCCTCGTCGCCGCCGGCCGTGGCGCAGGCGGAGAAGGCGGCTTGCATCTCTTCGCGGTTGTACCATGCCTGCCGGTCTTCGGCCAGGGTGTCGTCGACGCATTGTTTGTGCCATGCGTCGAGGAGCAGGGCAAGGTCGCCGGGTTCAGGTTCGTACTGGTAGAGCCGGAAGGAGTCGAAGTCGATAGTCCCTCCACCCGTAACGTTCAGGGCCAGTCCCAGCTCGGCATTCCCGTCCGCTATGAGGGCTTCCACCTCGTATGTGCCGGCCTTTCCGGTGGGGATGGGCGTCGCGGAGTCGTTCAGGTAGAGCTCCACTGTGCCGCCGAATGAGGTGGAGACGACGGCAGTCAGCCTGTAGCGTCCTGCGGGGAGCTGCGAAATTTGCTGGCAGGCTTTGCCCGTGAGCGGGCCGCTGGGCTGCCAGAGCTGCCAGTGGTTCTGGTTTCCGGCGATTGTGCCGTCCGCTTTTTCAGTGGTGCTGATCTTCGACTGCACTCCCGAGGAGCTGAGCTCCAGGGTCCATCCGCGGGGTGCGTTGGCCTCCATGGCTTCGTCCGTAAAGTCGGCGTTGGAGAGGAATTGGCCGGTCACGTCGGTCTGTGCCGCCCCGGCCGTCGCGGCGGCCAGGAGCAGGGCGGTGAGTAAGGATTTCAAGGGGTTCATGGCGTATGATGGGGTTGGTTTAGTTTTTACTGCCGGTCAGCCAGATGGCGTAGGTAAAGGCTTTTGTGTTTTTCCGCGGCTTCTGTTCTCCTTTTCTGTACCATTGCCCGATGTTGCAGAAAGGCGTGAGCGTGAGTTGCACCTTGCGCCCCATGTAGTCGGCCTCGGCGCGGTAGGCGGGGCCCAGCAGGCTGCTGTCGGGCAGGGCCGTGCGGACGGGGAGTTTTCCGGTGTCTATCGTGACGTCGCGGTAGAGGTCGGCGTCGTCGTTGCAGAGGGCTTTGTTCCAGACCATGTCCACGCAGTAGACGATGGGGCCGCGCAGGAAGGCGTAGGGCGTCTTGTCGGCCGGTTCTTCGCGGTACATGATTTCGCCGCCGGGGAGGGTGTAGGAGGGGTAGTTGCTGTGGTGCTCGCGCATCAGCCACCGCTCTTCCATCGGGAAGCGCAGGGCGATGCGGTCGCCGGCCTTCCACTTCCGGTCGAGCAGCAGGTAGCTGCCCGGGTCGACCCCGCCTACTTTTTCTCCGTTGACAGCCACTTCGGGCCGGCTGCACCAGGCGGGGATGCGCAGGTGGAGGCGCTTCCCGGAGGCGGCACGGGTGATTTCGATTTCGGCGCCTTCCTCCACCGGGTAGTTGCCCGAGAGGCGGAAGGAGAAGCCGCTGCCGGTGTATTCGGAGGGGACGTACTGGTTGACGAAAAAGTCCTTGCCTTGTTCGGCATAGAAGAAGGTGGGGAGCAGGGAGATGATGCGGTGTCCGCTGGCGGTGCAGCAGTCGGGGCCGTGGAAGTAGCCCTCGGGCTTGGCTCCGTTGGGCGCCGTGTGGTAGCGGCAGGTGCCGGTCTCGGCGTCTTGCGCGGCAAACACGTGGTTGAGCATCAGCCGCTCCATGGCGTCGGCGTATTTCGTGTCGCCGGTGAGCTGGAGGAGTTGCTGGGTGAGCTGCATCCACGACATGGTGGCGCAGGTCTCCACGATGTTTCCCGAGAGGGGTTTCACATAACCATGCTCGTAGTGTTCGGCCACGCTGACGCCGCCGGTGATGTACATCTGCCGGCGGTAGATGTCATCCCATGCCCCGGCCACTTTCCGCAGCAGCGAGGCGTCGCCCGTGATGCGGTAGAGGCGCAGGAAGCCCATGAAGTTCATGTGGAAAGTGTGCGAATGGACGTAGGGTTGCAGCCGGTCGATTCCCAGAGTGCCGTCGGCCACGGAGTCGAGGCGCGAGAAGGAATCCCAGCCGCTCCAGCGGTCGATATTACTTACCACCCAGAGGCTCCAGTCCAGGTACTTCTTCTTTCCCGTAACCTCGTAGAGGCGCGCGATGGGGTCGCAGAGCAAGGTGCCTTCCCAGCCGTAGTGGACGCTGTGCCCGGCGAAGTCCGAGGTGCCGGAGAGGTGCTTGAGTCTGTTGTCGGGGTAGCGCAGGGCGGAGGGCCAGAACTCGTTTTTCCCCGGTCCGAAGTAGCGGAGGAAATAGTCGGCCAGCCGCTCGGCGGACTGCAGTGCCTGCTTGTCGCCCGTTTCCTCGTAGACGGTGGTCAGCGCGTGGAAGACAAAATAGAGTTCGTAGGGGTCCATGCCGCGGATGGGGCGCTCCTTCGAGCGGTAGTCGCGGGCCGTGGCGCCGAGGTAGCCTTCAGCCTCCTGTGAGTCGATGATGCGGTAGAGCTCGCTTTGGGCTTTTTTCAGGAGCTCCTGGTCGCCGTTCTGGATGGCCGAGAGGTAGGCCGATTCGAGCCACTTGCCGTGCTGTTCGGCACGGGTCCAGTTCCAGTCGCGGTGTTGGCGGCGGACAACGAAGTCCACATACTCGTCGATGGGGAAATTCTTGAGGTACACGTCGCGGTTCAGGGCGATGCGCTGCCCCACGAACCCTTGTATGTTCCGTACTGAGGCCACGGGCACGGGCTTTTCCGCCAGGCCGATTTTCTCCGTCTTCTTCCCGGCGTATCCCGCGAGGGGCAGCAGGGCCAGGAGCAGGGCTGTCTTCTTTAGGGTTGCTTGTATCATGTTTTTGCTATTATGGGTAAGTCGTTTTTCCCGGACTGGGCAGGCCGGGAAGATTTCATTTGCATCCTTCCCGGAAAAGCGGCAGGGCTTTCTGAAGAAAGTGGCAGGACTTTCCGGAAAAAGCGGCAGGGCTTTTCCCGAAGATGTCTGCCGCGAATTTACGCGAATTCCTCCTCTCCGGAGGTGCAGAATTGTGGAAAAGAGGTAAAAGATTGGGCGGAAGGCGACGATTCTTGCCCGGATACTCGTTTTTTGACCTTGCGTTCCCGCTTTCCGGGCTATGTTTCTTGTTGCAGAATCCTTAAATTTGCAAGCGATAACCCTTGCCCTCTTCCCGCCATGAGACAGAAGATAGCCCTGTGTATTGCCCTGCTGCTGGCGCTGTGTCCTGCGGCGCTTCCTGCCGCCGAGATACGCACGCGCGTCGCCCTGCCTGCGGCGGAGGAACTCTATTGCCTCCATTTCGACCCGCGGGGGCTGCTCTGGATGGGCACTTCGGCGGGGGTGAAGTCCTACGACGGCTATGCCGTGCGCGAGGAGTTTGCCGATGCGGTGCGGCAGTTCCCCCAGTTGGGGAGCGACGTGCGCTGCCTGGCCACCGATTCGGCCGGAAACCTTTGGGCGGGGACGAACGACGGGCTGCTCCGCATAGCCCTGGGCACGGGGCGGGCACGGCTTTTCCGTTTCCCCAAGAGCAGCCAGCAGATCGTCTATGCCCTCTTTTGCGGCCGCGACGGGACGGTCTACGCCGGCACCGACGACGGCTTCTCGCTCTGCCGGCGGGGGGAGGACCGTTTCCTGCACTTCAATGTCGAGACGGCCACGGCCCTGTGGCCCGACGGCCGCCGGGGGCGCTACGAGGGCTGGGGCGTGAAAGACTTTGCCGAGACGCCCGGCGGCGAGATACTGGTAGGGACCTGGGGGCAGGGGCTGTGGCGCTATTCGCCGGGGCGCCGCGAGCTGTATGCCTATGCGCGGCTGAACTGGATGAATTCCGCCTTTGCGCTCTGCCCGGACCGGCAGGGCCGTCTCTGGATCGGTACGCAGGGATGCGGCGTGCAGTGCGTGGACCGTTGGGACGACTGCCTTCTCGCTTCGCTCCGGACGGTGGGCTTGGGCCCGCTGGCGGGGCCGGGGGCGGTGGTCAACGACGTGGTGCAGACGCCCGACGGGCAGGTGCGGGCCTGCACGGGCGATACGGTAGCAGCCTGCACCGGCCCCGACGGCGCGCTCTGGATGGGCACCCGCGGCGGGGGCATCGTGCGGATCCGGCAGGCGGGCGACCTCTTCACGAACTATTCCCTCGGGGCGCACGTTTGCTGTATCTATACCGAAGACGGCCGCCACTTCTACCTCGGGCTGGGCACGCAGGGCCTGGCCCGGTACGACGCGGCAACCGGCCGGCTGGAGAAGAACCGCCGCGTGCCGGGCTACGAGGCCCTGCCGGACGGGGAGCTGGCAACGCGCGTCACGTCCATCCTCCGCCGCTCGAACGGGGAGCTCTGGATGGCCGCCGGCGACAACGGCCTCTGGGTGAGCCGCCCCGACGGGACGAGCGAAGTGCTCTACCCCCACACCCGGCAGCTGCCCTACGTGAAAGACAACGTGCTGGCGCTCTACGAATCGCCCCACGACCGCGCGCTCTGGATGGGCGGCCGGCAGGGGATTTCCGTCCTGCTTCCCGACGGGAGGGGAGTGGCTTTGGACGTGAAGACGGACTCCGTGGACTTGACGGGCTACGTCATGGTCAACCATATTGCAGGCGACCGCGCGGGCCGCATCTGGGTTTCGACGGCCAACCGGGGCATTATCCGCATCGAGGGCGACCCCGCCTTCCCGCAGCGCCTGCGCCTGCGCCGCTACGGGCCGTCCTCGGCCGCCGTCACGGCCTGCTACGAGGACAGCCGCCGCTGCCTCTGGGCCCTCAGCAGCAGCGGGCTGCTGCGCTACAATGCGGAGATCGACCGCTTCTGCCCCGTAGGTCGGCCGGGACTCTTGGAGGGGAGGAAGGTGCAGGCCCTCTGCGAAGACCGCCACGGCGCGCTGTGGCTGGCCACCGACCGGGCATTGCTGCGGCTTGGTGCCGACTCTTCTCTTGTCAGCTTTACCGCGCAGGACGGGCTGGCCTCTGCTTCTTTCGTCCCCAACGCCGTGTTCCGCCTGGGCGACAGCCTCTATTTCGGTACTGCCGAGGGCTTCGTGGCTTTCGATCCAGAGGGGGCGTACGGCGGGTTGCGCCGCTTTGTTCCGAATCTTGTGGTCACAGACTTCCTGCTCGACGGCACTTCCTACTTTGCGCTCGACTCTTCGGCCCGCAGCGCGCTGGCGGCGGAGCGGCCCATGCTGGCCCGGGAGATTACGGTGCCGGCATCGGCGCGGAGCTTCGGCGTGGAGTTTTCGCTGCTTACTTATGCCGATCAGGCCGAGACGCGCTATGCCTGCCTCCTGGAGGGCTACGACGAGGAGTGGCGCGCGGTGGACGGTGCGGTGCGCCGCGCCGTGTACGAGCGTGTCCCGCCGGGCGATTACCGGTTCAGGCTGCGGGCGCTGGACAGCCGGGGGGAGTGGCACGGGCTGCCTTACGCCATAGGGGTGCGCGTCCTTGCGCCGTGGTATGCGAGCGGATGGGCCTACCTTATATATATTGTCCTGCTTTTCCTCTTCGGGCGGTTTGTGTGGAGCTATCTGCGGATGCGGCGCGAGATGCGGGCCAGCCGCCGCTTTTCGGCCATCCTGCAGAGCGCGCAGCTCAGTCCCGCGTCAGGCGTCGGGGCAGAGCCTGCTCCCGAAGCAGGACGGGGCAGGGCGGAGACGGCAGGGCAGCAGCGCGATGCGGAGTTTGTGGCCCGGGCCACCCGCCTGGTCCGCGACCATCTGGACGACTCGGCCTACAACCGCGACCGCATGGCGGCCGACCTGGGGATGAGTGTCTCCACGCTCTACTCCCGGCTGCGCGAGTGTACGGACCTCAGTATACAGACCTTCATCCAGGCCGTGCGCCTCAATGCCGCGTGCGACATACTCCGCGCCGAGCCGGGCATCCGCATTTCGGAGCTGGCCTACCGGGTGGGATTCAATACGCCCAAGTATTTCTCGCAGTGCTTCAAGAAGGAATTCGGCCTGCTGCCCGGCGAATTTGCCCGACGGCAGGGCGGAGGGGCCGATATGCGGTAGGCGGAGAAGGGATTTTTGCAGTTAGCTGTTTTTTTACGCTTGTTTATATTATCTTTGTGGCCGCGCAAGACCTGAAATCAGCTATGAGACAGACCTCCCTATCCACTCGTTTTTCTATTCTCCTTCTCTTGTTTTTGTTTCCCCTTGCTCTGTCGGCCGGAGACACGTGCCGCATCCGCGGGCATCTGGCGGGCGTGGCCGACGGATATGCCATCACGGTCTATCGCTCCGCGGGGCGTACGTTGGACGAATTGGGCACCGACACGTTGCGTTCCGGGCGTTTCTCCATCAGTTTCCGGCTGCCGGAGGAGGAAATGCCCGTGCAGTGCCAGCTCTTCTGCGACTCGGGCCATTTCTCTGGCAGCTTTGCCAATCTCTGGTTGGCGCCCGGGGTGGACATCGAAGTGGAGGGGGACAGTCCCCATCCCTGCAGCTGGCTCATCGGCAGCCCTTTGGCGGAGCAACGCTTCGAGCAGCGTCTTCTGGACGACGAGGGCGCCACTGGCCTCGACTTCTCCTGCGTGTGTGCGCAACTCAGCCGCCTCTATCCGCGCCTCTGGCCGGCACAGGGCGAAGAGCGCCGACGGCTGGAGGCCGAGCGTGCCGCACTGGAGGCGCGGCGCGACTCGCTGGTCGATCGGAAGCTGCTGGCCAACGTGGGCACGCTGGAGCGCACGGCCCGGGTGGATACGGCGTGGATGAAGATGATGTACGACCTGGCCCGCAATTGCTTCTTCGATAAGGATACGCCCACTCGCGACCGGGTCTGCGCGCTTTTCCGCACGCGCCTTTCCCCGGCGCGGCAGGCTTCGCCGATGGGCCGGGAGATGGCGGCTTTCCTCTTCCCGCCCGTGGCGGCGGGGGAGGGCGACGCGATGGCCGACGGGGAGCTCTTGGCGATGGACGGCACGCGCCGCCGCCTTTCGGGCTATCTTTCCGGCGGGAAGTACCTCCTGCTCGATTTTTGGAGCGCCGGTTGCGGACCGTGCGTCATGGCCTTTCCGGAATTGAAGGAGTTTGCCGCGGCGCACGCGGAGGAACTTGTGGCCGTCAGCATCAGCATCGACCCGGAAGAGACTTGGCGCAAAGCTTCGCAGACCTACAACCTGACGGACAGCGTGAGCCTGAACGACCTGAAAGGCGAAACCGGCCTGGCCGCCCGCTACGGGGTGAACGGCATTCCCCACTACGTTGTCATCTCGCCCGCGGGGCAGATCGTGAAGGTCCAGACTGGTTATGGCAAGGGACTCTTCCCCCGCCTATGGGACGAGGTGAAGCGGGAAGAGAAATAGAGCGAATCGTTGAATAATAGAATAAGGTAGCAAAAATATGGAAATATGAAATCTTCTGAATCAAACCTCCGGCGCATTGTGCGCCGGTGCGGCTGGTGGCGGGCGCTTCCGGTGCTGCTTTTCGTGACAGCCCAGCTTCTGATGCTCCCCATGAGGGGGCAGGAGCAGCAAACCGTGCCCTGGACGCAAGAAGAGAAGCTCTACGCTTACTCCAAGTTCTGGGCCGAGGCCAAGCGGAACTTCGTGTATATGTATAAAGTGGGCAGCGACCGCTGGGATTCGCTCTACCGCGCCCTGATGCCCGAGGTGCTGGCGAGCCGCACGGATGCCGGTTTCGTGAAACTCATGGAGCGCTTCGGCGCCTTCCTGCAGGACGGGCACACGTATGTCTCCTCCGATTACCGCCGGGGCGAGGACGTGACGACCAACTACTTCCGCAGCGGGATTTCCCTCACGACGGACCTCGTGGAGGACAGGCTGGTCATCGTGCGCACAGACTCGCTGCACGCGGGGCAGGTGCCTCCCGGTTCGGAGCTGGTGGCGGTGGACGGAGTGCCGGCCATGGACTACCTGAGAGCGGAGATTCTGCCGTATGTGGCAGCTTCCGCCCCGCACGTGCGCCTCAGGCAGGCCGCGCGGCTGCTGCTGATGGCTGCCAAGGGGACGCGGCGGGAGGTGACTTTCCGCACGGGCAAAGAGCAGAAGACGATCGAGCTGGTGAATGATTACGTCGGCCCCTACAGCCGTCCCGTCGGGTTGCCCGGCCTGGAGCGGCAGGGCAGCGGGGGACGCTTCGGGCTCTCGTGGCCGGAGAAGGACATCGCCTACGTGCGCATCGGGACGCTGAGCGACGACCGGGTCATCGAGCAGTTCGACGCCGCTTTCCCCGAGCTGCAAAGGAGGGCGCGCGGCGTAATCATCGACCTGCGCGACAACGGCGGCGGCAGCACGGGCCGCGGCACGCACATCCTTTCGCACTTCACCCCGAAGACGCACCTCACGGGTTCCCGCTGGTCGACGCGCTGCTACAAGCCGGCCTATGCCTCGTGGGGCGCGGCGAGCCCCTCCCGTCCGGCGCTGACCCCGGCCGACACGGCGGGCAACCGCTTCAACCGCGAGTGTTACCTGCAGGCCAACGACCTGGCCACGGTGGGCGGCGGGGCCATGGAGGCCGACTTCGCCCCGGGACACCCCTGCCTTGAGGTGCCCGTGGCCGTGCTGACGAACAGCAACACGGCCTCGGCCTGCGAAGACTTCCTGGTCTTTGCCGACAGTGTGGAGAACGTGTTCCAAGTGGGCGAGCCCACGAACGGCAGTACGGGCAACCCGATTTTCATCGACCTCCTGCCCGGCCTCTCCTGCCGCATCTGTACGAAGAAGGACACCTACCCCGACGGCCGTGAGTTCGTAGGCCGGGGCATCATTCCTGATGTCTATGTGCCTGTCACGCTGGAGAGTCTGCGTAAGAACGAGGACGTCCAGCTCCGTGCCGCCGTGGCAGAAATAAAAAAGCACCTGCGCTGAAAAAACTTTCCTGCAGCACTTTCGGGCAAAAGCCGAAGCACTTTCGGGAAAAACCTGCAGCCTTTTTCCCGCTTCTGTTTGCGCAGAATATAAATTTCTTCTATTTTTGCGGGAAAATGTGGAAGCAACTGAAATAACAAATAAATAATCTAAAAACAACAATCATTTATGTGGTTAATCAATTCTTCTGTAGGCAGGAAATTGGTCATGAGTATCTCAGGCTTGTTCCTCGTCCTCTTCGTAACCTTTCACATGGCGATGAACCTTGTGGCTGTCATTTCCGAAGATGGCTACGACGCAGTTTGTGAGTTCTTGGGCGCCAATTGGTATGCACTTGCAGGAACTGCAGTCTTGGCTTTGGGCTTTGTCGTGCACATTGTCTATGCTTTCATCCTCACGGCGCAGAACCGTCGCGCCCGCGGCAATCAGGACTACGCCGTCTCCGAGCGCCCCAAAGGCGTGGAGTGGGCTTCGCAGAACATGCTGGTGCTGGGCCTGATTGTGATCCTCTTCTTTTTGCTCCATCTGGTCCACTTCTGGGGCAAAATGCAGCTGCCTGAAATCCTGGGCGAGTACCCCGAAGGCGGTATCGACCTGATTCAGCAGGTTTTCAGCAGCCCGCTCAATCTGGTGCTCTACCTGATTTGGTTTGTGGCCATCTGGTTCCATCTGACTCACGGCTTCTGGAGCGCGCTTCAGACGCTGGGTTGGAGCAACAAGGTGTGGTTCTGCCGTTGGAAGCTCATCGGTAACGTATGGGCTACGGTCGTTTTGGCCGGATTCGCTTTCTCGGCTGTTGTGTTCTATGTGAAATACGGTCTTCTGGGCTAACGTTTTTTGAGGAACGCACCTATACATTATATATATTAAAGACAATCGCATTATGACTAAGATAGATTCAAAAATTCCCGAAGGCGCATTAGCCGAGAAATGGACTAACTATAAGAATCATCAGAAGTTGGTGAATCCCGCCAACAAGCGCCGCTTGGACATCATCGTCGTAGGTACGGGTCTGGCCGGTGCTTCGGCAGCCGCTTCGCTGGGCGAGATGGGTTTCAAGGTCTTCAACTTCTGTATCCAGGATTCCCCGCGTCGTGCACACTCCATTGCCGCGCAGGGCGGTATCAACGCTGCAAAGAATTATCAGAACGACGGCGACTCTGTCTATCGCCTCTTCTACGATACGATCAAGGGCGGCGACTATCGTGCCCGCGAGGCAAACGTGTATCGTTTGGCTGAAGTATCCAACAACATTATCGACCAGTGCGTGGCCCAGGGCGTGCCCTTTGCCCGCGAATACGGCGGCACTCTTGCCAACCGCTCCTTCGGCGGTGCCCAGGTGAGCCGTACCTTCTATGCCAAAGGCCAGACGGGCCAGCAGCTCCTGCTGGGTGCTTACTCCGCTCTGAGCCGCCAGGTGAACAAGGGGACGGTGAAGTTGTACACCCGCTATGAGATGCAGAACCTCGTGATCATCGACGGTCGTGCGCGCGGCATCATCGCCCGCAACCTCGTGACGGGCAAGCTGGAGCGCTTTGCCGCCCATGCCGTGGTCATCGCCACGGGCGGATACGGAAACACCTACTTCCTCTCCACCAACGCCATGGCCTGCAACTGCTCGGCTGCCATAGAGTGCTATAAAAAAGGCGCTTACTTTGCCAACCCCGCCTATGTGCAGATTCACCCGACCTGCATCCCGGTACACGGCGACAAGCAGTCGAAGCTGACGCTGATGTCCGAGTCGTTGCGTAACGACGGCCGCATCTGGGTGCCGAAGAAGCTGGAAGATGCCAAGCGCCTGCAGCGCGGTGAGATAAAAGGTGCGGATATCCCTGAGGAAGACCGCGACTACTACTTGGAGCGCCGCTACCCCGCATTCGGAAACCTCGTGCCCCGTGACGTGGCTTCGCGTGCCGCCAAGGAGCGTTGCGACAAGGGCTACGGCGTGAACAATACGGGTCTGGCCGTATTCCTCGACTTTTCCGAGGCCATCGGCCGCTTGGGCGAAGACGTGGTGCGCCAGCGCTATGGCAACTTGTTCGACATGTATGAGGAGATTACGGACGAGAACCCGTATAAGACTCCTATGATGATTTTCCCCGCCATCCACTACACGATGGGCGGAATCTGGGTGGACTACGAACTCCAGACCTCCATCAAGGGGCTCTTCGCCATCGGCGAGTGCAACTTCTCCGACCATGGTGCCAACCGTTTGGGCGCATCGGCTCTGATGCAGGGCTTGGCCGACGGTTATTTCGTACTGCCTTATACGATTCAGAACTACCTGGCCGACCAGATCACCGTGCCGCGCTTCTCCACCGACCTGCCTGAGTTTGCAGCAGCCGAGAAGGAAGTTTCCGACAAGATAGCCAAGCTGATGGCCATCCAGGGCAAGGAATCTGTCGATTCCATCCATAAGAAACTGGGCCACGTCATGTGGGAATACGTCGGGATGGGCCGCACCAAGGAAGGCCTGACCAAGGCTCTCTCGGAGATCAAGACGCTGAAAAAGGAATTCTGGAGCAACGTATTCATTCCCGGCAAGGCCGACGATATGAACATCGAGCTGGACAAGGCTCTACGTCTGTCCGACTTCCTCGAGATGGGTATGCTCATTGCCTACGATGCCCTGCAGCGTGAGGAATCCTGCGGCGGTCATTTCCGCGAGGAGCACCAGACCGAAGAAGGCGAAGCCAAGCGCGATGATGCCAACTTCTCCTACGTGGCCTGCTGGAGCTACCAAGGCGAGGACAAAGCGCCCGAACTGCTGAAAGAAGAACTGAACTATGAGTTCGTAAAAGTTCAAACCCGTAACTATAAATCATAAGACAAGATGGACAAAAATATAAGTTTCACGCTGAAGATCTGGCGTCAAAGAGGTCCGAAAGAGCAAGGTGCTTTTGAGACCTATCACATGGAAGACATCCCCGGAGATACCTCTTTCCTGGAGATGCTCGACATTCTCAACGAGCAGCTGGTGGAGAAGGGCGAAGAGCCCGTAGTCTTCGACCACGACTGCCGCGAGGGTATCTGCGGAATGTGCTCGCTCTACATCAACGGACATCCCCACGGGCCTGCCACGGGTGCCACGACTTGTCAGATATACATGCGCCGCTTCTCCGATGGCGACACCATCACCGTAGAGCCTTGGCGCTCGGCCGGTTTCCCCGTCATCCGCGACTTGATGGTAGACCGTAGCGCGTACGACAAGATCATGCAGGCTGGCGGCTATGTGAGCGTCAACACCGGCGCTCCGCAGGATGCCAATGCCATCTTGATCTCCAAGGATATTGCCGACGAGGCCATGGATGCCGCCAGCTGCATAGGCTGCGGTGCCTGCGTGGCAGCCTGCAAGAACGGTTCGGCCATGCTCTTCGTCTCCGCCAAGGTGAGCCAGCTGGCCCTCCTCCCGCAGGGAAAGGCCGAAGCCGCCCGCCGTGCGAAGGCCATGCTCAGCAAGATGGACGAATTGGGCTTCGGCAACTGCACGAACACCCGTGCCTGCGAGGCTGAGTGCCCGAAGAACGTGAGCATCAGCAACATCGCCCGTCTGAACCGCGAATTCATCAAGGCCAAACTGGCAGACTAAATCCGCGTAGAGGACTGATGTATATAATTGGCACATGCCATCCGTCTTTTTGCGGGTGGCATGTGTTTTTTGTTTCTGGGTCGGCAGGGAAGGATGGAGCAGTTAGGGACGACGAAAAGCAGGAACAGGTCTCTTTTAAAAATCTGATGGCAGGTTGGAACTTATTGCTCATTTATTGCGTAAATTGTGCCGTTATCCAAACCGACCCCTCAGAAGTCGGCTTTCATAATTGCGCTCTAAGGAAGAAACGGGTGCTCCCTTGATAAGTTATTCATTTTCTCGATTTGGGCTCTTCTGCGGGCTTTATTTTGCGTTTTTCTCCATTATTGACAAGGAAAAGCTCCTTTTTTGTCGTTTCCTTGTCTTCTTGTCGTTTCTTCTTTCTTCGCTTTTCGTTTTTTCTCTTTTCCCGGGGTCGGCTTGGGATAGGGTCTTTTCGGGGGAACAGTTTCCCCTTTTTCTGAAAAGTTGCAGCACTTCTCGGGAAAAGTGCTGCCGCTTTCCCCGGAAAGTATTGCCGTTTTTTTCCGGAAGTTGCAGCGTTTTGGGCATTTTCTTATGGCGGAATCCGTAAAAAAGAAGCAGCCCGGGAGATAATCCTCCGGGCTGCAATAGCTTTTTGCGCTCTTTTTTGTTTGAAAAATGGGAGTATAGCCTCCCTCTTCTGCCTATCGGAAATCGATCAGCTCCAATATCCGCTCCGTGGCTCCGGCGCGTTTGCGCACGAAATCGCCGGCATTTTGGCCGCTCCGGCGCAGAAATTCTTCCTCTCCGAGCAGGCGGTCCATCAGTTTGTCCAGCTCTTCTTGTGAGGAAATGCAGAATCCCCCGCCTTCTTCTATGAGCCCTCCGGCTTCCATGAACTTCTGGTGTTTCGGGCCGAAGAGCACCGGCATCCCGTAGACGGCCGCTTCCAGCAGATTGTGGATGCCCTTGCCGAATCCGCCCCCTACGTAGGCTATGTCGCCGTAGCGGTAGATGGACGAAAGCAGCCCGAAGCAGTCGATGATCAGGCAGTCCGTTTGTTCTATTTTCGCCTCATTGATACGGCTGTAGCGCATGTAGGGGCGTTCCAGCTTGTCGATGATTTCCGTCAGGTGTATCTCGTCTATGACGTGCGGGGCTATGATGAGTTTCATTTCCGGGTGGCGGTTGAAGTAGCGGATGAAGAGGTCTTCGTCCGGCTGCCAGCTGCTTCCGGCCACCAGGCAGTGCTTCGTCCCGCGGCAGAAGCGCTCTATGAGCGGCAGGTCCTTGGCCGCTTCTTTTATCTCCAGCACGCGGTCGAAACGCGTGTCGCCCACGACCGTCACGTTGTGCACGTCCAGCTTGGCCAGGAACTTCTTCGAAATCTCATTCTGCACGTACAGGTGCGTAAAGTCCTTCAGCACATTGCGGTAGATGCCGCCGTACCACTTGAAGAATATCTGGTTTTTTCGGAAAATGCTGGAGATGCTGTACGTCGGGATGCCCTCTTTGTGGAGTTCGTCGAGGTAGTTTTTCCAAAACTCGTACTTGATGAAGAAAGCCATCTTCGGCTGTACGTGGTGTACGAAGCGGCGCGCGTTGAAGGGCGTGTCCATCGGCAGGTAGCAGACGATGTCCGCCCCCTGGTAGTGCTTGCGCACTTCGTAGCCCGAGGGGGAGAAAAACGTGAGAAGTATCTTGTACTGAGGATATTGCGCGCGGATGTGCTCGATGAGCGGCCGCCCTTGCTCGAATTCGCCCAGCGATGCGGCATGAAACCAGAGGTAGGGCTTCCCTTTTTCCATCTGCTGCCGCAGGATGCGCCCTACCACCCAGGAACCTTTCACCATCTGGCGCGGTTTCCGGCTGAAGGGGAAAAGCAGATAGAGGGCTATGTAGTATAGATAAATGCCTATGTTGTAGAGAATCATTACCGTATTCGGAGTTTTTGGAAAGGAGTAGGAAACGATGGTTTTCCCCTCCGGAAAATGTCCGGAGGGGTAGGGCTTCAACCCAAAGTATCGATGGCTTTTTGCAGGCGGGCGAGGGTCTCTTCCTTGCCGAGCACGTCGGTTATCTCGAACATGTGCGGCCCGATGCCCTGTCCCACCAAGGCCAGGCGGAAAGCGTTCATCACGTCGCCCGTCTTATATTCCTTGCTTTCAATCCATTCCATTACCGCTTTCTCCTGGTTCTCCATGGAGAAATCGTCCAGTCCGGCAAGCACTTCTTTCAGTTCCTGCATCTGCCGGGCAGAATATTCCTTCCATCTTTTCAGCCGCGTCTTCTCATCGTAGGAATCGGGCGCCACGAAGAAGAAACGGCACAGCGGGACCAGTTCTTTTATGAAGTCCACCCGGCCTTTCATCAGCCCCGCCACGCGCTCTACGCGCTCCATCGGTTCGTGTATGCCTTCGGCTTCCAGTTCGGGCGCCAGCAGGCGGGCGGCTTCGGCATTGCTCATTTTCAGGATGTATTCGTGGTTTACCCAAATGCACTTCTTGAAGTCGAACTTGGCCCCCGACTTGTTGCAGCGTCCCAGGTCGAACAGGTCGCACAGCTCCTCGCGGCTCAGGATTTCCCGGTCATCGCCCGGGTTCCAGCCCAGCAGCGCCAGGAAGTTTACCACGGCGTCGGGCAGATAGCCCCTCTCGCGGAATCCCAGGCTCTGCTCGCCCGTCTTCGGGTCGGTCCAGGCCAGCGGGAATACGGGGAAGCCCATGCGGTCGCCGTCGCGCTTGCTCAGCTTGCCTTTGCCGTCGGGTTTGAGCAGCAGGGGCAGGTGGGCAAATTCCGGCATGGTCCCCTCCCAGCCCAGAGCGCGGTAGAGCAACACGTGGAGCGGAGCCGACGGCAGCCATTCCTCGCCGCGGATTACGTGGGAGACCTCCATCAGATGGTCGTCCACTATGTTGGCCAGGTGATACGTCGGCAGGTCGTCGGCCGATTTGTATAGCACCTTGTCGTCCAGCACCGTGGAGTTGATCACCACATCGCCGCGTATCAGGTCGTGCACGTGTACTTCCTCGCCCGGTTCCACCTTGAAGCGGACCACGTATTTCTCGCCGTTTTCGATGCGCCGGCGCGTCTCTTCCTCGCCCAGTGAGAGCGAGTTTCTCATTTCCCCGCGCGTCTGTGCGTCATACTGGAAGTTCGGTATCTCCTTCCGCTTGGCCTCCAGTTCTTCCGGCGTGTCGAAAGCGATGTAGGCCTTGCCGTTTTCCAGCAGTTGCGCGGCATACTTCCGGTAGATGTCGCGGCGTTCGCTTTGGCGGTAGGGGCCGTATTTCCCGCCCTTCTGGGGGCTTTCGTCGAAGGGGATGCCCAGCCATTCGAACGACTCGGCTATGTATTCCTCCGCCCCGGGCACGAAACGCGTCGAGTCCGTGTCCTCGATGCGGAGAATCAGCTCTCCCCCGTGGTGCCGGGCGAAGAGATAGTTGTATAGAGCGGTGCGCACGCCCCCTATGTGCAGCGCCCCCGTGGGGCTGGGAGCAAAGCGCACTCTGACTTTTCTCTGGGTCATATTGATAACTAAATTTAGGGAAAGTGCGGCAAAGTTACGGCTTTTTTCCCAGAAAACGGGCTTTTCTTTCCCGAATACCCCGGGATTTTCGTATTTTTCGCCCCAAAAATGCAGAAGCCTATGAAAACCTCGAAAATAACGGTGTTCTTCTCCGGATCGCGCTGGCTGGTGCCTGTCTTGTCTTTTCTGGTCGCAATCGTCCTGATCGTCTGGTTCATGCCCCGTGAGGAGAAGTTCAACTACCAGTTTGAGACCGGGAAGCCCTGGAAATACGGCCTCCTGACCGCTCCTTACGACTTCCCCATCTACAAGAACGCCGAAGCCGTGGCCCGCGAGCGCGACAGCCTGATGGCTTACTACCGCCCCTATGTGGCGGTCGACGATGCCCTCGTGGGCCGTATGCTCTCCCGCCTGCGCGCCGACTACGCCACGCGCCTGAAAGACCGCCTCCCCGGCGGCTGGCGGCCCCATGTGGAGCGTCTCCTGGCGGCCATCTACCAGGCCGGCGTGATGGACTCCGAGGTTTACGACCGCCTCCGGCGCGAGAATGTGCAGGAAGTCATGTTCATGCGCAACAACACGGCCACTCCCGTCTCCCTCGCCTCGGTCTATACCCTCAAGAGCGCCTACCATCTGCTGCTCCATCAAGACACCGTCAACTACCCCCTCTCGCGCCTCCAGCAGTGCGATCTCAACCTCTATCTCGAACCCAATCTTACCTATGACAGCCTGAAGTCTGCCGACGCCCGTTCCGATCTCATGCTCTCCGTCTCCTCGGCCAGCGGAATGGTGCAGACCGGGCAGAAAATCATCGACCGCGGCGAAATCGTCTCCCCCCAGACCTACGTAATCCTCGAGTCCCTCCGCCAGGCCTCCCTCTCCCGCGAGAGCGACCGCACGAGCCACGTCCTCATCTGGGTAGGGCAGGTGCTTTTTGCCGTCATGGTGCTCGTCTGTTTCTTCCTCTATCTCTATATTTACCGCCGCGACTATTTCGAACAGCGCAACGCCCTGTTGCTGATGATCTTCTTCATCGTCTGCTACACGCTGGCCACTTACCTTCTGGTGCGGCTCAATCTGGTGAATGTCTACATCGTCCCCTACGCCATGATACCCATCGTGGTCCATGTCCTGCTCGATTCGCGTACCGCCTTTGTCACCCACGTCACCACCGTACTGCTCTGCTCCATTTCCCTGCATTTCGTCTACGAATTCGTCCTCTTCCAGCTCATTGCCGGCATGGTGGCGGCCTACAGCCTGCGCGAGCTTACCCAGCGCTCCCAGCTCTACCGGGTGGCCATCCTCGTGATGCTCTCCTATTCCCTCACCAACGTCAGCCTGGAGCTCATGCACCGCAACGAAATCTCCGCCATCAATCTCAATCTCTACTTCTGCTTCCTGGTCAACGGCATCTTCCTTCTCTTCTCCTACCCCCTGCTTTTCGCCATGGAGAAGGGCTTTGGCTTCACCTCGAACGTGACGCTTATCGAGCTTTCCAACACGAGCAACAAACTCCTGCGGCGCCTTTCGGAAGAAGCCCCCGGCACGTTCCAGCACACCGTGCAGGTCAGCAACCTCGCAGCCGCCGCGGCCGCGCGCATCGGGGCCAACGTGCAGCTCGTGCGCACCGGGGCCCTCTATCACGACATCGGGAAGCTCAGCAACCCCATCTTTTTTACTGAGAACCAGAGCGGTATCAATCCCCATGCCCAGCTTTCCTATGAGCAGGGGGCGCAGGTCGTCATCGGGCACGTGCGCGACGGGCTGAAGATAGCCGACCAGTACGGCCTGCCCCGCGTCATCAAGGACTTCATAGCCACCCACCACGGCAAAGGCGTGGCCAAATATTTCCTCATTTCCTGGAAAAACGAGCATCCCGGGCAGGAGCCCGACCTCGAGCGCTTCTCCTATCCCGGTCCGGACCCCTTCACGCGTGAGACGGCACTGCTCATGATGGCCGACGGCGTGGAGGCCGCTTCGCGCAGCCTGCCCGAGTACACCGACGAGGCCATCTCGGCGCTGGTAGACCGCATCGTGGACTCCCAGGTGGCTGCCGGGTTCTTCAACAACTGCCCCATCACGTTCCGCGACATAGCCAGCGTCAAGGCCGTTTTCCGCGAGCGGCTGAAGAGTGTCTACCATCCCCGTGTCAGCTATCCTGAAGAGAAAAAACTCCCCTCCCAGGCAGTCCCCTCCGCGGAGGGGCAGGGCGCCGCTGCGCCTTCGGGGTCCGGGGCGGACGGCGCTCCTTCCGGGCCGCGGCAGGGGGGCGGTGCGGCCGGCTCGCCCTCTTGATCCCGCTTTTTCTTCTGCAGCACTATCGTCGGGCCGCTGCGGCACTTTTCCGGAAAAGTGCCGCAGCGGTTTCCTTTTTGCCCAAGCGCTTTTCGGGCGAAGCCGCAGGGCGCTTCTTCCCCTCTTGCAGGCCATCGTCCGGAGCCGGGCTGCGGGCGGTCTGCTTGGGGGTTCCGTATGGAGGCTTTTCTGCCTCTTCGGCCTGTTTTTTGTTTTTATAAACGTTCTTCGGGGCAATGCCTCGCGCCGGAGCGGCTTTGTGTGCGAATCTGTTATCTATCCGTCTTTCGTCCGGAAAGGGTGCTCTGGTGTTTCGTTTCTGTTTCAATCCTGTTTTATTCCCGTTTCAGTGCGTAATTCTTTCTTTTTCTGCTTGAAACAGATGTTTTTGGGCAGTTTTGCCTATTCTTCGGGCGGTTTCCTCTTCTTTTGCTGCCGGTTTTGTTTTTAACACAATGTGGGTTAAATCAAAAAGTAAACAAGTGCAAATAAACCGGGAAAATTATGTGCGAAAAGCACAACTAATAAATTCTGTTTCCCCTCCTTCGGGCCGTATTTCCCTATGCTTTTTTGTGGCAAAATCCTTCTGTTTTTGCTCTTCCGGCAGGCCCTTTCCGGCTTTCTTCCGGAGGGTGGTGAAAGCCCCTTCCGGCCATTCTGAAAATACCCCGGAGGCCGCTCCCCATCGGGCTTTGCGCCGAAGTGGCCCCTGCTTCCGGCGGTATGGTTTCGGGCTGCTTCCGGGGCGGAAAAGGAGGGCGTTTCTCCTTTCTCTCGCGGCGCGCCGGAGCTGCCCGAAAACATGTTCTACAGCAAGTTCCTAAATTTTTTCACGAAAAAGTCCGGCATTCTTTTGCTTGTCTTGCGTTTTTTGACTTATCTTTGCAACACGTACTATAAAAAAGGGGCTGCTATGCCCGGAAGTGTGGTGCGGAATAGAGTGATAAATAAAACTAAATTACTAATTCATAACTAATAAGCGAATGAAAACAAGATTGTGCAGTTTGTGCTCCAACTTGGCTTTCGGTCTTTTTCTTATGGCGGGAACCGGCATGCTGGTGACCTCTTGCGAAAACGACTTGGATGAGTTGCTGAAAGACGGTAACTCGCCGGAATGGTTAGGGTCGAGCATTTATTCCACGTTGCAAGAGCGCGGGAATTTCAAGTACACATTGCGTTTGATCAACGACATGCCCGGTTATGCTTCCATTCTGTCTCGTACGGGTAGCCGTACCGTCTTCGTGGCGAACGATGAGGCTTGGGAGCGCTTCTTCAAAGGCGAGTCGCGCAACCCGTGGCTGAAGCAGGGTGAGACGATGACCTACGAAGACTTGACTCAGGCTCAGAAGCAGTGGATTATCAACAACTCGATGATCAACGCCGCCTATCTGATCGAGCGTCTCTCCACCACTTCTTCCGATGGCAGTTTCTCCGAGGGGCAGGCCATGCGCCGCGAGGCCTTCACTTCCCAGGAAGACACCACCAAGATCTACTTCGGCCAGCAGATCCAGGATAAGCTCTCCGGCCTGACGACCCAGAACACCCATTGGGCTAACATCGTGGGTAAGGAAGATACCATACATATCGCGTATGCGCGTAACGACGTGGCGCCCATCGTCCACTTCACCAGCGACCTGCGCGAGAACAAGGATATCACCGATCTCGACATGAGCTACATCGTCGGCGGCAAGGGTACGGCCCAGCCCAACGACCAGTATGCTGCCGACCTCAGCGACCGTCCTTGGCATTCTGCCGTAGAGAGCGAAAACCGCACGTATATCTTCGACAATCCCGTCATCGAGCAGGACATCACCTGCCAGAACGGTTACATCCACGTCCTCGGCGATGTGCTCGTGCCGCCCTCCAACATGGCCGACGAGCTGGAGAAGCAGGAAGACTGCTCGCTCTTCTCCTCGTTCCTCGACCGCTTCACCATGCCGGTTGTAATCGGCAAGACTGCCGGAGGCGACAATATTTATCGTAAGGTTTACTTCGCTGCCAAAGGCTCTGCAAATGTTGACGCTAATTCCAATCTTTTGCTTGAAGAAGCCGGTGGTACGGGTTTGTCTCAGGACTCTGCTGGCAGAGATATGGCCACGCTGGCCTACGACCCCACTTGGCATCACAACACGTACTCTTCCGAGACCTACCAGCAGAACATGGCTGCCATGTTCGTGCCGACCGACCAGGCTCTGAATGAATGGTGGAACAGTTCCACGGGCCAGCTTGTCATGAACGGCAAGAGTTCTTGGAATGAAGTGGAAAACGGTCTGCTCAACGTGCTCATCAACGTGCACATGAAGGAGAACTTCCTCAACAGCACGCCTTCCAACTTTGCTCGCATCCTCAACGACGGTAACCGCGAGCAGGGAATCACGGAGGGCGATGTGGTCCGCACCGTTTTGGCCAACAACGGCGTCATCTATATAGTTAATAAGGTATATACGCCCGACTCCTATATTTCTGTTATGGCTCCGTTGCACAACGTGGAAGAACTGACCATCATGTCCCGCGCCGTGCGTTGCACCGACCAGACACAGTATATCCCCGACGGTTACGGAACGTACCTCAACTCCATGGAGAGCCAGTTTACCTTCCTCATTCCGACGAACCAAGCACTTACCGATTATCACGATCCTATTTATTCCCAGGCGGCTTGGGCTGGTAATCAGGCAGCCTATCGTCAGATCAGTTTCTCGTACAATGCTTCTTCCTCTTGGGCTTCTTCCACCGGTACGAAGTACAACATCTCGGCTACCTACTCAGACCAGAACACCGGAACTACCCAGACTGGCGATATTCAGGCAGCCAAGGGCCAGAACCTGCTGAAGGACTTGCTGGAGAACTGTATTATCGTGATGGATAGCACCGGAACCGCTTCGATCCAGGATAAGTGGAACAGCACTACCGGCGGCTACTACCAGACGAAAGGCGGCGGTATGGTCTATGTGGATGGATTCCGCGAAGGAGCTCACATCTACGGTGGCGGCAATATCGACCCCGCGAGCGGTGAGTATGACCCCGCTACGGTGACGACCTTCTACAACCAGTCCCGCTATAGCCTGAACGGCATGGTCGGTTCCGACGGTAACGGTGTTTCCATGGCGCTCGACAAGCCCGTGCAGCCTTGCCGCACCAGCGTGCTCGACGCTTTGGCCAAACACGAAGAGTTCAGCGAGTTCTATGCGCTGATGACCGATGCCGGTATCGACACGATTGCATTCCTCAAAGAACATGTGACCAAGCAGGATTCGATGAAGCTCTATGCCCCCACCTACATGCCGACTTCCGGTACGACCCAGCAGGCCAAGGGCAACATCATCAGTTTCCTGGGTAACTACAACTATACTCTCTATGCCCCGACCAACGAGGCCATGCAGATCGCTTACGACCAGGGTCTCCCCCGCTGGAAAGACATCTCCACCGCCACGCAGGAGAGCATGGGCTTCGCCACGCAAGAGGAATTCTACGGTTGGCAACGTTCGCAGTGCCGCAAGATCCTGAACTTCATCCGTACCCACTTCCAGGATACGTCGGTAGCCACCGACGGCGAAGCCGGTTACTATAAGTCGCAGTCTTTCAACTCGGAAGAAGGCGTGTTCTATGAATTGTATTTCGATCCCTCCGCCGGCGTAGTCTACACGCGTGAACAATCGGGCGAGCAGTCCCACCTGGTGGATCCTCAGACCAAGGTACCTGCGTCAGGCAATCTGTCCAACATCTTTGCGCGTGACTATCGTTTCAGTGCTGCTCCCAGCGATGACGGCGCTACGATCTCCACTTCTGCGCACGTACTGATTCATGCCATCAATACGCCTTTGTTCTTCACTCCGCTCGAGAACGGAAAGAGGACTCAGTTTGAATAAAAAATAGGATTATATAATTATGAAAGAACGACTGAAATACATATTGCTACTGGCAATATTTTGTAGCACGCAGTTGGTTTGGGCGCAGGACGAGGCCGCCGAGAATAATATCGTGCGCGGTACGGTGACGGCCGGAGTGGACGGCGCTCCCATGATGCAAGTAAACGTAACGGAGGTCGATGCGAACGAACGTATCCTCTCTGCTACCGTGACGGATATGAACGGTGAGTTCTCCATGCGGATCAAGAACCCGAAGAACTCCATCCAGTTTAAGTATATCGGTTATAAGACCGTGACCAAAAAGTTGGATACCGGTGAACGCGTCTTCAACATCGCCCTCGAAGAGGACAACGTGCTGGAGACGGCCGTGGTAACGGCACGGCGTACCTCCAATACCGGTGCGCTGGATATTCCTGAAAACGAAATCTCCATGGCGGTGCAGAAGATCAGCACCAAGGAATTCGAAGGTGTGTCTTCCGCTTCTATCGACGACCTCCTCCAGGGACGTATCGCCGGTCTGGACATCGTGGCCAACTCCGGTGACCTCGGTGGCGGAATGAACATGCGTCTGCGTGGTGTCTCCACCCTGAGCGGCAATACCCAGCCGTTGATCGTTGTGGACGGTATCGTCTTCGAGACCAACACGACTTCCGACTTCGACTTCGCCACGGCTACCGAAGACCAGTACGCCGAGTTGCTGCAGATCAGCCCGGACGATATTGAGACCATCACCGTATTGAAGGATGCTGCCGCAACGGCCATCTGGGGTGCCCGCGGTTCGAACGGTGTGCTTCAGTTTACGACCAAGAAGGGTGTGCGCGGTAAGACCCGCGTGCAGTACACCTACCGTTACTCCGGTAAGTGGCAGCCCGAAGGCTACAAGCTCCTCAACGGTGACGAGTACACCATGTTCATGAAGGAGGCCTACTTCAATAAGGCCTACGATGCCAACGCTTCCGACCTTCCCGAACTTTCCTACCGCCCGCTCAACCAGTTCGGCTATGCCAACGAGTTCGACGACAACACCGACTGGGTAGACGAAGTGAAGCAGTTCGGCCAGGCCCACGACCACTATGTCACCGTGACCGGTGGTGGCGAGAAAGCCCGTTTCCGTGTATCCGGTGGTTACTACGATGAAAAAGGTACCATCATCGAGCAGAAGTACACGCGTTACTCTTCGCGTATGAATCTGGACTACATCGTGTCCAGCCGCTTGAAGTTTACGACCGAGTTCTCGTTTACCTTCTCCGACAACAAGCAGAACTACGACGACCTCCTCGGTATCGCCCAGCGCAAGATGCCTAACCTCTCTATCTACCGTGAGGATGCCAATGGCAACGACACCGGCGACTACTTCACCTATCCGGCTTATGACAACCGTGCTTCCGGTATCTACGAGACCAGCGACATCGGTGGCCAGGACGGTCTGGTGAACCCCATCGCTTCTGCCAATCTGGCGAAGAACAATTCGCAGACCTACCGTATCATCCCGACGTTCCGTATCCAGTATGACTTCCTCGACCCGACGAAGCACCGCCTGACTTACAAGGGATATATCTCTTTCGACGTAAACAACAGCAGTAGCGATACGTACTACCCGAAAGCGCTTAATACGGGTATGTGGTACGACCAGGAGCAGAACTCCACCTTCAACGAGAACAAGAGCCTCGGTGTAGCCATGGAGCATGCCTTGACGTTCCAGCCGAAATTCAACAACGACGACCACTCGGTCATCGCCTACGGCGCCCTGCAGATGAACTGGGGTAACAGCGCCGGACAGACCATCGGTTCGAACCGCCTGCCCACCGGCATCACCTCGCCTTCTACGGGTACGTACCTGAGCAATCTGGCTTCCGGCCCGGGCCGCTGGCGCAGCATGGCGTGGGTAGCCACCGTGCACTATGCTTACAAGAGCCGCTACATGCTCGACTTCGTGTACCGCCGCGACGGTTCCACCAAGTTCGGCCGCGACAACAAGTTCGGTAACTTCCCCGGTGTTTCGCTCCGTTGGAACATCTCCGATGAGCCCTTCATGGATTGGTCGGATGGCTGGTTGGACATGCTTTCCGTACGTCCCAGCTGGGGTATCTCCGGTAACGCACCCAACAGCGAGTACCTCTATTATAGCCGCTACAGTCAGAACAACGGTTATATCAACACCGGCGGTCTGGCTCCGACGAACATCCAGATGACGCGCCTGAAGTGGGAAAAGACCGAGCAGTGGAACGTGGGTTCCGACTTCGAGTTCTTCCATGGCAAACTCGCCGGTGACTTCAACTACTACCACAGCCGCACTACCGACCTGCGTGTGAACCTCGCCGTTCCTTCTTCCTCCGGTTTCTCCACCTATGAGAACTGGAACTCCGGTGAGATCGTCAACAAAGGTTGGGAAGTAAACCTCAATGCCTATGACTTCGTGAAGTTCGGCGATTTCTCGATGGACCTCAACTTCAACATCGCCAACAACGTCAACGTCATCGAATACCTCGAACCCTCCGTTCTGGAAGGCTATAACCCCGACTTCGGCTATGCCAACGGCGAATACCTCTCCCGTCTGCAGTTGCACAACTCGTTCGGTTCTATCTACGGTTTCCGCTACAAAGGCGTTTACCAGTACAACTATTCTTATAAGAACAGCGAAAACCAGGGCCGTCGCGACCAGGGTTATGCCGGCGAGCCGGTGGCTCGTGACGCTGCGGGCAACGTGATCTACGACGAGAGCGGCGCTCCCAAGCACATGGTTTACCGTTTCGGCAATGCCAACCAGTACACCTTCGCCGGTGGTGACGCTATCTACGAGGATATCAACCACGACGGTAACATCGATGCACTCGATATCGTTTACCTCGGTAACTCCAACCCGGACTTCAACGGTGGTTTCGGTATCAAGTTCAAGTATAAGAGACTCTCGCTGAATGTATTCAGCAACTTCCGCTATGGTAACAAGGTGGTCAATGCTGCCCGTCAGTCTCTGGAGAGCATGCGCGACGGTAACAACCAGAGCGTATCCATCAACTGGCGCTGGCGTAAGGACGGCGACGTGACCAATATGCCGCGTGCCCTCTATGATGCCGGTTACAACTCCCTCGGTAGCGACCGCTATATGGAAGACGGTTCTTTCTGGCGTATCAAATACATTACGCTGAACTACTCCATCGATCCGAAACTTCTGAAGAAGTACTACCTGAGCCAGCTGAGCTTCTACTTTACTATCAACAACCTGTGGTGCTTCACCAAGTACTCTGGCGTAGACCCCGAGGTATCCTACGGTGCATGGGGCGTATCTACGGATAACGCACAGACTCCGCGTTCGAAGTACTTCACGGCCGGTATTACGATTGCCTTCTAATCTTAAAAGAGAAAGTTGAAATGAAAAAGTCAATCAAAAATTTAATATTGCTTCCTGCTTTGGCCTTGAGCCTGTCTTCCTGCACCGATTGGCTGGAACTGAAGCCTACCACGCAGATCATCGAAGAAGACATGTGGAAGAGCCAGACTGACGTGGAAGCCGTGGTGGCATCGTGCTACAACGCCATGCTTTCCAACGAATTCATGCGCCGCGTCATCGTTTGGGGTGAGTTGCGTAGCGACAACCTCAACTACAACCGCAACAAGAGCGATGAGCTCTCGACCGAGGATATGGAGATGTACCGCAGTGTGTCGCTCTCCAGTATCACCGACCAGGACAACATCACCTCGTGGGCTTCGTTCTACAATGTGATCAACATCTGCAACTATGTGATTCACTACGCCCCCGGTGTCTGCAACGTCGATCCTGACTACCTGGCCAGCGAGATGTACGCCAACGTGGCCGAGGCCCGTGCCATCCGTGCCCTCTGCTACTTCTACCTCATCCGCACGTTCGACCGCATCCCCTATCGCGACGAACCGACCATCAACGACCAGCAGGATCAGGTTCTCCCGCAGGTAAGCCAGGAAGAAGTGCTGACGTACATCATCGAGGACTTGAAGTATGCTGCAGCTAATGCCCGCTCGGCTTACCCGGCCGCACAGGAGACCAAGTTCCGCATCACGCGCCGTGCCGCATCGGCCATATTGGCTGACGTCTATCTCTGGCAGGCTTCCGGCTTGACCTATCCGCAGGACTCCATCACCTACGACCTGGCCATCAAGGCTTGCGACGCTGCCTACAATACCGACGAGAGCGCTCCCTCGCGCCCGACCGGTTCTACGGCAACCTACTCTTTCTATGCTCCGTGGGACGGACAGGGTGAATACAGTTCGATCTTCGAGAGTGGATACGAGAGCCCGCAGTCTGAGGTTATCTTCGCTTTGGAGTCCAACATCAACACCTTCGGCGAGCAGAAGTCCGGTGCTAGGAATACGGGTACCTATATGGCCGTCAACCAGTTGTACGGACCAGTAACTACGACCGGTACCCGTGGCGACTTGGCCACGACTTATCTGGTGGCTCCCAACAGCAACTACCCGCTTACCACTTCTCCCTCTGCGGCAAACTTCACCGACGTGAATTCTTCTGTCTTCAAGGTACAGACAGCTGAAGCTTCCGGCTCAGGCAACGATAAGCGCTATGGTTATTGTGCTGCGGAGGCTAATAATACGTATATCATAAATAAGTATGAGAAATCGAGTGGTATCAGTAACTATCCCGACTGGATTTTCTACCGCGTGGCCGACATCTATCTGATGAAGGCAGAGGCTCTGGCCGAGAAGATGAATTGCCGCTATACCAAAACGATCGCTGAAAACGGTAACCCGTCGTACACGTATCCGAACTATGAGGCAGCGGTGAGTGCCGCAATGGCGGACCCGACGGTAAGTCTCCCGACAGTGAACAATGCGTACTGCGACACGATGAAGAAGGTTCTGGAGCTTTGCAAGGTAGTTTTCGACCGTGCAAACACTTCGACATGGATTACTGCATACGAAAACAATGCTAATACTTCCATGCAGAGCGGTACTCCGGCCGAGTATTTCCCGAATCTGGTCTATGCCGAGCGTCGCCGCGAGTTCCTCTTCGAGGGCAAGCGCTGGTTCGACCTGTTGCGCATCGCCCGTCGCGACTACAAGCGCGACCAGGCTACGTTCTCCACGAACCTGGTGAATGCCGTGCGTACCAAGTTGGACGAGGGCGCCGACCTGATTGCTTCCCGTCTGGCTTCGATGGATGCGCTCTACTGGCCTATCTACGAGGATGAGTTGGACCGCAATACGCTCCTGAAGCAGAATGCCTACTATCTCTCGACTGCAGAATCGGATGATATGGTAATACAGTAAATATTGGTATAAGGAAATCAAGCTATCGGACTTCCGATTCCGACAAGAAAACGGTTAAGTATATGTTTTGATACAAAGGAATGTAGACTTGGAACGGTAGCAGAGCTCACTCCCGAAGGGTATGCTGTCTGTCGGTTGGCAGCAGCATCCCGGAAGGGAGACGGGGCGACCCCGGAGGATTCTTCCGGGAGTCCTCCTGCAGAGCGGCTTCGGACTCGGAAGGATTTAGCAAGATATTAAAGCAAATAATAAAAAT
Organism: uncultured Bacteroidaceae bacterium; assembly: GCA_944320955.1. Lineage (GTDB taxonomy): Bacteria > Bacteroidota > Bacteroidia > Bacteroidales > Bacteroidaceae > UBA1794. The sequence continues at coordinate 149,401 of CALUJL010000030.1, forward strand.
GAAGATACGAATGAATAAATTACTGTTAGGTGTGCTGCTCCTTGCCGGAGGCACGGCGCTGCACTCTTGTAGTGACGAGTGGGACGACCACTACTCCGACGGCGGCGCCGGCTCGGTCAATGCTACGGGTATCTCTCTTTGGGAGCGGCTGCAATCGATGGAAGAGTACAGTTCTTTCGTTGCAAAGCTGGAGGAGCACGGTTATGACGCCCTGCTCAAGCAAAACCGCGCTTTTACGGTATATGCCCCGGACAATGCAGCAATGTCTGCCTATATGCCTGACGGCAAGTATAGCGAGCGCGATGCCTTCCTGCGTAACCACATCGCCTATTTCTCCCATCCCCTCAGCTCGTATACCGACACGACGGTCACTATGATGAATGAGAAGGTGATGCGTGTGCGGGGCAGTATGCTCGGTACGAATCAGGAGCAGAACATAGCTTTCGTCGATGGACAGACCAACCTGCCTTGCCGCAACGGTCTTCTCCACGGTATACAGGGCATTCTCCCCTATATCCCGAACCTGTGGGAAATCATCGATGCCGAAACTACCGACTACAGCAAGTACGTCCACCTTCTGGACCAGTATGTCCTGAATGAAGAGGAGAGTACGGTAGACTCCCTGAACGAGGCCGGACAGACGGTCTATCTGGACTCTGTGCTCACTTATACGAATGATAACTGGAGATATGTAGGCGAGTTGGATACGGAGGACAGTTCCTACGTTTCCCTCATCATGACCGATACCGCCTGGGCTGCAGCCTATCGCCAGATCGAGCGTAGTTTCCTCTATTATCCGGAGTTGCAGGCCGAAGATTTCTATCAGGAAAATGCGAGCGACGCCAATAAGGACTCCCTGGCACGCTACAAGGATGCCATGATCCGCCAGACCATCCTCCGCACCTTGACCTACCGTCTGCCGCAGGTCGAGCAGCTTCTGCAAGACCAGTATATGCCGGAGTCCGATTTCATCAGCTCCGTCAGCGGTCGCCGTGTGCCGAAAGAAGTGCTGAAGACTTTCCTGAATCGCGTTTCCCCCGACTCCGTACAGGAAGCCAGCAACGGCCGTGCCTACATTGTCCACTCCTACGACTTCGCCAACTACGACGTAGTGCAGGATACGATTACCACTGAAGGCGAGAACTCCAGCCGCATGTTGCGTACCACAGCTACCGGTCTGACTACTTCCACAGCCCGTCTGAATACCGATACCCTTTCGTATTCGAAGATCGGTGAAACACTGGAGGAACTGCCGAACAACGTAGAGTACTACGTGCCGGGTATGATCAACGGTAAAGAAGAGAAACACGAAGTTTCCGGCTCCGAATATCTGGTAGTCGGCGGTGCTTCCACCAGCGCCGGTGTCATCATGGGTGTCTCCGATACCTACTCCGGGCAATACGACGTATGGGTGACGTTCATCCCTGCCAGCATGGTAAGCGGTGTGATCGACCCCAAACCCGCAAGTGTCATGGTGACAACCCAGTATTCTACCGTGCGTAACAACTCCATCTCCTTCCAGAACGTCCGTACGGGCAACTTCGATATCGACCCCCGCGCCGTTACGAAGGTGAAAGTGGGCACTATAGACCTGGGTGCTTGCTTCCATGGTTTCTTGGGCAGCAACGAAGCCTTGTATGAAGATGAGGAAGATGTTACGGGTACCGATCTTATGAATAAGAAGTACGGTGTGAAACTGACCATCCAGAACCGTAGTACGAACGCCACGGAGTTCGACCGCAACCTGTATATCGACTGCATCGAGTTAGTACCGCATCGTGGAGAATAAAAAAAACTAAGACTATGAATAAGATAAAAGAGTTCATTGGAAATCTGCATGCCCTCAGAACGGGGTTATGCATGTGCGCGTTGGCCGGTGCGGTGTCCTTGCAAGCCCAGGAAGAGGCAAAGGCAGCCCCCGCTGCGGCAGCGAGCAATGAAAATCTGGTCACTGTGCAGGGTAAGGTGATCGATGCGGCTACGAAGAAGCCCATCATCGGTGCCCGTGTACAAATGGTCGACCGCTTGTATTCGGCCATGACCAATGAAAACGGAGTCTACACCCTGAAGGTGCCTTCCCTCGGTGCTGTAGTGGAAGTGACCGCCGAAGACTACGCAACGCGTGAGGTAGGTCTTCGTGGTGAGAACCAGGCTGACATCCAGCTCTACTCCACCACCTTCACCGGGTTGTACGAGAATGTAGAAACCCTGACCGGCCAGCGGAGCAGTGCGAGCATGATTACGCCTTATGCCCAGATAGCCGGTAGCAGCAACGATGGAGCCATCACGGTGGACCAGGAGATTGCCGCCAAACTCACGGGCCAGGTGCGTGCACTGTCCCATTCCGGCGTGCCGGGCAACGGCGTTTCCATGTTTATCCGCGGCTTGAACTCCATCAATGCCCAGGCCACTCCCCTGATTCTGGTAGACGGGGTTGTCTTTGACAATCATGTAGACCGTCATTCTATCATGGAAGGCTACTTCGACAATCCCCTCGCTTCCATCGACATGAACGATGTGGCCAACATTACCATACTCAAGGATGGTACGGCCCTCTACGGAAGCCGTGGCGCCAACGGCGTGATCCTCATCACCACCAAGCGCGGCCGCAGCCAGGCTACGCAGATCGAGGTGAATGCCTACACCGGATTCAACGAGAAGCCCAAACTTCCCGAAATGATGAATGCCGAGCAGTTCCGCCGCTATGCCAGCAACCTGGTGATCGACGACCCCAACTACTCCGACTATGAGAGCGTGACGTGGTTGAAGAACACCGAGTTGATTTATCGTGACGGACGTCCTACCAACATGCAGCAGTACAAGTCGTTTACCAACGAGACCGACTGGGCCGACGAGGTATATCGCAATACATTCCTGCAGAGCTACAGCATTGCCGTAAACGGTGGTGACGAATCTGCCCTGTACAACTTGTCCGTGGGCTACACCAACTCCCCGTCCACCCTCAAGAACAGCAGTTTCAGCCGTCTGAATGCCCGGTTCAACTCCGACATCCAGATGTTCTCCCGCCTGGCCATGGCCGTAGACATCTCCTATTCGCAGACCGACCGTACGGCTCCCAACGACGGTGCCCCGGCCGACTATACTACCGACCCTGTGACCTCCGTAGGTTACCTCTCGCTGATCAAGGCACCGTTCCTCTCGCCCTATCAGTACACCCGCGACGGTTATCTCTCCTCCAACTACAGCGATGCCGATGTCTTCGGGCTTTCCAACCCCACGGCCCTGCTCGACGAGGACAACAACCGCTATAAGAACGAGGCCAACCACGTCAACATCACGGCTACTCCGAAGCTCGACATCGGCTACGGCCTGGAGCTCAGCTCCAAATTCAGCTACACGCTGGACAAGACCGTAGAGGCTTACTTCCGTCCCCGTCTGGGTTCGCCCGACTTCGACCGCGGTACCGGAACGCTTGCTTCCAGCACCGTAAAGAGCCTTTCCGCCAAGCAGATCTCCATCTTCAGCGACACCCGCCTGAACTGGAAGAAGAGCTTCGGCCAGCACAACCTCGACCTCTTGCTGGGTTACCGTTATACCTACGACCAGTACCAGTCTGACTGGGTACGCGCCGACAACACGGCCAACGACCACATCAACACCATCACGGCCAGCCTGCCCAACCGCGTGGCCGACGGCGTGGACGACCGTGTCAAGACCGCTGCCCTCTACTTCAATGCCGACTACAACTGGCTGAACCGTTACTTCCTGACCGGTACCCTCTCCTTCGATACCTCCACCCGCTTCGGCAGCGAGGTCGACGGGGCCGTACACATGGGCGACCACTCCTGGGGCTTCTTCCCCTCCATCCAGGGAGGCTGGATCATCTCCAACGAGCCGTTTATGAAGAATGTGGATTTCCTTTCTTTCGCCCGCCTGCGCGCCGGCTACAGCATCACGGGTAACGACCAGATCCTCAACTATGCTTACAAGACCTATTTCTCGCCGTTCTTCTATTACAACCAGACTTCCGGCCTCCAGCTCGCCAACATCGGCAACGAGACCCTCGGCTGGGAGCGCAACCACAAGTTCAGCGTAGGCTTGGATGCATCGGTGTTCGATGATATCTTCTCCTTCTCGGTAGATTTCTACAAGAATCACATTACCGACCTCTTGAGCCAGGTACAGATGCCCGAAGTGAGCGGTATGTCGTCCTACTACTGGACCAACAACGGCACGATGGACAACACCGGCGTAGAAGTATCCGCCCGTGTGAAGCTCCTCAACCTCCGCGACTTCAAGTGGGAACTCGGCGCCTCCATCTCGCACTACAAGAACGAAGTGACCGCTCTCAACGGTGGCAAGTCCGTCATCAATTCTTATTATGGCGGCGAAATCATCACCCAGGAAGGCAGTCCCGCCGGACTCTTCTATGGCTATGAGACCGTGAAGCGCGGCGACGACACGTGGGTATTCGCCACCTCCGAGGAAGCACACAGCGCAACCCAGAACAGCATGGACGGCAGCGGCCGCCTGGCCATCGAGGACGAAGCAGGACACCCCACCTACTTTGAGGCCGGCGACGTCTTCTTCGTAGACCAGAACGGCGACGGCGTCATCGACGAGCAAGACCGTACCGTCATCGGCGACCCCAACCCCGACTTCATGGGTAACATTACGACCCGTTTCCAGTGGAAGCGCTTCACCCTCGATGCACTCTTCACCTATTCGTGCGGAAACGACGTCTACAACTACCTCCGCCGCCAGCTCGAGTCCGGTTCCACCTACTACAACCAGACCACGGCCATGAACTCCGCCTGGAGCTACGAAGGCCACGTGACCTCCATGCCGCGTGTTACCTACGACGACCCGATGGGCAACAGCCGCTTCTCCGACCGCTGGATCGAGGATGGCTCCTACTTCCGCTTGAAGACCCTGAGCCTGTCTTACGACATCCCCATCAACTCTTCCTTCCTGCAGGGCATCACCGTGTGGGCTTCGGCCAACAACCTGTGGACCGCCACGAAGTATCTGGGCTCCGATCCCGAGTTCTCCAACAGCGGCGCAGTCCTCTACCAGGGCGTAGACTCCGGTCTCCTCTCGCAGGGCCGCAGCTACTACTTGGGAGTGAAGTTAAACCTCTAATTGTATAAAAGTAGAAACGATGAAAAAAGCAATAATCATAGGAATGTGCACCGCCTTGGTGGGCACAGGCTTTACCTCTTGCTTGGATGTGGAAAACGAACGTTTCGTAGAGCCCGGCGATATGGTGACCAACGACTCGGCTTTCTATCTGCTGAGCGTGCTCAACGGGATGAAGTCCTTGGGCAACCGCCTTGTCCTGCTGGGTGAGTTGCGCGGCGACCTCATGGCCACCACCGACTATGCTGCACGCGAAATCCGCCAGATAGACGAGTGGACGCTCGACGAGAACACCACCAACCGCTACCTGAGCAAGACGGAATATTACAGTGTGATCAACCAGTGCAACTACATCATCAAGTATGGCGCCGCCCTGCCCAAAGAGCAGGCGGTGGCCACGGTGATCCGCGCCTGGACCTATCTCCAGCTTGCCCTCAACTACGGCGAGGCTGCCTACTACGAAGACTTCCTCGACAGCGAGGAAGCCTCCTATGCAGACTATCCCAAGTACGACCTGAATGCCCTGACCGGCGTCCTGATCCCGCAGGTAGAGGCTGTGCTCGATGTGCCGACCCCCGACTACGGGACGCTGGGCACGGACTTCTCCACCCAGATGCTCAATGCCCGCTTCGTGCTGGGCGACCTCTATCTGTGGCGCGGTGCCAACAAGTCCGACTACGAACGGGCTGCCCAGCTCTACTATTCGCTCATTGTGGACGAATATCCCGGTTCCAACAATGCACCCCGCTTCGCCGGTTTCCCCTATGGTGAGTTCTCGCCTAATAATGTGACTGTCAGCAGCTATAACGCGCGGTTCTACAATAACCGCCAGAACCTCTCGTTCATGGGCCGGGTACGCGATGCTTGGGGCCGCCAGTCTTATGGTACACAGTCTGGTGTTAAAGACCCGACGGGTGCCACCACCAATACATTCAGCCTGACCAATGAGGTTATTTCCGATATCCGCTATGTATCCGGTGAGTCGGCCATCCGCTCCAATCTCGACAGCCTGGCCGGAATCGCCATCGTTTCGGCCTCCAACCTGAATACGTCGCAGCAATTGGAAGAGATCTCCCTGACCGCCACGCGCGCCATGTCGGCCATCTTCTCCAGCACGCCCTATACGTATTATGCGAACGAGCAGAAGATCGTGAATGCGGATGCCAATTCTTGCTTCGCTACCTATCTGAATCCCTCCACCGACATCAGCACCCGCTTGGGCGACCTTCGTCTCGATGCTACGTATACGCCTAATCCTACTACCAGTTCCAGCATCATGATGGGCACGAACATGTATCCCGACAGCGTCCTGGCCAAATATCTGGAGCAGGGTAGTGGTTCGTACAACAACAAGACGGTCAGCCTCTACCGCACGGGTAGCCTCTACCTGCGCTATGCCGAGGCCGTAAACCGTGCCGGCAAGCCCGGTCTGGCCATGATAGCCCTGAAGTACGGTCTGAACCGCTACAACGTGCGCCACTACATGCCGGCCAGCGAGAAACTCTCGCTCGACGATCAGAACATGACCTTCGCCCTGTACATCCGCGACTATGCCACCAATGGTGAGGTGTCTTGGACCGCCCGTACGGCCACTCCTCTTCTCGACCGTACTACGGGCGAGACGGTAGGTACCTTTGCCTACGACCCCACGGAGAGCCGTGTGAAGGCTTCCTTGCCTCTGAGTGTAGCCAATCAGTACCTGCGTCCCGATGGATCGGGCTATAGTATTCCAGTTTTGTCTGTGATCAATAGGGATCCCGAGACGGAGGCGATAGTTTCTACATCGTACTACGTTGGTAACAGCGGCGATGGTGTCCTCTATCCAGATGTTCTTCCTACGCAGAGTTTCTATTGCTTCAAGGATACGGTCGAGAACTACTACGACTTCCCGGCTTCGATGGACCTCAACGTAGGTCTGCACTGGCGCGGTGCCGGTTGTGCTGCGCTCGACACGACCTACATGATGCCGAACGTGAAGTATCCCGGCAACCTCGACATGCAGCAGCAGTACATGGACTCCGTCATCTGCAACGAGTATGCTTTGGAGACAGCCCACGAGGGCGGACGCTTCTACGACTTGATGCGTCTCTCCAAGCACCGTCAGGACCCGAACTTCCTGATGACCTACCTGGCCCGCAAGTACGACCAGGCCTTCGTAGAGGAACTGAAGAGCCGCCAAGGTCCGGTGGCTACCCACGGATGGGACTATTCCTCCTGGTATCTGCCTGAGAAGACTGAGAACTAAACGAGCCTCCCGGGGCCTCTCCTGACCCCGGCATAAGCAAACAAGGCACAGGGCCGCATCCGGATTCCGGATGCGGCCCTTGCGCTTTTTGCCGGCAGCCCTTGCGCTTTTTGCATATTGCGGCAGGACTTTTCTCCGGGCGTGGCGCATCTTTCCGGTGGAGGCGGCAGCCCGCAGCAGGAGGGGCTTTTGGCCCTTTCCCGCCGGCAAGGCGGAAAAATCGGCTATTTGTTGCGTGTTTTAGGACGAATCCGCTGTCCGGGAAATCCGTACCTTTGCACGCAAAAATGAACCGGGCTTTGACTTTTGTGAAATACCTCCGCACTCCGCTCCTTTTCCTCCTCTGGCTGTTGCCGCTGGTAGCCGCGTGCGACCTGATCGAGTACCATCCCTACAGCGTGGACACCGAGGGCATCTCCGACGTGAATGCCGCCCAGATGCGGCGAATCACAGCCTCGTGTGCCGGGTGCGACACCCTGCGTTTCGCCCTCATCAGCGACACGCAGCGGCAGTATGACGAGACGGAAGAACTCATAGACCACCTCAACCGCAACGACAGCCTCAATTTCGTCATCCACACCGGCGACCTCACCGACTTCGGCCTGACCAAGGAGTTCCTCTGGATGCACGACCTGCTCTCCCGCCTGCGCGTGCCCTACGTCGTCTTGCTCGGCAACCACGACGTCCTCGGCAACGGGCTGCAGGTCTACCGCAGCATGTTCGGGCCGGAGAACTTCTCCTTCGTGGCCGGGCGGGTGCGCTTCGTCTGCCTCAACACGAACGCCATCGAGTTCGACTATTCCACTCCCGTGCCCGACTTCAGCTTCCTCAGCGCACGCCTGGAGGAGGATGCCGCCATGCCCGGCCTGCGCACCATTGTGGCCATGCACTCCGCCCCTTTCACCGAGCAGTTCAATAACAACGTGGCCGAAGCCTTCGAGGTGGGCTACGTGACCCGCTTTTCCGACCTCGTCTGCTGCCTCCACGGCCACGGCCACGGCTACGAGCACCGCGACCTCTACGGCGACGGCGTGATGTACTACAGTTCGCCCAATCCCAAGAAGCGGCACTATCTGGTTTTCACCGTAACCCCCGACAGTTATTCGTATGAAGTCGTTTGGTTCTGACATTCCCGCCTGCCTCCGCCTGGCCTTGTTCCTGTGTGCCTGCCTCTTAGCCTTCCCGCTGGCGGCGCAGGAGGCGGATTCCGCAGCCTGCCGGGTGGATTCCGCGGCTTGCGGGGCGGTCCTTGCGCCGGCGGTGGAAGACTCCACGGCCGGCGGCGCGGGGGTGCGGGACAGCCTGCCCCGCTATGTGCGCCATGCCGACTTCATGCGCGCCCTCTGGGACCGCCTCGTCCCGCAGTACCTGAAGGTGCAGTATGCCGGCTCCATCGGGCTGGTTTCGATAGGCACCGGTTGGGACTATGGCCGCCACGACCGCTGGGAGACCGACCTCCTGGTCGGCTTCACACCCAAATACGAGGATACGCGCATCAAGGTGACGCTCACCCTGCGCCAGCAGTTTACCCCCTGGTCGCTGCCCCTGAAGCGCGCCCCACGCTGGTCGGTGGAGCCGCTGACGTGCGGCCTCTTCATGAGCACCACGCTCGACAACCGCTTCTGGACCCAGGAACCCGGCCGTTACCCCAACAGCTACTACAACTTCTCCACCAAGGTGCGCTTCAATCTCTTCCTCGGGCAGCAGGTGACGGTCTCCCTGGCCAACCGCAAGGCGCTCCACCGGGCCGTCTCGTTCTACTACCAGCTCTCCATCAGCGAGCTGAATCTCGTCTCCGCCTGGGGCAACAGCTACCTCCGCCCTTCGGACTACTTGAGCCTGGCCTTCGGCCTGAAGTTCCATCTGCTCGACTGAGGGGATGTGAAATGGGAGATTTCCGACCCAAATCGGATTGGCTCTCTAATGAGCGGTTGGGGTTCAAGAGTTCGTAGTGAAATGTTTTTTCAAGGTTGCTGTGTCTGCGCTGTATTTTTTCTGGCAGAGATAGACCAATGTTTCTCTTAAGCAATGTATCTCCTCGTGTTCCTGTATGGCCGAGAATAGTGCCTTGAAGCGTTGGTCCGTATTGGAAGTGATCGATTTCGAGAGCTTTGTGAAATTTTTCAGGTCGGAAGGAATTTCGAAGCGCGTGGGATCGACGTTCAGCCCTTCTGCGCAATCCAGGAGAAAGCGGTCGACAGCCGGTGCTATGGTGATGAGGTATTGACAGCGTTCTTTGTGTTTCAGCAGGGTGAGGTGTGGAGTTTTGGCTATGGGTTCGCATTCCTTAATATAGCCCAGTTCGACCTTGTCTTTATCTATGATGCCTACGGCAAACCGCTCTGCGAATGTAGTATTGAGCTGGCCTACCACTTTGGAGCAACAATGCTGATGATTGACGCCTGCATTTAGTAGGTATTCTATCAGATTGGTGTCTACATAGCACTCCGGCATGACTTCCAATATTCTTTTTTGTTTCATAGGTAGAGCTCAAAGTTGAAGAACATGTCTACGCCGTTGTCATAGATTTCGTGTATCTCGCTTTCTTTTAATTGGCGGATGGAGTAGATGTGTTGCTTGTCTTCTATGCGATGTGTGAAAAATACGGTCAGGCCGCTTGGATTGGCTTTTATGAATTGATTCAGGATGTAAGGGCTGTGCGTGGCGATAAACAGTATGTCGTTATGCTTGCGGATGGATTCGAGCAGCCAATCGACGAGTTGGCACTGGGTGGGAGGGAACAGATTGTCTTCCGGTTCTTCAAGAAATATCTCGCTATGGTCTACTTTTGTGTATCTCTGGTAGATCTCTTGGAATTGTCGGGTTTGGTCGGACTCCGGGAAGTTATGGGCTGGGGTCTCAGTTGATGCGATTGGGGAATCGTTTGTTGGTGTCCCTTTCTTCCGGAGTTTGTCATGGATTGCGGCGATGAGCTGCTTGCGCTCCTCTCTTTGTTCGTACGAAATCTGGGAGTTGTCGTCTTTGTATTGTCCATTGGTAAGGTAATCCAGATGCACATACATGGGGAGTAGCGACTGGATTCCGCTCGATCCTTCTTTCAGCATGAGTGGACGGCCGTTTCCCAGATGGATTTTATCGGAATTCGACATGCTGTCGTATCGGTATGACATGCCCAGATTGAGGAAGTTCTCTTCCGTTTTTATGAATCTACGGGCTTTGTCCCAATTGGACATGAATTCGATCATGTTCTTGTCTAAAGAAAGAGAACTCCATCCGGGAATGGCTGCTACCAGATTCCTGTCAGCGGGGACATAGCTGACTTTGGGCCGTCTGTACTTCCAGCGGCCGGATTTCCATTGCATCTTGAATGATCGGGCGGAATGGTCGTAACTAAACTTCAGATGTGCGGTTTCGTATTCGATATACGTGTCTTCATGCACGTAACCGGCCATGCTGTAGTAATCGGTCATAAGGTCAAGGAATGTGCTTCCCTTGTCAAATCCGTTTGCCCCTTGTGCCAGTTCGAGCCTTTTCTCTATCCATGAGCAGTAACATGCGGTCTTCAAGATACAACTTTTCCCGGAGCTTTGCAGGCCGATTATGATGTTGATTTGTTCTAATTCAAGATTGGCCTCTTGGATTGGCCCCAGATTTTTTACTGTCAGATGTCTCATATAGGGTGTGAGGGTTTATTCTTTTGTTCGTTATTGTATATGGTTTCTTGCTGACCTGTAAGATGTATGCTGCGAAGATACGTAACTATTCGTATCTTTACAATAAGATGATGCCGTAAAATGCTGCTATTCTCCTATAAGTTCGCGTGTCCCTTATGGGAAAAGTAAGTTCGATTTTTCGGAAGAATGCCGACGGGTGGATGTCTGCCGATTGTCTGCGAATCGTTTTACTGTCGTAATTTAACTTTCCCGCTTCTGGGATGAATCGGGAAATAATGCCTATATTTGCCCGACCAAACTGTATATTTCTCCTTATTTCTACCTTTTATGGCAGCAGACGACAAGAAGATTATCTTTTCGATGGTGGGCGTGAGCAAGAGCTTCCAGCCCGGCAAGAATGTCCTCAAGGACATCTATCTATCCTTTTTCTATGGCGCAAAGATCGGCATCATCGGCCTGAACGGCTCCGGTAAGTCCACTCTGATGAAGATCATAGCCGGAATCGAGAAGTCCTATCAGGGCGAGGTGGTTTTCTCGCCCGGTTATTCCGTGGGTTACCTGCCCCAGGACCCGCAGCTCGACCCGGAAAAGACGGTGAAGGAAGTCGTCATGGAAGGCGTGCAGCCCGTGGTGGACGCGCTGGCCGAGTATGAGGCTATCAACGAGAAGTTCGGCCTGCCCGAATACTATGAGGACGAGGAGAAGATGAACCAGCTTTTCGCCCGCCAGGGCGAGCTCCAGGACATCCTGGACGCCACTGACGCGTGGAACCTCGACAGCAAACTGGAGCGGGCCATGGACGCCCTGCGCTGTCCGCCCGAGGACCAGCCCGTCACCCAGCTCTCCGGGGGCGAGCGGCGCCGCGTGGCACTCTGCCGCCTCTTGCTCCAGAAGCCCGACGTGCTGCTCCTCGACGAGCCGACCAACCACCTGGACGCCGAAAGCATAGACTGGCTGGAGCAACACCTGCAGCAATATGAGGGAACGGTCATCGCCGTGACGCACGACCGCTACTTCCTCGACCACGTGGCCGGCTGGATTCTCGAACTCGACCGCGGCGAGGGCATACCCTACCAGGGCAATTATTCCTCCTGGCTGGAGCAGAAGGCCCGCCGCCTGGAGATGGAGGAAAAGACGGCCAGCAAGCGCCGCAAGACGCTCGAACGCGAACTGGAATGGGTGCGCATGGCGCCCAAGGCCCGCCACGCGAAGGGCAAGGCGCGCCTGAACTCCTACGACAAACTCCTCAACGAGGACCAGAAGGAGAAGGAGGCCAAGCTCGAAATCTTCATCCCCAACGGCCCGCGCCTGGGCAACAAGGTGATCGAAGCGCACCACGTGGCCAAGGCTTATGGCGACAAGTTGCTCTACGACGACCTCAACTTCGTGCTCCCGCCCAACGGCATCGTGGGCGTCATCGGCCCCAACGGCGCCGGAAAGACCACGCTCTTCCGCCTCATCATGGGGCTGGAGCAGCCCGATGGGGGCACGTTCGAGGTGGGGGAGACGGTGAAGGTGGCCTACGTGGACCAGCAACACAAGGATATCGACCCGGCAAAGAGCGTCTACGAGGTCATCTCGCAGGGCAACGAGCTGCTCCGCATGGGCGGGCGCGACGTGAATGCCCGGGCCTACCTCTCGCGCTTCAACTTCACCGGCCCCGACCAGGAGAAGAAGTGCGGCGTACTCTCCGGCGGCGAGCGCAACCGCCTGCATCTGGCCATGGCGCTCAAGGAGGAGGGCAACGTGCTGCTCCTCGACGAGCCGACCAACGATATAGACGTCAATACGCTGCGCGCCCTGGAGGAAGGTCTGGAGGAATTTGCCGGCTGTGCCGTCGTCATCAGCCACGACCGCTGGTTCCTCGACCGCATCTGCACGCACATCCTGGCCTTCGAGGGCGACTCGCAGGTGTTTTATTTCGAGGGTTCTTACTCCGAATACGAGGAGAACAAACTCAAGCGCCTCGGCCGCGAGGAGCCGAAGCGCATCCGTTACCGCAAACTGACCGACGATTGAGTCGTATGTAGGGCGGCCGCCGGGAAAACCGGCGGCCGCTGCTTTTATTAAGGTGCTGGAGGACGGGGCAGACCGCCCATGCGGAAGAAAAAATGTTAAGGCAGTGGCGGAACGGAAGAAAAGCCGTACATTTGTGTGCTGCTACCGCCGGTTTGCAAGGAGGGGAATATCCTTAAAAGAAAAGCCGTGTTTCCGGGCGGTTGTGGCCAGTGTATTTGCTGAACCGACCTAAACCTAAAATATATGTTTGAAGCATCAGTTTATGAAAACCGCCGCCAGACGCTCTGCACGAAGCTGGCGTCCGGCGTGATTCTCTTGTTGGGAAACGAAGAAGTGGGCATGAATTATGCCGATAATACCTACGATTACCGTCAGGACAGTACATTCCTCTACTATTTCGGCCATAGCCTTCCCGGCCTGGCAGCGCTCATCGATGTGGAAAGCCGCGAGGCCGTGCTCTACGGCAACGACCCTTCCATCGACGACATCGTGTGGACCGGCCCGCTGCCCAGCATCCGGCAACTGGCCGAGCAGGTGGGCCTGAAGAAAAGCGGCAGCCTCGCCCAACTGCAGGACGACGTGCGCGCAGCGGTTGCCGCAGGGCGCAAGGTCCACTTCCTGCCCCAATACCGTTATCGCAACCAGATCTGGATAATGGATATGCTGGGCATCGTGCCGAGTCTGCAGGAGCGTTATGCTTCGCTCGACCTGATAAAAGCCGTCATTTCGATGCGTGCCGTCAAGGAGCCCCGCGAGATTGAGGAAATAGAGAAGGCCTGCAAAGTGGGACAGGAGATGCAGCTTACGGCTATGCGCCTGGGCAAAGCCGGAGTTTCGGAGAAGTACATTGCCGGCCAGGTGGACGGCGTGGCCCTTTCCTACGGCGCAAAGCCCTCTTTCCCGACCATCCTGACGCAGAAAGCCGCTACGCTCCACATACACAGCCACGACGGTATTCTCCAAGACGGCAACCTCGTGCTCAACGATTGCGGTGCGGAATCCTTCCGTTACTACTGCAGCGACTACTCCCGTTCGTGGCCCGTAAGCGGGAAATATACCCAGCAACAGCGCGAAATCTACGACATCGCCTATAAATCCTACACCACGGCCCTGGCCATGGCGAAGCCGGGCGTGACCTACATGTCCGTGCATTACGAGGCCTGCAAGGTCATCTTTAACGGCTTGAAGGAGCTGGGGCTGACTCGCGGCGATGCCGACGAGGCCGTAGCCGCCGGCGCACACAGCCTGTTCTTCCCCTGCGGACTGGGACACATGATGGGCATGGACGTGCACGACATGGAGAATCTCGGCCAGATCTATGTGGGTTATGACGACGAAGTGCGGCCGCGCACAGAGTTCGGCATCAAGTCGCTCCGCATGGGGCGCCGCCTTGAGCCGGGATTCGTCATGACCGACGAGCCGGGCATCTACTTCATCCCCGAACTCATCGACCGCTGGAAGGCCGATGGCACGTGCAAGGAATTCCTCAACTTCCCGGCCATCGAGAAATACCGCCATTTCGGCGGCCTGCGCGTAGAGGATGATATCCTGATTACCGAAGACGGCTCGCGCTTCCTCGGCGGGCATCTTATCAACTCCGCCGACGAGATAGAGGAATACATTGCCCAGTCGCGCAGTTAAGACGCTTCCTGACGCAATCGAACTTGCGGGCAGGAGTTCCGTATGAGGGGACTCCTGCCCTTTTTTATGTACCGATAACGGAAAAAAGGAAATAGCTTATGAGAAAAATCTTCTTTTTGTTTGTAACCCTGCTGCTGTGGACGCATCCTGCGGGGCTGTGGGCGCAAGGCCCGGACACTTCGGCTTTCGGGAAAATGGACGCCCTCCTGCGCCTGCAACTCCGGCAGGCCGGGTATGAAGAGGCTGGGGGGGTGCTCAAGCGGAGCGCCTTACGCCGGAGCCGCGTGCAGGGCGACACGGTATTCAGGCTGCTCGTGCGCTGCGCGGACAGCGAGGCCCTGGCCACCGGCCTGCGGGCCGAGGGCTACGAGGTGCACCCGATAGTCCCCACGCTGTGCGTGGCCGCTTCGCCGGCCTCGCGGCTTTCCCGCCTGGCCCGGTACCCGGGGGTGGAGCGCCTCTGCGGAAGCCGGACGGCGCGGCCGCTGATGGACGCGTCGCGCCTCATGACGGGCATGGACCGCGTGGCGGCGGGCGAGGGTTTGGACTCGCCTTTCGACGGGACGGGCGTCGTGGTGGGCATCATCGACGGAGGTTTCGAGTACAACCACCCAGCCTTTTCCACCCCGGAGGGAGAACTGCGGATCAAGTACTTGTGGGACAGCCGCCAGGGGCGCAATCCGCAGACCGACCCGGACAGCATCCGCGCGGCGGAAAATGACGGCCCCGACGACGTGGGCCATGCCACGCACGTTTCGAACATCGCGGCCGGCAGTCCGGTCGAGGGTGCAGAAGGGCTGCACGGCTATGCCCCCGGTGCCGACTTGGCTTTCATCCCTTCGGATTTCGATGATGCCAATGCCTTGCTGGGCGTGCGGCGGATTCAGGATTTCGCCCGCTCGCAGGGGAAACCTTGTGTCATCAATATGAGTTTTGGCTCAACAGTTTACCCCCACGATGGGTTGACAACTTATGAACAGGGCATGAATGAGCTGGCGGGCGAGGGCGCGCTCCTTGTGGCTGCTGCGGGAAACAGCGGGACGACGCTCGGCCATGTGGAAAAGCGTTTCGCCTCAGAGCGCGATACGCTGCGCCTGCTCCTCGAACCGGATGGCTCAGACGTATTGTTCTGCTTCTTCAGGAACAACGAAGCGGAAGATTTCTTCGGTGACCTCTCCCTCTATGATTCCTTGAAGCAGGCCGTGTACGCTTTGGACGAAGAGGAACTGTACGATTATATGTGGTGGGAGACAAGCGAGGACACGATTTCCGGTGGCGTACAGTTCCAGATAGGGATCGATTGGGCAAATCTGAAGGCCGACCTGCAGATACCGGATGGTTACTGCCCGATGTTGTCGGTTTTCGATGCACCGGCCGGGTCGTTCCTGCACGGTTGGATCAATGTGTATGCCTATTTCGGCGACGGCGGCCGTGAGGATGGCTATTTCACCCCGGGCGATACCCGCTATTCTGTCGCTGTCCCGGCTTCGGCCGAGCGGGTCTTGGCAATTGCTTCTTACAACAGCCGGACCTCCTGGACGGGGCTTGATGGCGAGAACCATGGTGTTGGGGGGATAGAAGTGGGAGAACTGTCTTCTTTCAGCTCTCCGGGTCCTTTGCTCGATGCAGACCTGAAGAAGCCCTTTATTGCGGCACCCGGGTGTATGATTCTCTCTGCTTTTTCCCGCCAGGCTGATGCGATAGAGAATCCGCAGGCCGTGACGAATCGTGTGTCGCAGGACGGGACGGACTATTACTACGGTGCAATGCAGGGCACTTCCATGGCCTCGCCGCAGGTGACGGGCATCGTGGCCTGCTGGCTGCAGGCGTATCCTAAACTCACGCCCGAGGAGCTGCACGAGATCGTGCGGACGACGGCTATCAACGACGAGTTCACCGGCCCGGTGCGCGACTCCTGGGACGCGGGCTGGGGCTACGGCAAGATCGATGCCTACGCCGGGCTCAAGGAGTGCCTGCGCCGTGCCGCGGCCACGGGGTTGCGCGAGGAAGTGGCCTCGGAGGAGCCGGTTTCGTTCCGCATCGGCGGGCGCGAGGCGCGGGTGCTCTTCAACGGCGACGAGCCGGAGGCCACGCTGCGCCTCTGCACCCTGGGCGGCGTCCCCGTGGAGGAACGGCGGTTGCAGGCCGTCTCCTGCGCCCACGAGGAAGTCGTTTCGCTGGAGGGCTGCGCCCCGGGCTGCTACCTGCTCACGGTGCAGACGGCCCGGGCGCAGGTGGCACGGAAGATAGCCGTGCCCTGAGCATGTAGCGCCACGGCCCTTTTCTCTCCTGCCCGGGGTAGGGCGGGAGGAGGGGCGCAGAAGCGCTTCGGAAAACATCAGGCACTTTTCTCAAAAAGATGCAGGGGAGTTTGCAGATTCCCCTGCATCTTTTTTCTTTTCCCGCAAGGGAAAAAAAGAACGGCCGCCCCGGAAGTGCGAATCCGGGGCGGCCGTTGCATGGTGCGGGTATCGGGACTTATTTCCTGCGGCTGCGGGAGTCGGTGGGGTTCTCGCCGAAGTATTCCTTGTAGCTGCGGGTGAAGTAGGAGGGCGAGGCAAAGCCCGTCTCGTAGGCCACTTCGGCAATGGTCTTCTCCGTCGTGGCCAGCAGGTGGGCGGCGCGGCGCAGGCGGGCTATGCGCAGCAGCTCGTTGGGCGAATAGTTGGTGAGCGCCTTGAGCTTGCGGTAGAGCTGCACGCGGCTCATGCCCATCTGGGCGCCGAGTTCTTCTACAGTCAGGTCGGAGTTGGAGAGGTTCTTTTCCACCAGTTCGCGGAAGCGGTCGAGGAAAGACTTGTCCACTCTTCCGATGTCGCTCTTGGGGAGTACCGCCCCGTCGCAGAACACTTCTTTCAGTTTCTTCCGGTTTTGGAGCAGATTGCGTACGCGCGTCTGGAGCAGATGGGGGTTGAAGGGTTTCTCCATGTAGGAGTCGGCTCCCATCTCGAAGCCTTTTATGCGGTCTTCCTCCTGGGCATAGGCCGTGAGCATGAGGATGGGGATATGGGAGGTCTGGGCTTTCTGCTTGAGGATGCGGCAGCATTCCATGCCGCTCATGCGGGGCATCATGATGTCGCACACGATGAGGTCGGGCACGTATTGCATGGCTTTTTTCACGCCCTCCTCGCCGTCGGCGGCTTCTATGAGCCGGTATTCCTTGCCCAGCAGCGAGCGGAGCAGGAGGCGCATGTCGGCGTTGTCGTCGATGGTGAGGAGTGTTTCCCGTTCGGGCTGCTCCTCTTCGCCGGGCAGTGCGGTGGTCTGCTCCAGTTCCGGGGCGGGGGCGATTTCTTCCTCCGTCTCGATGCGGGCGGACATGCTGGCGGCGGCTTCTCCCGGAACTGTAGCCGTCTCCGGCAGTACTTGCGGCCGTCCGGCCGAGGCAGGGAAGACGGCGGTGAAGCACGTGCCCTCCCGTTCCCGGCTCTCTACGCTGATGTGCCCGTGGTGCAGTTCGACGAAGCTCTTCACTACGGCCAGCCCGATGCCCGAGCCGGCGTGGTGGGCGTCGGCGGTGTAGAATTGTTCGAAGATGTGCTGTATGTGCTCCACGGCGATGCCCGTCCCCGTGTCGCAGACGCAGAGGTGTATGTCGTTGCCTTCGCGGGAGAGGCTGACGCTGACTGTGCCGTTCTCCGGCGTGAAGCGGAAAGCGTTGGAAAGCAGGTTGAAGTAGATGCGCTCCATCTTGTCGCTGTCGGCCATCATCCAGAAGTCTTCTTTCCCGGAGCCCGTATCGAGCCGGAAACCGATGTGCTTCTTCAGGGCCAGCGTGCGGAAGGCCTCGCTCCATTCTTCTATGTGCGCCCGCAGGTCGATGGGGGCGAGGTGCAGTTCGAGCTGCCGGGTTTCGTATTTGCGGAAGTCGAGTATCTGGTTGACCAGGCGCTTCAGGATGAGCGTGTTCTTGTGTATGAGCTGGAGCAGGGTGCGCTGTCCGGGCGCGAGAGGGGTTTCGAGCAATTGCTCTACCGGGGTGAGTACCAGGGTGAGCGGTGTGCGGAAATCGTGGGATACGTTGGTGAAGAAGGCCAGCTTCGTGTGGGTTGCTTCCTCCATTTGTTTGGACAGGTCGACCAGGCGGTTCCGCTGTTCCTCAAGCTGTTTTTTCTGGAGGAAGAGCTCTTTGTTCATCCGGTTCTTCTCCCGGTAGGCACGGGTTATGAAGAAAAGCAGGGCGGCCAGCAGGAGCAGTACGGTCAGGCAGGCCGCGAGCAGGAGTTGCTGCGTGGTGGTACGCGAGAGGTAGCTGCTGATGAGTTGGTTGAGGTACTCGATTTTGTGGTCCTGCTCGTCGATGTGTTCGGTCTGGAGCTGCATGATGCGCACGTTGCTTGAGTCGATGAGCGCCGTGGAGAGGAGCGTTTCGCGCGGGAAGGGCTTTTTCTGGAGAATGTCGAGCGCCAGGTGCAGGATGCTGTCGCCCTCGGTGGGATTGATGAAGGTGGCGTCGAGTATGCCCTGCGCCACGAGGTCGATCCCGTTTCCGTTTCCCGACACGGCATCGGTGCCTATGATGCGTATGTGCTGTCCGGGCCGGAGCCGGTGTGCCGCTTTCCAGGCTCCGAGCGCCATGCGGTCGTTGTGGGCCACGATGAGGTCGACATCCGGGTAGAGGCGCAGGAGGGAATCTACTGCCCTCTCGGCCGCTTCTTGCTTCCAGCGGGCGTCGGCGCGGGCGAGGATGCGTATCCCCGGGCTTTCCCGGAGCACTTCTTCCGTGCCTTCCTGCCGTTCGAGGGCGGGAGTGGAGCTTTTGCGGCCCGTGATTTCCAGGATGTTGCCCCGGTCGTGCAGCCGGGCGCGGATGTATTTGCCCACATCGCGCCCGATCTGGCGGTTGTCGGCGCCTATGTAGGCCGTATAATGCGGGGTCAGCACCTTGCGGTCGAAGAGGATGACGGGGATGCCCGCCCGGTAGGCTTCTTCCACCACGGGGGAGAGCGGTTCGGACTCGTTGGGGGAGATGATGAGCAGGTCTATCTTTTCGGCTATGAACTGCCGGATGTCTTCGATCTGCCGGCGGCTGTCGTCATGGGCGTCGCGTATGCTGACTTCCACTTCTTCCATGATGAGTGCCTCGCGCAGGATTTCGCGGTTCATCTTCTCGCGCCATTCGTTGTGCCCGCACTGCGAGACGCCGATGCGGTATTTCGGTTCCGAGTTGCCGCACGAAGGCAACAAGAGGCTTCCTGCTGCGAGCAGCATGAGGAGGAGCAGCCGTGTCAAAGGGCGAATCTTTTTCTTCATATTCCCAAAGGTAGGGGAAAATGTCGGATTCTCCAAGGCGGCTGGCGGTTTTTACTCCATTTTTGTCTGTTACCGTGTCGGGCGGGGGAAAAAGTGGGTTTAGGGACAGGTATGTCGGGGCGGGGCGTTTCCGATGTGCCGGAGGCGCTTCTCTCGCCCCTTGCTCCCTCTCCCCGGTGAAGGGGAGAGGAGGGGCTGCTCAATGTTATTATGAAGAAAAAGATTCCGTAAGAAAAGGCTTTTACCCGCTTTTACGGGCCGGTGCCTTGGCCGGTAGGGCCGGGGAGGAGGGTGCTGGACTCGTTTCTTTCTCCGGCGGGGACGTCGGCAGGAAGTGCCTGCCGGGTTTGTTCGTGTTTATACCTATTGAGAATCGTGAAGCGGGATGTGTCCCGTCGTGACCCGTCTTATTTGTATTTGTGTATAGACCGGGTTTGTTTTCCGCTTGCAAAAGTAGGGGATTCCGCCTCTGCCGGCTGTCACGTATGTTGCAGTTCGTGTCGTTCTTGTTTCGGGGTAACAAAAGTGCAAGCATGTGTAACATGGCGACCAGCCGGGGGTTATTCCCTCCGCGTGCGGGCGGCGGCTTGGAAGAAGAGGGGCCAGCTCCGGGCAAAGGCCTGCATGGAGGGGAAGAGGAGGTCGGCGCCGGAGCGGAGGAGGGCTTCGTCGGGCAGGGGGCCGGTGTTGACGGCCACGGTGAAGATGCCTGCCGAGTGCCCGGCCTGCACGCCGAGGGGCGCGTTCTCCACGACGATGGCCTCGTCCGCCGCGATGCCTGCTTTCTGGAGGCCCATGAGGTAGGGCTCGGGGTCGGGTTTGCCGTAGCGCACGTCGAAGGCCGTCACCATCAGCGAGGGGTCGAACACGCCGGGGTAGCTGCGCTCGATGCGTCCGAGCAGCGACTTCTGACCCGAACCGGTGACGATCTGCACACGTAGCCCGTCGCGGCGCATCTGCTCTGCCAGCTCCCGCGCGCCGGGCATGGGGCCGGCGGGGGGGAAGGTGTTGAAGATTTCGGACTTGCGGGCGTAGATGGCTTTGATTTCGGCTTCGGTGGCCCGGCGGCCGCGCTCGCGCTGCATGACGATGTCTATGGTCCCTGCCCCGGTACGGCCTTCGTGGAGGAAAGCCTCCGCCTCGGGCAGGTCGAGGCCGAACTCCCGCATGGCGTGGTTCCACGAGCGGGCGTGGTAGGGCATGGAGTCGAAGAGCACTCCGTCCATGTCGAAGAGGGCGTTGTGTAGGCGCAGGCGGTCGTAGCCGCGGGCGCGGAGGTAGGACTGTATGGCCCGGTCGAGGGACTGGGGGGGATGCTGTGCTTCCATAATGCTCGGGCAAAGGTAGGGAAAATGCGGCGGTTTTCGGCGAAAGCGGCAGGGGTTTTCGGGAAAAGTGGCGGTGGTTTTGGAAAAAAGTGGCAGGGCTTTTAAACGTTTCTTGAAAAACTTGTCTATCTTTGCATAAGGCGGCCTGCGTCTGCCGGGAGGGAAAACCGAATGCCCCCGGCGTGCGGGCACAGCCTTGGTGTTAGTAAAGGAGAAAAAGAAGATGAAGAAAACATTGTTTGCTTTGCTGCTGGCGCTGCCTTTGGCCGCGTCGGGGCAGCATATCGTGGCCGACCAGGTGGAAAACGGGACGCGCGTGGTGTCCGTTTCGCGCTGCCCGGTCTATGTGGGTGTGGCCTCCGAGGCCGAGTTGTCCCTGAGCGTGGCCGTTTCGGGGCGCGACACGGTCTTCCTGATGCACTTCAATTTCGGCCGTGCTGGCGACCCGCGCGGCAGCGACAAGACGCTGACGGCCTCACTGGCCGACGGGTCGGAGGTTTCGCTGAAGACCTTTTCGCCCGAAGACCTCTACGGCAAGCGCCCGAAACGCCGGCGCCGCCAGCGGCAGGAGGTGACGTACGGTATGGACACGCTGGTCTATTCCGTGGCCGATGCTTATGTCCTGGCGCACTACGTGGCCACACCGGAGCAGGTGCGCACGATGATGTCCGGCCGGGTGGTATCGCTTGAGATCCGCACGGAGCAGGAGTCCATCGGGCGAAAGGTGCGCCGCAACCGTTTCTCCCGTGTCCTGGGCAAGGCCTACCGCCTCATCTGCAAGGAACTTGAGGTGAGGCCCGAGGAAACGGCGGGGGAGAAATAAGCCCGGCGGGACAGAAGGGAAGCCGCCCCTTGGCGTTTTTATGTGTAATTATGCAGGGAAAAACCTGCTTGGAAAAATCGGATTCTGGAAAAAAACATTGAGAAAGAAAAGCCTGCAGCTGCTCCGGAGGAGCAGAAGGAGGAGAGCAAGGTGCAGGAACCGAAGAGGGAGGCAAGCAAGACTTGGGAGGCTGCCGTGCGGTTGAAAGGTAGTTTGATCGTGAATGACCCGAAGTTCCTGTTTGTAGGCTTGATGCGCTTTCCCTGATATATGTTCTAAGTATTATTGAGGCTAAGGTCTTAATGTGATTTTTCAATAGGAAAGTGTTTACTTTATAATGGATATGATTCGAGACTATCTCAAAATTAGTTGTGATAGTCTCGAATTGTTTTTTGTAAAAATGAGCGGCTATATCTTGAATAGTTCTTGAATTTGTTTTGAGACCCTTTTTATTGCTAAAGATAAATCTTGATTTTTATCTAGCCCAAATCCACAGGCTCCTCTGCATGATGCAATAGGTTTTCCAGAGAGATAATCTACAAAGTTGACACTTACTATGGATTCATCATCGTTTTGTGAAGCGGAAAAGCGAACGATAAGCAATTGTTTCTTCTCAAGGGAAGACAATTTATCGATCTCTTTATCTCCAATTATGGTAAGTCTTGTGGATTCTAATGCGTCATATATTTGAATCTCTAAATCCATTAAGGCTGCGGAACCATTATAGTCCATGACATTGGTCAAAGAGGCATATTGATATTTTTCTAGATTTGCTGATTTAGAAACAGTATATTTACTTGTTGTACAAGATGTCAAGCAAAAGATAATTATTAGTAAATAAAAGTTGGTATAAGTTCTCATAAGGATTTCGTGTTTAAGGTTGTTTTATAGTTTGTTGATTCGGTGAAAGAGTAGATAACTTTACCGCAGCTTCAACTGGTCCAGCACGATTCCCTCGTCGAGGGCCGTGATGCGTACGCGGGTGGCCTTGCCGGTGCGGGGCAGGCGGACGGTCTTCACCGTTTGTGCCTGCAGGATGCCGGCTTTCCACTCTTCGCTGTATTCGCGGGTCTCGCAGTCGAAGGTTTGCGGCTCGCTCCCTTCCGTGGCGATGCGGAAGCGGAGTCGTCCGCCCTCTACGGCGTGCGTCGGCACGAGGCATACGTCGAGGGTCAGGGAGTCGCCCGCCGGGGTGTCGAAGGTGTATTCCGCCGTGCTGCCTTTCGCCAGGCAGAGGGCGCGTCCGCCGTGCCCCAGCCCGTCGATGCGACTGGCGCTACCCGTGAGGCGGGCATAGTCGGAGGCCTCGCGCAGTTGGCGGCAGGCGGGGGCGGCTGTGGGGGTTGAGGCCGCGCGGTGCTCCACGCGGCGGAAGACCTCCAAGTCGCGCGGGTGGAAGCTCATGATGCCGTCCCATTTTCCGCCGAGCAGTGCGTTGTACCTCTGCGTGAGGGAGACGATGCGGTCGTAGGCCGCGTCCGACTGCCGCCAGAGCCCGGCGCTGTCGGCGGGTGCGCTGTGGCGGGCGAGTTGGGCGTAGAGCAGTTTTTGGTTCATGGCATCGGAGGCCTGCACGGGGTACTGGATCATCTCGAAGTAGGCCTCGCGCCGGTTTTCGGGCACGCGGGCGGCTATCTCTTCTACCCCCTCGGAGAGCGTGCGGAAGGCCGCGAGCCGCTCCCGTATGTAGCTTTCGGTCCAGGGCAGGTCGGCTATGCGGGCGTGGCGGCCGTCGTAGACCCGCGTGTTGCCCATGAATTCCGGCTTACGCACGTGGCTGAGGCGGTAGAACTCCTCCATCAGCGGCAGGAGCTGCCGGCCTGCTTCGGGGCCGAACGTCCGCTCCAGCCAGCGGCCGAGGTGGGAGCGGACCACCCCGCTGCCTTCCTCGCAGCCGGGGAGGCCGACGTTCCAGGCCAGGTCGAGGAAAAGTTCCGTCAGGTACTCCGAGGGTTTGATGTCGCCCACGTTCAGAATCCAGATCTGCCGTATGCCCCGCTCGTAGGCCAGCCGCATCTGCTGGTACATGAGGGCCGGTTGCACGATGCCCAGCCAGAGGAAGTCGTGGGGCTCGCCCCAGTAGGAGGTGTGGTAGTAGACGCCGTGGCCGCCGCTGCGGGCCCGTTCGGCAGAGTCGGGGAAGTGGCGGATGTAGCCGAAGTTGTCGTCGGGCCAGACGAGGGTGATGTAGTCCGGCACCTGGAGCCCGGCGCGGTAGACGTCGAGCACTTCCTTGTAGGGCACGAACTGCTGGGGGACGGCGCGGCTGTCGGGGTTGATGTAGCGG
The DNA here is from genome assembly GCA_944320955.1 of uncultured Bacteroidaceae bacterium. Classification (GTDB taxonomy): domain Bacteria; phylum Bacteroidota; class Bacteroidia; order Bacteroidales; family Bacteroidaceae; genus UBA1794. The sequence continues at coordinate 173,732 of CALUJL010000030.1, forward strand.
CGCAGCAGGCTGTCCTGCACGCGCAGCACTTCGGCCAGCGCTTCCTTGTATTCCTCCGTGTTCTTTACGCCGATCATCCGCCCGTCGTGCTTGCCGCGCATCCCCATGGTGAAGATGTTTTCCGATCGGCCCAGCTCCGCGAGGCGGTCGGCCCAGTAGCGGACGACGGCGGGGCGGTTCGTCAGGAAGTTATAGTCGCCCTCGCCCGTCAGGTCCCACTCCGTGGCGGAGTTGCGCATGAGGGGCTCGCAGTGGGAGGTGCTCATCACGATGCCGTAGCGCTCGGCCATCTGGCGGTTGCCCTCTACGAGGTAGAAGGGCACCGTCACCTCGTGCATCGCCGGCCAGAGCGTGTTGGCGCGCAGGCGCAGCAGCAGCTCGAAGATGCGGGCGTAGGTCTGCGCGCCCACCTGCCCCTGGAAGCGTCGGGTGTCGATGCCCGGACGTGCCTGGGCCTGCGGCTCGAAGTTGCGGGTGGACCAGGGGGTGAGGCCCCAGTCTTCATCGTTGAGGAAAATGCCCCGGTAGCGCACCGAGGGGGCCTGGCGGCTTTCGGCCACGTCCTTCACGCGGAAGCGCCCGAGGGGGTTGGGGTTCACGTCGGCCCACCACTCCCAGGGCGATACGCCTATCGCGCGCGACAGTTCCAGCAGCCCGTAGGCTAAGCCGCGTGCGTCGCTTCCGGCCACGAAGACCTGCTTCTTTCCCGGGCGGCTGATGCGGAATGCTTCCCACTCGCCCGCGAGGCCGCTGAGGTCGGCGCCCTGCTGTTCGGCGTAGCGGCGGAAGGCGGCGTTGTCCGCCGTGCCGGCCACGATCTGCACGTCGTCTGCCGGTTCGGAGGCCTGCACCAGCCGGGCGCCGCCGAAGACGGCGGCCACGTCGCGGCCCAGTATTTCCAGCGCGGTGTGCGCCACGGGTTTCTCCTCGGGGCTGAGGTAAACCGTGGTTTCCTGTCCTTTCTCAAACAGGATTTGTGCCTCGGCCGGCACATTCAGGAGCAGGGCGGCGGCGCAGAGCAACGCTGCCCGGAGCAGGCGGGGAAGTAGGGGAGTTTTCATTGTCAGTACATTTTCCGGCAAAGGTGCGAAAAAACTTCCATACGGCGGCAGCTCCGTTCCGGAAAACTGGTAGCACTTTTTCCGGATTCTTGCAGGGCTTTTTCCCGGCGGTGGCAGGGGAAAGGGAGGTATGTTCTGAACATAAATTGTGTTATAGCCTATAGTCTGAGAAAGGAAGTAACTAAATTTTGTTTCTGTTTGAGGTTATGGAAAGAAAGCTATATATTTGCCAACGGATTTCCACGCTGATGGTTTCTCCGAAGAGAAGCCGGTGGGGTGGAGTCAGACATACTGAAAAAGCGTTTACTTAACGTTTTGTTCTTGACGTCTTGAAATCTCGCAAATTTCCAGGTATAGTCATGAATAGGGCAATGGTAGATGCTCAGGGGATGTTTTTATAGATATCCCTCCGCAGCCTGCTCCCTTTGTATGGGAGGAGTGGAGGGAAATTATATAAATTCATCAGCGTGGGTTCTGCGTTGCTCGTTCGACTATACCGGGCAATGCGAGAGCCTCAAGGCGTGGAACGGGCGACAAGTCGGATCTCCACGCTTTTTTTTATGTCCCAATTTGATGGATTTTTTATTTACGCTGATGCAGGGAGGTCGATAGGCGGAACCTAATACTGTGTGTTATGTTTAAAAAGTGCGAAGGAAAGGAGCTGTATTGGAAAGGAATCTCGGTTTCTTGTAGAGTTCCAGTAATTTTGAAAAAAGGATTTTTGATAAGATTCCTGTGTATATTGTTGGGATTTATATGGACTGGACCGCTTTGGGCTCTTACTTTTAAGTCTGGAGATCTTTATTATCGCATTCTTTCAGAAGGGGATAAGACTGTGGAAGTGACTTTCTTTCAGCATGGCGATTATAGTGGTGATGTAGTTATTCCTTCGGCTGTTACTTATCAGTCTGAAATTTATACGGTGACAGGGATTGGGATTCAGGCGTTTTGGTATTGTTCTTCTATGACCTCTTTGTATGTTCCTGAGAGTGTTAATGCGATATCTTTTGATGTGTTTTCTGGTTGCAATAGATTGGAAAATATTGTAGTAGATGGGCTTAATCCGTATTACTCCTCGCTTGATGGTGTGGTCTATTCAAAGAATGGGGACGTTTTAATATTATGTCCTGCGGCAAAGAAAAAAGTAGGCATCCCGAATAGTGTCGTGACAATTGGAGATGGTGCGTTTGGTGATTGTTCTTTATTAACCTCAATTGAGATTCCCGATGGTGTTACCACGATTGGGCATAGTGCGTTTCAAAGATGTGCTTCTTTATCCTCTATAGATATTCCCAAAGGTGTTACCACGATAGGGTATGGGGCGTTTAGTGGATGCGCTTCTTTAACCTCTATAGATATTCCGAGTGGTGTAACCTCACTTGAAAGTTCCTTATTTTCTTATTGCTCTTCGTTGACTTCTGTAGGCATTCCCTACGGGGTTACAACAATTGATAATGGAGTATTTCAGAATTGTTCGTCGTTGACCTCTATAAATATTCCTGGTAGTATCACAACGATTGGAGATATGGCATTTGCCAACTGTTCTTCGTTGACTTCTATAGATATTCCCGCCAGCGTTACAACGGTAGGAAGTAATGCTTTTTCCGGTTGTTCTTCTTTGATTTCTGCGAATATTGCTGGCATCACTAAAATTAGCAGTCAAATGTTTTATGGTTGCTGGAAGTTGGCCTCTGTCGTTATTCCCTCAGGAGTTACTGAAATAGGAACAAATGCTTTTTTTGATTGCCATTCATTAGAGTTTGTGAGAATCCCTGATGGTGTTACGACAATTGAATATGGAGCGTTTTCTGCTTGTTCTTCTTTAGATTCTATAAACATTCCCAATACTCTGACTACAATTGGAGATGCGGCGTTTAGAGCTTGTCAAAAGTTGGTGAATGTATATATCCCAAGTAGTGTTATTTCAATTGGAAGAGGTGTGTTTACAGATTGTTATAGTTTGGAAAACATAGTAGTGGATAATGCTAATCCAAGTTATTTTTCTCTAGGTGGTGTGCTTTATTCAAAAGCCCCAAAAACTCTTATGTGTTGGCCTCCGGCTAAGAAACTAATCCATTGGCCTCCCTTTGATGATGTGGACTCTCCTGTTCTAAATGGTTTGCAAGCAGTAGGGTATATGGCATTTTGTGGAAATCAATCTTTGGTTTCCGTAAAGATACCTGAGGGTGTAGAAACGATTGAATATTGTGCATTTTACGGTTGTACCTCTTTGGTTAGTGTAGATATATCTTCGACAGTGAAAATGATTGAGGAGGGCGCATTTGAGGAATGTGATGCAATTCGTACTATCTATTGTAGAATGCTGACACCGATAGAATGTAACCCCGGCTTTTCTGATAATGTTTTGATGTACGCCACGTTGTACGTGCCCACGGGAACAAAGGCGGCGTACGAGAAAGTAGACCCTTGGCGGAACTTCTGGAATATTGAGGAAATGGACTTCACCGGAATAGAAAATGTCTCGGCCGATAGAGGCGGCAGTGTGGAGGTCCGTACGGAAGCCGGGGGCGTTTCCCTCTCCGGTGCCGGGGGAGAGACGGTGCGGGTCTATGACTTGAACGGCCGGATGGTACTGGAGATTCCGGCTTATGGCGGACAGGTGATTGACCTCCCGGCGGGAAATTATGTACTGAGCGTGGGCGACCAATCGCTCAAGGTGCGGATTTAGCACCCCCTGCTGCACGAGGGGAAAAGTGAGGGAAGTCTCCGGCGTTTCTGTCGGGGACTTCCTTGTTTTTGTCGGGGGGATTGGAGAGGATGGGCTTTCCCGGTTTCGCAGCGCTGCGGCATTTCGGACGGGTTGGGGCAAAAGAAAATCCCCCCGGCGGGGCCGCTGCCGAAAGGGTGGGGCAGGGCGCTTGCCGGGGGGATGGTGGGGAAGTCCGGTTATTGCCCCGCGGGCTTATTGCAAGCGGGCGCGGAGGGCGGCGGACTCGGCTTCGTAGCCGGGCTTGTCGAGCAGGGCGAACATGTTTTTCTTGTAGGCCTCGACGCCGGGTTGGTCGAAGGGATTCACGCCGAGCAGCAGGCCGCTGATGCCGCAGGCGCGCTCGAAGAAGTAGAGGAGCTGGCCGAGGTAGTACTCGTTGAGCTGCGGCAGGGTGACTTTCAGGTTGGGCACGCCGCCGTCCACGTGGGCGAGCTGGGTGCCGAGTTCGGCCATTTTGTTTACTTCGTCCACGCGCTTGCCGGCGAGGAAGTTGAGGCCGTCGAGGTTCTCCTCGTCGGAGGGGACGCTGAGGCTACGGTTGGGCTCTTCGATGGAGAGCACGGTCTCGAAGATGGTGCGCTCGCCGTCCTGGATCCACTGGCCCATGGAGTGGAGGTCGGTGGTGAGGTCGACGGCTGCGGGGAAGATGCCTTTGTGCTGCTTGCCTTCGCTCTCGCCGTAGAGCTGCTTCCACCACTCGCCGATGTAGTGGAGTTTGGGGTGGTAGTTGGCGAGGATTTCGATTTTCTTGCCGTTCTGGTAGAGGGCGTTGCGCACGGCGGCGTAGACGGCGCAGGGGTTCTCGCGGAAGGGGGTGCCTACGGCGGTGGCCTGCTCCATGGCTACGGCGCCCTGCACGAGGGCTTCGATGTCGAACCCGGCCACGGCGATGGGCAGGAGGCCTACGGGGGTGAGCACGGAGAAGCGGCCGCCCACGTTGTCGGGGATGACGAAGCTGGCGTAGCCTTCCTTGTCGGCCGTGGTGCGGGCTGCGCCGCGGCGGGCGTCGGTGATGGCTACGATGACTTTGCGGGCCATTTCCTTGCCGCGCTGGTCTTCGCACTGTTTCTTGAGGAGGCGGAAGGCGAGGGCGGTCTCGGTGGTCGTACCGGACTTGGATACGTTGATCACGCCGAAGTCCTTGCCTTGGAGGTATTCGGTCAGCTCGGAGAGGTAGTCTTCGCTGATGTTGTTTCCGGCATAGATGAGCACGGGGTTGTTCTTCTGGCGAGGCATGAGCCAGGAGAAGCTGTGGCTGAGGGCTTCTACTACGGCGCGGGTGCCGAGGTAGCTGCCGCCGATGCCGGCCACCACTACTACTTCGCAGTTCTCGCGCAGCGTTTCGGCCGTGGCCTTGAGGCGGGCCAGGTCGGCGGGGGCGATGGAGGAGGGCAGGTGGAGCCAGCCGAGGAAGTCATTGCCCGGGGCAGTGCCCTGTTCGAGGGCCTGGTTGGCGGCTTCGGTTTGCTCTGCATAGGCCTCAAGGGCTCCTTCGGGAAGGAAACTGAGGGCCTTTTCGATGTGGAGGTTGATTGATTTCATACTTATCTGTGTTGGTTTTGTGTTATTCCTGAAAGGGTGTGGGAGAAAATCGGCGCCTACCGGAACGTGTCGCAGAGCTGCCTGATTTCCGCTGCGGGGGAGGCTTGCTCGTAGAGGATGCGGTAGACGGCCTGGAGGATGGGCATTTCCACGCCGTAGCGCTGGTTGATTTCGTACATGCACTTGGTGCCGTAGTACCCTTCGGCCACCATCTGCATCTCGATCTGCGCCGTTTTCACCGAATAGCCCCGTCCGATCATCGTGCCGAACGTGTGGTTTCGGCTGAAGTTGGAGTAGCAGGTGACGAGCAGGTCGCCGAGGTAGACGAACTCATGCACGCACCGCTCGTTGCGCTGTACGGCGTTGAGGAAACGGCCCAGTTCTTGCAGGGCGTTGGCCACGAGCACGGCCTTGAAGTTGTCGCCGTATTTCATTCCTCCGCAGATGCCGGCGGCAATGGCGTAGACGTTCTTCAGCACGGCGGCATATTCGATGCCTTCCGGGTCGTCCGAAGAGGTGGTGCGGAGGTAGTGGTTGGTCAGTTTCTGTGCGATGATGGAGGCCCGTTCCACCAGCGGGCTGGCGATGGTGAGGTAGGAGAGCCGTTCGAGGGCCACCTCCTCGGCGTGGCAGGGGCCGCTGATGACGGCCATGTTCTCTGCCGGAACGCCGAACTGCCGGCTCAGATATTCCGTGACGAGCAGGTTGCTTTCCGGAATGATGCCTTTGACGGCCGAGACGATGAACTTGTCCGTCAGTGGGACGGTAAGCTTTTCGAGCGTCCGCCGGATATAAGGCGACGGCAACCCCAGGATAAGGGTATCGGAACGCTGTACGATTTCGTCCAGATCGGAACTGAAATGGATGCGTGCCGTGTTGAATTTCACGGAAGTCAGGTAGGCCGGGTTGTGGCTCAGCCGCCGGAAGTCGGCAATGCGGTCGTCCCGGTAGATGAACCAGTTGATCTCTTCGCCGTGGTCGGTGATCATTTTGGCCAGAGCCGTGGCCCAGCTTCCGCTTCCTATGATGGCTATCTTTCCGGGGAGCTTCATTCTTGGTCGGTCGGTACGGGTTCTTGGTTTTCTTCTTGTGCTGCCGCTTTCTTTTCGGGGCGCATCTGGGGGAAGAAGAGCACCTCCTGTATGGCCGTCTGCCCGGTCATCAGCATGACGAGGCGGTCCATTCCGATGCCCATGCCCGAGGTCGGCGGCATTCCGTACTCAAGGGCGCGTACGAAGTCGAGGTCGATAAACATGGCCTCGTCGTCGCCTTTTTCCGAGAGGCGGAGTTGTTCCTGGAAACGTTCCAGCTGGTCGATCGGGTCGTTCAGTTCCGAATATGCGTTGCACAGCTCCTTTCCGGCCACCATCAGCTCGAAGCGTTCCGTCAGTTCCGGATTGTGGCGGTGGCGCTTGCAGAGGGGACTCATTTCGATGGGGTAGTCGGTGATAAACGTAGGCTGTATGTAGTTCCCCTCGCATTTCTCGCCGAAAATCTCGTCGATGAGTTTGCCTTTCCCCATCGACGGGTCTGTCTCGATGTGCAGGTCGCGGCATACCTGGCGCAGCGCTTCTTCATCCATCCCTTCTATGTCTACTCCGGTGTGCTCCAGGATTGCTTCCCGCATGGTCACTCTCTTGAACGGGGCCTTGAAGCTGATCGTCTGTCCGCCTACTTCTACTTCCGTTCCGCCATTCACTTCGCGGCAAATGCGTTCGAGCATGTTTTCAGTGAATTGCATCATCCAGTTGTAGTCCTTGTAGGCTATGTAGATTTCCATGCACGTAAACTCCGGGTTGTGCGTGCGGTCCATGCCCTCGTTGCGGAAGTTCTTCGAGAATTCGTAGACGCCCTCGAACCCGCCCACGATGAGGCGTTTCAGATACAGTTCGTCGGCAATGCGCAGGTAGAGGGGTATGTCCAGCGCGTTGTGGTGCGTGACGAACGGGCGTGCGGCGGCACCGCCGGGTATCGGCTGCAGAATCGGTGTCTCCACCTCCGTGTATCCCTGTGCGTTGAAGTAGTCGCGCATCGTGTTGTAGACCTTCGTACGTTTCAGGAAGATGTCTTTTATTCCGTCGTTTACCACCAGGTCCACATAGCGGCGCCGGTAGCGCAGTTCCGGGTCGTCGAATTTGTCGTAAGCCACGCCGTCCTTGTATTTCACGATGGGCAACGGCCGGATACTTTTCGACAGCAAGGTCAGTTCCTGTGCGTGGACGCTGATTTCGCCCTTCTGCGTGCGGAAGACGAAACCTTTTATCCCGACAAAATCGCCCAGGTCGAGTAGCTTCTTGAATACCGTATTGTAGAGTTCCTTGTCCTCGCCCGGGCAGATGTCGTCGCGTGTCACGTAGACCTGTATGCGTCCTTTGCTGTCCTGCAGTTCTACGAACGACGCCTTGCCCATGATGCGCCGGCTCATCATGCGTCCGGCTATGCACACCTGTCGCAGGCTGCTGTGGTCCGTAGGGTCTTCCGGGTCCGTGAATTCGGCTTTTATGTCCGTGGAGAAAGCATTGGTCGGGTATTTTGCGGCAGGATAAGGCTCGATGCCCATGCGGCGCAACTCTTCCAGGCTGTTTCTGCGTATCTGTTCCTGCTCACTCAGTTCGTTAGGAATCATGTGTTTTGTGGTCTTTGAGGTTAAGCCTCCCGCAGGTCGCTCCTGCGGGAGGTCTTCATTCTATTTCTCGGGCAAAAGTACGGAATATCTCCCATTTGGCGAAAAATTCCGTCTTCTTTTCCTTTCCTCTGTCGTTTTATTCGGCAGTCAGCAGGAACACCCGGCTGGCATATTCCCCGTTCAGCGGAATGTCCAGACCCTGGTCCTTCAGCGCGCCGCCGCCCAGTGCCAGGCCGTCCAGCCGGCAGGGTTTCCCGCTCACGGAGAGCTCCCGTATGCGGTAGCGCCGTCCGGTGTCCAGGCCTTCCAGGCGGACGAGGGGCAGCGTCTGGTTGACAAAGTGGTCCATCTTGTAGACGTACACCACGGCCTGTGTCTTCTCCCGGTTGGTATACATCAGCGAAGCCACCCCTTTTCCTTCGTAAGGCGATATGAGCCGGTAGATCTCACCCTGCTGTACGAGGGGGCGTATCTCCTTGTAGTCGGCCAGGGCGCGGCGGGCATATTCCTTTTCCTCGGGGGTGAAAGTCTTCGGTTGCATCTCCATGCCCAGACGGCCGCTCATCGCCACGTCGAAGCGGAACTTCAGCGGCAGACGGCGCCCCGTCTGGTGGTTGGGCGAAGCGCTCACGTGGCACGCCATGGCCTGCGGCGGGAAGAACATCGAGGTCCCCCATTGTATGTAGATGCGCTGCAGCGCGTCCGTGTTGTCGCTTGTCCAGAATTCGTCGAAGTAGGGCATCACCCCATAGTTGGCCCGTCCTCCGCCGCTGGCGCAGGCCTGCATCACGAGGTCGGGGTGCCGCTGGCGTATCCGTTGCAGCGCCTTCTCCAGTCCCCTGTGGTAGTCTATGTAGAGATGCGATTGCCGGTCGCCCGTCAGGTAGTGCGAACCGTATTGCTGCAGGTCCATGTTGGCATCCCATTTTATGTAGGAAACGCCCGGGTATTGCTCGGCTATGTGGTCCACCACGCCCACCACGAAGTCCTGTACTTCCGGGTTCGACAGGTCCAGCACGAGCTGTGTCCGTCCCCGTCCCGGTATCGGTTCCCGCTCCGGCGGGCAGACTATCCAGTCCGGATGCTCCTCATAGAGATAGGAGCGCGTGTTGGTCATTTCCGGCTCGATCCAGAGGCCGAATTTCAGCCCGTATCGTGCGGCCGTGTCAGCCAGGGCCTGTATTCCGTGCGGCAGTTTCAGGGTGTCCACCCGGTCCCAGTCGCCCAGGGCGTCCGTGTCGTTGTTCCGTTGGTACTTGCCCGTGCCAAACCATCCGTCGTCCATCACGAACAGTTCTCCGCCCAGGTCGGCAAAGTCGCGTATCATCGTGTGCATCTCCGGCTCCTTGATGTAGCAGTACACGCCCTCCCACGAGTTCAGCAGCACGTCGCGCGGCGTGTCGGCTCCGTGTATCTTTCCTTCTTGCAGTGCCCATCGGTGGAAGTTGCGCGATACGCCGCTCATTCCTTCCGTGCTGTACGTCAGGGCCAGGGCCGGGGTGCGGAACACCTCGCCCTTCTCCAGGCGGTACTCCGAGTTGTCTTCGTTTATTCCGGCTATCAGCTGGTGCATCCGTGCCGATCCGGTCTCCACGCGCAGGGCGTAGTTGCCGCTCCAGCACAGGGCCACGCCGATCGTGCGCCCCTCGTTTTCCTGCGGCCGGCCGTCCAGGCCGAACATCATTTCGGCGTGGTCTTCGGCCGAGTTGCGCACCCCGTTGCGGTTTTTGATTACTTTCATTCCTTCCGTCAGCGGCTCCATGGTCAGTCCCGCCTCGTCGCCCCAGGCTCCGTGCAGGTGGGCCGCCCAGACATCGCCCCGCCTCATCGGCAGGCAGCCCGAGGCAAAGCGGCGCAGCGTCACCGGTTTCTTCTCCTCGTGGCTGATTTCCGTCCAAGTCTCGATGAGGTCGCTCTCGGGATAAGCCTTATAGAAGATTTTCACCTCCACCGGATACACCGCATCGCGCAGCGTCACCGTAGCCTCTTGCCCCGAGGCCTGCGTTGCCTCCGCTACCCTCAGGTCGAGAGTCTGCGCCCCGTTGGCGTGGACCATGCTGATGGCCTCTTCCCGTCCCGCCTCTTGCCCGAATGCGGGATAGGTCGTCTCGTCCAGCGCCGTGCCGGCCTGCCGCAGCGTGCGTGCAGTCTCGGCCGGGTCCAGGCGGCTGCCGTAGTAGATTGTGCGCAGCGTTCCGTTGGCTGGAGCTTCCAGCAGAAGCGAGGTCCGGTCGGTTTCGATGCGGATTTCCTGGATTTCGTTTCGGAGCGCCCCGTCGGTGTTTTGTCCGTGGAGGAGCGGGGCTGTCAGGGCGCAGGCGGCCAATAGGGCGGTGCGCAGGTTGTGGGTGAAAGTCATAGCTATTCGTTTTTGTTTTATTTGCTTACAAAGGTAGTGCAAATGTACGAAACGGAAGCCCGGTTTTGCACAAAAAAGAGCGGGCACCCCTACTCCGGAAACAGGGAAGGGATGCCCGCCGTTTTTTTCAGGCCGGCAGGGGCTGCACGCTCTCTCCGGCATTCGGGGTCGTTGTCCGTGCCAGCCGTTCGTTCAGCCGGCGCAACTCGTCGTACACCTCATTCAGTCGGCGCGAGACGTGTATGTAGTCTTCTTGGAAAGCCTTTACCTGTTCCATCAGGTAGGCCATCCGGTCTTCCACGAAACTTGTGAATTGGTCGAGCACCTCTTGTTGCTTCTTCGTTCGTCCCCCTATCAGTGCCCGCAGGAATTGGGAGAGCAGTTCCATAAATGTCTTCATCGTGTGTGGCTTTTCGATTTTACTCAAAAAAATACCGGCCCGCCGGGTCTCGGCGGGCCGGAGTGGTGGTATGGAAGTCCGCGGTCTCAGGGAAACCGCAGGCTTGGCCCGTTTACTGTCCCGACTAGTCGTCGTTTCCGGTCGTATCCGTCGGCTTGCTTTGGCTCCAGCGGGTGAAGGCCGTGGTGGCGGCTATGTGCTTCAGGAGCGTCGAGGGGCGGAACACGATGGCGGCCTTCTTGATGAAGTCGCTCGTCCATTCCTCCTCCGAAGCGGCTCCGCCGCGGTTGTGCACGGTGAGCTGCATGTTGCCCAGTTCGCCCAGTTCTACGATTTGTCCGCTCTGCAGGCGGTCCTTGATGTCGTCCACGAGGGCTGCGATGACAGCCAGGATGTCCGGCCGCGTCACCGTACAGCGGTTCTCGATTTTGTCGACTATCATGTCCATCGTGCTGCGTCCGGCGGCTACGGCCACGGCGTAATAACGGTCTTCGCGTCCCGAAGCGGTGGGGACATTGCGTCTTGCTACTTTGTAAATCATGGTGTTTTGTTTTTCTTGAAGGTTAATAAATTGGAGTTTTTCTGAAGAATGCTTCCTCCTTTCCTTCCTTCCTTTCCGGGCACGGCGGATCCTTTCCGCGCCGGGCGTGGCAGGGGAGTAGAGTCGGCGGTCCGTCCGAACAGGTCGGCCGGATGAGAGTACACGATATGTGTGTGGGCAAAAAAATCTTCTCCCGGAAGAAATCTGCGGGAGAAGCCGTCAGGAAATGAAAAACGGGGAGCCGGAAAAAATATGGATGTGAGGTATGTTTGTTCTGTATTTTAAGCAATAGGTAAAACACCGGTCCCCGTTTTTATAAATACAGTATTCGGTGTTCCGAAGGGTTATTAGGTTAAACAAGGTGCAGTATGTCAAAGTTCGCTTTCTTCTCTTCCCCTTGCTCGCAGGGGATAAGAGTCGAATTACGTTGCAAAGATAATACCCCTCTTCGCGTTTTGCAAGTATTTTGCCGAAAAAATTCAGGAGAATATCTAACGTGCTGGATTTCAGATATATCCTTCTGCCTTATTTTCAATCGGTCATTAGAGGGCCAGTCCGGTGCGGCCTCATTGCGGTCTGATGGCCGGTTGGGGTTTATCGCCTTCTTTCCCCGTCTCTTCTTCTTCGTCCAGCCGTTTCCGCAGGTCGCCCAGCAGGCGCAGGTAGGGCGGGAGTTCCGGGGGCAGGGCGAAACCGAAATTTTTCTTCAGCGCCTCCGAGAGTGGCGTGAGTGCGTTGTGGTAGGCGCTCAGTTCGTTTTGCAGGTGCTCCCGGTTGAGGGCCAGGCGGCGTATTTCCTCCTCCCGCTGGTTGCGCAGCCGTGAGCAGATGGGCGTCAGCAGCGGCGTCACCACGTTGTCCAGCAGGTGGTGCCCTTGTATATATAGGTATGTCTCCTCGGCTTTCACCCCCAGTCCGCCCAGGATTCCCTCCAGCCGGGCCACGGCGCCCCTTTCCTGTGGATATTCCCGTTCCAGCTGGCGCAGGGTGCGTTCCACCCGGTGGCGCAGGCGGGGCAGGCGCAGCGTCTCCTTCGGCGGTACGGTGGGGCGGTGGCGCGGGGGGCGTTGCCCCCGGTGCGGGGTGGCTTCCGCGCGGTCTTCCGAGGGCGGGGCAAAAGGGTCGAAGTGCTCCAGCCGGACTGTCTGGTTGAATTCACCCATCGGGAAGCAGCCCTCCCGCCGTTGGCGGTAGAAGTGGATGTTCCACAGGAAGAGCGGGAAGATGGTCCGCGAGTAGTGGGCCATGAAAGCCTCCAGGTCCACCGGGTTCGCATCGTTCAGCGTGGCTGCCGTGCAGGCCTCGTGCAGGGCCGGGGCATAGCAGTGGTAGTTTTCTATGGCGTAGGCATACGTCTGGAAGAAGTAGGGGTTGCCGTTCAGTTGGCGCGAGTTGTGTGTGGCGCGTTGCAGGAGGTAGTCGTAGTCGCTGTCCACGCAGGCTATGATGTTCCGCCCCAGTGCCACGTCCCGCAGGGCGCTCATCAGCGCCTGCCGTTTCCCCTTGGCCAGGGCCCGGGCGTCCGGCAGCATGATTTGGAAGTAGCGTGTCTCGTCTTCCAGCCGGCCCAGTATGTGCCGCCAGAAAGCGATGTCCTCGTAGCTCTCCACGTAGGCCACTATCTTGCGCCGCGCCTGCCGGGGCTGCAGGCGCTGGGCCGCTTCCCAGTAGCGCGAGGTCAGGTTTTCCCGCAGGCGTTTCATGGCTCGGCCGGGGTAGAGGGGTTGCCCGTGCGGGTTATGTCGCTCACCTCCGTCACGGCGTCCAGCCAGCCGTCCATGATGACCGCCGGCGAGTGCGTGGCCAGGATGATTTGCGCGTGCGGGTTGAGTTGCCGGATGCAGGCTATCAGCTGTTGCTGCCATTCCACGTGCAGGCTGATTTCCGGTTCGTCCATCAGCAGCGTGCAGGCCTGCCCGTCCTGGATCAATACCGTCAGCAGGATCACCAGTATCTGCTTCTCCCCCGACGACAGCTGGTAGGGCGTCAGCCGCTTCCCGCTCGGCAGCAGGAAGGCTATCTCGTTGTGTCCCCGGTCGAGCCGCTTGCCCGTCTCCCGGAACAGGCGGTCTATCGTGTCCTGGAAAGTCCTCCTGGGCCGTCCCGCCTCCAGTGCCTTCTCCCGTGCCTCGGGAGTCGTGTCCTGCAGGTAGTCGATGATGCGGTTGCTCACGTTCACCTGGTAGTCCAGGTAGCGGCGTTGCAGTTGGTAGAGCTGCCAGTCCAGCTCCGTCTTCACGTTCTGGTCCGAGAGTTTCCCCAGCGCCTCGCCCGGCAGCAGGGGCCGGTCGATGGAGCGTATTACGTCGAAGCGTATCGAGTCCGCTTCCGCAGGCTCGAAGAAGAGGCGCACCGTGGCCCCCGTCAGTTGCGAGTGGAATGTTCCCTTCTGCGCGTTCCGCAGCAGGGCCGTCAGCAGGTTCAGGATGGTGCTCTTCCCGATGCCGTTGGCACCGCTCAGGATGTTCACGTCCGGGCGCAGGTCCCAGCTGATGTCGTGCTCGCCCCAGAGATGGGTGATTTCGATGCGGCGGATGTATTGTGCATTCATGGTCGGAAGTGTGTTTTTTCGGTTCTTGTTGTTAGGGAAATATGGGTTTTGTTGTTGTATGCGTGGGTCGTGCCCCCTCTTTTAGCGGCCTCCGTTCAGCTCCTCGGGCGTGAAGACGCGCGTTCCGCCCGTCCGTACCCCGCCCACGGTTCCGGTTCGCACTGCCGTCCCGCTCCCCGCGGCCGTCCCCCCGCCCCGGTAGTAGCGCAGGGCTTCGGGCATCAGCTTCCGCAGGTTCTCGATGCGCGTCTCGTCCGAAGGGTGCGTGCTCATGAATTCCGGTGTCGAGCTGCTGCCTCCGGCTGCCATGCGTTGCCAGAAGGGGATGGCAGCCTCCGGGTTGTAGCCCGCCATGGCCGAGAAGATGAGGCCTATGCGGTCCGCCTCGCTCTCGTTCTGCCGCGAGTAGGGGAGGGTCACGCCGTATTTCGCCCCCAGGCCGAACACCTGTTGCGCCAGCGCCTGCGAGCCCGTCGACTTCGAGGCCATCACCTTCGAGAGCGCCTGGCCCCCGTAGTTGAGCAGCAGTTGCCGGCTGATTTGCTCAGCCGAGTGCCGCGCCACGGCGTGCGCCACCTCGTGCCCCAGCACGACGGCCAGCCCCTCCGCGTCGCGCGTGTAGGGCAGGATGCCCTCGTAGACCACGATTTTGCCGCCCGGCATGCAGAAGGCGTTCGGCGTCGGGTCTGCCACGAGGTTGAATTCCCAGGCGTAGTTCTTCACCTCGTCGCCCATGCCGTTCTGCCGCAGGTAGGTCTCCACGGCCGAGGCGATGCGCCGCCCCACGGTCTGCACCAGCTGCGTCCCCGCCGCGTCGGTCGACCGCTTGGCCGTGCTCATGTATTCCGAATAGTTCTGCTGGCTCAGGCTCAGCACTTCGCTGTCGCTCACGAGCAGCAGCTGCTTCCTCCCCGTCAGGGCCACGCTCGAGCACGCCGCGGCCAGCAGGGCCGTCAGGCCCGCCAGCGCCGTCCGCCGCAGCCCCCGCAGCGTGGAGAAGTGTGAAGAGTGTTTCATGTGTGGTCTGCCTCCTGTCTGTTTGTGTGGGTTGTTTGTGCAAATTCCTTGTGTTGCTCAGAACTCAATGGAGCAATCCTTTATTTTCCAGCGTTTGAAAGCCGTATAAGGGGTGTTCTTCCGTAGAGCTTCCTTCAATTTTTCCGATGTCTCTTCGTGTGCTTTGCCGGAAGTTGTCTTATAGTCTTTTAGCAAGTGTTGGAACTTCTCCATTTCGTCCAATAGAAGGGTGCGTATATTTCTGGCTTCGAGGGTTTTGATGGGCGTGGTGCCGTTATATACTTCATTCAGCAAGTCTACGGTGTTCCTGATTCGGCGGGTTCGGGTGCTTTCCGTCGATTCTTCGGCAGTTGCTATCCGGACTGTGGAAATCATTCGGGAGTCCACCTCTATGCGGTAGCTGATACATTCGTCCACTCGGTCCTCGGCTACGGTGCAGTTCAAGAATCCGTCTGTGCAGTCCTGCTTACGTGTCAGCATCTCTTTGGCGTTGTTGCAGTGAGGGCAGGATAGAAATAAATTCTTCCAGTCGAACATCAAGTCTATATTATTGCGATGCGGGATGAAGTGCTCAATGTTGATTCCTGTGGGGCGTTTTGTCTCGCAGATATAACATTTCCCGCAGAAATCCTTGTCCAGCAGGCTTATGACGTCCTCTTCCCGGTAAGAGCCGTTTTCTCCTTTCCGCTTTTCCCGGGCCAAGGAAGCCGGGGCTTCGGCTGTTTTCTCAAAATATACCATGGAGCTTGGAGATGTTTTTCAGAATCAGGTCATTTACTCTCACGCGCAGTTCGGGCGAGACGATTTGTCTTTCGGGCAGACGGCTTACCGAGTCATAGATTTCCTTTACGTGCCGTTTTTCGTCTTCACTTAGTTGGGGTTGGTCGAGCGTCCTTTTCAATTCCCGGACCATCTCAATGAGCGTGTCGGAATAGCTGCTGACTCCATAGTAGTCTTCGATGACGCTGGCATAAGAATAGTCGCTCAAGTTGAGGTCGTTGTAGTAAATTCGTTTGCCCATGTCGAAGAGCACGCTGTTCTTGACCGACGTGATGACGAATGGCGAGTGGGTCGTGACGATAAACTGGATGTTCGGAAAGAATTCCGTAAGGAACGGCAACACCTTTCTTTGTAGTTCCACGTGCAGGTGATTCTCCACTTCGTCTATCAGTACGATTCCGGGCTTGTCGTAGGCCGGGAGCGGATCTTCCCACCCCATGCGGAGCATCAGTTCGGATACGATGGAGAGCAGGGCCGAATAGCCGTCCGAGAGTTGGCTGAAGTGGTAAGGCTCTTTCCCCTCTTCTTCTATGGTGAAGTTGAAGTCCACGGAATCGAACACCAGCCTGAACCGGTCATGGCCTAATAAGACGGACAGCGCCTTTTCAAACCGTTGGAACCAGTCGTTGATGCGCTTTACCAGTTCCTGGTTGCCTTCATCGTTGGCAAACGAGCGTCTGGCGCGGAAGTTGACCAGCATTTGCACGAAGAAGCGCCCCACATTTTCCTCCAGTGTATTCTGCACTTCGATTTTGACAGGACCTTTCGGTTCGATGAAGTCCACTTTGCGGTGGGCGTCGAAACTGCAGATGATGAAGTCCCCGCGCAGGTATTCCGGATAGAAGCGTTCCGCATCGGTCAGGCAGACAGCCGCATTGGCTTTTTCCTGCAGTTGAAGCCTTCTCTCCTCAATGACGTTTCGGTACGTCTTCCCTTTTGGCGCGTCGAAAATTTCTTCATAGCGTGCCGCGGAGCTCTCCTTTAGCGCATATTTGTAGAAATCCGCGACATCTTTGCCCATTTGCCGGAAGAAAGCTTTAAGGTCGTTGATCAGCGTGGTCTTTCCCGAGCCGTTGGGGCCCGTTATTATCAGATGTTTCCTTTCGGTGGCACTCAGTGGGATTTCCATTGAAGGTATGTTCCGCACGTGTTGCAACTTGATGCGTTCGATTAAAACCATATCTGTATCGTCTGGCGTTATCTTTTCCGCAAAGATACACCATCTTTTCCTACCTTTTATATATATACCCCGGATTTTTCCGCCGCCTGCCTCGGGAATTGCCCGTTTCTCCGGCCGGGCTCCGCCCGCTGCGGCAGTAGGATCGGGATAAATCCGGCAACGATTTTGCCGGTACCGGCAAAATCGTTATCTTTGTCGTTGCATGACATAGGCTTATGGACTACATTTCAGTCTCTCAGTACGCCGCGAAGTACGGCATATCGGAGCGCACAGTCCGCAATTACTGTGCGAAGGGAAAAATCGAAGGCGCATTCCTTACGGGGAAGACTTGGAACATTCCGTCCGCCGCTCCGTTGCCCCCGCACAAGAAAGCCGGGGCAGCTGGGATTTCCCCCTTGCTCCGCAGGTTGCGCGAGGAAAAGCGCATGGAGTTGCGGGGCGGTATATACCACCGCACTCAGATCGACCTTACCTATAATTCCAACCGCATCGAGGGTAGCCGCCTCACCCACGACGAGACCCGCTATATCTTTGAGACCAATACCGTTGGCCTCTCTGGTGGCGTGCTCCGCGTGGACGACATAGTGGAGACGGCCAATCACTTCCGTTGCATCGACCATATCATTGAGAATGCCACTCGTCGCCTCACCGAAGCTTTCGTCTGCCGTCTCCATGCCATGCTGAAAGCCTCCACCTCCGATAGCCGGAAAGACTGGTTTGCCGTGGGGGCGTACAAGCGCTTGCCCAACGAAGTCGGAGGCTGCGCCACCTGTCCTCCCGGCCAGGTGCATGAGCGGATGGCCGGGCTCCTTGCCGCCTACAATGCCTGCCCTCGTCCCTCGCTGGCCGACCTTCTCGACTTTCACGTCCGCTTCGAGCGTATTCACCCCTTTCAGGACGGCAACGGCCGTGTGGGCCGCTTGATCCTCTTCAAGGAATGCCTCGCCGCAGGGCTGGTGCCTTTCATTATTACCGAAGAGTTGAAAATGTTTTATTACCGGGGCTTGGCCCATTGGGGCTCTACCAACGGTTATTTACTCGATACTTGCCTCGCCGCGCAAGACCGTTACAAGGAACTGCTTGACTATTTCCGTATTCCCTACTGACCCCATGCTCCCCCGCTTTCGGAGAGTGCATCCTCCGGGGCGGGTTTCCCCTGCCGCTTTTTCCCGATTCCTCAGCCGCTTTTTCCGGAAAGCGGCAGGCCGCGTTTCCGGCGTAACGCGGCGGATGCAGAAAATGTAGTTA
Organism: uncultured Bacteroidaceae bacterium; assembly: GCA_944320955.1. Taxonomy (GTDB): domain Bacteria; phylum Bacteroidota; class Bacteroidia; order Bacteroidales; family Bacteroidaceae; genus UBA1794. The sequence continues at coordinate 191,768 of CALUJL010000030.1, forward strand.
AATATCCTAAATTTGCGGGGGGGGGGTAAAATTTATGATTATATTTGTGAGCCACTTGAAGGAATCCCCCTCCTCGTATCCCTCCGGGAAGAGGAACGTTTAGGCGGTCGCGCTGCCGGGGCGAAAGGAGACCTGATGACAAACTGAATACTGTGTTTACGTTGCAAAAGTAAGTAAATGACATAACTAATACTAACATGTTTAATTTTATCACCATGAGAAAGTTTATTCTATCTGCGGCAGTTCCGCTTTGCGCGGGGCTGCTTGGCGTGGCGGTTCCCGCCACGGCGCAGGACGTGGCTACTCCCGAGCCCGGGACGGACATGTCCTCGTACATCGTGAATGGGGCATTTAAGCCCGATGGCGACTACTATGCTGGAAGTCGGCCTCTTCCTGGGGGATTTGGCTGGGTGCTCGAAAGCGGTGGCGCAAACACTGCGTGGGATTTGTGTGAAGCTTATCAGGAAGATCACAACAGTTTGTATCTCTATCAGGACATCGACAGTCTGCCTCCCGGCATTTACAGCTTGACGGCGAAAGGTTTCTATCGCCCGGGCGGAAACGATGGCGGTGCTGCCTACAAACAGGGAAATAAGGGCGTATGTCCTTCTGAGTTCTTCATCTCTACGGCTACCCAAGACAAGAGCGGGGAACTTCCCAGCCTTTATACGGCGGATTCTGCTGTATGTCAGGTAAACCAGTTGAACGGTTATGCCGACGGTATGGAAGGCGCACGCTGGATGTACGACAACACGGATTTCTACAAGGTATCGATGGACGACGTGTATGTCGGCGAAGACGGCAAACTCCGTATCGGTATCCGCGGTGTCGCCAATTCGTATGGCGGCCTGTGGAGTATTTGGGGTGACTTTAAATTGACCTACGAAGGCGTTCTGGATATTACTGCTTATAGGGCTTGGGCTGCTGATATTTATAATCAGCTCTATTCTTATATGCCCACGTATAGCGGTGGTAATGATATCCTCTACAAGGCCGATGACTTGGATGCCATAGAATATGGTTCTACGATGGAAGAAGTAGAAGCCAATGTGAGCCAGTTGAATCAATGGCTTGTTGAGGTACAGGCTGGTTATGCTGCCGAGCAACGCTTGGGTGAGCTGGCTGCCGAGTACAACGACTGGGCTTCCCAAGGCTATCCCGGAAAGGATGAGTTGGACGCTGCCTATCAGGTGGTGGAGGGTGCTCTCAATGGCGGTACGGCCGAAGACGGGTCGCTCTATTATGCTGCCGACTTGGATTCGCTTGCCGATATGTTCGAAATCGCTATCCGCAACTACCGCCTGAGCGTGGAGGTTCCGGCTGAAGGTCTGGATGCTACGTTCGTGATTGCTTCTCCTGAATTCACGAAGGAGGGCGGAGACTACACGGTACAGAATGATGGTTCATCCGAAGGGTGGACTATTGTGAATACCAAGGCTGACGGCTCTGCCGGTGTCGGCGACTTCCGTCTGAACTATCTCGGTGGCCGTAACTGGTGGAACAACTGGACGGCTAACTCCAACGATTGCGCCCACATGGATGTATATCAGGAGTTCACGAATCTGCCTGCCGGTTATTATTCGTTCTCTTGCTTGTTTACGATGAATAACACCGTGCTTGATCAGCGTGCTTATGCCTATTCTACGTATGATGAGAAAGAGTCGCTCCTTCCCACCAAATATACTCAATTTGGTGCAACAGGATGGGATACCGATCCGTCACATTGGGATACGCTCTATGTAGACTCCGTATTCGTAGGCGAAGACGGCTACCTCCGCTTGGGTATGCACTCCAACCCCTCGACTTCTTGGCCCGACGGTTGGTTCTGCTTCACCGGCTGTAAGTTGACGTACTACGGCGCAGGCGATGGCTCCATCAACGAGCAGATGCGCGATGTGCTCTTGGCTAATGGCGACACCCTCTTGACCCGTGAGTTCCTCGCCGTACAGAAGGAATACCTGAAGGCCGGCATGGAGACCCTGAAGGCTGCCGACATCTCCACCACGGAGGCTGCCAACGCCGCATTCGAAACCTTCACCGCCGTGCTCGACTCTGCTGAAACCGCCATCGACGACATGGCCGCATTCCGCACCGACCTCTACGACCCGATTGTAGCTATGCAGGAAACCGTCACTTCCGACGAACTGCTGGCCACCATTATCCAGTTCCAAGGCTTGTGCGACCAGACCATCGCTGCCGAAGGCACCACCGTCGAGCTCTTCGGGCTCATCAAGACGCAGGCTGCCGCATTCAAGGAGTATGCCGACGCGTATGTGGCTTCTTACGAATACAGCTCGACTGCAGTGGAAGAAGTCAAGGCTGTCATGGATCAGGTGCTCACCGCACAGAATACCGCTGTTACGGAAAACCCGATGGCTTGCGAGCAGGCTGCTACCAACGTGACCGACCTCTTGGGCTTCGGTAAGGCATACGACAAGATCTTGGTTGAGTTCGAAGTGGAAGGATACTATGCCGACACTTTGGCTGCCATCCAGATCGAAGTGACCAACGTGATTAACGCTATGATTGCCGACCAGGACCACATCGCCCAGCACACCTCTGCATTGGGTATCCTCATGCACCGCTTGATGCTGACGGCCGCAGGCATCGAACTGCCCGACGGATCGAAAGATGTGACCTTCTGGATGACCAACCCGGACATTGAAGATTTGACCGATGCTGGCGGTACGAGCGGGACAACTTCCATACGCCCGAACGGCTGGGAAGGCTATACCAACAATGGTAACGGTGCATTCTGGACTTCGGTAGATAAGGCAAATCACGGTGTTATCCCGAGCGGAAATGTGAAGATGGAAGCATGGGGTGGTACTCCCTCTACGCTTAACTTCAACTACTACCAGACACTCAAAGGCCTGCCCGCAGGTTACTATCGTGCCACGGTAATGGCTCACGACATTCAGAACGCGTTGGCAAACGGTGCCTCCAAGTTCTATGTGTCGACTTCCGAAGGCCGTGATTATGTAGAACCCATCTATTCGAACCCTGTACTTACGGGCGACACCATGCGCTACGACACTGTTTATGTGACTGGCGAGGACGGCCTGCCTACTACGGAGATTGATCGGATTGATACGGTATTGGATGTAGATAACGATGCTTACGACCTGTACACCATTGATAACATTCTGATCACCAACGACGGTGCAGACATGACCATCGGCGTGCGCCGTGACTCGCTCGGTGTCTGCAACTGGTTCTCGGCCGACAACTTCAAACTCTACCTCTTGCAACGCTTGAATACGGGCATCGAAGAAGTTGGTATCGACGGAGCCAATGGCAACGACCTCGTAGTCTACACGCAGAACGGATACATCGTAGTGGAAGGCGCAGACGACTATACCGTCTACAACATCCCCTCCGGCATTGCTTACCGCAAGGACCAGCAGCTCCAGCCGGGCATCTATGTGGTACAGGCTGCCGACGGACGTAAAGCGAAGGTAATTGTTGAATGATGCAAACGGAGGCAGCGCCTTTCCCCGGGCCTGCTCCCATACCGAAATCCGGGGCCGTGCATTTCCGTGCACGGCCCCGGTGCTTTTTTCTCCCCGCCCTCCCTTTTCCGCAAAATCCGGAGCGCGGATGTAGCATTTCGCTTTATATATAATAGGTGAGTAGAGCCGTTTTCCGAATTTCCCCCGTTTTTTCTTCAAAAAAGTCCCGTTATTGCTTGCCGGTCCGTGAAATCCCCCCTATCTTTGCACCCGCTTTCGAGAGGTAAGCCCCCTGGCAAGCCCCGGAAGCGATTCGCACAATGAGAAAATTTACATGAGGAAAGAAGCAGCGCGTCCCCTGCTTGTTTATGAGCGGGGGATATACTGTAAGTGATAATCCGGGCCCTGTGCCTTGCATTATGTAAGGTACGGTCAAGACATAAAAGACAATTCATACAATGGAGAGTTTGATCCTGGCTCAGGATGAACGCTAGCTACAGGCTTAACACATGCAAGTCGAGGGGCAGCATGGCTTTAGCTTGCTAAAGCTGATGGCGACCGGCGCACGGGTGAGT
>CALUJL010000031.1 GCA_944320955.1 uncultured Bacteroidaceae bacterium
ACCGCAATTTGCAGAGGCTTCCCCCTTCGTCTCCGGCGATTTGGCCGCCGCCACGGCCGACGGGAAGCTGTGGGGATACGTAGACCGCAAGGGGAAATGGGCCATCGAGCCGCAGTTTGAGCGGGCCGACCCCTTCCTCGGCGACATCGCCCCCGTGCGGATCGAGGGCCGGAAGCATGGCTTCGTCGGAAAAGACGGCCGCTTCGTCGTCGAGCCGCAGTTCGAATCGCTGGAAGTGGCCTACGGCGGCCCGGTCTTCTACGACGCCGCGCGGCGCAACTACTTCGACGCCGGGGGAACGGCCGAGCGCATCGTGGGCAAGTCCCCCGCCGCCGACCCGGCAGGCAAGTAGCCCCCGGCGAAAAAAGCGCTGCATCTTTTCAGAAGAAGTGCTGCATGTTTTGGGAAAAAGCGCTGCATCTTTTCGGAAAAAGCCCTGCATGTTTTCGGAGAAAGCCCTGCCGCGCACGGGAAAAGGGGCACAAGGAAAAGCCGCCCTGCGCAATCGCTGCGGAGGGCGGCCGAACTACTTAAAATTGAATCTTATGGAAAAAAATTGAATGGTTATGGAGAAAATGGGGATTGTCAGAGGTTCTTTTTCCAATAGTCGGCCATGGTCTTGCGCAGGTGGAGCGACGTTCCCGGCCGTTCGTTGATGGAGTGCGAACGCATGGGGTAGGAGATCTGGGAGAAAATCTTACCGTGTTTCACCAGCTCGTTGACCAGCATTTCGCAGCTCTGGTAGTGCACATTGTCGTCGCCCGTGCCGTGGATGAGCAGCAGGTTGCCCTCGAGTCCCTCGACATAGCTAATGGGCGAGCCTTTGCGGTAGCCCTCGGGATTGTTTTGCGGCGTGTTCATGTAGCGTTCCTGGTAGACGGTGTCGTAAAGCCGCTGGTCGGAGACGAAAGCCACGGCAATGCCGGTGGAGAAGACCTGCGGGTAGCGGAACATGCAGTTGAGCGTCTGGCTGCCCCCGCCGCTCCATCCGGTAATTCCCACGCGGTACGGGTCGAGCCACGGGAAGCGCGCCAGCAAGTCGAGCACCCCGTTTGCCTGGTCGCGGCTGGCCAGCGTGCCGACCTCGCCGTAGATGCACTTGCGCCAGGCGCGTCCGCGGGGAGCCGCCGCGCCGCGGTTGTCGATGCTCACTACGACATATCCCAGCTGCGCAAGGTATTGGTGCCAAAGGTCGCCCCCGCCCCAGACATCCTGCACCGTGGAGTTGGCAGGCTCGCCGTAGACGTCGACAATCATCGGGTACTTTTTCGTAGAGTCGAAGTCGGCCGGGAGAATCATCCAGGCATCGAGCTGGAGAGTGTCGCTCTTTACCTTGAGGAACTGCTTGGGACGCAGGCCGAGGGCTGCATATTCGGCGCGGGCGCGCTCGTTGGTCACCAGCGTGCGCACCACCTTATGCCCGGGGAAGGAGAGGATTTCGGCCACGGGCGGCATCTGTGCGTTGCTGAAGCTGTGCACGGCCCACTTTCCCGTAGGCGACATCTGGTAGGAGTGCTGCCCCACCTGCCCCTCGGGGCTGAGCCGCTCGCAGCCGCTGCGCCCCTTCTTGAGGGAAGCGCTGTAGAGATAGCGCTGCGTAGCATTGTCGGGCGAGGCAATGAAGTAGAGGATTTGCTTTTTCAGGTCGGCGCCGACGATCTGGATGAGGTCGAAATTGCCGGAAGTGATGGGGCTGATTTCTTTTCCGTCGCGGCTGACGCGGTAAAGATGGCGGAATCCGCTGCGTTCGCTCATCCAAGTGAAGGACTGCGCATCATCGAGCCAGAGAATCTGGTCGTTCGTTTCGAGCCAGGCGGCGTCTTTTTCGGTAAAGATGTTGCGCGCCTTGCCGTCGGCGAGGGAGACGGTCCAGACATAGTTGGTGTTTTGCTCGCGGTTCATCTGCTGGATGAAGAGCTCGTTGCTGCCCGGGATGAATTCCATGCGGGGGATGTACATGTTGCGTGCGTCGCCGGGCAGGTCCACCCAGTGCGTCTCGCCGCCCTCGACGGGCATGTATCCCACGCGGACGGCCGAATTCGTGGTGCCGGCCTTGGGGTAAGGGAAGTGGAGCAGGGTGGGATAGATGGAATCCACATTATTTATTATGTCGAAGACGCCCGTCCCGCGCGTGTCGCTCTGCCAGTATGCGATAAAGCGGCTGTCGGGGCTGAAGCGGAAGCCGTCGCGGCAGGAGAATTCTTCTTCGTAGACCCAGTCGAAGGTGCCGTTGACGATGTAGTCGCACCCGTCGGGCGTCAACTGCCGGGGAGCGGCTTCGGCGGCGGTGGCGGGCTCGATGTAGATATTGTTGCGGCTGACGTAGGCCACGCGCTGCCCGTCGGGGGAGAATTTGGCAAACATCAGCGAGCTTTCGGGCAGGCCTTTGCCCAACTGGCGCAGCGCGCCGGTCGAGAGGTCGAGCAGCCAGTAGTCTCCGCGCGTGTCATATCGCCAGACGCGGCGGGTGTTATTGTAGATGAGCACCTTCTTGTTGTCGTTGCTCCAGACCAAACTGCGCACGGGCAGGGGCTTTCCGCTCTCCGGGTAGCGCAAAAGGGAGGAAGGTATGAGCACTTGGCGCGCTTCGTCGGCCGCTTTGTAGGAAACCACTTCCACTCCTCCGTCTTCCGCAGTCTCCACGCGCGAATAGCTCTCCCCGTCGGCCAGCCAGACAGGCGAAGGGGCGTATTGGGTATGGATCAAACTTCCGTTTACTACCTGCTCCAGCTCCAGCGTGGCAGGCTTCTGTGCGCCTAGGGGCAGCGCGCCGAGCAGGGCGGCCAGCACGGCCGCAGAAAAAAGTCGCATGATTTTCATCGGTCTTGTCTTCGGTTTTCGGTTAACGTGCGGGCAAAGTTAATAAAAAAAGAGCCCGCCCCGGCAAAAGCGCTGCCGCTTTTTCCAAAAAGTCCTGCCGCTTTTCCCGAAAAGTGCCGCATCTTTTTCCCGAAAGCGCTGCCACTTTCCGCCCGGAGCGGAGGGGGGAAGCGGCATTTCCTACGGCATACGTTTTCATTTTCGGAGAAAAATGTTTTACTTTGCGCCGGAGATTCCCCCCTCTACCCCAAGGGCGGAGGGGAAGCAGGTGAGCGATTTACCGGAAATCTCCCTACCGAATACACTAAAAACGAGACGAAGAAATGAAGAAAAAATCCGTATTCCTGCTCCTGTCGCTGCTCTCCCTTTGCCAGACGGCGGCGGGATACATATTCGAACGCGGCGGCATCTACTACGGCTGGACCAGCACGAGCCGGAAAGCCGTGGAGGTGACTTACATGAAAGACAATGGCGACGGGACATACTCCAGCCCCTACCGGGGCACAGTGGTAGTGCCCGCCGAAGTGGAGTATGGCGGAAAGACGTATCCCGTAGAGGCCGTCGGGGCTTATGCCTTCGCCGGTTGCCCGGAAGTGGACTCCATTATCTTGCCGGACGGCCTGATAAGACTGACGGGCTATGCCCTCTACGGCTGCAGCGCAAGGTACATCAACATTCCCGGAAGCGTAACCACCATGTGGAGCAACCCTTTCGCGGACGGATGCCCGCGGCTGGAGGAAGTAGTGATAGAGGATTCCTACTTTCCCCTCCCCCTGCCCGAGAATCTCTCCGGCAGCGAGGAGATGATGGAAGGCCTGTTCCACAGCTGCCCGGCACTGAAAAGAGTATATATCGGGCGGACTTTGGACTACGACGCAAGCGAACAGTATGGCCCGTTCCACGGCTTGACGAACTTGGAGGAAGTCACCATAGGGGAAGAGGTGGAGGAATTGGACCAAAACCTCTTCGCCGGCTGCACGGGGCTGAAGACCGTATATTATAACGCGTACTCCGCCGAGTTCTCCCACACGCACTTCAACCGTAGCCCCTTTGGCGAAGGGTCGGCCGTGGAGCAGATGATCATCGGGGAGAGCGTGAGGAATATCCCTACAGGCTTCTGCAAAAACAACACGAGCCTTCGCTCCGTCACGGTCCGCCCCCACGATTTCCCCAATTTGAGGACATTCGGTACGGAAGCCTTCAGCGGGTGCACGCAGCTCGAGGAGGTGCACATAGAAGATCTGGCAGGGTGGTGCTCCGCAACGTTTGCCTCCGAAAGCGCCAACCCCTTGTCTCCCGGCGCAGACCTCTACGTAAATAACGAATTGGTGCGCACGCTCCAGATACCGGACAGCACCTACATACAATCTTATGCCTTCGCCGGATGCACCTCGGTAGAGGAAGTCCATATCCCCGCTTCCGTGGGTTCTGTCGACGGCCTCGCTTTTGCGGAATGCCCCTCGCTGCGCAAACTGGTTGTGGAAGGCGATCTCACCATAATAGGCGCCAACTTCCTGAACGGCTGCGCCGCATTGGAGGAATTGTACTTCATGGGCGCGCCGTCGCACTACCGCTTCATGGGCTATGTGCCGGCCGATGCCGTCGCCTACGCCCTGCCCTCGGAGGCAGAGGCCATACAAGACGAATGGGACGGCCGGGTGATTGAGTTCGGACCGGAAGTCTCGCTCGTAAAACGCTACCTGGCAGCCATCGTTTTCTCCGTCGCCAACCACTGCCCGGAGGGCATGGACGTGAGGATAGAGCAAGTGACCTTCGACAGCAAGGCAGCCGAAGCCGCAGAGGGCGACAGCCTCTACCGCATCGAAGGGCTTGAGCCGGAGACGTGGCACGAAGTGGTTGTGTACTATACCGTCAACGGAAAGGAGTACACCTACAGCACCGAGCTGAAAACCGAGTACCTCTCCGTCAGCCTCTACGGGGCGGAGACGGGCCAATGCCACATCGCTTTCGACGACGTGCTGGCCTCTTCCGACGAAACGATGCAGCCCGGCCGGAAAGGAGTTGTATTCAACTCCACCAATTACCCTATAGAAGAAGACGGAATACGCTTCGACAATCTCGTGCCCGGCAGGCAATACACCTTCACGCCCTATGCCGTGTACGACGGAAAGACCTACTACGGCGGCGAATACAAATATGCGACAAAGAGCGTTTCCCCCCGCATTTCCATCCTGCAGACCGGCCCCACTTCGGTCGTCTGCAAGGGAGAAAAGACCCTCTCGGAGGCCACTTTGGGCGAAGAGTGGTTCACCATAGAGGGCACCGACCATGCGGGCGACTCCCTCTCCCTGGCAGGGCTTGAGCCGCAGACGCGCTACACGGTCAGCTACACGGTGACGACCGCGGAAGGAAGTACGGAGACAGCGACCGCCACCTTTACCACTTCCGCCCTCGAGCTGACCACCCTGCAGCCGAAAGGCGTGTCGGAAACGTGCTCCGTAGTGGCCGCTTCCACGAACATCGCCGAGGAAGAGACGGGCGTGGGCTTCCAGTGGCGCAAATACGATGCGCCCGAATCCCTGCCTTCGAGCGAGGGTTACGGGGCCATCTACGGCGGCCGCCTGGAAGGCTACATCCGCAATCTCCAGCCCACCTCGTACTACAACGTGCGCGCCTTCTACAAATCGGCCGCAGGCACGTACCACTACGGAGACTGGGTTACGTTCGACCCGAGCGACTTCAGCTACTTCGAGCCCACCGTGCATACGTATCCCGCCGGAAGCGTCACCCCCACGTCGGCCGCCGTGCGCGGCTACGTGCTGGCCGGCACGGACGAAATCGAGGAACAGGGCTTCGAATACCGCCCGGCAGCCTCCCCCGCCTCCGAGCCGCGGCGCACCGCAGCCCTGCCGGCCACAGCACCGGGAACCGGGACCGTACCGGCCGAAGGACAAGTGATGCAGGCCACCATCGAAGGCCTGCAGCCCGGCACGGAATACATCTTCCGCGCCTTTGCCCGCACGGCAGCCGCCACCGTCTACGGCGAAGAGCAACGCTTCACGACCGCCGCAGGCGCCACGGGCACCGGCCGGGTGGAACTCCCCGGAGCCGAAGAACCCGAAATCACCGGATACTACAGTCTGGACGGACGGGCCTACGACAGCCCCCGGAAAGGCCTCAACATCGTGCGCTACTCCGACGGCTCGGCACGCAAAATCATCGTGCCCTGACCCGCCCGCGCACTCCCAAACCCGAAAGCCCGCCCTGCCCCCGACACCCCGGCAGGGCGGGCTTTCACGCAACCGGCCCCGCCGCTTCCGCCGAAAAGCCCTGCAACTTTTCCGCAAAACCGCTGCCGCTTTTCCCAAAAAGTGCCGCATCTTTTCCGCCACCGCGCCGCAACTTTTCGCCCGAAGCCCTGCAAACCAAAGTTTTTTGCGTACCTTTGCGCCCGGATCGGCCCACGGCCCTTCGCAGAACAGACTCTATGACTTTATGCAAAACATCAGGAACATCGCTATCATAGCACACGTAGATCATGGCAAAACCACGCTGGTGGACAAAATGCTCCTTGCAGGAAACCTCTTCAGGGAGAACCAGAACAAAGGAGAACTCATACTGGACAACAACGATCTGGAGCGGGAACGCGGCATAACCATCCTGTCGAAGAACGTCTCCATCACCTACAAAGGGACAAAGATCAACATCATCGACACGCCGGGGCACAGCGATTTCGGCGGCGAGGTAGAACGCGTCCTGAACATGGCCGACGGTTGCATCCTCCTGGTCGACGCTTTCGAAGGCCCGATGCCGCAGACGCGCTTCGTCCTGCAGAAGGCTCTGGAAATCGGCCTCAAACCCCTGGTCGTAGTCAATAAGGTAGACAAGCCAAACTGCAGGCCCGAGGAAGTCTACGAGATGGTCTTCGACCTGATGTTCAGCCTCAACGCCACCGAAGAGCAGCTCGACTTCCCCGTCATCTACGGCTCGGCCAAGAACGGGTGGATGAGCACCGACTGGAAACAGCCCACCGACAACATACTCCCCCTGCTGGACGCCATCGTCGAACACATACCCGCGCCCCAACAGCTCGAAGGCACGCCCCAAATGCTCATCACTTCCCTCGACTACTCCAGCTACACCGGCCGGATCGCCATAGGCCGCGTGCACCGCGGCACGCTGCGCGAGGGAATGAACGTGACGCTCGTCAAGCGCGACCGCAGCGAAGTCAAGTCGAAGATCAAGGAACTCCACGTCTTCGAGGGCATGGGCCGCAAAAAGACCGAGTCCGTTTCCTCAGGCGACATCTGCGCGCTGGTAGGACTGGAGCAGTTTGAGATAGGAGATACAGTCTGCGACTACGAAACCCCGGAGCCTTTGCCGCCAATCGCAGTGGACGAGCCCACAATGAGCATGCTTTTCACCATAAACGACTCTCCTTTTTACGGACAGGACGGGAAATTCGTCACTTCCCGGCATATTCAGGACAGATTAGACCGTGAATTGGAGAAAAACCTGGCACTTCGCGTCAAAAAGAGCGAGGAAGACGGGAAATGGCTCGTATTCGGCCGCGGCGTGCTGCACCTCTCCGTGCTGATCGAGACCATGCGGCGCGAAGGATATGAGCTCCAAGTGGGCCAACCGCAGGTCATCATCAAGGAAATCGGCGGCACCAAGTGCGAGCCGGTGGAAGAGCTGACCGTCAATGTGCCCGAGGAATTCTCCAGCAAGATTATCGATATGGTGACAAGACGCAAGGGAGAACTGACCGGCATGGAGACCGTGGGCGACCGCGTGAACCTGGAATTCCTCATCCCCTCCCGCGGAATCATCGGACTGCGCAACAACGTCCTGACAGCCTCGCAGGGCGAAGCCATCATGGCGCACCGCTTCAAGGAATACCAGCCGTACAAAGGCGACATCCAACGCCGCACAAACGGCTCGATGGTAGCCATGGAGAGCGGAACGAGCTTCGCCTATGCCATCGACAAGCTGCAGGACCGCGGAAAGTTCTTCATCTATCCGCAAGAGGAGGTGTACGCCGGGCAGGTAGTGGGAGAACACTGCAAGGAAAACGACCTGGTTGTGAACGTAACGAAGTCGAAAAAACTCACCAACATGCGCGCTTCCGGCTCCGACGACAAGGCCCGTCTCGTGCCGCCCGTCATCTTCTCGCTCGAAGAGGCGCTGGAATACATAAAAGAAGACGAATACGTGGAAATAACCCCCAAGCATATGCGCCTGCGCAAGGTAATCCTCGACGAAAACGAACGCAAGCGCGCCAACCGAAACTAAACCCTATGAAGAAGAAGACCCTCCTCCCCCTGCTGCTGGGCGGCCTCCTGCTGGTGGCCGGGGCAGCACCCGCCGGGGCGCAGAGCGCCGCGGCGGACAACGAAGTGGTGCGCACCATCATGGCGCGCCGCAGTATCCGGCAATACAAGGCGCAGCCCGTGCCGCGCGAGCTGCTGGAGACCATCGTGGAGTGCGGCATCAACGCCCCGAACGGGCTCAACAAGCAGCCTTGGCAGGTGCGCGTCGTGACCGATCCCGCCTACATCGAAGGCATCACCGCCCTCTACCTTGAGCAAAACCCGCGCGCCAAGGAAGACAAAAACTTCAAGAACATGTTCCGCAACGCGCCGGCCGTCATCTTCATCGCCTCCCCCAAGGACGGAAGCGGGCAGATCGACTGCGGGCTGCTGGGCGGCAACATGGTGATCGCCGCGCAGTCCCTCGGGCTGGGCACCTGCTGCCTGGGCGGCCCCATAGGCTTCATGAAGTCCGAAGCGGCAGCCGACTACCTCAAACGCCTCGGCCTCCCGGCCGGCTACGAGCTGCTCTACGCCATCGGCGTGGGCTATCCCGACGAGAGCCCCGCGGCCAAGCCCCGCGACGCGCAGAAGGTGCGCTTCATAGACTAAAGGCTCCTGCGGAAAAGCGGCAGCGCGCTTTGCGGAAAGCGCTGCCGCTTTTTCCCCTTTCCCCCGCAACTTTTCCGGAAAAGGGGCATGACTTCCCGGCATGCCCCTCGTCCGTTTCATACAAACACTGCACATGAACGCATTCGAATTCCGACCGAAACTACTCCAAACCCTTCGTCACTACGACCGAAAGACCTTCCTCTCCGACCTGCTGGCGGGCGTCATTGTGGGCATTGTGGCCCTCCCGCTGGCCATAGCCTTCGGCATTGCCTCCGGAGTCTCGCCCGAAGTGGGCATCACCACGGCCATCGTGGCCGGATTCCTCGTCTCCCTCCTGGGCGGGAGCAAGGTGCAGATCGGCGGCCCCACGGGGGCTTTCATCGTAATCGTCTACGGCATCATCCAGCAGTACGGCCAGAACGGCCTGATCGTGGCCACCCTTTTGGCCGGCGCGCTGCTGATTATGCTCGGGCTCTTCAAGTTGGGCACGATTATCAAGTACATTCCTTACCCGATCATCGTAGGTTTTACCAGCGGCATAGCCGTCACCATCTTCACCACGCAGGTCAAAGACCTCCTCGGCCTGCAGCCGGCCGATGTCCCCGCCGACTTCCTGGGCAAATGGGCCGCCTACTTCCGCGCCCTCCCCACGTGGGACCCCTGGTCGGCCTGCATCGCCGTGGGAAGCATCCTCATCATAGCCCTCGCCCCGCGGCTCTCCCGCCGGATTCCGGGCTCGCTGCTGGCCATCGTGGCCGCCACCGTGGCCGCCTGGCTGCTGCGGGAATACGCCGGGGTGCAAAGCATCGAGACCATCGGCGACCGCTTTGTCATCAACCCCTCCCTGCCCGAGGCCGAAATCCCCCCGATGAGTTGGGAAATGGTGCAGGGCCTGCTGCCTGCGGCGCTGACGATAGCCGTCCTGGGCGCCATCGAATCGCTGCTTTCCGCCACCGTAGCCGACGGAATGATCGGCGACAAACACAATTCGAACCAGGAGTTGATGGCACAGGGCGTGGCCAATCTCATAACTCCCCTCTTCGGCGGAATACCCGCCACGGGGGCAATCGCCCGGACGATGACGAACATCAACAACGGCGGCCGCACTCCTGTGGCCGGCCTCGTGCATGCCGTCGTCTTGCTGCTCATCCTCCTCTGCCTGGGCAGCCTGACGAGCCTCATTCCCATGGCCTGCCTGGCAGGCGTGCTGGCGGTGGTGGCCTACAACATGAGCGAATGGCGCACGTTCCGCCTGCTCCTTAAGAATCCGAAGAGCGACGTGGCCGTATTGCTCATCACCTTTTTCCTCACCGTGCTGTTCGACCTGACGATTGCCATAGAGGTGGGCCTCGTCATCGCCTGCCTCCTCTTCATGCGCCGTGTGGCGGAAACGACGGACATCCACGTAATTACCGACGAAATCGACCCGGCCGAAGACACCGACGCGCTGCTCCACGAGGAGCATCTCGCCGTGCCCGACGGCGTGGAGGTCTACGAGATCAACGGACCGTACTTCTTCGGGATCGCCAATCGCTTTGAGGAACAGATGGCCCTCATGGGCGATCGCCCGCGGGTGCGCATCATCCGTATGCGGCGGGTGCCCTTCATCGACTCCACCGGGCTGCACAACCTGACCAACCTCTGCCTGATGAGCCAGAAGGAGGGCATCACCATCATCCTCTCCGGCGTAAACGAAAAAGTACACGCCGTGCTGGAACGGAGCGGTTTCTACGCCCTGCTCGGCAAGGAGAACATCTGCAGCCACATCAATCTGGCGCTCCAGCGGGCCCGTCTCCTTACCGGGGAGGCGAAGTCCTGAGCCGCCCCCTCCCCCGCGGCGCGCCGCGGGGGAAGCCGCCCGCCGCGGCGGGCGGGGAAAAGCCCTGCCGCTTTCGGGGAAAAACGCTGCATCTTTTCCGAAAAAGCCCTGCAACTTCTGACCGCAAGTTGCAGGGCTTTTCCCGTACCCCGGCAGGGGGAAAAGAAAAAGCCGTGCGGCGCATCGCTGCGGCACACGGCACAACCAATTTATTCTCTAATGAAAAAACTTACTTTATGCGTTGTCTATCGTAAACGAGGCACGGCGCAAGACGTCCCAATACGTGGGAAACGACTTGCTGACCACGCCCGGGTCTTCTATTTCCACCGCCCCCGCTGCCAGCGCCGCCGGGGCAAAGGCCATGGCCATGCGGTGGTCGTCGTAGGTGGCTATGGGGGCCGCCGGCACGCCCTGCGGCGCGCCGCCCGGGGTGTCCTGGCCCGCGGGCCAGAAGAGCACCGTGCCGCGCCCCTCTTCCTCGGCCTCGCCGAGGCTGAAGCCCAGCTTCTTCATCTCCTGGCGCAGGGCGAAGATGCGGTCCGTCTCCTTGATTTTCAGGCTTTGCAGCCCGCCGAACCGGAAGGGGACGCCCCGCAGCGCGCAGGTCACGACCATCGTCTGCGCCAAGTCCGGGCAGCGGAGCAGGTCGGCCTCATAGGTTTCCCCCCCCTTCAGCTGTGGCGCGGTGCGCACGAGCCTTACGCCGCCCGCCTCATACGCCGTGCCTACGCCCAGCGGGGCGAAGAGCGAAGCCACGCAACTGTCGCCCTGGAGGCTGTCGCGGTAGAGGTGGGGCAGGAAAAGGCTGCCGCCCTCCGGGGCGAGGGCCAGCATCTCGTAGGCATAGGAGGCCGCGCTCCAGTCGCCCTCCACGGTGTATTCCACCGGCCAGTAGCCCGTCGGTTCCACGCGCAGCACGCAACTTTCCCCGCCGGCCCACCCGGCGCGCGCGCCGAAGCTGCGCATCATGGCGAGCGTGAGGTCTATGTAAGGCCGCGAGACCACTGTACCTTCGAGCCGCAACTCCAGCCCCTCGGGCAGAAGAGGGGCCACCATCAACAGCGCCGAGACGTACTGCGAGCTCACCCCGCCCGGCAGCGAGAGCGACTTTCCCGCAAGCTTCCGCCCGCGGACGAGCAGGGGGGGGAAGCCCTCGCTGCCGCGGTATTCGATGTCGGCCCCGAGGCTCCGGAGCGCGTCGACCAGCAGTCCGATGGGGCGGCGACGCATCCGCTCCGTGCCGGTCAGTAGGCGCGTGCCGGGCGTCACCGCATAATAAGCCGTCAGGAAGCGCATGGCCGTGCCCGCCGCCTTGATGTCGATGGTCAGGTCCTGCGGGTGTTCCATGGCGTAGACCATGACCGCCGTGTCGTCGCAGGCAGAGAGGTTGTAGAGCTGCGTGCTCTCTCCCCCGGCCAGGGCCTGCAGGATGAGGGCGCGGTTGCTGATGCTTTTCGAAGCCGGCAGGCACATCGTGCCTTCGAGCCGCCGGGGAGCTGTGACGCGGTACTTCATATCGGGAGGCAAAGATAGTGTTTTGCACCCAAAAAGCCTTGCCCGCAGCAAAAAAAGCGCAAGCACTTTCCGGAAAAAGTGCTGCATGTTTTTCCGAAAAGCGCTGCATGTTTTCGGAAAAAGCCCTGCCGCTTTTTTGGAAGAGTGCCGCGGGAAATGTATCTTTGGCGCAACGTTAACCCCCTAATCCCCCATGCAGCCATGAAAAAAGCCCTTCGTCCCATCCGTCTTTTATCCGCCCTTTTTTGTCTCGCGTGCCTCCCCGCCTGTTCCGGCGACGAGCCGCAGCCGTCCGCTCCCGGCGGCGGGGGCGGGGAAAGTGCGGGCGCAGGCGGCGGGGCGGCGGCCGAAGCCGTCGACCTGGGGCTGAGCGTCCGCTGGGCCGCGTGCAACATGGGGGCCTCCGCGCCGCACGAAGCCGGGGGGCTCTACGGCTGGGCCGACCCCACGGGGCAGGCCGTGACCGACCAGGTGCACGATGAAGCCTACAATTGGACCTCTCCCCTCTACGGCGGCGCAGACCCCATGCCCGACATCTGCCGCACCGTCTACGACTTGCCCCACATGCAGCTCGGCGATTGCTGGCGCCTGCCCTCCGAAGCCGAGGCGCAAGAGCTGGTGGAACGCTGCGTCTGGCGCGAAGGGACGCGGCAGGGCGTGAAGGGATATACGGTGACGGGCCCCAACGGCCGCAGTATTTTCCTCCCCATGGCGGGCATGAGAGTCGGCGCGGAGCCCTACGAACAGGGCCGGCGCGGCTACTATTGGACCGGCACGCGGCAGCCGGGCGCCACGGGCGCCGTATCCCTGCACGTGGGCGGCAGCACGGGCGGGCAAATCAGCAGCGACTACCGCTACCAAGGCTGCTCCGTCCGCCCCGTTTTCGGTACGGACTCCACGACTTTCACCTACGACTCCCCGCTCGACACCGTAGACCGCCGCGTCGACATGGGCGTGCTTTCCGGCTCCGGCAAGCCCCTCTATTGGGCCTCGGGCAACCTCGTTGTCCGCCGATATGCAAGGTCGTACATTGCCCACGAGCCCACTTTCGTCCCCGAG
This sequence comes from uncultured Bacteroidaceae bacterium, assembly GCA_944320955.1. Taxonomy (GTDB): domain Bacteria; phylum Bacteroidota; class Bacteroidia; order Bacteroidales; family Bacteroidaceae; genus UBA1794. The sequence goes on from CALUJL010000031.1 coordinate 13,099, forward strand.
CACCGCATCTTCAGCGAAGAAGCCCTGGAGTGGGATCTCTTCTGCTGGGGCGACGCCACGGGAAAGGAACTGTTTCTTTCCCAAGAATGGGAACTCCAACGGGTCAGCAGCCTGCCGGAGAACATCAGCGGCGATGTGCGTTACGACATCGCCCGCGCCCAATTGGGCGGGAACTGGCGGCTACCCACTGAGAATGAGTGGCGGCGGTTGCTCGACAATTGCGAGTTGACCTATGACTCCGTGAGAGGCCGTTTCTGCGTCTGGCTCACCAGTAAGATAAATGGCAACGTGCTTTGTTTCTACGACTCACAGGCTTATGGTATGGAGACGGCGATCCCTCCTGTTTTCCGTGAGGTGGAGTCTGAATTTTTCTGCAGCACGCATGCGACAACCGCGCACCTGAATCCCTATCTCTACCAGAACCTCGTGACTGGCGAGCTATTCAGAATGCCGGACATTCGCTTATACTATGAGACTATTTCCATGGGACTTGTCCGTCCGGTGACAGAGTGACGGTCCGGAAAGCCCGATGCAGGAAAGGCAGGCCATGCCCCGTAAGCATCGACCAGCCTTTCCTGTTGATTATTCAATCCTTAATATACAAGTCCATTCCCCCGTGCCGGGGCAAAAAAAGCGGCAGCGCCAGCGGCAAAAAGTGCAGGCACTTTTCCCGGAAAGCCCTGCATGTTTTCGCAGAAAGCCCTGCCGCTTTTTCCGCAAGGCGGCGCAGGGCTTCCCCCGGCGGGGCGGAGGGCGGCGGCTGGAGGAGAGCAGCACACGGCAGTCAGCGGCCGAAGGGGTGGCGGATGTTGCGGGGGTGGTGCTCGATAATCTCGGCGCGGAGCTGCTCGCGGTCGAGGTGGGCGTAGATTTCGGTGGTGTCGATGCTCTCGTGGCCCAGCATCATCTGGATGGCGCGCAGGTTGGCGCCGCCTTCGAGCAGGTGGGTGGCAAAGGAATGGCGCAGCGTGTGGGGGCTGACGGTCTTGGCGATTCCGGCCAGGGCGGCCCACTCTTTGATCAAACGGAAGACCATGATGCGCGAGAGATGCGCCCCGCGGCGGGAGAGGAAGAGGAAGTCTTCCTCGCCCGGCTTGGCGCCCTGCTCCAGGCGCTCCGGCAGATAGAGCCCTATCTCCCGCATGGCGGCGGGCGAAATGGGGACGAGGCGCTGCTTGCGCCCCTTGCCTTCGACGCGGACGTACTGCTCCTGGGGGAAATAATCGCTCAGCCGCAGGGTGCAGAGCTCCGTGACGCGCAGGCCGCAGCCGTAGAGCGTTTCGAGCATGGCGCGGTTGCGCTGGCCGAAAGGCGCGGAGCGGTCTATGGCGGCGGCCATGCGGTCTATCTCTTCCACGGTGAGCACCTCCGGCAAGTGGCGCCCCAGGCGGGGGACGGGTATGAGCTCCGTAGGGTCGTCCGCTATGCGGCCGGAGAGGAGCAGGAAGCGGTAAAAGGACTTCGTGCCGCTGATGATGCGGCACTGCGAGCGCGCCCCGATGCCGATGTCGTGCAGCCCGGCCAGAAACTCCTCCAGCTTCTGCCGCGAAGCCTCGAGGGGCGAGACGCCTTCGAGCAGCAGGAAGGCCAGGAGCTTGTCCAGATCGGACAGATAGGCCTCCACCGTATTCTTCGCGAGGGAGCGCGAAAGGGTGAGATAGCGGCGGTATTCCGCCACGAGACGGGCGGTTTCTTCTTTTTTCAGCGGTGCGGACATCGGCATTCCTCCGATTTTGTGTATCTTTGCGCCCGCAAAATTAGGTTTTTCACATGAGAATTTTGATTTTGAACGGCCCGAACCTCAACCTCCTGGGGCGGCGCGAACCGGAAATCTACGGGCAAGACTCGATGGAGACCCTGCTCGGGCGGCTCCGCGCGGCCTATCCGGACGTAGAACTGGAGTACGCGCAGAGCAACAGCGAAGGGGTTCTGATAGACCACCTGCAGGAAGCCGGATACCGGTGCGACGGTATCGTCTTCAACGCAGGCGCTTACACGCACACGTCCGTCGCCTTGCACGACGCCATCAAGGCCATTCCCGCCCCGGTGGTGGAGATACACATCTCCAACGTGCATACGCGCGAGGCTTTCCGCCGCGTTTCGATGATTTCCCCCGCCTGCTGCGGCGTGATCTGCGGCTTCGGGCTGGATTCCTACCGCCTCGGCATCGAAGCCCTCAGGGCACGGCTGCAAAAATAGGCGGCACTTCCCGGCAATTCATGCGGCACTTTCCGGAAAAAGCGGCAGCGCTTTTCCGCAGAAGCGCTGCCGCTTTCCACAAAATAAACACAACTTCTCCCAACATGAACAACAAGCGAACGAAAATAGTGGCCTCCATCTCCGACGAGCGCTGCGAGGTGGAATTCCTCAAGCAGCTCCACGAAGCGGGGATGAACGTAGTGCGGATGAACACAGCCCACGCCACTCCCGAAGGACTCAAGAAGATAATCCGCAACGTGCGGGCCGTCTCCAACCAGATAGCCATACTCATCGACACGAAAGGCCCCGAGGTACGCACCACGGCCTGCGCCGGCGGCGCGCCCATCGCCTACCGCACGGGCGAGGAAGTCACCCTCGTCGGGGCGCCGGGCGAAGCCACCACGCACGACCGCATCTGCGTCACCTATCCTGACATGGCGGACGACGTGGCCGAAGGGGCGCACATACTCTTCGACGACGGCCTGCTCGACTTCAGCGTCATCGGCCGCGAAGAAGGCCGACTCCTGCTCCGCGCCGAAAACGACGGGGAGCTCGGCAGCCGCAAGAGCGTCAACGTCCCCGGGACGCGCATCAACCTTCCGGCAATCACCGAGAAGGACCGGCAAAACATCCTCCTCGCCATCGAAGAAGACATAGACTTCATAGCCCATTCCTTCGTGCGCAACAAGCAGGACGTGCTGGCCGTGCAGGAAATCCTCGACGAGAACCACAGCGACATCAAGATCATTGCCAAAATCGAGAACCAGGAAGGCGTGGACAACATAGACGAAATCCTCGACGCCGCCTACGGAGTGATGGTGGCCCGCGGCGACCTGGGCATCGAAGTGCCCATCGAGCAGATCCCCGGCATACAGCAGAAACTCATCAACCGCTGCATCCTGCGCAAGAAGCCCGCCATCGTGGCCACGCAGATGCTGCACTCCATGATACAGAACCCGCGCCCCACGCGCGCCGAGGTAACGGACATCGCCAACGCCATCTACTGCCACGCCGACGCCATCATGCTCAGCGGCGAGACGGCCTACGGCAAGTATCCCGTGGAGGCAGTGCGCACGATGGCCACCGTGGCCCGCGAAGTGGAGCGCACCTGCCCCGACGAGAACAACGTGCGCATCCCCCTCTCCGGCGAGGAAGACATCACCGAATTCCTGGCCAAGCAGGCCGTGAAAGCCACCCAGCGCATGAGCATCCGCGCCATACTCACCGACTCCTACACCGGGCGCACGGCGCGCCACGTGGCGGCGTTCCACGCCAAATACCCCGTGCTCGCCATCTGCTACCGCGAGAAGACCATGCGCCTGCTGGCCCTCTCCTACGGCGTAATACCGCTCTACCAGGAAGAAAAGAGCAACGCCCGCGCCTACTTCTTCGCCGCGCTCCACATGCTCATGCGCGACCACAAGATCACGGAGGCAGACCGGGTGGCCTACCTCAGCGGCAGTTACGGCGAAGGGGGCGGCACCACCTTCCTCGAACTCAACCGCGTGGGCGACATCCTCAACAGCGCGAAAGACTACCTCCTGCCCACCTTCACCGCCCGGTAGGCGCGGCAAGCCGCACCCGGCGGCAGCACTTCCGCCCGGAAGCCCTTGCACTTTCCGGCAAAAGTGCTGCCGCTTTCCGGCAAAAGCCCCGCCGCTTTTCCCCGAAACCGCCGCATCCCCCGGCACCGACCCCCGCAACACGATGGACGAATCCTTAGAAGAATACATCCTCTCCCACAGCGACCCGGAAGGAGACTACCTCCACCGCCTCTACCGCGATACGAACATCCGCCTCCTCCACGGCCGCATGGCCTCCGGACACCTGCAGGGCCGCATCCTGAAGATGCTCGTCCGCATGGTGCGCCCCCGCCGCGTCCTGGAGATCGGCACCTTCAGCGGCTACTCCGCCCTGTGCCTGGCCGAAGGATTCGACCGCCCCGACGCCCTGCTCCACACCTTCGAAATCAACGACGAGCTGGAAGACTTCACCCGCCCCCGCATCGAAAACTCACCCCTGGGGCGCCACATACGCCTCCACTTCGGCGATGTCTTCAGCCTCCTCCCTGCACTGGGCGAGACCTTCGACATGGCCTTCATCGACGCCGACAAGCGCCACTACGTCGAATACTACGAACTTTGCCTCCCCCGCCTGCGGCCCGGCGGATTCCTCCTTGCCGACAACACGCTCTGGGACGGCCACGTCACCGACCCCGCCTACAGCCGCGACGCCCAGACCTGCGGCATACGCCGCTTCAACGACCACGTGGCCGCCGACCCGCGCGTGGAGAAAGTCATACTCCCCCTGCGCGACGGGCTCACCCTCATCTGCAAAAAACCCGAAAACCCCGGCCCCGGCATACAATAATACGGCCCTTCCCCACGTTTTCCCCTAAAACACACCCGAAAAATGGAAACCACCCGACAGAACAAGATAGCCCGCCTCCTGCAGAAAGAACTGAGCGAAATCTTCATGCGCCAGACACAAGCCTGGGGAAAAGGCGTGCTCGTCTCCGTAAGCACCGTGCGCATCAGCCCCGACCTCAGCGTGGCCCGCGCCTACCTCAGCATCTTCCCCTCCGAGCGGGCGCAGGAACTCTGCGAAAACATCAACGCCAACCAGAAATCCGTGCGCTACGAGCTCGGAAACCGCGTGCGGCACCAGCTCCGCATCATACCGGAGTTGCGCTTCTTCGTCGACGATTCGCTGGACTACATCGAGCACATCGACCAACTTCTCAAGTAGCCCCGCCGCCGGGCGCCGTACGGAACCCCGCCGATGAACTTCCCTTTCTACATAGCCCGCCGCTACCTTTTCTCCAAGAAGAGCCACAGCGCCATCAATCTCATATCGGGCCTCTCCGTCTGCGGGGTGGCCTTCGCCACGATGGCCCTCGTCTGCACACTCTCCGTCTTCAACGGATTCCAGGAAATGATAGCGGGCATCTTCACTTCCTTCGACCCCGACCTGAAAATCACCGCCGCCGACGGCAAAACCTTCGACGCTTCCGCCCCGGAGCTCGCCCCGCTGCGCACGATGCCCGAGGTCGAAACCTACACCGAGAGCCTCGAAGAGCAGGCGCTCCTCGTCTTCGACGACAAACAGGCCACGGCCACGCTGAAAGGCGTGGACGACAACTTCCGCCGCCTGGCCGCCATCGACAGCGTCCTCTACGGCAACGGCTACTTCGCCCTGCGCGACTCCCTATTCGACTACGCCATCCTCGGAATCGACCTCGCCGCCCGGCTGGGAATTGCCGTCATCCGCAACGAACCGCTCGAAGTCTACCTCCCCGTACGCGGCGCGGAGGTCGACCCGGCCAACCCTTCTTCCGCCCTGCGCCGCGAGATGCTGCTCAGCCCCGGCATCGTCTTCGCGCTCAACCAGAGCAAATACGACTCCCACTACGCACTGACGTCCATCTCCTTCGTGCGCCGCATCCTCGACTACGGCCCCCACACGGTGAGCGCCATAGAACTCAAGATCAGAGGCGGCACCGCGGCAGCCGACGAGCTGAAGCCCCGCCTGCAGGAACGCCTCGGCAGCCGCTACCTCGTCCTCGGCCGCTACGAACAGCAGGCCGAGGTTTTCCGCATCATGGAGATAGAAAAACTCATTTCCTACATATTCCTCACCTTTATCCTGCTCATCGCCTGCTTCAACGTCATCGGTTCGCTCTCGATGCTCATCATCGACAAGCAAAAAGACACGCAGACGCTGCGCAACCTCGGCGCCGACAACCGGCTCATCCGCCGCATCTTCCTCTTCGAGGGGCGCCTCATTTCGCTCATCGGGGCCGTGGCCGGCATCGCGCTGGGCCTCCTCCTCTGCTTCCTGCAGCAGGAGTTCGGGCTTGTCAGCCTCGGCGCGGGCGGCGACGAGGGCATCTTCGTGGTCGACGCCTACCCCGTCAGCGTAGAGTGGCAGGACATCGTGCTCGTCTTCTTCACCGTCCTGGCCGTAGGCTTCCTCGCCGTCTGGTATCCCATACGCTATCTCAGCCGCAAACTGCTCAGCGACTGACCTTCCCCGCCACCGCTCCCCCGCCCTTCCCCTGCCGCGCGCGGGAAAAAGCCCTGCCGCTTTTCGGAAAAAGTGCCTGCGCTTTTCCCGAAAACCGCTGCACCTTTTCCGTCGCAGCCGTAAGGCTCTTCCGAAAACACAGCCATGCTTTTTAAACAATAAAAAGCCGCTTTTTTATAAAATCATTTTGCTTTTCCACCGCGATCTCCTATATTTACGGGCAACTATCCTATGTTTCACTTTTAAAACCCTATTGGCTTTATGAAAAGATTGTTTCTTACCCTGTTCGCCCTTGCGGGTCTTTTGGTATTTGCGCCTTCCAATTCACATGCCCAAGGCCCAGATTCTTCCGAAGGGAAGATAGAACTAATATTAGACGGCTGGTGCGGAAATGGAATTGACTTTGATGTTTACATCGGAATCAGGCCAAAAAATGAAAACTTCGACTTCAATTGCGGATTTACCGCACGCTTCTACGTCGGAGATGCAGCTTACAACTGGGGATACATAGGGGAAGCCCATTTCGGGCGTTACTCCAATTGCTACGAAGCCCCTAACAGCACAGTAATCGGACACTACTTCCCAAAAGACGACGGGCATGCTTTCCTGCATTTAACCAAGCAAACTGTCCCTTGGCCTACGGGGTTATGCCTTATGCTGGTAGAATTCATTCCCGATAACTCGGAAGAAAAAGATACTTTCTGCCAAATAGAACTCGATGCACGTCCATTCATAGATCGATTAAGCCAAGTCACAGTCTTGGGCGACCCCGTTGGAAAACCATTTGCTGAATGGTATGTCAACAAAACCGCTCCCCTATAAATCCAAAATTTATAAGAGACGACAAAAGAAAGCTTCAAGCCGCATGGAATTGGCCTGAAGCTTTCTTTGCAATATACCCGCGAGCCTTGGTGATTACTCCGTCACCGGCCGGACAAAGAACATGCCCATGGAAGACCAATTGATAGAAGAATACATGATAGTATCTGAGTGTGCGATATCTTCACCTACCATATTGAAAAAGAAATTGGCAGTCCGGTTCTTCGTCCCGCTGAGATATTCCCCGGCTCCTTCGCTGTAAAATCCATGCTCCGGACTGATAAAACCAATTACCCCCGACATATAGAAACAAATCGTATTGCCGGTCGTCTTGCTGGTGAGCCACGTGCGATAATAGCGCAGGCGGCGGTCGCAGTCGATGGTGCAGTTTTCAAACAGCCGCTTCCACTCCGACTCCGTCGGCAGGCGCCAGCCTCCGCCCAGTTGGGCGCGGGCAATGTCGTAGCGCGCATCGCCGCTTATCTCGTCCGGCAGGGAACTGACGTCCAAGCTGTACCACTCCGGGGAGTAGTACTTGATGCGCCCCGTGGCATCGCCCCAGGAGAAAAGATTCCACTCCAGCGCGCCGTCCTCGAAGATGGGGTGCTCGGGGACGAAAGTAGGTTCGTGGGCGATGTAAGCGCGGGCAAAACGGCGCACGACGAGGTCGCCAGAGGCCCAATAGAGGGGCCTGCCGGAATCGGAAAGCACGCCCATGTCCACGCGGCGGTCTACGGTGTCGAGCGGCGAGTCGTAGGTGAAAGTCGTGGAATCCGTGCCGAGGACGGGGCGGATGGAGCAACCTTGGAAGCGATAGTCATTGCCGATGGCCCCACTGTGCCCTACGCCCACCCAGAGCGATACGGCGCCCGTCGCGCCCGGCTGCCGCGTGCCCGTCCAGTAGTAGCCGCGATCGCCCTGCATGTAGTACTTCTCGCCCAGCCTCATGCCCGCCAGGGGGAGGAAAATGCTGCGGCCGCTGGGGCCCGTCACTGTATAACCCTTCACGCCCTGCCGCGTCCCTTCGCGCCAGATGCAGCGGTCCACCAGCTCGCGCGCCTCGGCCTCGGAGGGCAGGCGCCAGCAGCCGCCCAGGCGGACGTGGGGCAAATCATAAATGGTGCGGCAGATGTCGGGCATGGGGTCTGTGCCGCCGTAGAGGGGCGAAGTCCAGTTGTGCGCTTCATCGTGCACCTGGTCGGTCACGGCCTGCCCCGTGGGGTCGGCCCATCCGTAGAGGCCACCCGCCTCGTGCGGCGCAGTAGCCCCGAGGTTGCATGCGGCCCAGCGGACGCTCAGCCCCAGGTCGACGGCTTCGGAAGAAGTTTCTTCGCCTCCGCCGCCGGGGGAGGAGGGTTGCGGCTCGTCGCCGGAGCAGCCGGCCGCGGCAAAAAGACAGAAGAGGCAGGAAAAGAGAAGAAGGGGGGAAGGGATACGTTTCATGGCGCAGGGGGATTGATTGGTTTCTTTCCGCGCAAAGATAACAAAACCTCTGTGCTTTCCCCAAAAAGCCCTGCCGCTTTTTTCGGAAAGATGCAGCGCTTTTGGGGAAAAGCGGCAGCACTTTTCCCCGGCCGCGGCAGGGCTTTCCCCCGGGGGCGGCGGCGCAAAAATCCATCCCCGCAGGACGGAATAAGCGACTTTTCGACCGCTCCTCGCCCGCCACGCAGCCCCTTTTGGCCGTTCCTAAGGGGAAAAACAGCCAAAGCCCGTACAATTAAGGCTTAAATTGCTAAAATAACATAATCAAGCATTGACTTGCGAAACAAAATGCCTTATCTTTGCGCTGTTTGAAGCGAAATGTTTAAATTTCAAATAGTGATGAATAAGAAAATTTTTCTGCCCCTTGCCATGGTGGCAGCCGTAGGAATGGTGATGACCTCCTGCAGCAAAAAATTAGGAGCCTTGTCTCCCGAATATTTCACGACGACCCCGCAGGTCCTCGAGGCCGTGGGCGGTAAAGTGCCCGTCACAATCAACGGGACTTTCCCCGAGAAGTACATGAAGAAGAAAGCCGTAGTCAGCGTAACCCCCGTGCTCCGCTACGAAGGCGGCGAAGTGAAAGGCGAAACCGCCACCTTCCAGGGCGAGAAAGTGGAAGGCAACAACCAGACGATCTCCTACAAAGTAGGCGGCAACTACACGATGAAGAACAGCTTCGACTTCGTGCCCGAAATGGCTAAGTCGGAACTTTACCTGACGTTCGACGCAACAGTCGGCAAGAAGGAAGTGGAAGTTCCCGAAGTCAAGATAGCCGACGGCGTAATCGCCACCTCCGCGCTCGTAAACCAGACCCTCAACGGCGCAAACACGGGCGCTTCTGCCGACGCCTTCCAGCGCGAAATCCAGCAGGCCAAGGAAGCCAACATCATGTTCCTCATCAACCAGGCCGAAGTGCGCGCCAAAGAGCTGAAGTCGCAGGGCGTCCAGGACTTTAACGAGACGATGAAGAAAATCGAGGCCGACAGCACGCTCCAACTCAGCAACGTGGAAATCTCTTCCTACGCATCGCCCGACGGAAAAGAAGACTTCAACGACAAACTCGCGCAGAAGCGTCTGAGCAACACCGAGAAGTACATGCAGAAAGAGATGAAGAAAAACGAAGTGGACGCAGCCCTCGACACCAAGTACACCGCCGAAGACTGGGAAGGCTTCCAGGAACTCGTCTCCAAGTCCAACATCCAGGACAAAGACCTCATCCTGCGCGTGCTGAGCATGTATAAGGATCCGGAACAACGCGAGACGGAAATCCGCAACCTCTCTGCCGTATTCACCACGCTGGCCGACGAAATCCTCCCGCAGCTGCGCCGTTCGCGCCTGACGCTCAACTACAAAATCATAGGCAAGAGCGACGCCGAGCTCAAGCAGCTCTCCGCTTCCACGCCGGAGAAGCTCTCCGTGGAAGAACTCCTGTATGCCGCCACGCTGACCGACAACGCTTCTGAGAAAAAGGCCATCTATACCGCCGCAACCAAGCAGTATCCCAACGATTACCGCGCATACAACAACCTCGCGGGCCTGGCCTATGCCGAAGGCGACTACACCGCTGCCGCAAACTACGTGGCCCAGGCTGCAAAGCTCAACGCTTCTGACGCAGACGTGAAGGTAAATCAGGCACTTCTCGCCCTGAAACAAGGAAACCAGAGCCAGGCTCAGACTTTGCTCGGCAGCGCCGGCAACAGCGCCGCCGCCAATGAAGCACTTGGCAACCTCTATCTCATGCAAGGCGAGTACCAGAAAGCCGTGACCGCCTTCGGAGATGCCAAGACCAACAGCGCCGCCCTGGCACAGATCCTCACCTCCAACTACAACAAGGCCAAGTCTACGCTCGACGCCGTGCAGAACAAAGACGCTTACACCAGCTATCTGGGCGCTATCCTTGCCGCACGTACCAACAACGCCGACGGCGCCATCAGCAACCTCAAGGAAGCTATCCAGAAAGACCCGTCGATGGCCAAGAAAGCCGCTACCGACCTCGAATTCTCCAAGCTGCTCACCAACGCAGCCTTCAAGGCCCTGCTGCAATAAGCCGATAGCCTGCGGCCGGACGGCGCTTCCGCCCGAGCCATATATATAAGGAATAAGGGACGTTTCCTCTGCGGGAAAACGTCCCTTATTCCTTTGCTTTCGCCGGAAAGTCCCTATCTTTGCACACCGAAACGCTCCGCCCACGGCAGAGACAACCCGCGACTTCCCATGAACAGACTGCCCCGCCCCGATGCCTTCGCCGCCATCCTCCGCCCGCTCCGCCTCATGATTCCGGCCGGCCTGCTGCTCCTCCTCGCCACCGCCTGCAAGGACGACCCGCAAGTCCACCTCACCGGCGACATAAAAGGCCTGCAGCAACCCGAAATCCTCGCCTACGGATTCCGCCCCGACACCTGCCGCCTCCTCTCCCTGCCCCAGCACGGAGGAGACTTCCAGGCCGACTTCCTGCCCGACTCGCTGCAGCCCTTCGTGCTCATCCTCGACGGAAAAACGGAAATCCCCCTCTTCGCCGAGGGAGGCGACGAAGTGCGCGTCACGGGCGACGTGCGGCATCCGGAAGAAATCACCGTAACAGGCGGCAGCGACATCAACGAAGACCTCAACCGCTACCGCAAGGAAAAGCAGAAACCCGAAGACTTCATCCGGAAACATCCCGACCATTTCGCCTCCGCCTGGCTCCTCATCAACCTCGCCACCTGCACTCCCGGCTACGACGCCAAGCGCCTCGAATCCCTCCACAAGCTCCTCACGCCCCGGCTGGCGCAACATCCCGCCCTGCAGGACGTACGAAACGAATTCGGGCGGGCAGGTTTCCAAGACGAATTGCAGATCCCCCACTTCGGACGGGCCGCACACGTCACGCTCCCCGACTCCGCCACCGGACAAATGCGCGACACCGTGCTCACCAACGAGCAGCTCAACCGCGCAATCCGCAAGCTCGCCGGACGGCCCGCGGCACAATAAACTCCCCAAAAAGCAAAGCAAAAGAAAGATTCCCCCGGCCTTTCCGCCGAAAAGCCGGGGAAACCGCTAACTTTGCGCAGTAGCAAACAAACCGTTCCCCATGTACGTCAAACTCTACGGGGCAGCCCTCAAGGGCGTAGACTCCGTGATTATCACCATAGAGGTCAACAGCTCCCGCGGAATCGTCTGCACCATGGTCGGGCTTCCCGACAGTGCCGTCAAGGAAAGCCACGACCGCATCCGCTCCGCCCTTGCCGAAAGCGGCTACAAGCTCCCCGCCCGCAAGACAGTCATCAACCTCGCTCCCGCCGACATCCGCAAGGAAGGCGCAGCCTATGACCTGCCCATCGCCATCGGCCTCATGGCCGCCGGCGAAATGCTGCCCGCCGACCGCCTTGAGCGCTACCTCATCATGGGAGAACTCGGCCTCGACGGCAGCGTACGCCCCATCAAAGGCGCCCTCCCCATAGCCATAAAAGCCCGGGAGCTGGGCTACGAAGGCCTGATCGTGCCGCACGCCAACGGAAGAGAAGCCGCCGTTGTCAACAAACTCAAAGTCTATGCCGTCGACCACATACGCCAAGTCGTCGACTTCTTCTCCGGCGACGGCCGAAACCTGCAACCCGTCGAAGTAGACACCCGCAAGGAATTCTACGAGCACCAGATGAATTTCGACTGCGACTTCTCCGAAGTGCGCGGACAGGAGAGCGTCAAGCGCGCCATTGAAGTGGCCGCAGCCGGCGGGCACAACCTTATTATGATCGGCCCTCCCGGAAGCGGCAAATCGATGATGGCCAAACGCATCCCGACCATCCTCCCCCCGCTCTCGCTGGCGGAGAGTTTGGAAACTACGAAGATACATTCCGTGGCCGGACGGCTCGAACGCGGCAGTTCCCTCATCGCCGTGCGCCCCTTCCGCAGCCCCCACCACAGCATCTCGCAGGCCGCCATGTGCGGCGGCGGCAGCAATCCGCAGCCCGGCGAAATCAGTCTGGCCCACAACGGCGTGCTCTTTCTCGACGAGCTGCCCGAGTTCGGCCGCAATGTGCTCGAAGTCCTGCGCCAACCGCTGGAGGACCGGTGCATTACCGTCTCGCGGGCCAAGTACAGCGTAGAGTATCCCGCCAACTTCATGCTCGTGGCTTCCATGAACCCCTGCCCCTGCGGCTACTACAACGACCCCTCGCGCAAGTGCGTCTGCAGCCCCGGCCAGGTACAGCGCTACCTGAACCGCATTTCGGGCCCGCTCATGGACCGGATCGACCTGCAGACGGAGATCGTCCCCGTGCCCTTCAGCGAACTTTCGCGCCACGAACCGGGCGAGCCCAGCAGCGCCATCCGCCGGCGGGTCGTCCGCGCCCGCGAAATCCAGCAGCAGCGCTACGCCGGCCACCCCGGCATTTTCTGCAACGCGCAGATGACTCCCGCCCTGCAGGAGCAGTATGCCCGCCCCGACGCGGCAGGCCTGGCGCAGCTGAAGCTGGCCATGGAGCGCTTCAACCTCTCGGCCCGTGCCTACACGCGCATCCTGAAAGTGGCGCGCACCATAGCCGACCTCGAAGAGAGCCCCGCCGTCCTCCCGCACCACCTGGCCGAAGCCATCGGCTACCGCAAGCTCGACCGCGAAGACTGGGGCAACCATCTCTGACCGCCCCTTCCCCACCTACAAAAGCCAGGCTGCCTTCCCGCAGGAAAGCAGCCTGGCTTTTTCTTATTCACCTTGCCGCAAGCCGGAGGCTCACTCCGCGGCCGAGAGAGCCCGCACTTCCTCTTCCTTGGGAAGCACGAAGTGCAGGATGATGCAGCCCAGGATGCCGGAAATGATCGTGCCGCAGACGACGCCTATCTTCGCCTGGTCCAGCAGCTGCGGCGCATCGGCAAAGGAGAGCTGGGCTATGAAGAGCGAAACCGTAAACCCTACGCCGCCCAACATGCTGACTCCCATAAGATTGCGGAAGTCCATGCCCTTCGGCATTTTGGCCAGCCCCGAGAGGATGGAAATGGCCGTGAACGAATAGATGCCCACGAACTTCCCGATCACCAGGCCGAGGATAATGCCCGTGCTGACCACGCCGTATTCTATCGAGCCGTCGGCTTTCATCACCGTGACGCCCGCATTGGCAAAAGCGAAGAGCGGAAGGATGAAATAGTTGACCGCCCCCTGCAGATTGGCATCGAGCTTCTGCAGCGGCGATACCACGCGGCGCGAAGCCGCCCGCATCTCCCTGAGCGTGCCCACCTGCCCTTCGTCGAGCAGGATGTCTTCTTTCGGCGCAACGCGGAAGCCCTTCAGCGCAGCGTGCAGGCGCTCGGCAAAACGGCCCGTCGCCTCCTGCGGAGTGGCGGGGATGGTGAAGGCGACTATCACGCCCGCTATCGTGGCGTGCACGCCGCTTTGCAGGAAAAGATACCACATAATCAGCCCGAGCCCTACATAAAACCAGCGGCTGTGCACCCCTTTCCAGTTGCCGATGCAGAGCACGGCCAAAATCACGGCCGACCAGAGCAAATACTCCAGCGCAAGATGGGAAGAGTAGAAGAGCGCGATGACAAGGATGCCGCCGATATCGTCGGCCACGGCGAAAGTCGTCAGAAAGATCTTGAGGTTCAGCGGAACACGCTTGCTGAAAAGCGCAAGGACGCCGAGCGAAAAGGCAATGTCCGTGGCCATCGGGATGGCCATGCCCGTCTCGCCCGGAGTCCCGTAGGCGATGTAGGCAAAAATCAGTACGGGCATGATCATTCCGCCGCAGGCGGCTATCACGGGGAGCAGCGCCTGGCGCACGGTGGAGAGCTCGCCCACGAGCATCTCGCGCTTGATTTCCATGCCGGTGCTGAAGAAGAAGACGACCATCAGGGCATCGTTGATGAATTCGAGCAGCGTGAGCGGATGGCCGCCGTGGTTGAAGACATTGAAAGAGCCTATCTGCAGGTGCACGGGCTGCAGCCAGAAGGCAAAATACTCGTCGCTCCACGAGGAATTGGCCACCACGAGCGCCAGGGCGGCCATGAGCATGAGGAGAATGCCCCCGTTCAGGTGCTTGCCGATGCTCCGGGCAAGGGAAAGAACGGGATTCGAAACAGTGTTTGGTTGCATGTATTATTGGGTATTTGTGAGTATCTTCCGGGGGAAAGCACTGCATCTTTTCCGGAAAAGCGCTGCATGAATTCGCCAAAAGATGCGGCGCTTTTTCCGAAAACCGCTGCAAAGATAGCGGTTTTTCCCGCAACTGTCCAAACCCGGGGCAGCAATCGCCCCTTCCGTGGGGCAGAAGTTTCAGAGCGTGAGGCGCAGCATGAAGTCCAGATCCTGCTTGGCCGGGGAGTCTATGCGCTGCAGGCCGCTGCTGATCGTGCTGCGGTCGAAGTAGCGGGTCAGGCCGTATTTCCCGATGAGGGCCAGCCTCCGGCCCCAATTGTAGCGGAGCATCACGTAGGCGCGCAGGCCCCGCCCGTAGAAGGAAGGCACGGAGAAGGTGTAGGGCAGGCCGTATTCGTAGGAGTAGAGGCGCGAGGCATAGTCGTCTGTGCGGAAACCGCCCACCCCCGCCGCAGCCTGCAGGGGCAACCGCCGCGGTTTCCACACGACGGCCTGCGCCGCCATCCAGCCGAGGCCGCGGCGGTGGCGGAGATGCCCGGCGGAAGTGAAGAGGAGCGACGTCTTGGCCACGAACTCCTCCTCCCCGCCCACGGCATAGCGCAGCTGAAGCTTGGCGCGGTGCGTGGCGTAGGGGACCACGCTGTGCCGGTCTTCCCCGTCGAGGGCTGCCGAAGCGAGGTTCTTGCCCTTCTGCTTGTATCGGTAGTAGGCATCGACCTGCCAGCCGCGGCGCGGCGTCCAGAGGAGCCGGCCCATGAGGTCGAAACCCCGCGAGGGGGCGCTCACGTTGTATTTAGGATAGGGAAAGCGGAAAAAGTCGGCAAAGAGCGTGAGCCTCAGCCCGCGCAGGGGGAGCGGCCCCTCGGCGCCGAGGTAGAGGCCCTCCTCGTTTTGCACATATCCGCCTTCGGAAAAGCTCCGGGCGTAGAAGCTCCGGTAGCGAAGGTCGTAGCGCCGGTAGAGGAGTACGGCGGTCCAGTCGCCCGGAAGAGGCTGGCGGACGGTCTGGAGCAGGGCGGTGTGGCCGGCGGGGTCGAGGGCTATTTCGCCGGAGAGCTGCGCGCGCCCGAGGAGGAGGCGGTAGTCTGCGCTCAAGTTGTAGCCCCGGCGGCCGCGGAAGTAGTGGGTATTGTAGTAGCGGAGCGCGGGTTGGTAGGTTTTGCTGAAGAAGTAGCCCACGGCGTTGAGCCCCGCTTCCAGGCGGGTGCCGAGGTAGTGGACGGACCCGCCTGCGGTCTGGAGCACGGCGGCATGGCGGCGGCCGGCTTCGCGCGGCAGGCGGTGGTAGCCGTCGGTCGTGATGCTCACGAGCGTGTCGCCGCTTTCCGTGCGCCCGTCGGGGCGGCGGTAGGAATAGAAGGCGGAAAGGCGGAGGCGCGGCAGGGGTTGCAGGACGAAGGCAGCCCCGCTCAGATAGTTATACTCGTCGAGCGAGGTATGGGCGCGGAGCTTTCCGCGGTTCAGGCCGGCCACGGGCAGCGCCGAGCCCTTGCTGCTGAGAAAACCGTTGCCCATCGTGAGCCCCTGCCCCAGGTCGATGCGGTAACTGCCCAGGGCCAGGGTGTGGAGCCAGCCGCGGCCGCGGTAGAGGAAATAGAGGGAATAGGCATCGTAGCCCTTGCGGTTCGTGCCGCGGAAGAAGGGCTCTCCGGCATCGTTGGAGGCGGTGAGCCCGGCTTGCAGGCGGTCGGCAAGGCGAAAGGAGTAGCGCAACGAATGGGCCACGGGCGGCCCGAGATAGGCGGCGTCGGGGTTTTCCATCAGTTCCGGCACGGTTTTTTCCCTGTAGCCCTCGCGGCGATAGAGGGGCAGGGAGGCCTTGAGCTGCAAGTCGTGCCGCCCCCGGCGCAGGGAGAGGCGCTCCTGTCCATCGGCGGAAGCGCCGGGCGGGCGCACGCAGAGGAAAGGGCCCACGAGGCGCAGCCCGAGGCGGGAAAAGGCCGGGAGGAGCTGCAATTCCTGCAGGCTGCGGAAGGCGCCGTGGCGGGCGCGGTAATCGAGAATCTGCTGCGCCCCCTCGGGCGGGAGGAAGGGGATGCGCTCCAGATCGCGGCGTGTGGCGCGGTTCAGGTCGAGCGGATTGGCGAGCAGGTGTTCCCACTCTTCGCGGTTTTCCTCCCACAAGGCTGGGGAGAAGCCTTCCTCCTGTGCGCTCTCCTCCTCCAGCAGCTCCAGAAAGTCGCGCACCCGCGCGGCCGCCCCGGAGCGGTTATCCCCGTCGGCCTGCCCCCGCAGCGGGAGACAGGCAAGGAGGAGGCAGAAAAGCACTGCACGAAACCGGAAAAAGCGCTGCCGCTTTTCGGAAAAAGTGCCTGCACTTTTCGCCCGAAGGGGCAGCACTTCCCGGAGGAAGAAGCCACGGTTTGCCATATCTCGTGCGCCAAATATAGGAAATCGGGGCAAGACTTCACGCATCTTTGCACCGGAATTTCAGCATACGGCCCGGAAATGTTCCGTATCTTCGCTTGTTTCCGCGTCATCATCCTCGCCGCGCCCGACTGACCGCCGCACCCCGCCGCGGCGGGCGCTACGGCTTTTCGGAAAAAGCGGCAGTACTTTTGCCGGAAAGCGCTGCATCTTTCCGGCAAAAGTCCTGCATCTTTCTGCCGCGGGCTGCGCGGCGGCTGTCGGCCCGCGGCGGGGGAAGTCACTCCAGGCGCCCCGTGGCGCGGAGGTATTCCGTCTCGTAAATCTTACACTGCGTGCGGGCTTCTATGAGGTTGCTCTCCGCCTGCTGCCACTGCGACTGGGCTTCCAGCAAATCGGTGAGCGGGCTCATCGAGGCGGCGTAGCGGTTTTGCATGACGCGCAGGTTCTCCCGGGCCTGGCGCAAGGCGGTCTCGGCCGTCTGCAGCAGGAGATAGCCGTCGTCCACGTTGCGCGCGGCCTGCTCGGCCTCTATGCGGAGCAGGCGGGCGCTGCGGCTGAGTTCGAGGCGGGCGTTCTGTACGTCGAAGCGGGCCTTGCGCACTTTCTTGCGCGTCTCGCCCCAACGGAAAAGGGGCACTTTGACTGCCAGCATCAGCATGCCCATGCCGTCGCGGAACTCCTGCGTGTAGGGCACCGCCGTGCCGTCGCCCGCATCGGCAAGGCCCTGGAGTTTTATGTTTCCATAGTAGGAATATCCGGCCGTCAGGCCTACGGTGGGCAACATGTCGGCGCGGGCCATGCGCACCTGCTGCTCGCCGGCTTCTATCCGGTGCTCCAGCAGGTGCAGCTCGGGGCGGGCCTCCACGCTGGTTTCCGGCAGCGCGGGCGGGGCGACGGCAGGGAGCGTATCGGTAAGCAGCAGGCGCGTGCCGGGCTCCGCTCCCACAATCTGGCAGAGCGAGAGGCGGCAGAGTTCGGCGCCGCTGCGCGCTTTGCGGAGCTGGTAGCGGATGTTGCCGCGCTCGGCCTCGATGCGGAGCAAATCGGCTTCGGTGGCCATGCCGGCCGCCAGCGCGGTGGAGATTTGCCTGTGGAGCGTGTCCATCCGGCTGCAGTAGCTTTCCAGCATGCGCACCTTGCGGCCGACGGCCACGCAGGTCCAATAGGCCCGGTCGGCTTCCACTATGACGTCCATGCGGCTCATGCGCTGCTCTTCTGCGGCAGCCTCGCTGCCGATGCGGGCCAGGCGCCGGCCGGAAACTATCTTGCCCCCGGCGTAGAGGGGCTGCGTGAGGGTGATGCCGGCCATGTAGGAACCGCGCATGCGCAGCTCCGCCCCCGCCATGTCCATGTCGGGGAAGATGTAGGCCCCCATGGCGGAAGCCTCCAGTTTGGGCAGGTAGGCCGTCGCGGCGATCTCGCGGTCGAGACGGGATTGGGAGAGCTTGTTGCCGGCCTGCTGCAGCACTTCGCTGCAGGCGAGCGCCCGCTCGCGGCAGCCGGACAGGGAGAGACTGAGGGGCTGCTGCGCCGCGGTGGGGAAAAAGTGCAGCAGCAAGAGGAAAAAAGCGGCAGTGGTTTTCGGGAAATTCATTGCATGTTTTGTTTTTAAGCGGCAGCGGTTTTCCGGATGCGGAACATCGCGGTATAAAAAAGCGGCAGCAGGACGAGCGTAATGAGGGTGCCCACGGTCAGTCCGCCCATGATGGTGACGGCCATGGAGCCGTACATAGGGTCGGTAACGAGCGGTATCATCCCGACAATGGTGGTGAGCGAAGCCATCAGGACGGGGCGCACTCGGGAAACCGTGGCTTCGACCACGGCACGGTAGGGAGGCACTTTTTCCTCGACCTGCAGGCGATTGATCTCGTCGACCAGCACAATGGCGTTTTTCACCATCATCCCGACGAGGCCCATCATGCCGATGATGGCCATGAACGTCATGGGTTGCCCCGTAAGGAGCAGGGCGGGCGTGATGCCGCAGAAGACAAACGGGAAACAGAGCAGGATGAGCAGCACCTTCCGCCAGCTGCCGAAGAGCAAAAGGAGGATGGCAAGGATGAGGAAGACGGTGATGGGCACGTATTTCATCAAGTTGCCGATGGCTTCGCCCTGCAGCTCGCCCTCGCCCACCCAGCGCATCTTGTAACCCGCGGGCAGGGGGATGGACTCGATCTCTTCCCGGATGGCGGAAACCACCTTGGCGGGAGTGGCCTCGCTGCAGTCGGGATTGGGATCGCACTCGGCCTCGATGGCGCGACGCCCGTTGATACGCATGACGACATCTTCGTCCCATTCCAGGCGGACGCTGCGCGCCACGCTGCCCAAGGGCAGCGAACGGACCATTCTGTCCTGCAATTCGCCGATTCCCCCGCCTCCGGCAAGGGCGGGTTGCAGGCCTTCGGAAGGAAAATGCAGGTTTGTCATGCTCCAGACGGGCACTTCGGCGGGATCGGCTATGCGGCTTCCGTCGGCATTGCGCACCTGGAGGTTGACCGGCACGAGGCGGTCCTGGTCGTTCAGCACGCCGAGGGTCGTCCCTTCCTCTGCCGCGAGCAGGGAGTTGCCCACGTCGCCGCGCTGGATGCCCGAGCGCCGGGCGGAGAGCGGGTCATACTCCACGACAAAAGACTTGCCCGCCGGTTTCCAGTTGTTCTGCACCGAATAGGCATCCACGTAGGGACAACGGCGCATGACGGCCTCGGCCCGGGCGCTCAAGTCGCGCAGGACGGCCGGATCGGGGCCGGAAAATTCCACTTCGACGGTGTGGGAAGTGGAAATCGAGAAGTTGTATTTCCGAATCCGGATGTAGGCTTCGGGAAAGCGCTTGCGCAATTCGTCGCGGACGGAAGGGATTTTCCGCACGACGGTGGCATAATCGTCGCAATCGACCATCAGCTCGCCGTAGCAATCGCCGCCCGAAGTCATCGGCCGCACCAGGCAATAATAGGCCGGGGCGCTCCCCTGGCTGGCGGCCACGCGCCGGATTTCGGGATCGGCGGAGAGGTAATCGCCCATCTCCAGCAGCCGGTCGCGCACGACACCGGCATCGGTGGCCGAAGGGAAGAAGCACTCTACGACAAACTGCTTGTAGTCGAAATCGGAAAAGAAGAGGTTTTTGACGCGCGTCATGCCGAAAATGCAAAGTCCCAGTAAGGCAAATGCCACAACGAGCGCCGTTTTCCGATAACCGATAAGGAAAGATATAATACGGCGCACGGCCCGGTGCACCGGGGAATTCATCACTTCGCCGGAAGCGGCGCCGCTCTTCTTCTCCCGGAGCGGCAGCCACGACCGGGCGCACACGGGAACTTGCACCAAGGCCAGCACCCAACTGGCAAGCAGGCTGACGCAAAGCACCAAAAAGAGGTCGCCGGCATATTCGCCCGCAGAGTCGGGCGAGAGATAGACGCAGAGGAAAGTGGAAGCCGCTATGACGGTGGCGCCCAGGAGGGGCAGCGCCGTGTTGCGCCCGATGCGGTAGAGATACGTCTTCGGGCCTAAGCCGCGCCTTTTATCGACAAGGATTCCGTCCATGATGACTACGGCATTGTCGACCAACATGCCCATGGCCACGATGAAAGCGCCGAGGGAAATGCGCTGGAGTGTCGTGCCGCAGACCAAAAGCAGCGGAAAGGAGACGGCCACGGTGAGCAGCAATCCGAAACCGATTATCATCCCGCTGCGGAATCCCATGCTGAAGACAAGCACAAGGACTACAATCAGGACCGATTCGAGCAGGTTCCACATGAAAGAGGAGATGGCCTCGTCCACCTTGTCGGGCTGGAAAAATATCTTTTCCGTCTGCATTCCGGCGGGCAGGCGCTGCATGGCTTCGGCCAATCTTGCGTCGACGGCCTTTCCCACATCAGGCACTATGGCGTCCGCCTCCATGGCAATGCAGAGGGCGAGGGCAGGCTTTCTGCCGACGAAGAAGCCGTTTCGCTGCGGTTCGGCATAGGCGCGCTCCACGCGGGCCACGTCGCCCAGGCGGACCTGCTTCCCGTCGGCCGTGGAGATGAGCAGGCCGCGCACGTCGGCCTCGCTGCCGAGGGCCGAATCCACATAGACGGCGATGCGCTCGCTGCCGGCCGGATATTTGCCGGCGTCCACGGTTTTTCCCGCCGCCTGCAAGGCAGAGGCTATCTGCGCGGGCAGGAGCCCGTTGCGGGAGAGCTGTTCTTTGGAAAGGACGATGTTGATCACCTCGTCCCGGTTGCCGGCAATCGTGATGCGCTTTACGCCTTTCACGTCGAGCAGCTCGTGCCGCAGATATTTGGCGTAGCGGTACATCGCGGGATAGCCGTAGCCGTCGGCCGTGAGGGCATAGAAAATGCCGTAAACATCCATCATATCGTCCACGACCACCGGGGCACGGCATCCCTGGGGCAGCCGCCCGGCAGCATCGGACACGGCCCTCCGCAGCAAATCGAAGTGCTGTTCGAGGTCGCGGTTGAGCACCGTCATCCGAAACTCCACGGTGAACAGGGCCGAACCGTTGCGGCATTCCGTCTTTACCTTCTTCACATTGGGCAGGGCGCGCAGCTCATCTTCCATCATAAGCCCTACCTTCAGCTCCACTTCATGCGCCGAAGCGCCGGGAAAGGAGACGACGACCATGGCCTGTTTGGCAGGGACTGCAGGATCTTCCAGCTTGGGCATCTGCACGAAGGCCAGCACCCCGGCCACCAAAATGGCGCCCACAAACGACCAGAACAGCAGCGGGCGCCGCATGAAGAACTCGGCCAACCTCGTCATAGCAGGCCTCCCACGTTGCTTTCACCCGGCGCCGGGACGGGACACACCTTCTCCCCTTCCTGAAGGGCGCCTGTGCCCATCTCCACGAGTTGCTCCCCGCCTGTCAGCCCGCTGCGGACGAGCGCACGGCCCGCGCCGTCGGTCCCGCCGAGCCGCACGGGGCGTTTGCGCACAGTCGAGTCCGCGGCCAGCACCCAGACGCAGGCCTCTCCGCCGTTGCGGAAGACCGCTGAGAGCGGAACGGAGAAGCCCCGGGCAGCCGCCGTATCGCTTACGGTTATCTCCACCTCCACATTCATCCCCGCCGTCAGCCGCCGCCCGGCCTCCCCGGCAAGGGCGAACCGCAGGCGGTAGAGCTGATTGCCGTCGGCCCTGGGCGTGAGGCTGAGCAAAGCGAGGGGGAAATCCGCACCGAGCCCTTCCGCCCGGCAGGAAAAGCCCGTGAAGCAGCCGCGCCTGAGGTAGTCGCCCTGCGGAATATCGGCCGTCACTTCCATCCGCGAAGCATCGAACAAGCTGAAGACAGCCGTGCCGGCGTCCACCATCTCCGCCTCCGAAAAGTGCACTGCACGCACGTATCCGTCCACCGGGGCACGGAGTTTCGTATAACTGAGCCTGTTCTTTTCGGCCCGGAGCTGCACGCCCAGCCGGCGGAGCCCTGCCTCGGCTTTCTCGTAGTCATTGGCCGAAATGCTTTTCTGCCCGTAGAGTTGCCGCGTGCGCCGCACCTCGTCGGCAAGCTGGTCGTACTGTATCTGCAAAGCCTCTACGCCGAGGCGGTAATCCTCGGCATCCAGCTCGGCCAGCAGCTGCCCGCGGCGCACAAAGTCGCCCTCTTCCACACAGATGCGGCTCAGCTGCCCGGCAGTCTTGAAGCCCAAATCCACTTCGCGCGCCGCCTCCACCACGCCCGGGTAGACACATATTTCTTCCTTGCCCGCCGCTTCGGGCCGGACCAGGTAGACATTGCGCACAAAAGCCGTGCGCTCCCCGCTGTCTGAACAGGCGCAGAGCGCACAGAGCGCAAGGGCCAGCCAGCTGTTTCTCTTCATCTTCATACGATCGGTTGCCATGTCAGTATTGTTTTCTGTCGCAAAGTTCCCCCTTTTCGGGCATACCGCGTTGTCGCACTCGGCGGACAGATTGTCGAAAAAGTCGACACTTCGGGCTGTTTTACAGCAATACTCACCACTTTTCTATCCAATAAAGTATATTTGCAACCGACTAATTCCCACATTTCCCCCATGCAATACCCCGACCGATTCAGCAACCTGAGCCTGATGGCCATACCGCTCGACGGACGAAGCTGCGTCTTCCGCAACGAATTTCTCCTGGCCGACAACCTCGACGAGGCAGGCTCTGCCGTAGACCTCACTGCCGACCCCGGCGCAAAGCCCTTCATCACCTCGCCCTACCCCTTCAAGATCCAGTTCTGGATGGCCATGCTCTGCCTGGGCGGACGCATGCGCGTGCAGCTCAACCTCTTCGAGTACGAGCTGGGAGAAAATGACGTTTTGATAATAGAGGAAGGCTCCATCGGCCAGGCCCGAAGCATTTCGGCCGACTGCCGCCTCGTCGTCATAGCCTCCTCCTCGCCCCATTTCGTGCCCGAGGCAAGCACCCGGGAGGCCATCTCCATACGCCGCTTCCTCTCCGCCTCACCGCTCATCCGCCTCGCCCCCGCCGACGTGGAAGAAACGCTGGGCCTCTACCGCCTCATGCGCCGCAAGATACAGCAGAGCGGCTACCGGTACACACGCGAAGCCCTCAGGGGATACATGCAAGTGCTCTTCTGCAACTGCTGCCAGCTGGCCTCCGCCCACGCCGAAGCCCCGCAGGCCGCCGCCGGAGGACGGCAGGAAGAACTCTTCGGCCGCTTCATGGAGCTGCTCAAAGAACACTACACCCGCGAGCGGAGCATAGCCTTCTATGCCGGCAAGCTCTGCATCACGCCGAAATATCTCTCGCAATCCGTCTGCCACGCCAGCGGCCGCCGCGCCGGGGAGTGGATACGCGACTACGTAATCCTCGAAGCAAAAGCCCTCTTAAAGAGCCGCAAATACACCGTGCAGCAGGTGAGCGAGATGCTCCACTTCCCCAATCAGTCCTTCTTCGGCGCCTATTTCCGCAAAT
Source organism: uncultured Bacteroidaceae bacterium (assembly GCA_944320955.1). Classification (GTDB taxonomy): domain Bacteria; phylum Bacteroidota; class Bacteroidia; order Bacteroidales; family Bacteroidaceae; genus UBA1794. Next base: position 36,956 of record CALUJL010000031.1, read on the forward strand.
CCGCAGGCTGCTCGCCCCGGGCCTACCAGATGCACGGCTGAGAAGCGCTGCCGCTTCTGCCGAAAAGTGCTGCCGCTTTTCGGGAAAAGCGCTGCAACTTTTCCGAAAAAGCCCTGCCGCTCTCCGGAGAAAGCCCTTGCGGGGAAAAAATTTGCATATCCCGCTTTTTTTTTCGAATATTGCAGGACGTTAGGAAAACATCATTCACAATCTTTCTAAAACCCACACCTTATTATGAAGAAACACCTTCTTACGAAATCGCTTCCCCTGGCCCTCTTCTCGTGCGGTCTGCTGCTGGCTGCACCGCTCCGCACGGCGGCGGCCGAGAGTCCCGCCGCCGCAGAAGAAGTGAAGCTCACCGTGTTCCACGTAGACCAGCCGGACTACGACCTGAGCCCCTACACGGGCATGACGCGCAAGCACTGGATCGACGCCGCGCGCTACCTGCTCGAAGGAGCTTTCAGCTACATAAACTCGATGGACGACCCCATGAAGTTTCCCCAACAGCCGGGCAAGAGCTACACCGGGCGCACCGAAAACCTCGAAGGCCTCTGCCGCACCACCTTCCTGGCCGTAGGCCCGCTCAAGGAAAACCCGGAACTCGAGCTCCACGGCATAAAGGTAGCCGAATACTACCGCCACCAGCTCCGCAACATGATCACGCCCGGACGGCCGGGATACATAGAGCACCGCAAGGGAGGCGCCAGCCAGACGCTCGTCGAGCTCGGCGGTCTTGCCCTTTCGCTCACCGCCATGCCCGAAATCCTCTGGGAGCCCCTCTCGAAAGAGGAGAAGGACAAACTGGCCGCCATGATGCTTTCCTACGGAAACGGCCCCACCATCGGGTCGAACTGGCGGTTCTTCAACATCTTCGTCATGTCCTTCTTCAAAGACAAGGGCTACGCCGTCAACGACTCCCACCTGCAGAAACTCCTGCGCCAGTGCCTCGACCAGTACAAAGGCTACGGGTGGTATAACGACAGCCCTGCCTACGACTACTACAGCATGTGGGCCTTCCAGATGTACGGCATGATCTGGTCGCACTATTACGGGGCGAAATTCAACCCGCAGTACGGCGAAGAATTCAAAAACAACTTCCGCGACCTGGCCGAAACCTACCCGTACATGTGGAGCCGCGACGGGCTTATGAACATGTACGGCCGCAGCATCTGCTACCGCACGGCAGCCATCGTGCCCTTCCCCCTGATGGGATGGCTCGAAGACCCCGCCATCAACTACGGCTGGATGCGCCGCATCTCCTCCTCCACGCTGCTGCAGTTCCTCACCAACCCCGCACTGCTCAAGGACAACATCCCCACCCTCGGCTTCTACGGTGCGTTCGAACCGGCCGTCCAGATATACAGTTGCCGCGGAAGCGTCTACTGGATGGGAAAAGCTTTCCTGGGACTTCTCGTCCCGGCCGACAACGCTTTCTGGACCGCACGGGAGAACAACGGCGGATGGGAAGAGATGAAAGAAGACGAAGTGCACAACCTTTTCATGCCCGGCAGCAACACGCTTTTCACCAACTACCCCGCCAGCGGGGCAAGCGAGGTGCGTGCCTGGTGCCACGAACGCGTGGCCGACGACTGGCAGAAGTTCCGCTCCAGCGAAAACTACAACAAGTTGGCCTACAACACGGAGTTCCCCTGGATGGCCGACGGCAAGGGAGGCGAAGTTTCGCAGAACTACGCCGTGAAAAACGACAAGGGCGAGTGGGAAGTCCTGCGCCTCTATACATTTAAAGGCTTCGAAGAAGGCATCTACCGCCGCGACGCCGTGCTCGAAACGAACGGGCAAATCCAGTTCCGCCTGGCCGACATCCCGCTGCCCGGCGGCATCTTGCGCGTGGACAAGGCCATCGTCCCGCGCACCACGGAGCTGCGCCTGGGACATTACTCCCTGCCCGAGCTCGACGGGAAGCCCATCGAAAAGAAAGAAGTGAAGGCCGGAGAGTGGACAGCCCAAGTAGTCTCCAACGGCGCCTACAGCCTGGCCCTCGTCCCCCTCATGGGCTGGACCGGTGCCGACGCTGAAGAAGCCACCGGGCTGCACCCGGTGAGCGACCGCTGCGCCTACCCCGTGGCCGAAGACGTGCTGCATGCCGACGGCAGCCAGGCAGAAAAAATCTACATCACCCTCATGCTCTGGAAAAAAGGCGACAAGGACTTCAGCAAAAAAGAACTCACGCCGGTCAAGGAAATACAAGTCTCCGCCAGCGGGAACGTGGTGGAAATCACTCTGCGCAGCGGCGAGAAGAAATACGTGAGCCTCTGATTCCGGCGACGACCGGAGCAACGGCGCCCCCTCCCCCATTCCCCTGCCTCCCCCGGACGGCAGGGGATTTTTCATTTTCATGCAGCGCTTTTCAAGAAAAGATGCAGCACTTTTTCCCACTCCATGCAGCACTTTCCAAAGAAAGACGCAACGCTCTTTTCTCCCTCCCTTCCGCTCCTGAAAAAGACCCCCCACTGCTTCTTTCGCCCCTCCCCTGAAAACAAACCGACACACCCTACGCCGCAAAAAACAAACGCTGCGTTAAATATCACAAACCACAGCAGAAAAAACCGCGAAAAACCACACTTTGACCGGCGCAAAGCGTATCTTTACGGCAGAAAAGGTGCCCCCGGCGGACGCCTCATACGGAAACCAATATAGATTAAGATACACTAAAAACCAAAAACCCTTATTACTATGAAAACCGAACAAATACTCGCCGCGCTCGAAGCCAAGCACCCCGGCGAAAAAGAGTACCTGCAAGCCGTAAAAGAAGTGCTGCTTTCCATCGAAGATGTGTACAACCAGCACCCCGAGTTTGAGAAAGCGAAGATAATCGAAAGGCTTGTCGAGCCCGACCGCATCATCACTTTCCGCGTGCCCTGGGTGGACGACCAAGGAGAGGTGCACATCAACCTCGGATACCGCGTACAATTCAACAACGCCATAGGCCCGTACAAAGGAGGGATGCGCTTCCATCCGTCAGTCAACCTCTCCATTCTGAAATTCCTCGGCTTCGAACAGACATTCAAGAACGCCCTTACCACACTCCCCATGGGCGGCGGCAAAGGGGGCTCGGACTTTGCGCCGAAAGGCCGGAGCAATGCCGAAATCATGCGCTTCTGTCAGAGTTTCATGCTGGAGATGTGGCGCCATGTAGGCCCCGATCTCGACGTTCCGGCAGGAGATATAGGAGTAGGAGGCCGCGAAGTGGGATATATGTTTGGGATGTATAAAAAACTCTCGCACGAACACACCGGAACCTTTACCGGAAAAGGCCTGGAGTTCGGCGGTTCCAACCTGCGGCCCGAGGCCACGGGATTCGGGGCCCTCTACTTTGTCCACCAAATGCTGGAGGAACACGGCATCGACATAAAGGGAAAGACCGTGGCCCTCTCCGGATTTGGAAATGTCGCTTGGGGTGCTGCCCTGAAGGCGACCCAGTTGGGCGCAAAGGTAGTCACCATTTCCGGCCCGGACGGCTACGTGTACGATCCGGACGGCATCTCCGGAGAAAAAATAGACTACATGTTGGAACTCCGTGCTTCGGGCGAGGACATTGTAGCCCCATATGCTGAAAAATACGCCTCCTCCGCCCAGTTCTTCCCGGGGCGCAAACCGTGGGAACAGAAGGTGGACATCGCCCTGCCCTGCGCCACTCAGAACGAACTGGACGGCGCGGACGCGCGGAAGCTCGTGGAAAACGGCACACTCTGCATAGCCGAAGTCTCAAACATGGGCTGCACGGCCGAAGCCACGGACTACTTTATCGAAAACAAGTGCCTCTTTGCCCCGGGCAAGGCAGTGAATGCCGGCGGAGTCGCTACCTCGGGACTGGAAATGTCGCAGAACGCCATGCACCTCTCCTGGAGCTCCGAAGAAGTGGACCAGCGGTTGCACCAGATCATGGGCAACATCCACAAACAATGTGTGGCCCACGGCCGCGAAGGCGACTACGTAAACTACGTGAAGGGCGCCAACATTGCCGGATTCATGAAGGTGGCACGCGCCATGCTGGCCGAAGGCGTCATATAATCTCTTTCATTTGAAAATGGAGAGTGGAGCATCAGGTGCGAACCCCGTGCTCCGCGTTTAGGATATCTTTCATAAGAACTATTCAATTAGTGGAGCACCGGATGTGAATCCCGTGCTCCAAATTTTTTATATCCTCTTGCAAAAAGAACCCGCCCTGCCCGTACCCTCGGGAAAAAGTGCTGCACCTTTTTTCCGGAAGTGCTGCATCTTTTTCCGAAAACCGCCGCATGAAACCAGAAAAAACCCTGCCCCTTTTCGCAAAGGGGCAGGGCCAAACTATAGATAAATTGAAAAAGAAAATTTCTTCAGAGCTTATACCGGGCCGAGATGTCCAGCATCCGCCGGATGCAGCGCACGGCCTTGCGGCTGACTTCCGGGTCCACCTGTATCTCGGGGCTCTCGTCTTTCAGGCAACGGTAGAGCTTCTCCATCGTGTTGAGCCGCATGAAGTTGCACTCGCTGCAGCCTGCCGCCGCGTCTTCCACCGGGGCAGGGATGAAAACCTGCGCCGGACACTGCTTGCGCATCTCGTGGAGGATTCCGTTTTCCGTAGCCACAATGAATTCCCGCTGCCCGGGATGGGCCACGGCGTACTTCAGCAACGCCGCCGTACTGCCTACGACATCGGACACGTCCACCACCGCGCCCTTGCATTCCGGATGCGCCAGGACGACGGCGCCGGGGTGTTCGGCCTTCATCTGCCGTATCTTCTCGGCAGAAAACTGCTCGTGTACGTGGCAAGCCCCGTCCCAAAGCAGCATTTCCCGCCCCGTCACGGCACTGATGTAGCTCCCCAGGTTGCGGTCCGGGCCGAAGATTATCTTCTCCTCCGGCGGCAGTGTCTCGATGATCTTGCGGGCGTTGGTGGAAGTCACCACGATGTCCGTGCAGGCTTTTACGGCGGCCGACGTGTTGACATACGAGACGACCGTGTAGCCGGGGTGCGCCGCCACGAAACGGGCGAAGTCGTCGGCCGGACAACTGTCGGCCAGGCTGCAGCCCGCCGCAGCATCGGGCACCAGGACCTTCTTCTCCGGACAGAGAATCTTGGCCGTCTCGCCCATGAAATGCACGCCGCACATGACGATGATGTCCGCCTCCGTCTTCTGTGCCCACTGCGCCAGGGCCAGGCTGTCGCCTACGAAGTCGGCCACGTCCTGCAACTCGCCCCGCTGGTAGTAGTGCGCAAGGATTACGGCGTTCTTCTCCTTCCGGAGTTTTTCTATCTCGCTTCTGAGGTTATCAACTGCTGACATATTATATTAGTTTATAGGTTTATTTCTCTTTCTTGAAGAAAAAAATATATGCTGATGATGATAGTCCGTTGACAGGGTGCATAAAAAACGGCCTGTTCGCTTGCACTTTCGGGTTATTGTGCTGCCGCGGCAGGATATCCACGGCTTGTGAACAGCCTGCCGGTGCCTTATCTTTTGATAGTAAGGACTGTGGCTTTCTTTATTCACACCCTGTTGATAGGGAGCAAAGTTACTAACTTCTTCCCAATCGCTATGCAAGAATCGGGGAAAAAACCCGTGGATAAGTCCGTAACAGCCGTGTGTTATCTTTTTTGGGGCTTTGCTTCCGGGTGTTGTATAAGCGCTTTTTCCGAAGGGTGAAGCGGAAACGGGAAATCTTGTTGCGCGGTTATTAGCCGGGTTTTCCACTTTTTCCGGCGGGTTATAAACCAGTGTTGGCTTCTCCCTGCCGGAAGTTTGCGCTATCTTTGCATCCGTTACGACAATGCTTAATGGGAAACACGATGAGAAAGCTGGACGTTTTGGAAATGAACCGCATCTCGGCCGAAGAATTCCACCGGGCAAGGAAGATTCCCCTTGCCGTGGTGCTCGACGATGTACGCAGTATGAACAATGTGGGCTCCGTCTTTCGCACGGCCGATGCCTTCCGCGTGGAGCGGATCTGCCTGTGCGGCATCACCGGCACGCCGCCCCATCCCGACATTCATAAGACGGCGCTCGGGGCGGAATGCAGCGTCAGTTGGACGTACTGCCCTACCGCCCTGGAAGCCGTGCAGCAGTTGCGCGGGGAGGGCTACGTGGTGTGCAGCGTGGAGCAGGCCGAGGGGAGCACCCTGTTGCAGGACTTCCGGTTCGACCCCCTGCGCCGCTATGCCCTCGTGCTGGGCAACGAGGTGAAGGGCGTGGGGCAGGAAGTGGTGGACAGTTCCGACTTTTGCATCGAAGTGCCGCAGTACGGGACGAAACACTCGCTCAACGTCTCCGTGGCGGCAGGCATTGTGCTCTGGCAGGCCTTCCTCCAGTTGCGGGGCGTATTGGGGGAGTGATGTGCGCCGTGCGCTACAACTGGTAGTTGGTTACGAGGGTGATGACCCGTTCCGTCAGCTTGTCTTCGCCCTTGCGGTCGTACTTCTTCTTCAAGCTGGCGCCGAAGACGGCGGCGAAGCTCTGGTAAAATTTGGCGCGGAACGTGCCTACGAAGGCTTTTATGATGTCGTATGAAGCCGAATTGCACTGCCTGTCGACCATTTTTATGAGCAGTTTCCCCTGGCTGAAGGTCAACTTCTTGAACATGGGCTTGTATTGCTCCATCAGCCCGTCTTCCACTCTTTTTATGTGCGCCAGGCGTTCCTTCTTGCTCATGCCCTCCATGTATTCATAGGTCTCGATGATTATATTATTGATCATCACCGAAATCGGATAGACCTTCTTCACATTGCGTACCAGGCGCAGGTATTCGCGCCATTCCTTGTTGTTTTTGAATTTCAGGGGCGGGTAGACGTAGACTTGCCGCATCTGGAAAAAGGGGATTGTGTCGCCCTCGTAAACGCATAGCGCTATGTGCGTGTAGAATTGGCGGTCGAAGGCTCTCTTCCTTTCCAAGGCTTCGTCGACCACTCCCTCCTCCCCTTGTGCCGCAAGCGGGGCAGGGGCCGCGGACAAGAGGGTAAGCAAAAAGCAGAACTGCAGCAGTTTCTTCGCTTTCATGGCCGCAAAAATACGGCTTCTGCTTGAAATAGAGCCTCTTTGCCGTAAATAAAAAGTATAATAGATGTTGCTCCGTTTCCCATTTTACAAAACTTTTAGTCTCCCCTCCCCTGCTTTTGTCTAAATTAAGTAACGGGACTTTTCCCCCCAGCCCTGCCGCTTCCGCCGGAAAGCGCTGCATGAAATCTGGAAAACATGCAGCACTTTTCCAGAAAAGCAGCAGGACTTTTTTTGTAGGGTATGGGGCTTTTTACCAAAAGAATAACTATTTTTGCAATCATCTGAATAACAAACAAGAACAAATCGAACATTATGAACAGAAGATTACAAAGGATTTTGGCGTTAGCCCTGCTTGTGTTGGTTGGAACCTACGCGCGGTCGCAGACGATCGGAAACAATTATGATGCCTATGTGGGTGGAGTTTATTATAAACTTAATAAGGAAGCCAAAACAGCTTCAGTAACATTTATAAGACAATTGGTGCAGCGTCCGATGGATCCACAGATGCCTGTAGAAATTATCTATGAGACAGATTACAAAGGTAGCATAGTAATTCCTAAGACTATTGAAGTGGATGACCCCATAACCGTTGCAGTGGATAAGGAAGAGTACACCGTGACGTCTATTGGCCACCATGCTTTTTATAGATGCACGGGGCTTCGGAGCGTCGTATTGCCTGCCACGGTCACTTCTATCAGTTCCAGTGCGTTCGAAGGGTGCACCATGTTGTCCTCCATCGATATGCCTCTTACTATGGAAATCATAGCAGATAGAGCTTTCTACGGCTGTAGAAATGCGAAACTTATTTTCCCGAAAGTCCTAACGCTGGGCACGGATGCGCTCACGGGCAGCAAGATCGGCGTGGGAGTGGAAGCCTATGGCCTTTGTTTCGTACCGGACAAGGAGGAAGGTACTGCCATGCTCATCGCAAAGGACATAGACGTGGACGAAAACGGCAGCATCATATATAATAGAGATGCGAAGTACGAAGGAAAAATAGCTTTGGGCGGCAGTTATTCCATAAACGGGAATACGGAAAGTTATAGACTAAATTCTATTAGCGACCATGCCTTTACGAACTGTAGTATCGACGGGCTTTACCTTCGGCCAAGCATTACGAAGATTTCTCCTGCAGCTTTTGAGGATGCGCAGATAAACAATTTGTTTGTTTCTTCCCCGTTGCAGTCGTCTTATGCAGCGTTTGCTTCGCTCAGTGGAGGACATATTTTTACGATTCCCGACGAAATAGAGAAGATAGAGCAGTATTTTTCCGGCGAAGTGTTCTCCATTGAGCCGGTGGTGACGGATGTCACGCCTTACTTGCGGGGAGTTTCGTTCCGTGCCCATAGTGCTAATAAATATATGACTTTAGGAGATCCTACTGGAGTAGAAGGAATCGAGCCGATGGAGAAGGGCGACGATGGATACTACATGTTTAAATTAGATTATCTCCAGCCCGGAGAGGATAGTCAAGTATGGCTGAATTATACAATCGAAAATTGTCCGGAAGAATTGAGCTATGAGATTCCTTTTACAACTGTGCCTTTTTACAGTGTGACGCAGCTGAAATCGCGTACACAGACTTCGGTTTCCTTCACAGTCACGGTGCCGGAAGATAAAACTTGGTCGCTGGAGAAACTGATTGTTGGGGATAAGGAAATAAAAAATGGCGGGGAATTAAGCTATTCAGGCCTTACTCCGGGAGCTTCCTTATCGGTAGATGGCATTGCCCTCTATGACAGTACGGACTTTTCTTCATTTTGGATAGATAAAATAAATGCCTCTTTCCCATTTTCGACAAGCAGAATAGGGATATTAGGCCTTGATGAAGAGATCACGGTGCAGGATATAGGACCGACAAGTGCTACTATTATGGGAACATATACCCTTATCGATGCTGAAGTGGAGCGGACAGAATTGATTTGCAACGAGGAAGTTTCGGAAAATGACAGGCTTGATTTGACAGGATTGGAGCCTGGAAAAAAGTATAGTATTCGTTATCATATTTATTCGGGTAACGGGCCAATCGCATCCGACTATCGTGAATTTTCCACCGATACCGTCTCTTTCCGCACGCTCCCGGCACAGGCTGTGTCGAATACGTGCGCCATCATTGCGGCGGAGTGCAACATCAGCGAAAACGAGACGGGCTGTGGCTTCGAATGGCGGCGCTACGACGCGCCCGACCTGGTACCCTCCACATTCAGCCCCTGCTTCGTGGCCGACAGCATGCTGGCCGGTCGGCTCGAAGGCCTCAGCGCAAACACATATTACAAGTATCGCCCCTATTACCGTTCTGCATCGGGCACGTATTACTATGGCGAGTGGATAGCTTTCGGCACGGCCGATGCCTACGTCTACTTCGAGCCGATTGTCTATACCTCTGCTCCCGAGATCAAAGGGACTGCCGTTTGCCTGCGCGGGCAGGCTCTCGCGGGTTCCGAACCGGTAGTGCGGCAAGGATTCGAATACTGGGAAGAGTCTTCCCCGGCCTTGTCCGCGAAACGCGTAGCGGGAGCGGTGCAGACGGTTTTGGCCGAGGGTACGCGCATGGAGGTCGAGCTGAAGGACCTGCTTCTGGGTGCGACTTACGTCTACCGAGCTTTTGTTACTACCGCTACGGGCACCACTTACGGCGAAACCCGCAGCTTCTCCCTTCCGGGAGCGCCTGTGGGAATCGAAGAAACCGCTGCCGCTTCCGGCGAAAAGTGCTTGGACTTTTCTGTACGTCATGCAGGGCAAATGGAGATTTGCGTTTCGGGAAGCAGTGCAGAGCGGTGCGTCTGCCGTGTGACGGACACGGCGGGGCGGACAGTGTTCTCTGCATCGGTCTTGGCCGACGGACAGTGGCATCTGCTCGGTGAAGCCGGTGCCTTACCCGCAGGGCTGTATGTGTTGACCTTGACGGACGGCACGGAAGTGAAGTCGCGCACGGTCTTGGTGGAATAACCGCTACCGTCCTTTCCTTCTTCCGCAGGGGCGGAAAACGAAAACCGCCGGACAAGTTACGAGACCTGTCCGGCGGTTCTATTATAATAAGGTATAGGCAGTCTACATCCGCTCCGGCACTTCTATCCCGAGCAGCCCCATGGCGGCCTTCACGGTGCGGGCCACGGTGGCGGAAAGGGCGAGGCGGAAACCGCGCAGGGCTTCGTTCTCCTCGCGCAGGATGGAGAAGTCGTGGTAGAACTGGTTGTACTCCTTCACCAGGTCGTAGGCGTAGTTGGCGATGCCCGAAGGGGAATAGTCGCTCCCCGCTTGGGCCACGACGGCGCGGAAGTCGGCAATCTTCTGAATGAGGCTCTCCTCTTTTTCGTTCAGGCTGATGGCCGTGTCCACTGCGGCGGGCACCGTGAGCCCTGCTGCCTCCGCCTTGCGCAGGATGCTGCGGATGCGGGCGTAGGTGTACTGGATGAAGGGGCCAGTATTGCCGTTGAAGTCGATGGATTCCTTGGGGTTGAAGGTCATGTTCTTGCGGGCGTCTACCTTGAGGATGAAGTACTTCAGCGCACCCATGCCTACGATGCGGGCTATTTCGTCGGCTTCTTCCGGGGTAAAGTCGTCGAGCCGTATTTCGCGGCCCTCGGAGGTTTCGTGCGCGGCCTCTACCATGGAGTCCATCAGGTCGTCGGCATCGACCACCGTGCCCTCGCGCGATTTCATTTTCCCCTCGGGCAGTTCCACCATGCCGTAGGAGAAATGTACCAGACTCTTGCCCCACTTGAAGCCGAGGCGGTCGAGCAGGATGGAAAGCACTTGGAAATGGTAGTTTTGCTCATTGCCTACGACGTAGATCATCTTGTCTATCGGATAGTCGGCGAAGCGCTGTTCGGCCGTGCCTATGTCCTGTGTCATATAGACGGAAGTCCCGTCGGCGCGCAGCAGGAGCTTCTGGTCGAGACCCTCGGCAGAAAGGTCGGCCCATACGGAGCCGTCTTCCTTGCGGAAGAAGAGTCCGCGCTCGAGGCCCTCCATGACTTTGCGTTTGCCTTCGAGGTAGGTGTCCGATTCGTAGTAGATCTTGTCGAAGGAGGCTCCCATGCGGCGGTACGTCTCGTCGAATCCGTCGTAAACCCACTGGTTCATCTTCGTCCAGAGGGCGCGCACTTCCGCATCGCCGGCTTCCCACTTGCGGAGCATCTCGCGGGCTTCCTGCATGAGGGGTGCTTCGGCTTCGGCTTCCTCCTTGGTTTTTCCCTGGGCCATGAGCTCGCCGACTTCGGCCTTGTAGTGCTTGTCGAAGGCCACGTAGTAGTCGCCTACCAGATGGTCGCCCTTTTTGCCGGACGACTCGGGCGTTTCGCCGCCGCCGTACTTGAGCCAGGCGAGCATCGACTTGCAGATGTGGATGCCGCGGTCGTTGACTATGTTGGTTTTCACCACGCGGTTTCCGTTGGCCTCCATGATGCGTGCCAGCGAAGTGCCGAGCAATATGTTGCGCATGTGGCCCAAATGGAGCGGCTTGTTGGTGTTGGGCGAGGAGTACTCTATCATGACGAGCGGCGCCTGCTCCCCGGCCTGGCGGAAGCCGTAGCGCCCGTCGGCACGGATGCCCTCCAGCAGCCCGATCCAGCAGCGGGAGGCGACGGTCAGGTTGAGGAAACCTTTGATTACGTTGTAGCGCTCCACGATTTCGGGCTCGTGCTCCACGAGGTAGCGGCCTATCTCGTCGGCCGTGTCTTCCGGTTTTTTCCGCGAGAGGCGCACCAGGGGGAAGACGACGAGCGTCAGGTGTCCCTCGAACTCCTTCTTTGTCTTCTGCAGCTGTATGCTTTCAGCCGCCACGTCGGCGCCGTACAGGCTCCGCGCTGCGGCTTGTATGGCACAGACGAGTTTGTCTTCTATATTCATGGGTACGTTTGGTTTTTATGGCTGCAAAGGTACGAAAAAATCCCCCTTGCGGCAAATGGGAAAAGTCTTGCCTCGGCCGGCAAAAAGTGCTGCCGCTTTTTCCGGAAAGATGCAGCACTTTTTCCGGAGGGATGCAGGGCTTTTTGCCGGCCGCGGCAGGAGGGGTGGCCGTTTCTTCCCGCGGGTATGAAAAAAAGGAACAGCGCCCTCACTTCGGGACGGCTGTTCCTTTTGTCTCTCGTGTTGCAGAAAGAGTTCTTGATCCTTGCGCTTCAGAGTGCGGGGGTCATTGCAGGGCGTCGGCAAGTTCGGCGCCGGGTTTGAATTTGGCAATCTTCTTGGCCGGAATGGTGATGGACTCTTTGGTGGCGGGGTTGATGCCCGTGCGCTCGCCGCGCTCGCTGACGGCAAAAGTGCCGAAGCCTACGAGGGCAATCTTGTCGCCTTCCTTCAGGGTTTTGATGACAGTGGAGACAAAAGCGTCGAGTGCTTTTTTCGAATCAGCCTTGCTCAGACCGGATTCCTCCGCAATGGCGTTGATGAGTTCTGCTTTGTTCATAATGACAAATTAGGGATGAATTTTGATGATAATAGAGATTTTGTTTCGGACAAATGTAACACTAAAACGAATAAAAACAAATAATTGGAGGAGGAAATCGCTTGTTTTTGGCGAATAAAAGCTAATCGGGCGTGGATTTTGCCCTTTTCAAGCGAAAAAAGTCGTACTTTTGCGCTCACTTCGTATCAGACTTTTTATTTTTCAGACTGCATGAACGGCACTCCTCCTGTTACCAAAAATCTCTTGATCATCAATGTGCTTTTCTTCTTCGCCACCGAGGTTCTCGCGCGGAGGGGCATAGACTTGACCGGGCTCTTCGGCTTGTTTTTCTTCGGTGTGGGCGATTTCCATATCTGGCAGCCGGTCACGTACCTGTTTATGCACGGGAGTTTCTCGCACATCTTCTTCAATATGTTCGCCCTGTGGATGTTCGGCCGGATTCTGGAGACCGTCTGGGGCGGGCGCCGCTTCTTTATTTATTACATGGTGTGCGGTGTGGGCGCGGGCTTGATACAAGAACTTGTCCAGCTCTTCTCTTTTCTCCATGCGGTAGACACGGGTGTCGTGGACTACAGCATTTTTGCCCCGACGGTGGGAGCTTCGGGCGCGGTCTACGGCATCTTGCTGGCTTTCGCCATGCTCTTCCCGAACGAGAAGATGTTCATTTTCCCCTTCCCCATGCCCATCAAGGCCAAGTATTTCGTGGCTTTCTTCTTTGTGCTGGAGCTGTTTTCGGGAATTGCCGTGTCGGACAATGTGGCCCACTTTGCCCATCTGGGCGGCATGATCTTCGGCTGGCTCCTGATAGTCTACTGGAAACGCAAACGTTATGGCGGGGGAAATTATCCGAGATATTAAGCGCCGCTTCCGTGAAGGCTCGGTGCCGGCACGCCTCTTGTATGTCAATGTAGGCGTCTTCCTGCTGGTTTCCGTCTGCCGCGTGGTGGACTGGCTGTTCCGCCTGCCTCCCGGTGGCGGGGCGGGCGGTTGGATTTCCTCTCTGATGCTGCCTGCCGGTTGGCGGGAAGCCCTCTCCTGCCCTTGGACGCTGCTGACTTACATGTTCCTGCATGTGGACATCTGGCATCTGGCCTTCAACATGCTCTGCCTCTACGGCTTCGGGATGCTTTTTCTGCAGTTCTTTTCGGCCCGCCATCTGAGGGGGCTTTATCTGTTGGGCGGACTGTGCGGGGCGGTGTTCTTCCTGTTGTCGGTGGCGGTGTTCCCTGTTTTCCGCGAAGGGCAAGGGCCGCTGCTGGGCGCTTCGGCGGCGGTGTTGGCCCTGATAGCCGCCATGGGCACGGCGCAGCCCGACTATCCCGTGCGGCTCTTCCTCTTCGGGCAAATCCGGATGAAGTACATAGCCATCGGGCTGATTCTGATATCTTTTCTCTCCGTACCTTCGGCCAATGCCGGGGGCGAGATAGCCCATCTGGGCGGCGCTTTCGGCGGGTGGCTCTTTGCCTGCTGCCTGGCGCGGGGGCGCGACTTGACGAAATGGCTGAATGCGCCGTTCGACTGGTGCGCACAATGGTTCTTTTCCCGCCGGACAGCGCGGAAGAATTCCCCGGGGAAAGGGCGGAAAGGATGGGCCCGCAATCCGCACATGCGGGTGCATACGGCCCGCGAAGCGCGGGATTGGCAGGCTCCGTCGGCTGCTCCCCGCCCGGAACAGGGCGCGCTGGACGGGATACTCGAAAAGCTCAAACGCTCCGGATACAGTAGCTTGTCGGCCGAGGAGAAGCGTATTTTGTTTGAAGCAAGTAAGAGAAAATGAAGAAAATAGGCAAGATAGTTTCGCGACTGCTGCTGGCGGCCAATCTGTTGTGCGTAGCATTGATGCTGTTTTCGGCGTGGAGTCCGTGGATTGTGGACCCGCGTGAGCATTCCCTTTGGGCGCTGGCGGGGTTCCTGCTACCGCTCTTTTTCTTTCTGAACCTGGCCTTTGCGGTGATGTGGGTGCTCTTTGCCTGGCGCTATGCCCTGCTTTCGCTCGTGGCTTTTGCTTGCTGCCAGGGGCAGCTGCGCGCCTATTGTCCGCTCAATCTGAGGGAAGAGGAAATCCCGCAGCAGGGCGTGATAAAAGTGCTCTCTTACAATGTGATGGGGTTCGACAAATTGCTCAAGGACGGGTCGGAAAACCTGAATCCCATCCTGGGTTACATCAAACGGCAGGACGCCGACATCGTCTGCCTCCAGGAGTTCCGCTATTCGACCAATGGCGACCCTGCCCAGCTCTCAGAGGAGGACATTTGTTCGGTGCTGAAGGAATACCCCTACTATGCGCATGGCGGAAGCAGGAAGTCGGGGCGCATGAATCTGGCGGTCTTCTCCCGTTTCCCGATTCTCTCCTCCAGCAACGTGGACTACGGGGAGTCGATGAATGCCTCCATGCTCCATGAGCTGCTCGTCGGGAGCGATACGCTCACTTTGGTCAACAACCATCTGGAGTCGAACAAGCTCACGAAGGCCGACAAGGCGCTCTACGAGGAAATCATCAAAGACCCGAACAAGAATACCGTCTCGGCCGGCGGCCGCACGCTGCTGCGCAAACTGGCCGAAGCCGGCGTCATACGCGCCGGACAGGCTGACCTGCTGGCCGAGCACATGGCCCGCGAAGCGCGGCCCACAACCATTATTTGCGGGGACTTCAATGACATCCCTGTCTCCTACACGCACCGTGTCGTGCAGGGCGACCGCCGGGACGCTTATGTGGACGCGGGTTCCGGCCCCGGCATCTCGTATAACCAGAATAAGTTTTATTTCCGCATCGACAATATCCTCTACTCCGGAGCCTTGAGGGCCTTGCGTTGCCGGGTGGACAACAGCATCAAAGACTCCGACCATTATCCCATCTACGCCTATCTCTCGCTGGAAAACCGATAAAAACAGCCTCTTAAGGCAAATAATGAGAAGAATATTTCCAACGAGCACGGAAAAAAAGTATATTTGCGCGCTAATTTTCGTAAAATAGGAAGCAAAAACAAAAATCAAATAAAAACCAATTAGTAAAAATGAGAAACAAAGGATTCGTAAAGTTATTCTCGGTCTTACTGATCCTGGTATGCCTTTTCTATCTCTCTTTCTCCTTCGTATCCTCTTCCTATGACAACAAGGCAGAGCAATACGGCCAGGGAGATCCTGCGCGCGAGGAGGCATTCCTGGATTCCATAGCCAACGAGAAAGTCTGGTTGGGCTATACGCTCAAAGAGTGCCGCGAAATGGGCATCAGCCTGGGCCTCGACCTGAAAGGTGGTATGAATGTCATACTGGAAGTGTCGGTGAGCGACGTATTGAAGTCGCTGTCCGACAACAACCCCGACCCGGCTTTCAACCAAGCCCTCGTCAATGCTCAAAAGGCCCGCGAGAGCAGCCAGTCGGACTACATTACGCTCTTCATCCGCGAGTATCACAAACTGGCTCCGGGCAAGAGTCTGGCCTCCCTCTTCGCCACTCAGCAGATGCGGGGCAAGATCTCTCCCCAGAGTTCGGACAGCGAAGTGGAAAGAGCCATTCGCGAGGAAGCCAAGAGCGCCATCGACAACTCGTTCAACGTATTGCGCACCCGTATCGACCGCTTCGGCGTCGTGCAGCCCAACATTCAGGCTTTGGAAAACAGCATGGGCCGCATCATGATCGAACTGCCGGGCATCAAGGAACCGGAGCGTGTGCGCCGCCTCCTGCAGGGCTCGGCCAATCTGGAGTTCTGGGAGACATACGAAGCCTCTGAAATACTTCCTTACCTGACCTCTGTGGAAAATGCCGTGCGCATGGCACGCGGCAACAAGTCCGGCTCGGTTGACTCTACCGCCGTAGCCGCTGCCGAGGCAGAAACCGACACGGCTGCCGCCACTGCCGCTTCCGCTGGCGAGAGCGGCAAGCTGGCTTCCATCCTGAAAGCCTCTGCCGGCAAGTCGGAGGCTGCTGGCGTTTCGGACGAACAGGCTGCCGAGGAGCATCCTTTGTTCTATCATTTCCAGCCTGTCCAGGGTTCCCGCGGCTGCCTCCTCGGCTATGCCCGCGACACGGCGGCGGTCAACGCCTGCTTCGCAATGCCTGAGGTCACGAAAATCCTGCCCCGCGATTTGCGCCTGAAGTGGAGCGTGAAAGCCGCAGAGTTCGACCCGACGGGCAAAATCTTCGAGCTCTATGCCATCAAGAGCACCGAGCGCGACGGGCGTGCCCCGCTGGAAGGCGACGTAGTGGTAGGTGCCCAGGCTGACTTCAACCAGCACGGGCAGCAGATCGTCAGCATGCGCATGAATTCCGAAGGAGCGCGCCTCTGGGCCCAGCTCACGAAGAAGAACATAGGCCGCTGCGTGGCCATCGTCTTGGACGGGTATGTCTACTCCGCACCGGTGGTAAACAGCGAAATCACGGGCGGAAGTTCCGAAATCAGCGGCAACTTCACGCCGGAAGAAGCCCAGGACTTGGCCAACGTGCTGCGTTCGGGTAAAATGCCGGCTCCCGCCCACATCATCCAGGAAGACGTAATCGGCCCGAGCCTTGGCGCCGAATCCATCCAGCAGGGTATCATTTCCTGTGTCATAGCCATTATCTTCCTGATGGTCTACATGTGCTTCATGTATGGCCTCATCCCCGGCATGATTGCCAACGTGGCCATTCTCCTGAACTTCTTCTTTACGCTCGGCATCCTCACCTCTTTCCAGGCAGCCCTCACGATGTCCGGAATAGCCGGTATGGTCCTCTCGCTGGGTATGGCGGTCGACGCCAATGTGCTTATCTATGAGCGCGCCAAGGAAGAACTTCGCGCCGGAAAGAACGTGCGCGACGCCATAACCGACGGTTACAAGAACGCATTCTCGGCCATTTTCGACTCCAACGTGACGTCCATCATTACCGGTGTCATCCTCTTCTGGTTCGGAACCGGCACGATCCGCGGATTTGCCACGACGCTCATCATCGGTATCTGCTGCTCCTTCTTCACCGCTGTCTACATGACCCGCCTGGCTTACGAGCATTTCCTGGCAAAAGGCAAGTTCCAGAACCTTACTTTCAAGGGTCTCTGGAAAGATGTACTGGTGGATACGCACTATAAATTCATCGAAAATACGAAGCGCTACTTCACGATTTTCGGAATCCTCGTGCTTGTCTGCGTAGCCTCCTTCATCTTCAACAAACTGAACCCGAGCATCGATTTCACGGGCGGCCGCAACTACGTCGTACAGTTTGAGAAGCCCGTGACAGTAGAAGAAGTCCGCGACTGTCTGGAGGAGAACGCCGGTCCCGACGTATTCAACCAGGTGCTTGCCGTAGGTACCGACGGAAAGAAAGTCCGCATCAGCACCAACTACCGGATAGAGGAAAACAATCCGCAGATAGACTCTGAAATAGAAGGATTGCTCTACAAGGGACTGAAACCCTTGCTCACGCACAACATATCGCTTGAGCAATTCGTAGACCGCGACGACTACACGGGCGGAACCATCATCAGTTCGCAGAAAGTAGGCCCCACGATGGCCGACGACCTGAAGGTAGACGCCGTATGGGCCGTCATCTTCTCCCTCATCGGTATCGGTATCTACATCCTCATCCGCTTCCGCAACATCGCGTACAGTATCGCCTCCACCGTGGCCCTGGCCTTCGATGCCTTCATGCTGATCGGCATTTACTCCCTCTGCTGGAAGTTTATGCCTTTCTCCATGGAAGTCGACCAGACATTCATCGGCGCCGTGCTCACCGTGGTGGGTTACTCCATCAACGACAAGGTGGTCATCTTCGACCGCGTGCGTGAATTCTTCGGCCTCTACCCCAAGCGCGGCAAGCTGCAGATCTTCAACGATTCGCTGAACTCCACCCTGTCCCGTACGCTGAACACGGGTACTTCGACGCTCGTCGTGCTCATCTGCATCTTCTTCCTCGGCGGCGAGAGCATCCGCAGCTTCTCCTTCGCCATGATTGTGGGTATCATTATCGGTACGTTCTCCTCGCTCTTCCTGGCAGCGCCCGTGGCATACCGCATCATCGCCCGCAAGGAACGCAAGCAGCAGGCAGCAGCCTGATACGGCTTAAAGCCCCTCATAAAATTCAGCCCGGCCTCCAACAGAGGAGGCCGGGCTGAATTTTGCGTGCTTGTCCTGAATATCCGGAAGCCGGGGGATTAGTGTAATACCCCGAAGGATGCGTTTTTTTCGTTGACCAACAAATAGTAAACCAAGGCCCAATCCTGGTCATTGGCATACGGGTCGTAGAAACTTGCGTCCGTTCCGTCCACCCGCCGGGGATAGACGTAAGCACATGAAGCGCGTCCGTCCTCGAAGAACAGGCAGAGGTTGTTCCGTACTATGTTTTCCGCACGTTGTTGGTATCCGATGTCACCGGTGCATAAGTAATAATAGTGGAACACGCCGGCTGTCACCGTGCTCCAATAATGCGGGAACGTGTCGCCGAACATTTCCCGCTTGCCAAACCAATAACCGTCCCAATGACGAATGGCGATGTCATTCAGGTGGAAACTGGGTTGGAATCCGTTGAAGGCTTCCAATACGGGCAGTTGCCGTCTCACTTCATCCAGGTATCCGGCTTCGTTTGTCACTAAATAGAGTTGTGCCAAGAGTTCCAATGCCGGCGCTACGATGCTTTGTTCGTAATTTACTTCGTGTGCCGGATAGTTCGTACCGTTTCGTACGAATATGTCTCCGGTTTGGCGGAAATGATCCAGCAGCGTATCGCGTTCGGCCTTCATCCCGGCGTTTTCCAATACGTGCAGGCTCAGGCATACAGGCACCCCGATGGCGTAGAATCCGTGGCCGAACTGTCGGTAGAATGACATTAAAGTGCGGTATCCGTCCAAGGCAAATTGTTTTTCTCCTGTTACTTGGTACATCAGGAAATAAAAATGTGCTGCCCATTGGTAATTATAACCCCGGTTGCGTCCTTTTTGGTCTACGCTGGAGTATGTGACGTAATCTTCGGTCTGCAACTTGCTGCGGACAAAGCGGGCATACCTCTCTAACGACGATTTCAGTTCCGGCTGCCTTGTTTGCAGGTACCGTTTGGCAAGCAAGACTCCCATGCCTGTCCGTTCGGCCCCTTCGTCACGGTCTGCGGGGTTACAATTGGGCGTGTCGTTCGGGTAGATGCTGTCCCCTTCATTGTCGTACACCATATAAGCGCCGTAACGGGGATCTTCCGGATCGTCCATTTGCTGGTGTGTGCGGATAAAATCCGTGCGCTTCTGCAGAAGCGTTTCCGCCTTGCTGATGACCAGAAAGTCGGCATGGGTCTGCTTGTTCCCGTCATAGAAAAAATCGAAACGTACTTTGCCCGGGTTTTGCATGACTGCTTTCACTTCGTATCGGTCTCGCCCGCTTTTGCTTATGTCAACCGGCATTCCATTGATTTCCGCCCGGTACGACCGTAGCGCATGATGTGAGCGGAGCGTAATGCGGGCCGTATCGCCTGCTTCAAATACATACCTGTCGCACGTTACGACGACACTTCCTTTCTCTAATATTTTCCGGCGGAAATCCTCATTGCCCTCGTGCGGGAAGATTTGCCATTCCAGAGTATAGCATTCTCCCGGCTGCAACAGGATGTCGGGCAGATTCAACGCAATAATGCCCCGGGTGTGCGAACTGCCTTTTGTCCGTCCCCGTTCCCATATCTCATAGTCCCGGACGGAACCTTTTGTCACTACCAGTCCTAAATGGGGACCGGAGCCGCCCATGCGCAGTGCATCGACACAGGCCGCATTCTCCCCCGGCCAAATGTGGGCATGGGCACGCATACCCATACATTCTTTGGCATTAGGATAATTATCATTAAAAGGGGTATAAATGCCGACATCTGACAAGGATGCGGCATTTTCCCCCTTATTGGTAAAGGTGTACTGCTCTACCAGATTATCCTGTTCCAGCCTTCTTTCCACAGTGATGCGTATGTTCCCTGCCCGGTAGATACAGCATGAGGGATTATCGTGTGTCTTTACCGGGGCTTCCCATTTCTGCCTGACGCTTTGTTTCCCTACGGTTTCTGTAAAATACCCCAGTCCCCAACCGTAGCCTTGCTTTATCCAGGGATATTGGCTCCCGTCAGTTGCCACTATCCAGTTCATGCTGTAATTATCGCCTTGTATTTTCAGTTCGCGGATAGCCCCGGTGGGCGGGTCTTGTGAGAAAACTATACCTCTGTCCCCGCCCGCCATTGCCGGGGCAATAAGGCCGGCAATGGCCCATGCGCCGGCCGCCAGTTTGTAAAACAGTGTGTGCCTCATAAATATTTTGGATATAAAATAAGATACTTACAACGTGCGGAGGACATGGTACGACACGCCGTTTTCGTGCAATCCTTTCACATTCCGGATGCGGTTGACGAATTGGCGCACGGTGTCCACTCTCACATTTTCTATGAATACGTCTTTTATCGGTTCTTCTTCTTCGCCTTTCAGTTCGTAGATGGCGTCGGCCGAGCGGCCATGGACGTTCCGGATGTGGATGTTTTGGATGCGGGTTAGCTTCCGTTCATACGTCGGGACGAGGTCTTTCCACTGGTAGAGCACATCGGTGTCTATCTCGAAAACGCGTTGCATGCTACCTGTCCGGATGTTTTCCAGATAGATGTTTTCAATGAAGCCTCCGCGCCGGTGGTTCGTTTTCAAGTATAGAAGGCGGCGTACGGATTGGGGCACTGTGCAGTCGTGCATGTAGATGTTGCGTACTCCTCCTGAGATCTCGCTCCCGATGCCGAGCAGTGTATGGCCTTCGCGTATGGTACAATGGCGGATGACGATGTTCTCGCTTGGCGTATGCAGACGCCAAGCGTCCTGGTTGCGTCCGGATTTGATGACTACGGCGTCGTCGCCTTGGTCGAACGTGCAATGCTCTATCAGGAAATTGCGGCTCATCTCCAGGTCAATGCCGTCGTTGTTGTGCCCGTGCGCCTTCACGTCGAGGTTGCGTACCGTCCCGCCGTTGCACAGATAGAGATGTATGGTCCAGAACGGGCTTTCGCGTATCTTGAACCCGTCCAGCATCACGCGGTTGCATCGGTTGAAGTGGATGAGGTGCGGTCGCAGGTGGTTTTCGCCCCGCGCCATCTGGCGGTATTCTACAGGGACGTCGGTGGAGCCCATCGAGTATAATTGTGCCAGCGCGTCCAGGTGCGCTTTGGGCCGTTGGAACCATACGCGCCACGTGCCCATCTTGGGCGCCAGCGTGCCTTTTCCTGTTATGGCAATGTTTTCACATCCGAACGCATAGACCAGAGGTGAATAGTTATAGCACTCCAATCCTTCCCACGAGACCATGACGGCAGGCAGGTAATCGGCGGGATTGTCCGTAAAGCGTACTGTCGCCCCTTCTTCCAGATGCAGGTTTACGTTGCTCTTCAGATGGATGGGGCCGGTCAGCCATTCGCCTTTGGGGATTATTACCCGTCCGCCGCCTGCGCGGTTGCAGGCATCGATGGCTTGGGCAATGGCTTGGGTGTTTGTTTTCTTGCCGCCCGCTTCCGCTCCGTAACGGGTTATCACGAAGTCTTTGTCGGGAAATGTGCATAGTGTGACCGAGTCCATGGGGAAGGGTGCTTCCACTTGCGCCCGTTCGTGTTTTTGTCCTTCGGCAAATGTGGCGGGGGCGATTGTTGCCAGCAGTCCTGCGCAGAAGAGAATCAGTTTTCTAATCGGTTTCATGATGGTTGTTTTTTAGTTATTGGATGTTTCTTGCAATTCATGAGTGCAGTAGACTCCGGTTATGAAGACAGTAGTGCCTTTGCTTCCATAGATGGTTTTTGTCTTGTCTGTCCATGTGGGCATGATGCCGGTCACTTCCACTGTCAGTCCATAGTTCCCTTTTTCGAATTCGGGGGTTATGAAGCGGATGGCCTTTTCCGGATGTTTACTATAGAAGTCTACCAATGAGGTGTATATTTCTTTCCCGTTTTTTGTAATATGGACTCGTGCGTAGCCTCCCGTGGGTTGCGAGATGCCTGCCAACGCTATTTTGCCCCCGCCGAACCGGGTGGACAGCACAGCTCCTTTTATGTCCGATTCCCATGTACCATCCCGTTTTGTCCAGTCTTTGGGGAGGGTGAGCCTGTCTTCCGGCACAGGCTGCATTCCTTCTAAAATGTCGGTGGGCTTCACGTTCTCGACGTCCCAGCTCTGCCAGTATTCGGGGATGGAAATCTTGTTTCCCTCCACTTGCAGTGGCATCCAGACGTAGGTAGCGGCGGATGCTTGGTGCGGGTATGACCAACGGTCGCCCATAAACATCGGTATCGTGTCGTTTCCGTGTTTCAGGGGAAATACGAAGGTGGTCTGCGAATTATGGGTAAGCGAACCTTCGGGACAAAACAGCCCTTGTTTGGTCCACGGGCCTTCGATGGAAGGGGATGTGAAATAGAAGTTGTCGTTTTTTTCCCAGCTGGTGAGGTTGGAATAAAGTATATAGTAAGTCCCGCTTTTCTTGAACATTGCGGGCGATTCTCCGCTTCCTTTGACGTTTGCCACAAGCGTGTCGATGGAGCGGTAGTCTTTGCTCAACCGGTAGATGGGTCCGTGGTGGATTAGCAGATAGCCTTTGCCGTCGGTGTCCTGGAATGTCCCCATGTCCCATCGCTTGACCGGTCTTCCATTATAAAGCAATGGACCTTGGAACTGATATTCTCCGTCGATGGTTTTGCTGGTAGCGTAGGCGATATACGGGTCTTTATAGGCTAAGTCGTCCGAATGCATGTACATGACGTATTCGCCTGTAGCGGGACAGCGCATTACTTTTACCCGTTCACCTACGCGGTTGGCCCCCATGATGCCGTCGGGCTGTACGCCCAGCACGATCCGTTCGAATGTCCAATGCACCAGGTCGTCAGACGAATAGCAACTGAATCCGGGAAAGGCATTGCTCGTGTCCGACTTGTATTCGCCGAAGAGATAATACCGTCCGTTGTCTTCCACGATGCAAGCTCCATGGGCATTGACGATATGCCCTTGTGTATCAAACCACGGGATGCCATTGGTCAGGATGGAGCCGGCGTGTAATGTTGCATATTGTAATTGTCCTGTCAGTAGGAAAAGACAACATAGCGTAGAGATGAACTTTGATTTCATATTACTGTGTGGGTTTTGTGTAAGGTAATCATTGTATATGAGTATTTGGGAAATGTGTACGCTGTTTCTCCTTTTATATTTTGTCGGGAATACCGGGGTACAACGTTGTCCTGTTTGTCGGCAGTATTATATTCCGTGAGCGCGCAGTCTCCTAATGTTACAATCTCTGCTTTGCCTTTTGGAACGAAATTATTTATGCCTATAATCGCTTCTTGCGGTTGGTCGGTTAGATTGACTACATACAATGTCAGTTCATCCCCTTTTTCATTGATTTTCGCGGTAAGATCTATCTTTTGTGGTTCACTGCTTGTGGTTTCTACAACATAAGGTTTCCATGATTCCATCATTAACTTGTCGATATAAGCAGATGGCTGAAACCAAATCCGGTCTGCCGTATAGTGAATGCGCCCCTGGTCCCACATGTAGTGTAGTCCGTGGGGTTGGAAAGTGTTGGCAGTGCCTAACATCTCAAAATGATTTCCATAGCGCTGGAGCACAATCCAATTGTGTGCATGCGCCAGTCCCCGGTTCCAGTCGCATCGGGAACCGTTCTCTTCCAACGGGGTAAGGTGCAACTTGAAACCGGGATAATCTTTGGCTAATTCCTGTTGCAATTCGATGCCCATTTCGCATTCCAAGCGTTTTCTGTCACATGCGAAATCAAGGTCTCCGCTGTAGTGTGAATCCCATGCCAGCTTGTCTCCTTTTCCTTGCCTGATGAACCAGCCGACAAGTTCCGATGCCAATTTGTAATTGGGCGTATTCCGGTCAAACCTGCCCTTCTTGATGTTCAGTGAAACCATGATGTTCATATCGGGGTCTACGGACCAGGCAGATTCGGCAAACTTCTTGACGCATTCCACATAGCCTTGTGAAATGCGTTGTTCATTGTCTACTTCGATGTATTTTAATTGATAAGGCGCTGCGTGCCCGTCGCGGGCGCGCTTGAATCCCCATGGTGAGTCTTGTGGACCGTTGACATATTCTACAAAATCACGGATGTCTTCGGCCGTTTCGTCTTGGCTCATGCCGATGATGGCCGTTGCCTGGAGGCATTCGGCCGCTTTGAGCATTTCGATAATGCCGAAACTATGGGTAGCATACATGTTGAAGCCTGAACGGAACAGTGTCCGCCGTTCGTCAATGGGCGCAAGCATCTTTTTCCAGCGGTAGAGATGTTTGTCTGCCCCTACGTCTACCATCGAACCATTGTAGCGGATGGCTGTGATGCCCTGTCTTTTCAAGGCGTCGATAAACGGTTTGCGTAGCGGATAGCCGTTTGCCCGTCCCCATTCGCCCGGTTGTAGGAAAGCGAATCCTAAATTCAGCGTGCCGGGTTGCTTTAGGGCGATGCAGAAACTTCCTTGTGCTGCATGGGCCTTAGGTGTAAGGCTGAATGTCGCTTTTTCGTAGCTTCCGTCGCCTTTCAACGTACAAGGCTTTTCGTCCAATATCTTGCCGTTTCCGTCTCTTAGTGAAACATAGAATGTAAGCGGTTCATGAGACATGACCCGTACTATGCCTTCGTAGTTTTTCCCTTTTTCATAGCAGATGCCCATGCGGTAAAGCCCGGAGTTGCTGATGCCTACTTCGCCTGTGCCGTCAATGTAGTTGACTTGTTGGGTTTGCCTTCCGATGTAGGCTTTTCCATCCCGTATCAGTTTGTAGCTGTAGGTAGGATTTCCGTTGATTGCCTTGCTCCAATATTTGCTTATTTGTTCGTTTCCATTGATTTTGTCCAACATCGCTTGTTGAATCGTGGTAGAAAGTGAATCAAATGGGAGTACCCTCCCGTAGAATGTCAGGCCTGAAATGGTTTTTGGGTTGTTGAATCGTGTACAGCCGTACACATCTTTTGTGTAAAAATCGTACTTGTCCGACAGATGGTTCCAGTTGACTTTGTGGTAAATGTCGCTTTGCGTGATGAGATGCGGAATGCGTCTTTCGTCAAGTATTACATACAGTTTGGAGTAGTCAGCCCGTTTGACATTGAGAAAGTCTATGTCTACGTTTTCCTCGAAAGCTTCTCCGTGGAGCAACTGGCTGAACAGCCCCCCGTTTGTTTGGTTATTCAGGTCTTCGATGTTGGTCCCGTTGAACAGTTTGCTGACTGTGGCTATCTTTTTGTCTGCATTCACTTCTATATGTATTTGTGCATATATCGTTTTGCATATTGTCAATAAACAAAAGATAAATGATAGGATGTATTTCTTTTTCATGTTGTTTGTTATTAGGGCCGTTGCTGTTTATTAGACAAAGATAGGGAATCAATATAAAATGCGGCTCGAATAGTCGGGCACTTGCAAGCGGCAAATCGTGCATGCGCAATTTTTCTATGGGATTGATTGATACGCCTATGTCTCGTTTTGCATAGATGAATCGGTCAAATAGGGTGGAGAATAGAGCAAAAGGATTGAGCGACTGTTAGATTTGAGGAGAATGATTAACTTTGCTATCAAAGTGTGCCGATTATGAGGAATAGAATAGAAGCAATGTTCAAGCGAGCGGGTGGATTGGTTTCCCTTATTTTTCTTATGATAATAGGTAGTAAAGGGATGGCACAGTCCCCGTATGCTTTGTCGCATCTGAATGTAACTGACGGTTTGTCGAATAATTATGTGCTGGATGTGGAGTGCGATGAGAGGGGGCTTGTATGGATAGCGACAGAATCGGGCTTAAACCGTTTTGATGGATATGAGTTTGTTAATTACCGGAGTGTGAACAGTGGTTTGCCTTACGATGCGCTTCAGGCGCTTTATTATGATGAAGAGGAAAACAAGTTATGGATAGGCAGCAAGTTCCATGGGGTAAGTTGGATGGATTGTGACTCTTATGCCATTTCCGCTTGTCCGGATAGTATGATGAATGAATTGGGAGGAGTTGTCAGGATTTGCCGGGCTGCGGATGGAGGTGTTTGGATTGTACCTTCGCGCGGGGATATAATCTATTATGATAAAGTGAAGCGGACTTTTACGCCTTTGGCCTGTAAAGAAGCTCGGGAAACAAAATGGACGATGCTGGATGACGGGAAGGGAAACCTGTATATTGGATTCAAGAATAGGGGATTGGGGATATTGGATATAGCTAAAGGGTCTATTCGCTTTTATAATAGTGATTTGGCCGGTATGAAGGATTATCCGGCTGCCGATGTACATGCTTTATGTCAAGACCATGCAGGCAACATCTGGGTAGGGAGCGGGAACGGATTGGCCTTGTTCGACCCGTCGACCAATACATTTACGGCTTTTCGCCATGATCCTGGCAATCCTTATTCGCTTATAGCTAATCCGATATATGATATTCGGGAGATGAAGGACGGAAAATTGTGGGTTGCCAGTGATATCGGCGGTATCAGTATCTTGGATTTAAGCGGGATTGCTTTTAAAAATCCGTATGAGGTACGTTTCCGCCGTATTGATATGGGGCGTTCGTCGCATGGCTTGTCTTCCCGGAATCCTCGCAGCCTGCTCCAGGATTCGTTTGGGAATGTTTGGATAGGCCATTATGGCAGCGGCGTGGATTTTGTAAGCCATATCGGGCCGGAGTTTCGTGTTTTGCCTTACGTGTATGGCCGGGATGCCGGCATGCGGCCGAAACCCGTCTGGGGAATTGCATGCGACGGGAAGGACCGTATTTGGGTAGGAGGGGAGAACGAATTGGCCGTATTCGAGGACAATGTGTTGCGGAAGCGTTTTGACTTGTCTTCGGTCCAGCTGAAAAACTATTGGCAGGTGTTTTCCATATTGCCTGCCGCCGACGGCGAATTGTTGCTGGGCTTTTACAATAACGGGTTGGTAAAGCTGGACACGGAGACGGGGAGGACGGAACGCATATGGCTGGATATCCCGGATGAGAATGTCATCTGTTTCCACCAGGAAGCCGACGGGACGGTATGGGTCGGGGCGCAATACGGCCTGTACAGGTATAAGGAGGGGAGGCTGGAGAAGGATCCGGCGTTGAATGGGCAACTGCCGGAACAGGCAGTGTATGGCATAGTCAGGGACAGGCAGGGGAAGCTGTGGGTAGGGACGTATAGTTGCGGAGTTGTGGTGTTTGACGCGGCGGGGAAGAAGGTGCATGAGTTAAACGTACGCAGCGGATTTTGTTCGGATGCTGTCAACGGTTTGTTTATGGACAAACGGGGCGGCATCTGGGCGGCTACGCGTAACGGGTTGGGCTATATCCCTGACCCTGCTTTTCCGGAACACGTGGAGCATTACGGTTATGAAGAGGGTTTGAAGGATATTTTCGTGCGGGCCATGATGGAGGACTTGGACGGGAATTTGTGGTTGAGTACCAATAATGGCATTTCCCGCTGGAATAAGGAAACGGGCCGGTTCGAGAATTATGATTACCAAGACGGGATTCCTTCGGGGAACTTTATCGAGAACTCGGTTTGCCGGACGGCAGACGGCAAGTTGTATTTTGGCTCGCTGGGAGGGGTTTGCTATTTCAATCCGGAGAGGTTGGCCGCATTCCGGCAAGTGCCGGAGGTGAAAATTGTGGAGTGCACCCAGTTGGCCGGTTCTCCGGATGGGCAAGTCGTTGAGAGCGTATTGCCTGTGCAGCGCGGGCGTGTGGAATCCCTTATCGGGGCAATTCGTTCCGTATTTCTTTTTCTGTATCGGACTACGCGCAGAGTTCCCGGGTGGAGTATGCTTATCAGATAGAAGGTTTGTCCGGAGGATGGACGAATACGCAAGGCGACAACCGGGTGACTCTGCGCGACGTGGACCCGGGCACGTATGTATTTAGGGTAAAGTCCCGTTTGCGCAATCATCCCTGGGATGAAGCCCATGTTGCTTCGTTGGAGGTAAAGGTGTTGCCTCCGCTGTGGTTGACGTGGTATGCCAAGTTGGCCTATGTGCTGTCGGCGTTGGGGATTATCGGGATATGGTTCCGCTTTTATAAACGGAGGTTGTTGTTGGAAAGTTCATTGGAATTGGAGAAGCGTAAAAGCCTGAATGAGCAGGAACTGAATAACGAGCGTTTACGATTTTATACGAATATCACGCATGAGCTGCGTACGCCATTGACTTTGATACTCGGTCCCTTGGAAGATTTGGTGTCTGACAAGAAGTTGCCCGGCGTATATAGGCAAAAGATTCACCTGATCCATAAAAGCGCATTGCGCCTGTTGAACTTAATCAACCAGGTTCTGGATTTCAGGAAGACGGAAACGCAGAACCGGAAGTTGACGGTAAGCAGGGGGAACCTGTCGGATGTTGTCATGGAAATAGGATTGCGCTACAAGGAGCTGAACCGCAATCCGGATGTTACATTCGACATCCGGATAGAGGACAAGTCT
Source organism: uncultured Bacteroidaceae bacterium (assembly GCA_944320955.1). GTDB lineage: Bacteria > Bacteroidota > Bacteroidia > Bacteroidales > Bacteroidaceae > UBA1794. The sequence continues at coordinate 65,737 of CALUJL010000031.1, forward strand.
GTCATCGTTTATTTCGATGCGGACCTGATTGCTTCTGTTCTGAATAACCTGTTGGGCAATGCGGTGAAATACACGCCTAAAGGAAAAATCTGGTTGAGCCTGCGCCGGGTGGAGGAAAACAGCGTCAAGTATGTGGAAATACAAGTGGGCGATACCGGATACGGGATAGAAAAAGATGCGTTGCCCCATATATTCGAACCGTATTATCAGGCAGAAGGGAGGCATCAGGCTTCGGGTACGGGTATCGGGTTGGCTTTGGTGAAGTCATTGGCCGGTTTGCATGAAGGAATATTGAAGGTGGAAAGCGAGGTGGGGAAAGGTACTGTCTTTACCTTCCGTATTGTTGCAGGCAATACGTATCCGGATGCTTTGCATAAAGAGTCCGCAGAAAAAGCCTTGGTGCAGGAAGCCCAAGATGTGGAACCCATGAAAGACGGGAGGCCGCTATTGTTGATTGTAGAAGACAATGCGGACATTAAAGACTATATAGTTACCAGCTTTAGCGGGAATTATCGGATACAGACCGCATCGGACGGAAAAGAAGGATGGGACAAGGTTGTTTCTTTGATCCCGGATCTTGTCATTAGTGATGTCATGATGCCTGTTATGGACGGTATCGAATTGTGCGAACGGATAAAGAAGGATGTCCGTACCAGTCATGTGCTTGTTATCCTGTTGACTGCAAAAGATTCATTGCATGACAAACAGGAGGGGTATGACAGTGGGGCGGATTCATACTTGACCAAGCCGTTTAGTGCTGGACTGCTGGCAAGCCGGGTGCGCAATTTGCTGGATTCGCGGGATCAATTGGCAAAGCGGCTCATGGAGCGCATGAGGCATGTACAGTCCGAACAGCCCCTCCTAACCGAATTGGGAGTGTTGGATGAAGTTTTCTTGCAGCACTTTGCGGAAATATTGGAAGCGAATTTGGCGAGTGGAAAAGTAGATATGGCTTTTATGGCCGGGCAGATGCATATGAGCCATTCCACCTTGTATCGGAAAGTTAAAGCATTGACCGGTATGTCAGGAAATGAATTTATTCGCAAAATCAAGCTAAGACATAGTCTTCGATTGCTTTTGGAGGGAGGGTATAATGTGTCGGAAGCTGCATATGCCAGTGGTTTCAACGATTTGGGGTATTTCCGGAGTTGTTTCAAAGAGGAATATGGCCAGTCTCCTACGGAATATCTTAAGCAAAAGTAAGAAGGGCTTCGGGGCAGTGATGCCTTCAGTATTGTTCGGAGTTTCTTAATCTGTGTGTCCACTATATACAGGAAAGAGGCAGGATACGAATTATGAATGCATAGTCTCATTGGGTTCTCATGCAGGACATAGCATCCATATAGCTAAATCTTGTTTTGCTGACATTAAAGAAAGCCATCGGTAAATCTTCTGATTGCAGATGGATTGCGTGTATGGATAAAGTAAAAGCGAAGAAATTGAAGAAAAAGTTCCCCAAAGTATTGCAGGGCTCAAAATAAGTGCTTACCTTTGCAACCGCAAATGCAAAAGGTGCCATAGCTCAGTTGGTAGAGCAAAGGACTGAAAATCCTTGTGTCCCCGGTTCGATTCCTGGTGGCACCACTTGAAAATCAGAGAGTTACAGCGATGTAGCTCTCTTTTTTATTGTTTTTACC
>CALUJL010000032.1 GCA_944320955.1 uncultured Bacteroidaceae bacterium
TGGCGTAAAAAGGCTTAGCAACGATTATCAACGATACTTGAGCAACAAAAAAGGCGCCCGTAAAGAGCGCCATATTAATCGATTGTAATCAATTTAACTATTTGATAATCAATTATTTATTTACCGACGCAGAAATGTTTAAATATATTTCCCAAGACCTCATCGGTGGTCACTTCCCCAACTATATCTGAGAGGTGGAAAATACATTCACGGAGGTCTTGTGAGATGAGGTCACCGGGAAGATCGGCAGACAGACCTTCTTGTACTCGGCGGATGGAGTCAAGAGAACGAGTCAAGGCTTCGTAATGACGCATGTTCGTAACGACAATATCATTAGAGGACAAGACCGAAAGGTCGGCCGTTTCGGCAAGAATGGTCTTGAGCTTTTCGATTCCTTCCTTATGTTTGGCCGAGAGAAAGACTGTGCGGATACTTTCTGGAAAACCAATAAGGGCAGTAGAGGTGGCAGGTGCGGGTAAATCGGATTTGTTGAAGACTAGAATCAGTTTCTTGTCTTTGCAAAGAGGGAGCACTCTACCGGAAAGATTAGCTATTTGCTCCTCAACCACAGTCCGGTCGATTACCCACAACACTATATCTGCCCGCCGGATAGCTTGAAAACTTCGTTCGATTCCCAATGACTCAATGGCATCTTGCGTCTCGCGAATGCCGGCAGTGTCGATGAAACGGAAGACAGCCCCGCCGATATTTATCGTATCTTCTATCACATCGCGCGTGGTGCCGTGGATGTCGCTCACAATGGCACGTTCTTCCCCCACCAAAGCATTGAGCAAGGTAGACTTTCCGGCATTGGTCTCACCGACGATGGCGACAGGAATTCCGTTCTTCAACGCATTTCCTACGGCAAAGGAGTCGACCAAGCGAGTTATCAATCCTTCAATTTGTCCGGCAAGGGAGCGAAGCTCACTGCGATCAGCAAATTCCAATTCTTCATGGTCCGAAAAATCGAGCTCAAGCTCCATAAGCGAAGTAAGATGAAGAAGCCGGTCGCGAAGCCTTATCAATTCCCGGCTGAAATCTCCCCGCATCTGGTTCATAGCTACCCGGTGCTGCGCTTCTGAAGTAGAAGCGATGAGGTCGGCCACAGCCTCAGCCTGGCTCAAGTCCATTTTTCCGTTGAGGAAAGCACGCTGCGTAAACTCACCTGGTGCAGCCATCGTACATCCGGCATCAAGCAGCAGTTGGATTATGGTATGAAGAATATAGACCGAGTCGTGACACATGAATTCCACGCTATCCTCCCCCGTATAAGAGTGCGGGGCACGGAATACGGCAGCAAGCACCTCGTCCACTACCCTTCCGCTGCTATCCCGGATCTCTCCATGCGAAAGCGTATATCCGGCTCGAGCAGACAAGGGTTCTTTGCTTGGCATCGAATAGAATAACCGATCGGCAATAGTCAGGGCTTCGCGGCCCGAAACGCGAACAACACCTATGGCACCGCCATGAGCGGTAGCTATGGCACAAATCGTACTATTTACATTTCCCATATTAGCAGAATCCAAAATTTAGGAACAATCAGCAAATCCATCGATTGCCTGTTTTACCGAAAAACAAACTACAAGACATATACCGTCTCATCTCCACAGATGTTACGTATTTTCATGCGCAACGGTTTGTCCGGAACCCGAATCGAAGCATCCCAAAGCGCTTCGGTTTTTATACCGTCTTTTATAACATACCCGGATTTGTCCACTTTTATCTCACACTCGCTATGCCATGGGGCGCACTTTTCCGATGTCGTACAGTCCAGGCTCACCCACTCTATGGTCTCCAATCCCTCCTCACTCAACTCTATAGGAGTATATTCCCGGTTCTTCCCTTTAGCCCGTAGGTTCAATACCTGCTGCCGGTTTTTCTGATTTACTTCTTCTATTTTTCGTCTTACCCGGTCGCTCTGAAACTGGAGTATCTCTACTTTCCATCCCTCGAACAGTTCATTCCGCTCTACCGACATGCTCCATTCGGCATAATCCTCCACCACTACTTCATCGAGCACTTGCTTCAAGTCGCGAAATTCCACCTCAATCAGCGTATTGTTCTGCTCTTTGATAAATCGCTCTATATCTTTCCGATTGTCGATATCAATATAATAGATGACAACCCGCCTCGTATCCTCAGGCAAATCGGGCATTGCTTCATGGAGAATACGGTTCATCAAAGGCTTGTCGAGCAAACGGGTGGTTCCATCCATCAGATTAGGCAAATAGACGGGCACCATACCATACTCCGTATCGATGACCGCTCCAGCCCAGAACTTATCCAATGCCTCCTCGTTGCGCAAGCCGGGTATCAGCGTCCGCAACTTTTCCATCGTCTGTACAGGGTTCCGGTAAAGCGACACGCCGTCTTTCACTTCCATCACGTCAAACCCGGCTCCGGCATTCCTCAGGCGCTCGCGCGTAACCTGGATGCTGTTCAGGTTTATATCCACATGTATGAATTTACGCCCCAGGCGGCTGGCCACGGCCGCCGTCACTCCGCTCCCTCCAAAGAAGTCGGCGACCACCATCCCTTCGTTGCTCCCGGCTTTAATGATGCGTTCGAGGAGAGCTTCCGGCTTCTGCGTGGCATAGTCCACCCGCTCTGCCGACGACGTATTAAGCTGCAAATTGTCGTCATCCCATAAGGAAGTGATGGGAGAGCCTGGATTTTCATCCAGATATTTTTTCTTCGTCTGTCCGCCCGATCCTTGATAGCTCCGCCCCCGAAGCAGGGCATAGCGCCGTCCCTCCTCGTCTACATACTTATATTCACTATCCACATATTTCTGCGACATGGGTCTGTATTGGACATTGAATGTCACCTCCTCGCCCACGGAATACCAGAAAATGGAATCCGTCTGGGTGGTATAGCGCTGCGAAGCCTGATTCTTGACGCCGCCATACTTTTTCCACACGATTTCATTTCTGAAGTTATCCTCCCCAAACACCTCGTCCATCAGAATCTTCACATAATGCCCTATATGCCAGTCCAGATGCACATAGATACTGGCCGTATCACTCATTACCGAACGGATGGCCATCAAGTTCTCATACATCCAGTTCAGATAGCTCTCCTTGTTCCAGATGTCGCCATACATTTTCTCCTCGAACGTCTTGAGCTCATCGATATCCAATTCGCTTTCCGCCCGCCGCACAGCCTCTGCCACTTTCGGATTCCGGCGGAGATAAACCTTCTTGGCATAATCCGCCCCGCTGGCAAAAGGCGGGTCTATATACACCAAGTCTACCGTAATACCCCGGTCTTTCAGGTAAGCGCAAGCCGAAAGGCACTCGCCCTGAACCAGCAGATTTCTGTCGGCATTGGTGCCGACACGCTCGCGGAGCTCAATCTCATAGAAAGGCATTCCACGCTCGATGCGCTCAATCGCCCGATTGTTGTCACGATAACGAAGCACACGCTTTGTCCGCACAAAATTGTCAAGCAGGGCCTGCCCTTCCAGTGTATTAGGGAAATAGGGAATATATCTTATAGCCATGGCAGTATGAAACTTTTAATCACAGAAAAAATCATTTATCAACCTGTACGTCCTCTTTACAAACTCCTCCATCTTAAGCTCATCTTCCAAATAGAGAAAACAGAAACGTTCGTAACCGAACAGTTCTTTGTTTTTAGGCAGAAACCAAGCCTCCATAAAACGGCGTTTAGCAGCAAACTTGTCGGCGAAGGCCGCCCCTTTGGTCTCAATTATGGCCATGCGGTTTATCGAACCGTCTTCCTTGCGACTCAATATCAGGAAATCGGGCACATACTTTCCGATGTAAGTCCATGATGCTCTCTCTTGTTTATAACAATCTATCTTGAATTCGGTCAAGGTATCGTCGCCATTGAAGTAAGCTTCCAGATTTCGGTCTTTCAGGAGAACAAGCAGCCGGGTAAAATAGCCACATTCCGTCCCGCTGTCGAAATGATACGGCAGGTAGTGGTACGTCTGCTCCCGCTCGGGATGGGGGTCGGCCAACTCCGGGACCGGGAATCCTTTTTCCCGCAGTTTCTCAATCACGGCCCGTTCCTCCGGCGAAAGAGACTTGCCCCCGGCATTGACGTCCCAGTCCAGAATTGTATCCACTACTTCTCGGGAAGGATAAAAAGGAGTTACGTCGTCTACCGACAACGGCGAAGCCAATTGCTCTTCCCGCAGCAAGCGGGCACGACAGAATTCCACCTCTTCCGTGGCCGAAAAATCCCGTTCCGGCATGAATGCCTGGCGGATGAGCGAACGAACCCGCCCCTGGTCAAAGCGGGGACTGAAACAGAGACATCCATCGTACTGTTCCGTTATTTTCCTGAAAATATCCCTCAACTCCACTTCAAAACATTTCAAGTCAGGTATGGTCAACGTATTGAAACTCTCTTTCGCTATCGTCCACAACCAGCGGTTGAAACCGGCCGTTTCCTTACCCTTTTGCTGCTCGGCATAAATGCCGGTTTCCGCTCCAGAGAAGTCCTGCCGATGAATCAGCACCTCGCCCGAACGGACCAACAAATCCTTCATCCCCAACCGATCCGAAATCCCGGGCTGGTTCTCGGGAACAATCGTCTGATACGACACACGCAACTGGTAATAATCGACAGCCGGTACCTTCATCCTGTCCATCCGCGAGAATCGCCCAATCTGTACCTTTCCTCTCGCTCCACCCGTATTCAACTCCTGCAGCGATATGTCTTGCTGCTGCCGGAGTTGCTTGTTCAGGATGTCCGCGTTGTATTTGTTCAGCCATATCAGGGCGGTTTCCACTTCTCCCTTCACCACCTGGCGCAGGCAGCGGCAGCCAGTCTGGAGCACCATATTGGTGTGGCACGCCCCTTTCTGCGGGAGGACCACTCCGGTCAGGCTCTTGCAGTCCCAGCCTTCCTTGCCTATCTGTACCAAGAGCACGAAACGGATACGCGAGAGTTCCGTATCGAGCGAGGCAAACTCAGCCTCCGAACCGTCCGGCTGCGGATAAACCGGGTTTCCGCCGTGGTACTTCAGGATTACTTCCGCAGGATTCAATCCTGCCGACGCCGCCAGTTCGGAGACCAACGGAAAGATCTGCTCCTCCAAAGTCTCAATCTGCCCGCAATAGATGGCCAGTTTGGCACACGTCCCGTTGGCATAGACCGTATCCTTATATTTGTCCAGGAATTCAAGAACCCCGTTGCGCACGATGGAAACCGCATCGTTGTCGGCATACTTCACTTCGGGGACTTTCAGGAAGTTGCCTATTCCTTTTATCAGTGGATAGTGGTAGACCACATTGGAGAGTTCCGTATTCCGGATCGTAAAGGCATCGGCCAGTACGACGCTTTCCGCTTTCTCCAGATACGGCGTACCCGAAAAGCCCAACACACCATTAAAAGTTTGCCGGCGGGTCCAACCGTTGACTACCTGCCGGAGCTTGATCTCGCTGTCGGCAGCATGGTGCACTTCGTCTATGTAGACCGCCAGATGAGGAATCTTCCCGATTGTCTCCCGCAACTCATTGGCCTGCCGGATCCGGTCCATCTCTTCCCGGCTGAAGAGGTCGCCGCCTCCGTCCGCACCGGCGCGGTCGAGTATCACCTTCTCGGCATTGGTGACGGCCACCAGCCCCATCAAGTCTTCCAAAGGCTGGTAACCGTTGATCTTCCGGGCATTCGGGTTTCGTATCCGGTTGCTCTTCCGGGCCGACTTCTGCTCGTCGAGTATTTCGAACTTGATGAGTTTCCGCAAGTTCGAGGCCGCCGGCTCGGGAATCACCCAAGAGGGGTCGAATTCCCTGATATTCCTCAGGCTCGGGACAATGGAAGACTTCAGCCCGGAGGGAGCCATTATCATGAAGTTGTGGGCAAAGCGGGGATTGTCAGGCTCGTTTTGGGCAAAATACAGGTCCAAATAGATAAAAGCAGCCATCAGATAAGTCTTTCCGGCCCCCATGGGAAGACTGAAGAGATAGTCGGCATAGTCAACGCCATAAAATATCTTCCGGAAAGTAGCCTCATAGTCTATCTCGTCCGCATGGTCCACGATAAACTGCTCCAGCTCCGGAGCCAGCTGGCGGCCGCCCCGGTCTCTCAGGCGGGAATATTCGAACAGGGCCGCAGCCGCCCGGTCGGAGCAGAGCACCCGGCGTGCCGCCACTGAGAGGGGAACGGCATCGAAATCAAGCGTATTGAATACCCCTTGGGTAAAGAGGAACCACAGAGGAGCATTGCCACAAGCGATTTTCAGATACAGATAGGTCTTGATGGCCTCCACCTGCGCATCGCGCATTTGCCCCCGCGACACAATATAGCCCAGCAGTTCCCTCACCGTACAGGCAGAGGAAGACAGCCATTCGTCCCGTTTGTTTTCTATCAGTTTGTAGAACATATTGCAGTCAGTGCCCCGTCACTCCCCCACTCTTTCCGCAGGGAATCCGGCAGCCTGCGGGGCGGGCTTGCCTTCTCTTGGGTGGACAAAGATAGTGCTTCGGCGGCAAATGCCGAACGGGAAAGCCGAAAAAATGGGAAAAAGGGGGAAATGCAGTGTATCGCATTGAGTAATCGCGAAATACCCTTACCTTTGCGTGGTATTCGCCGCAGAGTGTAGTTTGGTTACAGGTTTTTCTTTTCTGCGGCGGTATGCATTACCAGTAAGCATATTATGACAGAAAGGGGAACGGGGCAGGCTGTCCGACACAAATCAGAAATATAAAAATAGAGACAGATACGAAAAAGAAAATGAAGAAGACAAAAATAATTGTTCCGGTGGTGGCATCGTACCTGATGGCTGCCGGATGTTCACACACCGACAAGGTGCAGACGCAGACGCAGGCGCCGCAACGCAGTGATAAAGTCATGATGGTGAGAGGCGGTGTGGCAGCACTTCCCCGCGCCGTGGTCTACCGCACAGACCGCGACTACAGCGAACTGGTGGCCGTGACGCTCGACGCCACGGGCAAGCGCATAGTGTCGTTTCCCGACCCCGCCGACCTGCGCGGCACCGACCCGCGCCCGCTGCCGTTGCGCGACGGCTGGCTGCTGGACAGACGTGGCGTGGGTCCCCGGACAGCCTTTCTGGATATCAACGTGAGCGACTACGCTGCTCTGGAGAAAGCCCCCTCGGCCGACTCGCTTTTGCGGCACGTCAAGGTGCGCAGTCCGTTCACGGAGATGTATGCCCTGCCGCTGACCGCCGACGAGGCACGGCGCGACACCGCCGCCTGCAACAGAATAATTGCCGGTGGCCTGAAGGACTGCAAAGAGCTGCTCGGCCGGGTGGGAATAGTGTTGGAATAAAGAGGGAGAACCAATAGGACAAATAAGACCAATAGGAAGTTCCAAGAGCTAATGGCCTTTAACTCCTTCCGGTTCCCTTAATTCCTTTTAATCTTATAGCTCCTTAAAATTAAAACTAAAATAGATGAAGAGAACAATCGGTTTGATTGCCGCCATGGTGCTGGTGGCAGGTTCTGCAATGGCAGAAAGAATAGACAAGGGCGAAGCACTGAAGATAGCCTCGGAATTCTTCGGCGGAGCGGCGGGGCGCAAGACGGCCCCCGCCAAGGGCGACGCCACGCTGCGCCCCGCCGGCGAAGGCCGGGCGTACTACGCCTTCAACCGCGGCGAGGACAGCGGTTACGTGATAGTGGCCGCCGACGACCGTACTGCCGAGAGTGTACTGGGCTTTGCCGACAGCGGCACGTTCAGTTCTGAAAATATGCCCCCGGCCATGCGCTGGTGGCTCGACGAATATGCACGCCAGATAGAGAGTGCCCCGGCAAAAGCCGCCGCCGGCAAACAGGCGGCCCGCGAGGCAATTGCCCCGATGGTGGCGTCGAAGTGGGACCAAGGTGCGCCATACAACAACCTGTGCCCCGAGATGGACGGCGAGAAATGCTACACCGGCTGCCCGGCCACGGCCATGGCACAAGTGATGCGTTACCACAAATGGCCGGAACGCGGCACGGGCAGCCACTCCTACGAGTGGGTAGTAGACGAAGAAGTGATGGGCACACTGTCTGTGGACTTCAGCCAAAGCACATACAACTGGGACGCCATGACCGACACCTACGGCGAGGAGAGCACGCCGGAGTCTGAGGAGGCTGTGGCGCGGCTGATGTTTGACGCGGGCGTGGCTGTTGACATGGTGTACACCCCCCAGGTAAGCGGTACCGGCGTATTGGAGCCGGGCTACGCGCTGACATCATATTTCGGCTACGACAAGAGCCTCAACATACTCGACCGGGCATATTATACCACGGCGGAGTGGGAAGATATTGTCTACGGCAATCTGGTGGCAGGAATGCCTGTGTTCTATATGGGCGTGACGTCAGATGAAGGCGGCCACGCCTTCATCTGCGACGGCTACCGCGACGGTTACTTCCACATCAACTGGGGTTGGAGCGGAATGTGCGACGGCTATTTCCTGCTGCAGGCCCTCAACCCCGTGCAGCAGGGCACCGGCGGCTTTGAGGGCGGCTACAACAGCCTGCAGTACATCCTGTCGAACTGCCGTCCCGACATGGGCGGGGCAGTGGAACCGCTGGTGTACTGCGACAAAGGCTTCGACACCGACACCAAGGAAGCCACACACGCATCGACGATAGTTTTCGGCGGCGGCTACAAGTATGCCTCGGCCGTGTTTACAGACGTGACCATGGGACTGAAGGTGGCGGACGCCGACGGCAAGGTGACATACATCCCCGGAGGGCAGAAAACCGAGTTCGAGCCTGACGAGACCGTCGAGACCTACAGCGTGAAGCTGGCAGACTTCCCCACGGCGGCCGGCACCTACACTGTGACACCGGCCTGCCGCGCCGATGCCACGGACAAGTGGTATGAGGTGAGGACGCCGATGTGCAACAACTTCTACTGCCTGACAGCCACTGTGGGACAAGACGGCACAATAACATTCAGCAACCCGGAGCCGGTGGAATATGACCTCGAGGTGGGCAACGTGGCGCTGAAGGGCAAACCCTACGCATCGGAACAGATAAAAGTGGCCGGCACGCTGACCAACAACGGGCCGGAATACTACGGAGAAATAATGGTGGTGATAGCCGAGGAGGGTGCCATGGACAATGACAACGACACGTCCGATAATGACGAAGACGGCAATGATGACGGCACCATGACCATGTCGCTGCCGGAACGCGTAGCTCTTGTGAGCGGCGACAGCGTGGACTTCGAGTTCAGCATCAGCGTACCCGACGTACCCGGCGACTACGAGCTGACACTCATCACCTCCGACCAGCAGGTGCTGGACGTGATGCCCCTGACCGTCACCGAGCTTCCGGCCGGCGAGGTGGTGCTGGCACTGCCGTCGGCCCCGATGATTGTCGGCGACGGCCCCGTGTCGGCCGACAACATCAACGTGGTGGCACAGATAGAGTGTACGTCGGGCTATTATGCCGACGATGTGTACGCGGCGGTGTTCCCATACGTGGAGTCGGGAAGCGTGGACAGCGAGGCTATGTTCAATACAAAACTTTACATCGAAGCTGGCGAAACGCAGACAGTGAATATACACGGCATACTGACCGATGCACAGGTGGGCGACCGCTACGTAATAATCTTGTACTGGGTGAAGGACGGAGATTTTCAGAAGATAGCGTCCGACAACAACAGCTTGCATTTCACCATCGGCTTGCCGACATCGGTGGAGAGCGTTGAATCCACCACAGGGCCGCACGACATCGAAGTGTACACCCCGGAAGGCGTGTGCGTGCTGAGGCAGAAAGCCACCGAAGCCGACCTCTCGACACTGCAGCCCGGACTCTACATCGTGAAGGAGAACGGCAAAAGCCGCAAGGTGGTGAAGTGAGTGAGACAAACAACCAATAGGAAGCCCCTAAGGCTAATGGCCTCCGGGGCTTCCTGACTCATTAAGATCAAGAATAAAAACAGATGAAGAAAACAATCGGTTTGATGGCCGCCCTGCTGCTGATGGCAGGCACAGCGGCAGCAGAGAGAATAGACAAGGGCGAGGCACTGAAGATAGCCTCGGAATTCTTCGGCACAGCGGCGGGGCGCAAGACGGCCCCCGCCAAAGGCGACGCCACGCTGCGCCCCGCCGGCGAGGGCCGGGCGTACTACGCCTTCAACCGTGGCGAGGGCAACGGCTACGTGATTGTGGCCGCCGACGACCGCGCCGCCGAGAGCGTGCTGGGCTTTGCCGACAGCGGCGCGTTCAGCTCCGACAGTATGCCCCCGGCCATGCGCTGGTGGCTCGACGAGTATGCGCGGCAAATAGACTACGCCGCCGGAGCGGAGCGGCAGACCGACAGCTGCAGGCCGAGGCTGTCCGCCCCGGACAGGAAAGACATTGCCCCGCTGCTGACGACACTGTGGGACCAGAATGAACCGTACAACCTGCTCTGCCCTGAGTATGAGGGCGAAAAGTGCCTAACGGGCTGCCTGGCCACAGCCGTGGCGCAGGTGATGCGCTACCACAGATGGCCGGAGCGCGGCACGGGCAGCCACTCCTATGAATGGGAGGTAGACGACAAGGTGATAGACACGCTCTCGGTGGACTTCAGCCAGAGCGTGTATAACTGGGACGCCATGACCGACACCTACGGCAAGGAGAGCACCGAGGAGCAGAGGAACGCCGTGGCCAGGCTAATGTATGACGTAGGCGTGGCCTGCGACATGCAGTACCATCCGCAGGACAGCGGCGCGCTGTCGACGGCGGCTGTGGTAGCACTGCAGCGGTATTTCGGCTATTCGCGCTCGGACAACCTGCTGTTCCGCGAATACTACACCATAGACGAGTGGGAGGATACAGTGTACAGCAGTCTGGCCCAGGGGCTGCCCGTGCTCTACAGCGGCGTAACATCCACCAGCGAGGGCCACGCCTTCGTGTGCGACGGCTACCGCGACGGCTACTTCCACATCAACTGGGGCTGGAGTGGCGTGAGCAACGGCTACTTCCTGCTGTGGTCGCTCGACCCCGATGTGCAGGGCACAGGCGGCTCCAGCTCGGGCAATGGCTTCGACTTCTACCAAGACATCCTGACGGCGCGTCCGGCAGAGGCCGGCGACGTGGCCGTGCCGCAGGTGCTCTGCGGCGGAAGCTTCGGCGTGGATACCACATCGGTGGCCATCGGCGACACGGTGGTCTTCACCGGCGGCTTCTGGAACTATTCCGCCAGCAAGTTCCACCTTACATTAGGCATCAAGCTGGTAGACGGGAACGGGAAGGCCACTTATGTAGAGTCGTTTGTGAGTGACTCGTTCGACATGTATTACGGATACCCGTATTTCAGTATGGAGGCATCGGCATTCCCTGCCGGCAATAAAGCCTATGCAGTCTACCCGGCCTGCCGCGACGAGGAGGGCGGCAGATGGTACGACATAAAGGTGCAGCCCGCCACCGGCAGGGGCTATCTGATAGCCGAGGTATCAGGGCAAGGCATCGAGTTCAGCGTGCCCGGGCCGGAAAGCAGCAAGCTGGAGGCCGGCAGCCCGGAGCTGCTGACGAAAGCCTATGCGGGCAGCCAGTTCAAGGTGAAGGCGCGGTTGACAAACAGCGGCGCGGAATATTTCGACGATGTGCGGGTGGCCGTGCTTGAGCCGGGCCGGATGGAGCCGCTGCTGATGTCGGACCCGGTGATGGCAGCCCTGAGGCAGGGCGAGAGCCATGAGGTAGAGTTCACGGTAACGGCACCGGCGGGCACCGGCGCTTACGAGCTGGTGGTGGTAGACACCGACAATAGCATAATTAGCGGGCGCACGCCGGTGACAGTGGAAGAAGCGCCCCAAGGCGAGCTGGCGCTGGGCCTGCTGTCGGCCCCCGTGGTGGCGGACAGCAGCAATGTGAGCGCCGGCGATATCCGCGTGACGGTGCAGGCGGAATGCACGTCGGGCTACTATAACGGCTTGCTTTATGCGTTTGTGTACCCCGAGGGCGCAGAAGAGGAGTATGCGGCCTACTTCACATCACCGTTTTTCATCAGTAAAGGCGATACCGTCACTGCCCACTTCAGCGGCCGGATGGAATCAGCTGCCGTGGGTGAAAAATATTGGCTGAAAATATACTATCGGGGAGAAGACAGCCACCCGACTGCGATACCGTCAGACAACAACGAGGCACACTTCACCATCGGCTTGCCGACATCGGTGGAGAGCGTTGAATCCACCACAGGGCCGCACGACATCGAAGTGTACACCCCGGAAGGCGTGTGCGTACTGAGGCAGAAGGCGCCCAGAGCCGACCTGTCGGCACTGCAGCCCGGGCTCTATATCGTGAAGGAGAACGGCAAAAGCCGCAAGGTGGCAAAGTGAGTGTGCCGAAATAACCAACAAGAAGCCCCGGAGTCCATCAGCCTCCGGGGCTTCTTGATTCATTAAACCCAAATCGGTCATTAAGCGGAGAGGGAAGCATTATCCTCCGATTCTCATTGCGGTCTAATGACCACGGCCACCCTGCTACAGTCCATCACGTTGCGCGAAGTGGGGAAATGCTTTTTTCCATTTTATCCAACTCCTCCATCGCGCTCTTTTTATCCAATCCAGCTTTTACCGCCACGGAAAACAGGTCTTCTTTTGCCGGTTCTATACTGTCGTTAATCGAAGTGGTACGAAAACCATTGATGCCATCACTCGGCAACAAGTCGTATGCCGGGGCAAAATGCCAATCGCCGTCACGATAAATGAAAGCAAAGTTCTTGGCATGGTCGTCCTTATTCCCTATCAGGTAATTGAATACCATCAGACGGTAAACTTTCCACAATTCGGGCATACTATGGGTTAATATGGCACAAACCTGAAAGATGTGCGTATAGTCTATGCTGGGCAAGCGGTAATCGGCACCGACAAGACCTGCCATGCTTACAACGTGCAATTTGCCTCCTGGTGTCCGGTCAAAACGCTCCGCACCAAAGTATTTATTCTCGAAAAGCCGCGTTTCAGGCATTTCAATTCCGCACTTCCCGGCAAGAAGCGAATAATTGTATTCGTCTATGCCGATACGCTCCGGATCATTCTTCGCACGAAACTTCACCAACCATTCCTTGCCTCCAGAGCGGGTAAAAATCTTTGGACGTGCCCCACCGGGAGAACCACCTCGATTTTGAAATTCCTCTATGCCCTCTCCCGTGTAATCATCGTTATCCAGTATCTGTTCGGCCTCCAACGCCAACTTCTCAAAATCGGCATAATCCTGCTTGGCAACAACGCTCTTATCCGGACGGAACTCCAATGCTCCACGCCCGGTTGAACCGACCAACGCAAGGCGGTCAAGCACGGTAAGCCCCCGCAGATTGATACCTTTCTGCTGCAAATACCGGTCTAAAACGAGCAAGCCCCACCCATCAGGCAGGCAATCATCGAACACGCCGAAGCCTCCTCCGAACGGGCGCGGTTGGGCGACGAAGACACTGCTGCGCAAAGGCAGCTCAAACGGAGAAACGGAAAATCCCGAACGGAGCCAATCAGGCGAATACTCAAAAGCGCACAATCCATCTTTGGTAAGAGCCAACCGCCCGACCAACCGCTTGCCGTAAACGACCTCTATCTGCTTGATGCTATTCATTTTTCTTCCCTCTTTTACGGGTAACGCCGCTTTGCTCATTCAACACATCGTCCAACGATTGGTATTGCCGCCGCGCAAAAAGGACATCAAACTCATGAAGCGAATCCAAGGCAAACCCAATTTGAAGCAATCCCTTCAATGATATTTCCCCGGTCTGCTCGAACCTGCGGTAGGTGGCAAACTTAAGGCCGGCTCTCGCAGCCATACCTCCTTGGGTCAGATTCAGCTCCAACCGCCGTGCCTTGACCCGTGCTGCAATCTGCATGGCTATATCATCCGGGGAAACCATATTAAGAGCTAATATATTATCCATACACCCTGCATTACCTCATTTACGAACAATATTTTATCAATTGCAAAGATACAAAATCTGCAGCAGCATCCCATACGGAAAGCGCATTATTTTCCAAATCCACATCACTCCACCCGCTTCCGTACCCTTGCAGCAGGAAAAAGCCCTGCCGCTTTCTACAAAAACCGCAAGCGCTTTTTCCCGAAAGCCCTGCCCCTCTTTTCCAAGAGGCGCAGGGCTTCCGTTTTTCCCCACGTCCCCCAACAGAGCGGTACGCCCGGGAATACACGGACAGAAGACAAGGCAGCAGAGACTTAATCAGCTAAACTAACGTAGGTTCCTATATCGAACTCACATTAAGATAGGTGGATTTAGGAATGATAGTAGATGTTTATTACAAGAATACATTAGACTTGGATAGTTAAATAGTGTTTTTCAAACAAGAAACGAAGATAAAATTCGCTACTTTTGCTGCAAAAGAGACTGGATATAAGAAGGTTTATTTTCATATTCCTCAAAAGGAGCGAAGCAAGAGTTGAGAAAACAGCAAACTGAAATAAGATATATTTTTATATGAAACATCCATCTTTGAACCTTGCAAGAAAGGTCTTCTCCATATTACTATTCAGCATTTTCTATCTCGCCCTGCCGGGTTGTGGTGACGATGATGCAGAAAAATCTTTCGATGGTAATCCGAACAGCGGACTTGCCCCCTCCTCCTTGAAAGGGACAACCCTCGTATTCACCTCTTCTTCCGGATCACAACTGATGAGTATATCGCACCTCAGCGAATCAGGGCTTATCATGAACGACAAAACGATAGACTACGCAAAATATCCCCCCTCCTACTCCTACACACGCCGAGGAAGCAACACGGCAGGTTATAAGGTAAACATTACACGTATGACTTATATTCCCTATTCGGGCAGTATCCACTATTCCCCCTACTCTTATGATTTGAACCTTACATTCATTGCCGGAGGTCGACATCTTTACAATGGAACTCAGACTAACGCGCAAGGTGCAACCTCGCGTATCTCCGGTACATTCACCATAGGAACTGAATAATACTGCTAACAAATGCCCTAAGAAACAGCAACTAAAATCACCCCTCATTATGAAGAAAGCAATACATCTTAAATCATTGTACCTGCTCGGGCTTGCCTTGCTTGCAGGCAGCATCGTGACAACCTCCTGCTCCTCAGACAACGGCGAGGAGGAAGGCATGAGCATGAAGCCGGACATCGCGCTCAACAAGGAAACCCTCGTACTGGAAGTCGGCTCCACGGAGCGGCTCGTAGCCTCGTTTACTCCGGCCGAAGCACCCAACAAGGGCCACACGTGGACATCGAGTGCCGCAGCCGTGGCCTCGGTGGACGAGACGGGACTGGTGACGGCCGTGGCCGAGGGCAACGCCGTGATCACCGCCACCGCGCTGGACGGGGGCAAGATGGCCTCCTGCGCCGTGCAGGTGGTGGACCGGATTGTCCACGTCACCCAAGTCCGTCTGGACAAGACCGAGGAACTCCTCACCGTGGGCAGCAAGCTGCAACTGACGGCCACCGTGCTGCCGGAGAACGCCACGGACAAATCCATAAAGTGGACCTCGAGCGACGACGCCATAGCCACCGTGGACGGAAACGGGCAGGTGACAGCCTTGGCTGAAGGCACGGCCACCGTCTCCGCCGTGAGCAACGACGGCGAAAAGCGGGGCTCCTGCCGGATCACCGTAGCCGCCCGGGGCGTGCGCTTCTCCACGCCCGTCATCGAGGACATCACCACCTCCACGGCCCACCTCTCGGGCACGATACGCCCCGTCGAAGTAACAATTGAAGAAGTGGGTGCCTGCTACTCCACCGAGCCGTCGCCCACCATGGCCGACCGGACCGTCATACTCTCGGGCGAAGAAGTGTCCTACACCCTGAACGGACTCTCCCCCGCCACGACCTACTACGTGCGCTTCTACGCCCGGACGACCGACGGGCAAATCTCCTACGGCGAGCAGGAAGAATTCACGACCTCCGTGGAAATCGTCACCGAGTTTGAGCCGACGGATGTGTACGAGAACAAGTTAGTCCTCGTCTCCCCGGCGCCTGCGAGCGTGACGAGCGTGAATATTTGCTACGGCACATTGCCCAATCCCAAAATTACGGACAACACGACCACAGCATCAATAGGAGAAGACGGACGGTTGCACCTGACTTTAGAGCACCTGGCCACAGGAGAGACCTACTATTTGCGCAGTTATACCCTGATAGGAGGCTCTGCCGTAGAATATCACGATGATGAGGTCACCATAGAAACGATAGACAAGAATGAGTTCTCTATAGAATACAGTACGGATAAAGACGATCTTACATCAGACGGATACTATGGGGATATCATTTCCGGCTTTATATATCGTTATCACTTCCCTATGCAATACAATATTGCAATTCCCGGGACATATAAGGTACAAGCTACTAAAGGAACAATAAGCAAAAATACAACCTTCAATGGAGGCCCCATTTATATAGAAAGTGGTTCAGGGAGCTTCAGATATAGGTCACAGGGAGTATTTGAAGAGTACGGATTTCCATATTCTTATGCTAAGTTCGCTGCTGACGACATCGTTTTCGAGAACATGGACACTTCCATCAAGTATCACTTGACGAGAGCTTATTTCCAAGTCATTACAGAATACAACGGAGCCTAATGGCAGATTTATATACTACATAGCTATGCACAATAAAAAGCTAACCCGCCGCGAGTTCTTCAGGACGAGCCTCCAGCGCACGCTGCCTTTCCTGGGTATCCTGACGCTGGGGCCGACCCTGCTGTCGGGCTGCGGCGAAGACGACACCCCGCCCATGGACTGCGGAAACAGCTGCGTAGGTACAGCCCGGGGCGGATGCGGGTCGAGCTGCAGCAACAGCTGCGTAGGCACGGCACAGGGCGGATGCGGTTCGGGATGCCAGAGCGGCTGCAAGGACTCGTGCCGGGACACGTGCCAAGACGCGTGCAGCGACTCCTGCACCGGTACGTCGGAGTCTTCCTCGTGCTCCGACTGCGGCAGCAACTGCTCGGGAAGTTGCGACAACACGTCCACTTCCTCCACGTGCTCAGGCTGCGGCAACAGCTGCAACCGGGGCTGTGCGCAAAACTGCGACACGACGTGCCGCACGGGGTGCAAGGTATCGTGCATGAATACGTGCGACCGCTCGTGCCAAGGCTCGTGTGACACCTCGTGTCTTGGAAGCTGCAGTCAATGGTGCCAATATACTTGTCAAGGTACTTGCATGTTTGACTGCCTGACCACGAATCGGTAATGAGCAACCTTATCTATAAGAAAACTTCTACCTGGCAGGAGGGGCGGGCCAAAAGCATTACTTTCATCGTGACGAAAGACTGCCAGCTGGCCTGCAAATACTGCTACCTCGTGGGCAAGAACGCTGGGGAACGGATGACGTGGGAGACGGCACGGCAGGCCATCGACTACATATTGGATCGGGAAGAGGAGTTCCGCGAGGAGTCGGTAGTGTGGGACTTCATCGGCGGCGAGCCGTTTCTGGAAATCGACCTGATAGACCGCATCTGCGACTACCTGAAGGTGGAGATGTTCCGCCGCGGGCACCACTGGTTCGACTCCTACCGTTTCAGCTTCTCCACCAACGGCATCAACTACCGGGAGGAGAAAGTGCAACGCTTCATCCGGAAAAACCTCACACACCTGAGCATCGGCATCACCATCGACGGCACGCGGCGCAAGCACGACCTGAACCGCATCTACCGCTCGGGGCGCGGATCGTATGACGACGTGGCGCGCAACATACCGCTCTGGCTGGAGCAGTTCCCCAACGGGGCTACCAAGGTGACGGTCAGCAGTGCAGACATACCCTACATACGGGAGAGCGTGCTCCACCTCTACAGCCTCGGCATACGCGAGGTGAACATCAACTGCGTGTTCGAAGACGTATGGCAAGAGGGCGACGACGCCCGCTTCGAGGAACAGCTGACAGCGCTGGCCGACGAGATTATCGACCGGGGACTCTACCGCACGCATTCCTGTTCGTTCTTCAACGAGCACATCGGCCGCCCGCTGGACCCGGAGGGGGAAAACCGGAACTGGTGCGGCGCAGGGCGGATGCTGGCCATAGACGCGGCGGGAAACTTCTATCCTTGCACGCGCTTCGCGCAGTACTCGCTGCGCAACAAGCGGGCGCGCACGGTGGGGAACCTGCGCGAAGGGCTCGACCGCAACCGGCTGCGCCCCTTCCTGGCCCTGGACCGCTGCACGCAGAGCCCGCGCGAGTGCATGGAGTGCGAGGTGGCCTCGGGCTGTGCCTGGTGCCAGGGCGAGAACTACGATGCGGCGGAGACTGACACCATCTACCGCCGCTCCACGGCCATCTGCCGGATGCACAAAGCCCGCGTGCGGGCCAACAACTACTACTGGAACCGGCTCTACCGGAAACTGGAACAGGAAAAGACGAAGGAGGAAACGGCATGATGGAATACCTCGTCATCCTCCTGGACGACACGGCTCCCTCCTATTGTGCGTACACCGTCCCACCCCGGGAACGCCGCCTGATAAGTACGGAGGACCTGAAAGCGGGCATCACGTTTGCCTTGAAAGAAAACCTACGCGTACAGTTCGTCTGCCCAGAGTATGCCCTGCCCCCCGAATACCGGGCACTCATGGAGACAGTGGAACACAGCCGGATACAAACGGCCGACTGCGCAGAAAGGGGCACAGAAGTCGCGGTATTCAACAGATGGGACAGCCTCGAAGGCTATCCGTATGCCCCGGAAACCGCTTACATCCTGAGGACGGGCAAAGAGGAGTTTTTCCGGCAGTATCCGCAAATTGCGGGGATACTGGAGCGGGTGGCGCGGCTCAACGTCATCATCACCGACATCGAGACATTCGGCGAAGAGGATTTCTCCCGCTACGCCGCTGCCCTACGGATTCTTTCCGGCAGTGTACTGACACTCTTCCTACAAGGAAAAAGACCTCAACTCAACCTCCTGACGGACCGGCTGATGCTGGAAGAAATGAACAACTGCAACGCGGGCTGGAAAAGCATAACACTCGCCCCGGACGGACGCTTCTACATCTGCCCGGCATTCTACTACGAAAACGAGCCAAAATGTGTGGGCTCCCTCAAAACTGGTCTCCACATCGGGGATGCCTGCCTTTATCGGCCGGACTATGCCCCGATATGCCGGCGATGCGATGCCTACCACTGCAGGCGGTGCATCTGGCAGAACAAGAAAACGACACTGGAAGTGAACATCCCTTCACGCGAGCAGTGCGTCACGGCCCATATTGAGCGGGAGGCCGCGCGGTGCCTGCTGGACGAACTACACAAACACGGACTTTTCGCTAACCGAGAAGAGATAAAAGAACTATCCTATCTGGACCCGCTCGATACGATGGACTAACAAACCCAAAGGCAACCATAAAGAGAAGAATCATGAAGAAATTAGTAGGAAAAGTGACGGAGGCGGAAAAACAGGAGATACAAGCTCTCTTCGAACGCCGCAACGGGCTGACAGAGTTGGCCCGGATTGTGACTCCAACGGACGAGGCGCTATACGAGAAAGTAGTGGCAGATTTAGGCCGGACCGGTACACGGTTCCAAGACTGGTGGAACCGCATGGCGGAAAAATACCAATGGGAAAGCCGCGACAACGGCAACTGGGAAATAGACTTCCAGACCAACGACATCTATCTCGTTTACCCAGAATAATAACAAAAAGAAAGCCATCGGGGGCAAGACCTCGATGGCTTTTCTATTGGCAATAAAAGAGTATAGCGGAATACTATTCAGCTTTGGGAGCTTCCTCCTGGGGCTTCTCGCCTTCTGCGGCAGGAGCTGCAGCCTCGGTTGCGGGAGCTGCGGCTTCGGGTGCTGCGGCTTCAGCTTTCGCAGAAGAGGACTTGCGGCTACGACGAGTCGCTTTCTTCGTCTTCTGGTCCTTGAGCATGTTCTCATCGTAGTCTACCAACTCGATGAAACACATGGCAGCATTGTCGCCCAGACGATGGCCCAACTTGATGATGCGGGTATAACCGCCCGGACGATCGGCTATCTTCACGGCTACTTCCTTGAAGAGTTCGGTAACAACGAACTTGTCCTTCAAGTTGCTAAACACGAGACGACGCGAAGCGGTAGTGTCGGTCTTTGCCTTGGTCAGCAGCGGTTCGATGTATTTACGCAAAGCCTTTGCCTTGGGGACAGTGGTCGTTATGCGTTTATGCTTGATGAGAGAGCACGCCATATTGGCAAGCATAGCACTGCGATGCTCGGCGGTACGGCTCAAATGGTTGAATTTCTTATTGTGTCTCATTGATCTTATTCTTTATCTAATTTGTATTTGGAGATATCAGTCCCGAACGAGAGATTCAGGCTGTCGAGCAGTTGGTCGAGTTCGGTGAGGGACTTCTTACCGAAATTGCGGAACTTCAGAAGGTCATTCTTATTGAACTGAACCAAGTCGCCCAGAGTCTCGACATCGGCAGCTTTCAAGCAGTTGAGGGCGCGTACGCTCAAATCCATATCCTGCAACTTGGTCTTCAGAAGCTGGCGCATGTGGAGCACTTCTTCATCGAACTCCTCATTGCTCTCGCTATCGGCAGACTCAAGCGTGATCTTCTCGTCGGAGAAGAGCATGAAATGGTGGATCAGGATTTTTGCCGCTTCCTTCAAGGCATCCTTGGGATGGATGGAACCGTCGGTCGTAATCTCAAGAATCAACTTCTCATAGTCTGTCTTCTGCTCAACGCGGAAGTTTTCCACCGTATACTTCACATTGCAAATCGGAGTATAGATGGAGTCGATCGGCAGGACATTGACATCGGTGCAATATACCCGGTTTTCTTCGGCAGGCACATAGCCCCGGCCTTTGTTGACTGATATTTCGATGGAAAGTTTTGCTTTCGGGTCGAGATGACAAATAACCAAATCAGGATTTAACACTTCAAATCCTGTCAAACATTTACTTATGTCACCAGCCTTGAACTCCTTTGCATTCTCTATGTTTACGAGGGCCTTTTCCTCCTCAATCTCTTCCACAACTTGCTTGAAACGCACCTGTTTCAGATTCAGAATGATGTTCGTCACATCTTCTTTGACGCCCGGAACAGTGGCGAATTCATGCTCTACCCCTTCGATCTTGATCGTATTGATGGCAAAGCCTTCCAATGAAGAAAGGAGCATACGGCGCAAGGCGTTACCGACGGTAGTTCCAAAACCAGGCTCCAACGGACGGAACTCGAACTTTCCGAACTTGGCATCTGATTCCAACATCAGGACCTTGTCAGGCTTTTGAAATGCTAATATAGCCATATACTACTGAATTATTGATTATTTAGAATACAACTCGACAATCAACTGCTCCTTGATATTCTCAGGGATATCAGCACGCTCCGGAACATAGAGGAATTTTCCGGACTTGGTGTTGTCATCCCATTCCAGCCAAGGATATTTTCCATGATTGAATCCGGCCAAGGAGTTGTCTATCACTTCCAAGGATTTGGATTTCTCGCGTACGCCGATAATTTCACCGGGAACGACAGAATAGGAAGGGATATTCACAACCTGACCGTTTACGACGATATGCCGGTGGCTTACCAACTGACGGGCTGCAGCACGCGTGGGGGCGATTCCCAAACGATACACTACATTGTCCAGACGGCACTCCAGGAACTTCAGCAGGAATTCACCGGTATTGCCTTTTACGGAAGCGGCACGCTCAAAAAGATTGCGGAACTGCTTCTCCAACACTCCGTATGTGTATTTTGCTTTTTGCTTCTCACGAAGTTGAACAGCATACTCGGAGACTTTTCTTCTCCGGGAATTGCCATGCTGACCGGGAGCATAGTTTTTCTTCGAGAGCACCTTGTCGGGACCGAAGATTGCTTCACCGAATTTACGAGCGATCTTTGATTTAGGACCTGTATATCTAGCCATTTTTATACTTTACTTTGTTTGATGAATCCAAATAAATTATACTCTACGTCTTTTCGGAGGACGACACCCATTGTGTGGAAGCGGAGTAACATCTATAATTTCCACAACCTCAATGCCTGCGCCATGCACAGCGCGGATAGCGGACTCACGTCCGTTTCCGGGACCCTTAACAAAAGCCTTTACTTTTCTCAAGCCAAGATCATAGGCCACTTTGGCACAATCCTGTGCAGCCATCTGAGCTGCGTAAGGAGTATTCTTCTTGGAACCTCTGAAACCCATCTTGCCGGCAGAGGACCAAGAAATGACCTGTCCTTCATTGTTTGCCAAGGAAACTATGATATTATTGAAAGAAGAATGAACGTGCAATTGTCCCGTTGCACTGACTTTTACAACTTTCTTCTTGGCTGCGACTGTCTTTTTTGCCATATCTCTAACTCAAATATTATTTAGTAGCTTTTTTCTTGTTTGCAACTGTCTTCTTACGACCTTTGCGCGTACGTGCGTTGTTCTTCGTGCTCTGTCCACGAACCGGGAGACCGATACGGTGACGGATGCCACGATAACAACCGATGTCCATCAGGCGCTTGATGTTCAGCTGGACTTCGGAACGAAGATCTCCCTCGACCTTGTATTCCGCACCAATGATCTCACGCACTTTCGCTGCCTGGTCATCGGTCCAGTCCTTTACCTTCAAATCTTTGTCAATACCGGCCTTGTCCAATATCTTAGCCGAACTGCTGCGTCCGATACCATAGATATAGGTCAACGCTATCTCGCCTCGCTTATTCTGAGGCAAATCTACACCAACAATTCTTATTGCCATATGTTTTTGATATTTTTCCGATTAAAAGGGAAATGATTATCCCTGACGTTGTTTGTACTTGGGATTCTTTTTATTTATGACGTATAAACGGCCTTTACGTCGTACTATTTTGCACTCGGGAGTGCGTTTCTTCAAAGATGCTCTTACTTTCATTTCTTATATCTTCTTTTTATTTGTATCTAAAAACAATTCGTCCTTTTGTCAAATCGTAGGGGGACATTTCGACTTTCACCTTATCCCCGGGAAGTATCTTAATGTAGTGCATCCGCATCTTTCCCGAGATATGGGCCGTGATCATATGCCCGTTCTCCAATTCGACACGAAACATTGCATTGGACAATGCTTCTGCAATAATTCCATCTTGTTCTATAGCCGATTGTTTTGCCATACTTAATATTCGAGTTTTCTGTGTGATTTTCCTTGTTATATAGCCTGTGCCCCCAACACTTCTTCCACATACTTGAAGGTCGACAGGATATCCGCGCCCCGCTTTGTCAAGGCAATGGTGTGTTCATAGTGCGCCGCCATCTGATGGTCAGCCGTACAAACTGTCCACTTATCGGGAAGCATACGGATGTTTCGTTGCCCGGCCACTATCATCGGCTCAATGGCGATGCACATCCCGACCTTCAGCATCTGCCCGTTTCCACGTCGTCCATAGTTGGGAACCATCGGCTCCTCATGCATTTCGCGGCCAATACCATGGCCAACAAACTCACGAATTACCGAGAAACCCTCGGCCTCGCACAGTGTCTGTACTGCATAACCGATATCGCCGATACGTTTTCCCGGCGCAGCCTGCTCAATACCCTTGTACAAGGCTTGTTTGGTCGTTTTCAGAAGTTGCATCGTCTCGGGCTTCACTTCGCCAACTGCAAACGTATAACATGAATCGCCGCAATAGCCATTCAGTTTCGTTCCGCAATCAATAGAAACAATATCGCCTTCTTCCAACACACGGTCATTCGGAATGCCATGCACGACTTCATCGTTCACTGAAGCACAGATAGAAGCAGGAAAAGGCTCTCCGTAAGGATTGGGGAATCCCTTAAAAGTGGGAATTGCCCCATGATCCCGGATAAATGCCTCAGCCACCCGATCCAATTCTTTCGTAGTGATACCCGGACGAATTATCTTGGCTAATTCCCCCAAGGTCATCCCCACCAATTCGTTACTGGCACGGAGCAGCTCTATTTCCTCTTCAGTCTTCAGGAAAATCATTGCAACTTTCTTCTCTTTTAATATGCTCCAACATTAAAACGGCCTCTGATACGACCAGAGCTCAACAACCCGTCATAATGACGCATAAGCAAATGACTCTCTACCTGCTGCAATGTATCCAACACAACTCCCACAAGAATCAACAACGAGGTACCGCCGAAGAATTGCGAGAACTCTGCCTGCACACCGCCCATACGACCGACAAAAGCCGGAAGTACGGCAATAATGGCCAGGAAGAAAGAACCCGGAAGGGTAATACGCGACATTATGGCATCCAAATATTCAGCAGTCGGCTTTCCAGGCTTGATTCCCGGGATAAAACCGTTGTTCCGCTTCATATCCTCAGCCATCTGATTCGGATTGATGGTAATGGCCGTATAGAAATAGGTAAACAAGATGATCAATACCGCAAAGATCACATTATAGAGCACACTCTGATGATCCATCAGCGACTGCATCAGTGACGAAGGAGCCTCATTGGTGGAATAGCCGACAAATGCCAAGGGAATAAACATAATGGCTTGGGCAAAAATGATCGGCATCACATTGGCAGCATTCACCTTCAGAGGTATATACTGGCGTGCTCCGCCATATTGCTTCTCACCTACAATCCGCTTGGCATATTGCACGGGCACCTTGCGCGTCCCCTGAACCAAAAGAATGGCTGCGGCGATTATGAAAAAGAGAATTGCCAGCTCAATGATTAGCATGAAGAGACCGCCCATATTCTGAGAGACACGGGAAGAGAACTCCTGAACAAGAGCTTGGGGCAAACGTGCGATAATACCGATCAAGATTATGAAAGAGACGCCATTGCCAACTCCCTTATCGGTAATACGCTCACCCAGCCACAAGATGAACATACTTCCGGCAGCCAAAATAATCGTAGAGGTAATCAGGAAGAAAGGCCAACTCAAAGTAGAGTCAAATGTCTCGGCCCCAATCTGATTACGCAAATTGATCAAATATCCCGGTGCCTGGAAAATCAGAATAAATATCGTAAGATAACGAGTATACTGATTTATCTTTGTACGTCCGCTCTCGCCCTCACGTTGCAATTTCTGGAAATAGGGTACTACAATGGCAAGCAACTGTATCACGATGGAAGCCGAGATGTAAGGCATAATTCCCAATGCAAATACAGACGCGTTCGAGAAAGCACCTCCCGAAAACATGTCGAGAAGGGCCAAAAGACCGCTTTTGCCTGCCGAAGTTTGCTCCTGCAACTGACCCAACATATCGACCCGGATGCCCGGAAGCATCACGTATGAGCCAAAACGATAGATCGCAACGAACAATATGGTGATGAGAATCCGCTTGCGCAGATCCTCAATCTTCCATATATTCTTCAAAGTCTCAACAGCTTTTATCATGAGATCATCAAAGTTTTACTACTGTTCCACCAACGGCTTCGATTGCTTTGACAGCAGAAGCGGAAAAAGCATTTGCTTCTACAGTCAGCTTAGCAGTCAATTCGCCATTTCCCAAAATCTTAACCATTTGCTTTTTCGAGATAAAACCGGCGGCAGACATCTCCTCAAGCCCTATCTTCTCGTAGCCTTTGGCATCTGCCAAAGCCTGAAGGGTACTCAAGTTGATAGCCTTATACTCTACACGGTTTATATTCTTGAAACCAAATTTCGGGAGACGACGCTGCAAAGGCATCTGACCACCTTCGAATCCGATTTTCTTCTTATATCCGGATCTCTGCTTTGCACCCTTATGACCACGGGTAGAGGTTCCACCCATGCCAGAACCGGGTCCACGACCTATCCGTCTGCGCGAATGAGTAGATCCACAAGCAGGTTTCAAATTACTCAAGTCCATACTATATACTTCGTTTTCTATTCAACAAAAAATAAGTTAATCAAGTATTGTAACAAGGTGCTTAACCTTATCTACCATACCTTGAAGCGAAGGAGTCAACTCATGCTCCACAACAGCGTTCATCTTCCGCAAACCCAGCGCGTCAAGAGTACGCTTCTGGTCCTTGGGAGCACCAATCCTACTTTTAATTTGCTTTATTTTGATTGTTGCCATTATACTAACCTCCTTTATCCTCTGAAAACTTTCTCAATACTAATGCCACGGTTCTGAGCAACCATCCGCGCATCACGAATCTCACTCAAAGCCTTAATAGTGGCCTTTACCAGATTGTGGGGATTAGAAGAGCCATTGGCTTTTGCAAGGACATCGGTAACACCTACGCTTTCCAACACTGCACGCATAGCACCGCCGGCAACGATTCCCGTACCCTTGGTAGCAGGTTTAATGAAAACTTCAGCACCACCATAACGAGCCAGCTGCTCGTGAGGGATTGTTCCCTTCAAAACCGGGACTCTTATCAGATTCTTCTTGGCACTTTCTACACCTTTGGCTATAGCAGCGGTCACTTCGCCGGCTTTACCCAAGCCCCAGCCGATAATGCCATTGCCATCACCAACGACAACAATTGCCGAAAAGGTAAACGTACGACCACCTTTCGTAACTTTAGTCACACGGTTGATAGCAACCAAGCGGTCTTTCAAATCTATATCACTCGTAGTCTTTACTCTGTTGTAAGCCATAACGAATTAAAATTTAAGTCCTCCATTGCGGGCTGCATCAGCAACCTCTTTTACTCTACCATGATACAAATAACCATTACGGTCGAAAACAACAGTAGTAATACCGGCTTCCAGAGACTTCTTTGCTATCAAAGCACCAACTTTCGCTGCTTGCTCCTTCTTGGGGCACTTTCCCTCAAGAGAAAGAGAAGATGCGGAAACCAATGTCTTACCGGCAATATCATCTACGACCTGGACATAGATCTGTTTGTTACTTCTAAAGACTGTCAAACGAGGACGTGCGGGTGTTCCAGATATCCGATTGCGAATCCGGTATTTGATCTTAATTCGACGTTCTATTTTCTTCGTAGTCATAAAACTTCCTTCCTATAAATTATTTAGCACTTGCAGACTTACCGGACTTACGACGGATTACTTCACCTACGAAGCGAATACCTTTTCCTTTATAAGGCTCCGGCTTGCGGAAAGAGCGGATCTTAGAACAAATCTCACCCAGCAATTGCTTATCGCAAGATTCCAACAGAATCAGAGGATTCTTATTGCGCTCCGATTTGGTCTCTACTTTGACTATAGGAGGCAACTGAATAAATATATTATGAGAATATCCCAAAGAAAGCTCAATAATATTTCCCTGGTTGGAAGCTCGATAACCTACACCGACCAATTCCAGTTCTTTCTTATAACCCTCAGACACGCCTACAACCATATTGTGTATCAAAGCACGATACAAACCATGATAAGCTTTCACCTGCTTCTCTTCATTACTGCGCGTCAGAATAATCTCATTATCTTTCACCTCAACCGAAATTTCCGGCTTTACAGCCTGGGAAAGTTCGCCTTTCGGACCTTTTACCGTTACTACGTTATCATTAAGAGTAACCGTTACACCCGAAGGTATCACAATAGGTAACTTACCAATTCTAGACATAACTCAAACTCCTCACTTTTAATATACGTAGCACAATACTTCACCACCAACTTTCTGCTCGGTCGCTTCTTTGTCGGTCATTACACCCTTAGAAGTGGAAATAATAGCAATTCCAAGACCGTTAATCACGCGCGGCATATTCTTATAACCGGTGTATTTACGCAAACCCGGAGTAGAAATACGCTTCAATGCCTTGATAGCATTTACCTTATTGACAGGGTCATATTTCAAAGCAATCTTGATAGTACCCTGGGGTCCCTCATCTATGAACTTATAGTTCAAGATGTAGCCTTTTTCGAGAAGGATTTTAGTAATCTCCTTCTTCAAGTTCGAAGCCGGAATTTCCACTACGCGATGCTTCGCAGCAATGGCGTTTCGCAACCTCGTCAGATAATCAGCAATTGGATCTGTCATAAAATAATTAAATTAATCAGGAATCCCTGACAATATTTAAAGTTAAACAATCAAAGTCTCTATTAGATAACAATCATCGAGATGATTACCAACTGGCCTTCTTGACACCGGGAATCAAACCGTTAGAAGCCATTTCGCGGAACTGGATACGCGAAATCGCAAACTGACGGATATAACCTTTAGGACGCCCTGTTATGCAGCAGCGATTGTGAAGGCGGATCGGGGAAGAATTCTTGGGCAACTTCTGCAACGCACGAGCTGCTTCGTATGCTTCCACAGGATCACCCGTGTTCACAATCTTCTTCAGTGCCTCTCTTTTTGCTGCATATTTGGCCACCAACTTTGCCCGTTTTACTTCACGGGCTTTCATCGATTCTTTTGCCATACCTCTGTTTATTCCTTTGTTTTAAACGGTAAACCAAACTCTTTCAACAACGCATAACCTTCTTCATCCGTAGAAGCAGAAGTCACAAACGTAATGTTCATGCCCATTATCTTGGTTATGCTGTCAATGTTTATCTCCGGGAAGATAATTTGCTCATCAATACCCAAGGTATAATTACCTTTTCCATCGAACTTGCTATTGATACCCTTAAAGTCACGAATACGAGGCAATGCCACACGAATCAGACGCTCCAAGAACTCATACATCCGTTCACGACGCAGAGTAACCATCACGCCAATAGGCATCTTCTTACGCAACTTGAAGTTGGCAATATCCTTACGGGACAAAGTAACAACCGGCTTCTGACCTGTTATAGCCATCAACTCCGCTGCAGCTACATCGATGATCTTCTTGTCCGCAACGGCAGAACCCAAGCCCTGGTTAATAACAATCTTCTTCAATACCGGTATCTGCATCGGAGAAGAATACTGGAACTTCTCTTTCAATGCAGGAGCGATACGCTCTACATATTCCTTTTTAAGACTCGCTGTATCCATTTACTTTATCTCCTCTCCAGATTTCTTAGCATAACGAACCAAAACACCTTCCGAATTTTTTCTCCGGCCGATACGGGTCGGTTTTCCCGTTTTCGGGTCAAGAGGATTCAAATTCGAGATATGCAAAGAAGCCTCTTGCTTTACAATGCCACCATTCGGATTCTCGGCATTAGGCTTGATACTCTTCGAAACGAGATTCAAACCTTCTACTATAGCCCGCTGCTCCTTTACAAGGACCTTAAGCACACGACCGGTCTTACCCTTATCCTTCCCGGAATTAACGAAGACCGTATCGCCTTTCTTTATATGCAGTTTACTCATTACTCTCTTATTTACTAAATTAAAGTACTTCAGCTGCCAAAGATACAACCTTCATGTTGGTTGCACGAAGTTCCCTGGCTACCGGCCCAAAAATACGGCTACCACGGATTTCTCCGGCATTATTCAACAAAACACAAGCATTATCATCGAAACGAATATACGAACCGTCAGGACGACGAACTTCTTTCTTCGTTCGAACAATCAAAGCTTTCGATACCGCCCCCTTCTTTATATCGCTCGAAGGGATAACGCTTTTTATGGAAACCACTATAACATCGCCTACAGAAGCATAACGACGACCGGAACCACCCAATACACGGATGCAAAGGGCCTCACGAGCGCCACTGTTATCACATACTGTAAGTCTGGATTCTGCTTGTATCATAATTATTTAGCTCTTTCTACGATTTCTACTAATCTCCATCTCTTGCTCTTACTCAAAGGACGAGTCTCCATTATGCGAACTGTATCGCCCACATTACACTCGTTCTTCTCGTCATGAGCATGATATTTCTTCGTCTTGCTGACGAACTTTCCATAAATCGGGTGTTTCTCCTTAAATTTTGCAGCAACCGTAATCGTCTTGTCCATCTTGTTGCTGACTACGACACCCTGTCTTTCTTTTCTCAGATTTCTTTCCATTGCCCTACTTATTTATTTCACGTTGACGCAATTCGGTTTCCATTCGTGCAATCGTGCGGCGCAGCAGTTTAATCTGAGCCGGATTCTCAATCGGACTAATGGAATGATTTATTACCAACTGATCATAATTAGCTTTCTCTGCCAAAACGCGTTCTTTGAGATCGGCAGTCGACATATCTTTAATTTCTGCGTTTTTCATCATTCATCAAGCATTTTGACTCTGAGCATCATAGTCACGTCGTACAATAAACTTAGTAGTCACAGGAAGTTTCTGGGCAGCCAGACGAAGAGCCTCTTTCGCAATATCAAAAGAAACACCTTCTACTTCTATCAGGATGCGTCCGGGAGTAACAGGAGCAACAAAGCCCTCCGGATTACCTTTACCTTTACCCATACGTACCTCAGCAGGCTTTTTCGTAATAGGTTTATCAGGGAAAATACGAATCCAGATCTGTCCCTGACGTTGCATATATCGAGTAACAGCAATACGGGCGGCTTCTATCTGGCGACCAGTAATCCATTTGCTCTGCAGAGATTTGATGCCAAATGATCCGAAAGCCAACTGGTTACCACGCTGGGCATTGCCCTTCATACGCCCTTTCTGCTGCCTTCTGAACTTTGTCTTTTTTGGTTGTAACATAGTCCTTCTTACACTTCTTTAATTAACGATTTGTTCTTTTCCTCTTGAAATTGCGCGACCCGCCAGAATTTGCACCGCCGCGACGAGCAGAATCCTTCTGTGTAAAGTTAGGAGCCAGCTCACGCTTGCCGTACACTTCACCACGGCAAATCCAAACCTTAATTCCCAAGAGACCAACTTTCGTCAGAGCCTCCGTATGGCAATAGTCTATATCGGCACGGAAAGTATGGAGAGGAGTACGTCCTTCCTTATACATCTCCGAACGAGCAATTTCTGCACCATTCAAACGGCCAGAAATCTGAATTTTGATACCCTCGGCACCCAGGCGCATCGTATTGGCTATAGCCATCTTGATGGCACGACGATAAGCAATCTTACCTTCAACCTGGCGTGCAACACTATTTGCGACAATCACTGCATCCAGTTCCGGACGCTTCACCTCGAAGATATTGATCTGAATCTCCTTATCGGTGATTTTCTTCAACTCCTCTTTCAGTTTGTCAACTTCTTGTCCACCTTTCCCGATAATAAGACCCGGACGCGCCGTGCAAACCGTAATCGTCACGAACTTCAACGTACGCTCGATAATAATCCGAGATACACTTGCACGTGCCAGACGTGCATTCAAATACTTACGAATCCGAGTATCCTCAAGCAGATTCTCACCGTACTTCTTTCCACCATACCAATTAGAATCCCACCCACGGATAATTCCTAAACGGTTACTTATTGGATTTACTTTCTGTCCCATCTCGGATAATTATTTAGCTTCATTTATATTCAATGTATCAACAAACAGCGTAACGTGATTCGAACGTTTACGAATCCGGTAGCCACGCCCTTGAGGCGCGGGACGCATACGTTTCAGCGTAACACCTTCGTCTACATAGACCCTCGTAACAAACAATTCGCCGTTGTCAGCTTTTCGTTCATTCTTCAGTTCCCAGTTTGCAATCGCAGAACGCAGCAGTTTCTCAACCCCGCGAGATGCTTCTTTCGAAGAGAATTTCAAGACACCAAGAGCTTTATTCACTTCCATCCCCCGAATCATATCCACTACATATCTCATCTTGCGAGGGGAAGAAGGGACATTCATCAACTTGGCATACGAGAGAGACTGCTTAGCCTCTTTTCTCTTTTCTGCTGATAACTTTTTTCTTTTTCCCATTATATTATTTTCCTTTTGTTTCTAACGGTGACAGTATCATCATTTTTTCTTATTCCCTGCATGTCCGCGGAAAATACGGGTAGGAGCAAACTCGCCAAGCTTATGGCCTACCATATTTTCAGTAATATATACAGGTATAAACTTATTCCCATTATGAACTGCAACGGTATGCCCTACAAAATCAGGAGAAATCATAGAAGCTCTTGCCCATGTCTTAACCACGGTCTTCTTACCGCTTTCATTCATTGCAAGAATCTTGTTCTCCAATTTTACATTTATATAGGGACCTTTTTTTAACGAACGACTCATAATAATTATAATTGATTCAGGTTACTTCTTTCTCCTCTCGATAATATACTTAGAAGAATGCTTCTTCGGTGAGCGCGTCTTCAAGCCCTTAGCATACAAGCCTTTCCGAGAGCGAGGATGACCACCGGAAGCACGTCCTTCACCACCACCCATCGGGTGATCGACCGGATTCATTACCACACCACGGTTGTGAGGACGAAGTCCCAGCCAGCGGGAACGCCCGGCTTTACCCGAACTCTCCAAGGCATGGTCGGAGTTACCGACACTGCCAATCGTGGCACGGCAGACACTCAGAATCTGACGTATTTCACCTGAAGGCAACTTTACAACACAATATTTCCCTTCACGAGAAGTAAGCTGCGCAAAGTTACCGGCCGAACGCACCAAAATAGCTCCCTGCCCCGGACGCAATTCAATATTATGAATCACTGTACCGACAGGGATATTCTGCAGAGGCAGGGTGTTGCCAACTTCAGGAGCGGCATCCGGCCCCGACATTACAGTCATTCCTACTTTCAAGCCGTTAGGAGCTATGATATAGCGCTTCTCACCATCAGCATAGAAAAGAAGAGCTATACGTGCGGAACGATTCGGATCATATTCGATAGTTTTCACAACTGCAGGAATACCATCCTTCTCACGCTTAAAATCTATGAAACGATACTTTCTCTTGTGTCCGCCGCCAATATAGCGGACAGTCATTTTCCCGACGTTATTACGACCGCCGGAAGAACGCTTACCATAAACAAGAGACTTCTCTGGTACCGATGTGGTGAGTTCTTCAAAGGTACCAATAATTTTATGTCTTTGCCCCGGTGTTGTGGGTCTAAACTTACGTACTGCCATTATTCCTATTTAAATATTGCTATAAAAATCAATAGTATCGCCGTCTTTCAGAGTTACAATCGCTTTCTTGTAGGCATTCGTACGTCCCTTGACCAGGCCTCTCCGCGTCCACCGGTTTTTCGACTTACCGGAATAACGCATCGTATTCACGTCGACTACAGTCACATTATACATGCCTTCGATAGCTTTTTTAATCTCAATCTTGTTGTACTCGGGACGAACAATAAACCCAAAACGATTCCGCTTCTCAGATTCACGGTTCATCTTCTCCGTTACAAGCGGTTTTACAATTATACCCATCTTCTTTAAGCCTCCTTATTTTCGGTTTTCAGTTCGTCTGTCAAATTGTTTAACGCCGTTTCCGTAAATACCAACACCCCAGCATTCATTACACGATAAGTGTTCAGTCCTGCAATAGGAGTCAGTTTTACGGCTTTTAAATTACGAGCCGACAAATATACATTTTTTTCGGAGGTTCCTAATACAAACAAGGACTTCTTGCCCGAAAGTTTAATGTTATTTAATATAGCAACAAAATCTTTCGTCTTTGGAGAGTCCATCGTAAAGTCTTCCAGAACCACGATATCTGCGCTTTGGGCTTTATAACTCAATGCAGAGCGACGGGCCAGATCTTTCAGCTTTTTATTCAGTTTGAAACTGTAGTCGCGGGGAACCGGACCGAATACACGGCCTCCGCCTACCAATACAGGCGAATTCATATCACCGCGACGGGCACCGCCACCACCTTTCTGCCGGCCGATCTTCCGCGTCGAGCCACTTACCTCGCTGCGTTCTTTCGACTTATGAGTACCTTGCCGCTGATTGGCCATGAATTGCTTCACAGCCAAATAAATAGCGTGGTCATTAGGCTCAATTCCGAAGATTGATTCGTTTAACGTAACCTTTCTTCCGGTGTCCTCACCTTTTATATTTAATACGCTAACTTCCATTATTTCTCAATTATTACGATTGAACCTTTAGCACCCGGAATCGATCCCTTTATCAAGAGAAGATTGTGTTCGGGTATCACTTTTAACACGCGCAAATTCTGTATCGTCACCCGGTCTCCACCCAACTGGCCTGCCATTCGCATGCCTTTGAATACCTTGGCAGGATACGAGCAGGCACCGATAGAACCCGGCTTACGGGCACGGTTATGCTGACCATGTGTCGTCTGGCCGACACCGCCAAAGCCGTGGCGCTTTACGACACCCTGATAACCTTTTCCTTTAGAAGTGGCTACTACGTCAACAAACGTGGCATCGTTAAACAACTGTACATCCACCACATCGCCCAAGTTGAGCTCTGTTTCAAAGTCTTTGAACTCAGCCAAGTGCCTTTTTGGGGTTACGCCGGCCTTTGCAAAATGTCCCATCAAGGCTTTCGAGGTATGCTTTTCCTTCTTATCCTCAAAGCCGAGCTGAACAGCTGCATAACCGTCCTTTTCAACCGACTTCAGTTGAGTAACCACACAAGGACCTGCTTCGATAACAGTGCATGGAACATTTTTTCCCTCGGCACTGAATACGGAAATCATTCCGATTTTCTTTCCTAATAATCCTGGCATTTCACTTAACTTTATGATTAAACTTTATCTCTATTTTTACTCACTACACTTTGATTTCCACTTCTACACCGCTCGGCAGTTCCAGTTTCATCAAGGCATCTACCGTCTTGGCTGTCGAGCTGTAGATATCGATAAGACGCTTATAGGAGGAAAGCTCAAACTGCTCACGCGACTTCTTGTTTACGAAAGTCGAGCGGTTTACCGTAAATATACGTTTGTGGGTAGGAAGAGGAATCGGGCCGCTTACAATGGCACCCGTAGCCTTTACCGTTCTTACTATCTTCTCAGCCGATTTGTCGACCAAGTTATAATCGTAAGATTTCAATTTGATTCTGATTTTCTGGCTCATATTTTTAGTTTCCCTTTATTTTATAACAAATCCACACGCCCTTTTACTTCTTCGAGGACAGCCTTGGCTATCGAGGTCGAAACCTGCGCATAATGCGAGAAAGTCATAGAAGAAGTGGCACGGCCCGAAGTAATCGTACGCAAAGCCGTTACATAACCGAACATTTCTGCCATCGGCACATTGGCTTTCACGATACGGGCGCCCGAGCGGCTGGTCTCCATGCCCTCGACTTGCCCACGACGTTTGTTCAAGTCGCCGATCACATCACCCATATTTTCTTCCGGAGTAACGACCTCCAGCTTCATTATCGGTTCCAACAATACGGGACCGGCCTTAGCACAAGCATTCTTATACGCTTGGATAGCTGCTATTTCAAACGAAAGCTGGTCGGAGTCTACCGGATGGAAAGAGCCATCTAACAGAGTCACCTTCAGCGTATCCATGGGATAACCGGCCAAAACGCCATTCTTCATGGCAGTCTGGAAGCCTTTCTGTACGGAAGGAATAAACTCCTTGGGGATATTACCACCCTTCACCTCGTCGATAAACTGGAGAGAACCTTCAAAACCTTCATCGACAGGACCTACATTCACGATGATGTCGGCAAACTTACCACGACCACCGGACTGCTTCTTATATACTTCGCGAAGGTTAACCGTCTTCGTGATGGCTTCCTTATACGATACCTGAGGACGACCTTGGTTACACTCTACCTTGAACTCGCGTTTGAGACGGTCGATAATGATATCCAAGTGTAACTCGCCCATACCGGAAATCACGGTCTGCCCGGTCTGCTCGTCGGTCGATACGCGGAAAGTAGGATCTTCTTCGGCCAGTTTTGCCAAGCCCATGGACAGTTTGTCCATATCCTTCTGGGTCTTGGGTTCTACGGCAATACCAATCACCGGATCGGGGAAATCCATGGACTCCAGCACAATCGGGGCGCTCTCGTCACACAGCGTGTCACCCGTGCGGATATCCTTGAAACCTACACCGGCACCGATATCTCCGGCACTAATCACTTCCACCGGGTTCTGCTTGTTGGAGTGCATCTGGAACAGACGGGAAACACGCTCTTTCTTACCGGAACGGGTATTGAAAATATAGGAACCGGCTTCGATCTTGCCCGAATACACACGGAAGAAAGTCAGACGGCCAACATAGGGGTCAGTGGCAATCTTAAATGCCAAAGCAGCCGTCTTCTCGTCCTCCGAAGGCTTGCGGTCTTCTTCCGCACCGGTTTCCGGATTCGTGCCCACTACATTCTCCGTATCCATGGGAGAAGGCAGGAAAGCACAGATATAATCGAGCAGAGTCTGTACGCCCTTGTTCTTGAACGAAGAACCACAAAGCATCGGCACTACCGCCATCTTGATGGTCGCATTGCGCAGCGCGCGCAGGATTTCCTCTTCCGTAATCGTCGAAGGATCATCGAAGAATTTCTCCATCAGCGCGTCATCGAACTCAGCCACCTGCTCCAGCATCTTATCTCTCCACTCCTGGGCTTCGTCCAGCAGATTGGCGGGAATCTCATCCACCTCATAGTCGGCGCCCATCGTTTCGTCATGCCAGTAGATGGCTTTCATCTTGATCAAGTCGATGAGCCCCTTGAAGTTTTCCTCAGCGCCGATAGGAACCACGATGGCACAAGGATTGGCACCCAGCACTTCCCGCATCTGGCGCAGCACCTCGAAGAAGTTTGCGCCCGAGCGGTCCATCTTGTTCACATAGCCGATACGGGGAACATTATACTTGTCAGCCTGGCGCCATACGGTCTCCGACTGGGGCTCCACACCACCTACGGCGCAATACGTAGCCACCGCGCCGTCCAATACGCGCAGGGAACGCTCCACCTCGGCCGTGAAGTCCACGTGTCCCGGAGTGTCAATCAGGTTAATCTTGTAAGTATTGCCGTTCCAGTTCCAACGAGTGGTCGTGGCGGCAGAAGTAATCGTGATACCGCGCTCCTGCTCCTGCACCATCCAGTCCATGGTAGCGGCACCGTCGTGCACTTCACCAATCTTGTGAGTCAGGCCCGTATAGAAAAGGATACGCTCCGAGGTGGTCGTCTTACCCGCATCGATGTGAGCCATGATGCCGATATTGCGAGTGAGATGTAAGTCTTGTTTTGCCATAGTTTTATTTAGAATCTAAAATGAGCGAAAGCTCGGTTAGCCTCAGCCATGCGGTGCATGTCTTCCTTGCGCTTGAATGCGCCGCCCTGCTCATTATAAGCATCCATTATCTCAGCAGCCAACTTGTCGGCCATAGTCTTCCCGCCTCTTTTGCGGGCAAAGCTGATCAGATTCTTCATCGAAATCGACTCCTTGCGATCCGGACGGATTTCCGTAGGAACCTGGAAAGTAGCACCGCCCACACGACGGGATTTCACTTCCACCTGAGGAGTCACGTTATCCAGCGACTTCTTCCAGATTTCCAAAGCAGACTTCTCTTCGTTGGCCATCTTGTTGCCTACGATTTCGAGCGCTTTGTAGAATATCTCATAGGAGGTATTCTTTTTTCCATCATACATCAAATGGTTTACAAACTTAGAAACCTTCTGATCGTTAAACACGGGATCCGGAAGAACGACCCGCTTTTTCGGTTTTGCTTTTCTCATTGTTGTTTGAATTATAAATGTTTTGTTTTCGGCTGCTTCATTGTCTTCAGTCCCCCACCGGGCACTTACTCAACCATTACCGCATTCCTTCAAACAAAAACCAGTTCTTTTACCTTATATATTATATAGCGGCTCTAATTATTTCTTTGCAGCCCCGGCCTTAGGACGCTTTGCCCCATATTTCGAACGGCGCTGGGTACGGTTCGACACACCGGCAGTATCCAGAGTTCCGCGCACGATATGATAGCGGACACCGGGGAGATCCTTCACACGACCACCGCGCACCAGCACGATGGAGTGCTCCTGCAGATTGTGGCCTTCGCCCGGAATGTAAGAGTTCACCTCCTTCTGGTTGGAGAGTTTCACACGAGCCACCTTACGCATGGCCGAATTAGGCTTTTTGGGAGTGGTTGTATACACACGCACGCAGACTCCGCGCCGCTGGGGGCAGGAATCGAGCGCGGGAGACTTGCTCTTCTCCACCAAATTAGCCCGTCCTTTACGTACTAACTGTTGAATTGTAGGCATTTTGCTTTTCTTTTTATGTTATATTTTTGTTTATATATTATTTCACCATACATTTTGGGCTGCAAAATTACGAAGATTCTTTGGAAAAGCAATGCACGGGGCGGGCTTTTTTCTTCATTTCCAATAAAAAAGCCCTCGTGCGGGCCGAAAAAAGCGGAACCGGACTCTTCCGAGACCGGCTCCGCTCTCCTTTTCTTTTAGAGCATGAAAATCAGGCCTCACCGCTCACTCCGGGAAAAGAGGCGATATACGTACCCTTTTCCATCTCTATCTTCCCGTTTTTCTCCTCATACTTGCGTATGTTGTCCTGCAGGGCATAGAGCAAACGTTTGGTATGCTCGGGGGTAAGGATGACGCGGCTCTTCACCGTCCCTTTAGGCACTCCGGGCATGATGCGGATAAAGTCGAGGATAAACTCACTGGTCGAGTGGGTAATCATGGCCAGGTTGGCATAAGTGCCCTGGGCCACGTCGGCAGGCAGTTCGATCTGCATCTGCCCTTCTTGTGGATTTTTAGGTTCTGACATAAATTCCTTTTCTTGTTGAGTAATAAATTCCTTTTCATTTCCGCCTCCCCACACCTTATTATATACAGGCACAGTCGGCAGATTTCCACAAGCAAAGGTAAGAAGATTCGGCCAATACGGCAACTGCCCAAGAGAAATATTACCCCCTACCCTACTCAGGATACGACAAAAAGCGGCAGGGCTTTTTCCAAAAAGGTGCAGAGGTTTCCGGAAAAAGCGGCAGGGCTTTCGGCCGAAAGTGGCAGCGCGAAAAAGGGCGCCTTGCCCGTCTCGCCCCGACGGGCAGGGGCGCTTTAGGGCAATTTGTGAAGAAAAACGAGCCGCACGAGCGCGCGAAGAGAGAAAAAAGCTATCTTTGTCCCCAAATAACCCACTAACGAATATCGAGACATGAAGAAATTCTTTTTTGCATTCGTGGCAGCGTTCGCCCTGCTCTTCGCCGCCACTCCCGCCCAGGCCCAGCTGAAGTGGGGCCTGAAAGGCGGTCTGAATCTGACCAATCCCTCGCTCGACTGGGAGGGTGGAAGCCTGAAAAGTAAGGCCGGATGGTTCATCGGGCCGATGGCCGAGTTTACGATTCCCATTGTCGGCTTAGGCGTCGACGGAGCCATCATGTACTCCCAGGCCGACAGCAAGCTGGAAATTGCCGACGAAGGCAGCGCCACGGTGAAACAGAAGTACATCGACATCCCCATCAACCTGAAGTACTCCATCGGACTGGGCAGCATGGCCGCCGTATTCGTGGCCGCCGGCCCGCAATTCTCCTTCAATATCAGCGGCGACTCCTTCAAGGACGCCGTGGAAAAGGTCTACAACAGCACCATAGGCGATGAAGGAAAAGTGGAAAACGAGACGTTCCAGACCTCGCTCAACGTGGGCCTCGGCGTGAAACTGCTGAGCAAACTCCAGATTTACGGCGGGTACAACTTTGCCCTGACCGACGGCTTCAGCATCAAGAGCGCCACAGACCAGGTATTCAACGGAGCCGGTAAGAACAATATGTGGAAGGTCTCCGTGGCTTATCTCTTCTAAGCCGTACCCCATTTTCCCCCATCGATCCCTGAAAAGCAGCCACGGGGCCATCCCGCGCCCGGACAGCTTTTCAGGGATTGGCGTATCCCCCAAGCGAAAAACGCCCTGTCCCCCATG
Organism: uncultured Bacteroidaceae bacterium; assembly: GCA_944320955.1. GTDB lineage: Bacteria > Bacteroidota > Bacteroidia > Bacteroidales > Bacteroidaceae > UBA1794. The sequence goes on from CALUJL010000032.1 coordinate 39,312, forward strand.
CGCTACGCAGAGCTGATCCTCCCCATCCCCCTGCCAGGATACTTCACCTACAGCATCCCCCCCTCACTCGAAGGGCGGGTGCAACCGGGCGTGCGCGCCGTAGTGCCTTTCGGGAAACAAAAGTACTACACCGGCATCGTGCGGCGGCTCACGGACACGCCCCCCGAGGGCATTGAAATCAAGCCCCTTGCCGACGTGACCGACGCGCTCCCCGTCGTGACCGAAGTGCAGCTGCGCCACTGGGAATGGATGGCCGACTACTACCTTTGCAGCATAGGAGACGTGATGAAGGCCGCCCTCCCCGCCGGAATGAGGCCCGAAGGCAGCCGCAAGGAGGGCCTCCGCCAGAATTACCGCCCGCTCACCGAGACATTCGTCCGCCTCAATCCCGCCCTCCTCGAAGAAGAAAGCCGCCTCCACGAAGCCCTCGACAGCCTGAAGCGGGCCGGCAAACAGCGCGAAGCCCTCCTCCGCTTCCTGGAAGAGGCCGGGCTCACACCGGAAAGCACCGCCGCTTTCTCCGAAAAGGGTCCCGGAAAAGGGGAAAAAGTGCCCCCGCTCGCCCCCCTACCCCGCAGCGCGGTACAGAAATGGACCTCGCCTGCCGTCTTCGCGGCCCTCGCCAAGCGCGGTTTCCTCCAGTGCTTCGAACAAGAGACGGGCCGCCTCGACACTACCCCACACGCCACACTCCCGCCCCACGAGCTCAACCCCGCCCAGCAAACAGCGCTCGACAGCCTGAAAGCCCAGTTCCGCGAGCGGGACATCTGCCTGCTCCACGGCGTCACGGCCAGCGGGAAGACCGAAATCTACATCCGCCTCATCGCCGAGACCCTGCGCGCCGGACACCAGGTGCTCTACTTCCTGCCCGAAATAGCCCTCACCACCCAGCTCACCGAGCGCCTACGCGCCATCTTCGGCAGCGCCCTCGGCGTCTACCACTCGCAATATCCCGACGAGGTGCGGGTCGAAATCTGGCAGAAGCAGCTCGGCCCCGCGCCCTACCCGCTCGTCCTCGGCGCGCGCTCGGCCCTCTTCCTGCCGTTCCGCAGGCTGGGGCTGGTCATCGTAGACGAAGAACACGAAAACAGCTACAAGCAGTTCGACCCCGCCCCGCGCTACCACGCCCGCAACGCAGCCCTCCAGCTGGCCGCCTACAGCGGAGCCAAGGTCTTGCTCGGCAGCGCCACGCCCTCCATCGAGAGCTTCCGCCTGGCCCGGGAAGGCCGCTACGGCTTTGCGGAGCTGAAGACCCGCTACAGCCGGGTGGAGATGCCCGCCGTCCGCGCCGTCGACACCCGCGAGCTGCGGCGCAAGAAACTGATGGACGGCCACTTCTCCCCGCCCCTGCTGGAGGCCATAGGGAAAACACTGGCACAAGGCGAACAAGTACTCCTCTTCCAAAACCGCCGCGGCTTCGCCCCGATGCTCGAATGCAACGCCTGCGGATGGGTGCCCCGCTGCAAAAACTGCGACGTGAGCCTCACCCTCCACAAAGCCACCGGCCGGCTCGTCTGCCACTACTGCGGATATTCCGAACCCGTGCCCGCCCTCTGCCCCTCCTGCGGCAGCAAGGCGATACGCCCGCGGGGGCTGGGCACCGAGCGCGTGGAAGACGAGATAGCCCTCCGCTTCCCCCGCGCCCGGGTGGCCCGCATGGACACCGACACGGCCCATACGCGCCGCCAGTACGAACAGCTGCTTTCCGCCTTCAGCCGCGGGGAAATCGACATACTCATAGGCACCCAGATGATTTCCAAGGGCCTGGATTTCGAACACGTGCGCACCGTGGGCATCCTCGACGCAGACACCATGCTGAACTACCCGGACTTCCGCGCACACGAGCGGGCCTTCCAGCTGATGGCGCAGGTGGCCGGGCGGGCGGGCCGCCGCAAAGAGCGGGGGGAGGTCCTCATCCAGACACGGGATGCAGCCCACCCCGTCATCCGGCAAGTACTTTCCGGCGATTACGAAGCGCTCTACGCCACCCAGCTGCAGGAACGCGCGCTCTTCCGCTACCCGCCGTTCTACCGCCTTGTCTATCTTTTCGTCAAGCACCGCGACCCGGCCGTCTGCCATGCCGCTTCGGCCCACATCGGCAGCCTCCTGCGCAGCTACCTCGGCAGCCGCGTGAGCGGACCGCTGGACCCGGTGGTGGCCCGCGTGCAGCGGCTGCACATACGGCAGGTGGTCATCAAGCTCGAACACGGACTTTCGCCCCGCAAGGTGCGCGAACTGCTCCGTTACGCCCTGGGCGAACTGCAGAGCCACCCGGAGTTCCGCTCCGCCACCGTCTACTTCGATGTCGACCCGCTGTAGCCCTCCGGCCCGGCAGAGCAGGGGAAAAGGGGAAAAGCGCTGCCGCTTTCCGGGACTACCGGCAGCGCTTTTCCCGAAAACATGCAGGACTTTTCTCAGAAAGTGCAGGCACTTTCTCCCGTCCGGAGCACATTTTTGGGCAAAAAAGCCTTAATTTCTCCGCCGGGGGCTTGCTTCTTCCGGAAAAAGGACTTATCTTTGTGTGCACAAAAAGAAAGAATAGTTTCATAATTGTTTTGATTTGGTTAGATAAACTGCAGCCTGTCCGCGACGGATCGGCTGCTTTTTTTTATGCCCCTCCCTTAGAGAAGTCCTCCGGCAGCCTGCCGGAAGCCATCTTCCGCCACCCGCCGGAACAGAAAAAGAGCTGCCCCCGCCCTGCGGGAACAGCTCTGTGATTCATTGCTACCAGGTCAGAAAAATTCCGGAAACACCGGCTCTTCTGCTGAAACGGCTGCTTACTTCTCGCCCAAGAAGGGGTAGCCGTAGGTCGTAGGCGGCACGAAAGTTTCCTTTACGCAGCGCGGATTCGTCCAACGGATGAGATTGAGCGGGCCGCCGGCCTTGTCGTTCGTCCCGCTGGCACGGCTTCCGCCGAAAGGCTGCTGGGCAATGACGGCACCCGTGGGCTTGTCGTTGATGTAGAAGTTGCCTGCGGCGTAGCGCAGTTTGTTCTGCGCAAGCTCGATGGCGTAGCGGTCGGTGGAGAAAATCGAGCCGGTCAATCCGTAAGGAGAGGTCTGGTCGCAGAGCTCGAGCGTCTCTTCGTATTTCGCATCGTCGTAGACAAAGATGGTAATCACCGGGCCGAAAATTTCCTCGACCATCGACTTGAACTTCGGATCGGTAGTCAGGATGACCGTAGGCTCTACGAAGTAGCCCACGCTCTTGTCGCAATTTCCGCCGAAGACTATCTCGGCATCGGGAGAGGCCTTCGCATAGTCGATATAGCTCTTGATGTTGTCGAAAGAAGCCTCGTCGATCACGGCATTCACGAAGTTCGAGAAGTCCTGCACGTCGCCCATCTTCACGTCCTTCAGCATGTCGCCCACCATTTCCTTGATGGCCGGCCAGAGGGAAGCGGGTATGTAAGCGCGCGATCCTGCCGAGCATTTCTGTCCCTGGTACTCGAAAGCGCCGCGCACGATGGCGGTGGCCACTTCGGGAACCGTAGCCGAGGGATGCACGAAGATGAAGTTCTTTCCGCCCGTCTCGCCCACAATCTTCGGATAGGAGCGGTACTTCTCCAGATTCTGCCCCATCTGGCGCCAGATGGCGTTGAAGGTTGCGGTAGAACCGGTAAAGTGGAATCCGGCCAGGTCGGGGCTTTCGGTGACAACCTTGCCGATTACGCTGCCTTTGCCCGGGATAAAGTTGACAACACCGTCGGGAAGCCCGGCTTCCTTGAAGATCTTCATCAGGAGATAGTTGGAGAGAATGGCCGTAGTGGAGGGCTTCCAGACAGCTACGTTACCCATCATTGCCGGAGCCATGTTGAGGTTGCTGGCAATGGAGGTAAAGTTAAACGGAGTCAGCGAGAAGACAAATCCCTCCAGCGCCCGGTAATCCATCCGGTTGAGCGTGCCGGTTTCGGAATAGGGCTGGTCGGCATAGACCTGGCTGGCGTAGAAAGTGCTGTAGCGCAGGAAGTCTATCAGTTCGCACGGAGCGTCGATTTCTGCCTGGAAGGGGTTTTTGCTCTGTCCGAGCATGACGCTTGCATTCACCAGGTAGCGGTATTTTGTAGAGATGAGCTCCGCCACGCGCAACATGACGCTGGCGCGCTCCGTAAAGGGCAGGTCGCTCCACTCTTGCCTTGCCTTGAGGGCGGCGTCGATGGCCATCTGCACCTCTTTCGGGCCGGCTTTGTGGTACGTGGCCAGCACGTGCTGGTGGTCGTGGGGCATGACTACGTTGCCCGTGTCGCCGGTCCGCACTTCCTGGCCGCCGATTACGAGAGGAATGTCGAGCACTTCCGAAGAAACCTGCTTGAGGGCAGCTTTCAGTTCGGCTTTCTCCTTACTCCCCGGAGCATAGGATTTCACCGGCTCGTTGATGGGTTTCGGGAAAGAATAAATCGCGTTATTCATAAGAGAAGTAGTATGTATTAATAAAAGGTATGTTTTCCGTTCGTTCTGCCTGCCGCCGGCGGGAAAAAAGCAGCCCCGCACGTCGGCGGCGCCATCGGCCTTCCCCCGTTTTGGCAGCCCCAAATGTACGCGGATTCTTCGTCTTATCCAAAGAATCGCCCCGTTTTCTGCAACAGAAGCAAGAAGAATTGGGAATATTTATACAATAGCAACGTCCTCGGCGCCGCCGCCCGCCGCCCTCTGCCGAAGCTCCCCTGCCCCCTCGGGGCGGCCCGTCGTTTTCCGGCCGCAGGGCAGCGGGCGGAAAGTGCCTCCACTTTTTCCGGAAAGCGGCAGCACTTCCGGCAAAAAGCGGCAGCGCTTTTCCCGGAAAGCGCAAGGCCTTTTCCGCACGCCCCTGCCCCGAAGTCCCGCCTCCGCCCGCACAGCCCGGTAAGAAATCAGCCCTCCGAGGAGGCAGATGTAACTGCTTTTTCGTATTTTTGCCCCACAAAACGGGACTCCGGCGCGCAACGCCCCCGACGGCACCGCTCCGCCCCTCCCCCGAAACCAACCCGGAATGAGAAAAAAAGCCCTACTCCCCGCCCTCATCCTCCTCGCCCTGCTCCTGATGCAGGCATGCGGAGAAGACCGGACCATAGAGTATCGGGACCGGACGGAGATGAACAGTTGGCTATACCGCACCTTCTCTGAAAATTACCTCTTCAACTCCTCCCTGCCCGCCGAAAGCTCCACCTCCATCTATGCCACCCCGGAGAACTACATCGGCTCGCTCATCTCCTCCTCGGAGCGCCGCGGGGGCGAAGACGTCAGCCTCCTCTTCTACGGCGCGGAGCCGCTCCCCCTGACCTACGGGCTGGCTTACGACTTCCACGCAGGCGACTCGGCCAGCTACCTGCGCGTCCTCCACGTAGACCCCGCCTCCCCCGCCGCCGAAGCCGGCCTCAAACGGGGCGACTGGGTAGTGCGGATAGACGGAGTGGCGCTGACGGGCTCCAATTCCGCCATACTCGAAGAGACCGAAGAACTGCGCTCCCATACGCTGACCCTGGCCCAACCGGTCGACACGCTGCGGGGAGAGCCCCTCCTCCGCGAGACAAGCACCCTGCGGCTCGGCGCGCCGCGCGCCCTGACGGCCGCCCCGGTGGAGAAGGACACGGTCTTCGAAATAGAGGACAAGCGCGTCGGCTACCTCCTGCTTACGAACTTCGAGACCGACGCCAACCGCTCGGAAGACTTCTACGGCACCTATGCCGAAGAACTGCGCGCCACCCTGCGCCGCCTGGCCGCCCAAAACGTAGGAGAACTGGTGCTCGACCTGCGCTTCGCCTACGGGCACTCGCTCAACCTCCCCTACCTGCTGGCCTCCATGCTGGCCCCTGCAGAAGCCTTCGGCCGCCCCTTCTACTTTCTGGCCGGGAACCAGCAGAGAGGTGCCGAGATCTCCCTGCTCAATGCAGCCCTCGCCGGCGAAGGCACGCGCCTCTCACTGAGCCGCCTCTTCGTCCTGGCCTCCCGCCGCACCACGGGCGGGGCAGAGATGCTCGTCCACTGCCTGAAGCCCTACATGAATGTCACCGTCGTCGGGGAGAAAACCGTGGGACACGACCTCCATTGCGAAATTTACCATAACGAAACCTACGGATACGGCCTCAAACTCGCCACCGGCGAAGTATTCAACGCCGACACCGCCAACTACTCCTCCGGCATCAGCCCCGACATTCCCCTTGAGGAGCAAGACACTTTCCTCCTCCACATGCACCCGCTGGGCCATCCCGAAGAACTCCTCCTGAAGCGGGCCGTGCGATCCATCCTCTACAACTTCGGCGACAAAGACGGAATCGAGCTGCCCTCCTCCGCCCGCCGCAGGGAAGACTGACGCCGACACCGCAGGATTTCGGACAAAGAGGCGGCGGAAATGAGAGATTCTTCGTACCTTTGCGGCGGAAAGCACTGCCGCTTTTCAAGAAAAGCGCAGGCACTTTTCCCGAAAAGTGCCGCATCAAATCCGGAAAACCACTACATCTTTTTAAAACTTCACCCATATGAATAAGAAAGCCCTTTTAATGATTCTCGACGGTTGGGGAATAGGCGATCACAAAAAAGACGACGTAATCTTCAACACGCCCACCCCTTATTGGGACTACCTCGTAGGAAACTACCCGAACTCGCAGCTCCAGGCCTGCGGAGAGAACGTCGGTCTGCCGGAAGGCCAGATGGGAAATTCAGAAGTCGGGCACTTAAACATCGGAGCGGGCCGCATTGTCTACCAAGACCTGGTGAAAATAAACCGCGCCTGCAAGGATGGCAGCATTTTGAAGAACAAAGAAATCATTTCCGCCTACACTTATGCCAAAGAGCAGGGCAAGAACATCCACCTCATGGGCCTCACTTCCAACGGAGGCGTGCACAGCTCGCTCGACCATCTGTATAAACTCGTGGAAATAGCCAAGGTTTACGGAATAAGCAATACCTATATCCACTGCTTCATGGACGGCCGCGACACAGACCCCAAGAGCGGAGCCGGATTTATCGCAGACCTCCAGGCCCACTGCCAGCAACTCGGCACCGGAAGCATCGCCTCCATCGTAGGCCGCTACTACGCCATGGACCGCGACAAGCGCTGGGAACGCATAAAGGAAGCCTACGACCTGCTCGTCCACGGCATCGGCAAAAAAGCGGACTGCATGAAAACCGCCATGGAGGAAAGCTATGCAGAAGGAGTGACGGACGAATTCATAAAACCGATAGTCAATTCCCAGGTAGACGGCCGCATCAAGGAAGGCGACGTAGTGATTTTCTTCAACTACCGCAACGACCGCGCCAAAGAGCTGACCATCGTCCTGACACAGCAGGACATGCCCGAGGCAGGAATGCAGACGATTCCCGGACTCCAGTACTACTGCATGACGCCCTACGACGCATCTTTCAAGGGCGTGCACATCCTCTTCGACAAGGAAAACGTGCAGAACACGCTGGGCGAATACGTATCTTCCAAAGGCCTCAAGCAGCTCCACATCGCAGAGACCGAGAAGTATGCCCACGTCACCTTCTTCTTCAACGGCGGACGCGAAGCGCCCTTCGACGGCGAAGACCGCATCCTCGTCCCCTCCCCCAAGGTGGCTACCTACGACCTGAAGCCCGAAATGAGCGCCTACGAGGTGAAAGACAAACTGGTGGCAGCCATCAAGGAAGACAAGTACGACTTTATCGTCGTAAACTTCGCCAACGGCGACATGGTGGGGCACACCGGAGTGTATGAAGCCATAGAGAAAGCCGTAAAAGCCGTGGACGAATGTGTGAAAGACGTCATCGAAGCAGCAAAAGCCACAGGCTACGAAGCCATAATCATTGCCGATCACGGCAACGCCGACCACGCGCTCAACGCCGACGGCACGCCCAACACGGCACACAGCCTCAACCCCGTGCCGTTCGTCTACGTGACGGAGCAGAAAGACGTGCAGGTCAAGGACGGCCGCCTGGCCGACGTGGCTCCCTCCATCCTCAAGATCATGGGACTGCCGCAGCCTGAAGAGATGACCGGCGAATGCCTCATCTAAGAAAGCACTGCCACTTTTACCAAAAAGCGCAGGCACTTTTCCCGGAAAGTGCCTGCGCTTTTTCCATTCTCATGCAGCGCAATGCGGCAAAAAGGGCGGGCCCCGTTTGGGGAACCCGCCCTCGATTTTCCTCCTGGAGGCAGACGAAATGCGGCCTCCTCAGAGCACTCCCTTCGACGAAGGCAGCTCGTAATGGTAAATGTCGCGCCGCACGGCCATCTTCACCGCACGGGCAAAGGCCTTGAAGATACCCTCAATCTTGTGGTGCTCGTTCTGCCCTTCGGCCTTTATGTTGAGGTTCATGCGCGCCGCGTCGCTCAGGCTCTTGAAGAAATGCAGGAACATCTCCGTCGGCATCTCCCCGATCCGCTCGCGGCGGAAGTCGGCCTGCCAGACCAGCCACGGCCGTCCGCCAAAGTCGAGGGCCACTTGGCAAAGGCAGTCGTCCATCGGCAGAGAGTAGCCGTACCTTTCGATTCCGCGCTTGCTCCCCAGCGCGCGATACAGGCATTCGCCCAGCGCAAGCGCCGTGTCTTCTATCGTATGATGCTCGTCGACGTGCAAATCGCCCCGGCAAACCACCTCAAGGTCCAGCCCTCCGTGGCGCCCGATCTGCTCCAACATGTGGTCGAAGAAGCCCAAACCCGTAGAGATGCGGCACTCGCCCGTCCCGTCGAGGTCGATCTTCACGCGGATGTCCGTCTCTTTCGTCGCGCGGTGCACCTCGGCCGTGCGTTCGCCTGCAAAGAGGAACTCGGCGATGCGCTCCCACGAGGGCGTAACCAAGGCGCAGACCCCGGCAAGCTCCGGGCGGCGGAGCAAATCGTCCGCCGCTTCGCCCAGACGGATGGCCCGGCAACCGAGATTCTTGGCCAGTTCCACGTCCGTCAGGCGGTCGCCGATGACAAAACAGGAAGCCAGGTCGTAGTCCCCGCCTGTGTATTTCCCCAGCATCCCGGTGCGCGGCTTGCGGGTCGGCGCATTGTCTTCCGGAAAGCTGCGGTCGATGAGCACATCGCTGAAGCGGATTCCCTCGCCCTCCAAGGTCTTCAGGACAAAGTTGTGCACCGGCCAGAACGTTTCCTCGGGGAAAGAGGCCGTCCCGAGACCGTCCTGGTTCGTGACCATTACCAGTTCGTAGTCCAACTTGGCCGCAATGAACGACAGGTTGCGCATCACTCCCGGGATGAAGGCCAGCTTCTCGAAACTGTCGAGCTGGTAATCGACCGGCGGCTCCACGACTATCGTGCCGTCGCGGTCTATGAATAAGGCTTTCTTCTTCATCGTTCCGTATAGTTACGCAGTGCTTCCAGCAAAATGTCGTCTTCTTCGGGCGTGCCCACCGTCACCCGCAGGCAGTCGGCGCAGAGCGCCACGCCCGAACGGTTGCGCACGATGATGCCCGCCTCTACGAGATAGCGGTAGATCGCTGCGGCATCTGTCATTTTAGCAAGGAAAAAGTTGGCATCCGTAGGGTAAATCTCCCGCACCACGGGGAGTTTGGCGAACAAGTCCATCACCCTGCCGCGCTCGCGGAGGAGGATTTCCACCCAACCCTTCACGTCGTCCTGCCGCCGGCGCAGCAGTTCGAGAGCGTACTCCTGCGTGAGGCGGTTGACGTTGTAGGGGTATTTGATTTTGTTGAAAGTCCCGATGACTTCCGCCGAAGCGAAAGCCATGCCGAGCCGCACGCCGGCCGAGGCCCAGGCCTTGGAAAAAGTCTGGAGGACTACCAGATTGGGACAACCGGCCAGCACTTTCGTGAAACTCTCCTGCGCGCTGAAGTCGATGTAGGCCTCATCCAGCACGACGAGGCCGGGAAAACGGTCGATGACCTGCATGATTTCGCCGCGGTCGAGGGAGTTTCCGTTGGGATTGTTGGGCGAGCAGAGGAAAACGAGCTTCGTCCGCCCGTCCGCCGCAGCCAACAGGCGGGAAGCGTTGAGGCGGAAGCCCTCGTCCAGCAGCACGCTGCGGTATTCCACATCGTTTATTTCGGCTGCCACGCGGTACATTCCGTAAGTGGGCTCGATGGCTACCACATTGTCCTGCCGCGGTTCGCAAAAGGCGCGGAACAAGAGGTCGATGGCCTCGTCGCTTCCGTTGCCGAGGAATATGTTTTCCGGCCCGACGCCTTGCTTCGTCTGCGCAATCGCGGCCTTCAGTTCCGTCTGCAGCGGGTCGGGATAGCGGTCGTAGGGGGCGTTGTAGGGATTTTCGTTGGCGTCGAGAAAGACCGTTGCGGCCTTTCCCTTGTATTCATCCCGCGCGCACGAATAGGGCACCAGGGCACGCACGTTGGCGCGGGTCAACTCTTCGATGGTTTTCTTCATTGTTTTCTACACAGGTTTATCCGGTTCGTGAAAAAAGCGGCAGAGCTTTCCGGGAAAAGTGCCTGCGCTTTTCCGGAAAAGATGCGGCACTTCTCCCGGCCCGCGCAGGCACTTTTCTCCATCAGAGGTGCCGCCCCAGCTCCTCCAGGCGCAGGGTTATGGCGTTTTTGTGCGCATCCAGCTGCTCGGCGGCGGCCATCACTTCGATGGCGGGGCCTATCTGTTTCAGGCCCTCGGGCGTGATTTCCTGGAAAGTTATCTTCTTCAGGAACGTTTCCACGCTCACTCCGCTGTATGCCTTGGCATATCCGTTGGTCGGGAGCGTGTGGTTTGTGCCCGAAGCGTAGTCGCCCGCGCTCTCGGGCGTAAGCGCCCCGAGGAAAACGGAGCCCGCGTTCGTCACCCGCCCGCCCAGCTCGCGGTAGTTGGCGGCCTGGATGATCAGGTGTTCCGGTGCATACTCGTTGCTCATCTCCACGGCCTCTTCCATGGAGTGCAGCAGGATGATCTTGCTGTGGGCAAGGGCTTTCTCCGCAATGTCGCGGCGGGGCAGCCGGCTGAGCTGGCGTTCTACCTCGTCCACTACGGGTTGTATCAGTTCCTCTGCATCAGTCATCAAAAGCACTTGGCTGTCCGCCCCGTGCTCGGCCTGGGACAGCAAATCGGCAGCCACAAAGCGCGGATTCGCAGCCCCGTCTGCCAAAACCGCTACTTCCGACGGCCCGGCGGGCATGTCGATTGCCACATCGCGCAGGGAGACCATCTGCTTGGCGGCCGTGACGAAGCGGTTTCCCGGCCCGGCTATCTTGTAGACCTTGGGGATTGTCTCCGTCCCGTAGGCCATTGCGGCCACGGCCTGCACACCGCCTGCCTTAAACACCCGGTGAACTCCCGAAAGGGCTGCCGCATAGAGGATGGCGGGATGGACTTTTCCTTTTTTATCAGGCGGGGTGCACAAAATGATTTCCCCGCATCCGGCAATGCGGGCGGGAGTGGCCAGCATCAGCACGGTGGAAAAGAGGGGAGCGCTGCCGCCGGGCACGTAAAGCCCGACCTTTTCGACGGGAACTGCCCTCCTTTGGCAAATAACGCCGTCCATCGTGCGCACGGAGTAAGGCTTGTAGCGCTGTTGCTCATGGAAAGTGGTGATGTTCTTCTGCGCCAACAGCAGGGCGGCCTTCAGCTCGATGGGCACGAGGCGCTCGGCTTCTTTCATTTCCTCTTCCGTCACTTCCAGGGAGGGGAGCAGCCCGGGGGCCACGCGGTCGTACTCCTCGGTGAAGCGGCGCACCGCCCGGTCGCCGTGGAGGCGCACCTCGTCGAGAATCGTGCGTACGGTCTGGAACAGTTCCGTCACGTCGCTGGCCGGGCGCACCAGCAGGTCGGCCCAGGTTTCGCGTTTGGGGTATTTCAGTATGTCCATAGGTTTTCTGTTTTTATGCGGTTGTCTTATACGATCATCTTCTCGATGGGCGAAACGAGGATGCCCTCGGCGCCCAAGGCCCTCAACTTCCCGATGATTTCCCAAAAGCTTTTCTCGTCGATCACTGTGTGTACCGAGCACCAGCGCTCGTCGGCCAGGGGCATGACGGTAGGGCTTTTCATGCCGGGGAGCACGGCGAGCACGTCGGCGAGGCAGTCTTTCGGCACGTTCATGAGGACGTATTTCTTGTCCTGTGCGGCGCGGACGGCATCCATGCGGAAGAGAAGTTCGGAAAGGAGCTTGCGGTTTTCGCCGGACATCTTCTTGTATCCGATAAGCAGGGCCTCGCTTTGCATGACGATTTCCACTTCCCGCAGGCGGTTGCTGACCAAAGTGGATCCGGAGCTGACGATGTCGAAAATTCCGTCGGCCAATCCGATGCCGGGCGATACTTCGACGGAGCCGGTGATGACGTGGATTTCGGCCTGGATGCCGTTCTTTTCCAAAAAGCGGCGCAGGATTCCGGGATAGGAGGTGGCAATCTTCCGTCCCTGGAACCACTTTAGCCCGGGATAGTCTATGTCTTTGGGAATTGCGAGCGACAATCGGCACCGGCTGAAGCCGAGGCGCTGGATGATTTCTGCATCTTCGGCCCGCTCGGCATACTCGTTTTCGCCCACGATGCCGAGGTCGGCCACTCCGGTGGCTACGGTCTGGGGGATATCGTCGTCGCGCAAAAAGAGGACTTCCACGGGAAAGTTGGGCGACTGCACGAGCAAGGTGCGCTTCGAGGAGGGGATTTTGATGTCGGCCTCTTCGAGGAGTGCCATTGTCTCTTCATAAAGGCGGCCTTTGGCCTGCACTGCGATTCTAAGCATGGTTCTTCTTTTTTATCTGTTCGTTTCTGTAGTTTCCGGTTTCTGCCGCCGCGCTTGCGGGAAAGGCGGTAAAAACAAAAAGGCTTGCCGTGGGGAATTGTCCCGGCAAGCCTTCTGTTTTATCTTGTACTGTCCTGCACACTTCCGCTGCTCACCGAAACCTTTCTTCGTGAGTATGATGGTGGAAATGGGTATGGATGGACAGGATTTGCATCTTTCACATGTCGTTTACGGGGGCAAAGGTAAGGTCTTTTTGCGTACGGTGCAAGCGGTTTGCGATTTTTCTGCTCCGGGGGCGGGAAGTTTCCTACAGTTCGAAGTCGACGCAGGCGCGGGCTTTCTTGAGCGGTGCGAGCAGGCGGCCGGCCGCTACGTGCCGGGGATGGGCGGCATAGCGCCGCACGTCGTCGAGCGAGTCGAAGTCGGCGGTGAGAACCAGATCGTATTCTTCCTCCGGGTTGCGGTTGAAACGTACGGAGATCTGCCGGATCCAGTCGATCGAGCGGGGCAAATCTTCGATGGCGGCCTTGAACTGCTCCATCACGGCGCTCTTCTGCGGAGCTTCGGCCAGGCTGAATAGTACTACGTGGCGTATCATACGGGGTGTCCTCCTTATTGTTTTTAATGAATGTCCGCATATTGCCAAATAGAAGCGCATTGTCCCCTCCTTTTCCAAAGGAGGGGCAGGGATGGTTTGTAGAATAATGCCATAATCTATGATGAAACGCATAGTACATCAGGCTATTTTGACAAGCCACCCCGCCCCTCCTTTGGAAAAGGAGGGGACAAGTGAAACTCTTTCAAACACGTTTGGCAACTTGCGGACATTCATTCTAATATATTCCTATTTTAATATCGTTTTCTTTTACCCAAACCGGCATCAGAGGCCAAAGCCTCAAACCGGGACAATCATTCCACCGTTATCACCACGCGGGCATAGCGGGTGAGCGTAGGCGTGCCGCTGTCGGTGACGGTGCAGACAAAGTGGATTGTTTCGCCGGGCCTTGCGTCTGCAGGAACGACAACGCTCACCTTGGCCTCATTGCCGCCTTCAACAGCCCGCCCCCGGTACGTACCGGCCTCGGCATAGTGCCACCAGCGGAAAGCGAGGCGGTCGCCGTCGGGGTCGGTGGTGGCCGAGGCATCGAGCGTCACAGTCTGTCCGGGCGTGGCGGTGATATCGGCCGGAGTGCCTGCGAGCCTCACCACGGGGTGGTGGTTGGCGTCGGCATAGTCAGCCACGCACCAGTCGGCACGGGCAGCGAAGTCGTTCTGCACATCCTTCATCCACCGCCATATAGGCTTGAAGTAGGCCGTGCGCACCGCCACCCGCCCCGGTTCCGTCCACCGCTCCATCATTTTAGACCAGCTATTGGAGAATCCCCATTTGCCGTCGGGATGGCTGTAGCCTCCGGCGGGCGGTATGTCCATCCACACCCCTGCCCTTACGTGCTCGTAGCGACCGCCCCATCCGCCGTAGGCGGGGCACTCCATGCTGCGCAGCCCGTTTGGCACCGAGTGCAGGAAGGCCGGTGTGTCGCCCTCGCCGTTGAACGCTCCGTCCTTGTTCTCGTAGGCGGCGCATAACGGCCCGTGGCCGTCGATGATGTTGGCCGTCATCCACGGAGCCTCGAAATATGGCTTCACGTCTGCCGGCAGCACCTTCGGCCAGATGTAGGCCATGCAGTCAAACTGGTCTGAAATTATCGTAGTGATGTTGAACTTCTCCCAGTGCGGGCGAATGTACCGCTGGTATGTGTCATCTTGTTCCCATATTAAGAACAGCCGCGTGCGCGCGGCCACCTCGCCCATGCGGTCGGGATGCTCTTCCTCGATGATGCGCAGCGCGCGCGATAAGGTGTTGCAGCCGCCCCACGCCTGCACCCACACGGGGCGCGGATCGGAGTCGTCGAGCAGTATCCGAGCTATAAGCTCGGCCCCGGGGGTGCGCGCGCTGTCTTCGCCCACGCCGCCGACGTTGCCCACACGCCAGCGGGCCAGCAGACTGTCGGGCTCGGGATAGAGCGGCGAATGCTTCTTCAGATTGGCGTAAACCTTGGCATAAAGGCCGATATAGTCGCGCACCCAGTCTACGGGCTGAAGCGCATTCCAGCCGCGCCCGCCCTGCCAGTGGAACTCGGAACTGCTGTTGACGATGGCCTCAACGTCGAACTCGTTGCACGTGAGCAGGAATCTCACCATCGAAGCCTTGTCGTCGGCCTCGCCGTCGGTGGTGACGATGACGCGCGACCTCTCGTCGGCGGTTGCGCAAACGGGCGCACCGAGACACACAAGCATAAGCAACGCCATCGCGGTTTTAACTATGATCTTTTTCATAACCGTTGATAATAGAAAGAGGAAATATGAATGTCCGCAAGTTGCCAATTAGTAGATTCTATGTTTGAAGTCCGCCCTATAGGAACACACACAAAGTTCAAGCCTGTCAAAAAGCCTGAATCCGAAATACCTTCTGTTGAACTTGTAGCAGAACTCGTTGAGGTATAGCTGGAGGAACTCCGCCTTTATGTCATGGTAAGTGTCCAGTATGCTCCTTTTGGCGTTGCTTATGGCAATGTGCACCCAAGGCAAGACTTTCCCGACGCTCTTTTTGTCATCCGTAACGACAGCCTGGTGCGAGGATGCCACCCCGTCCTTTTCAAGGGAGGCATAGCTGCTGAACCCGTCCGTGGTCACATCGGCATTCCCGTCCGTACCTTGCTTAATCTTGCTCGTAATGTTGGAAGCCTTGAAATCGTCAATGACCTGCATCTTTATATGCCCGACACTCTTGGGTGTACTGTACTTCTTGGCCGGAGGCGTCTTGGGCTGACTGCTTTCCGCCATGACAAGGACAGAGGTCTTGCGCTGGCTTCCCCGTCCGCGCTTCAACGGGCAATTTTTCTGTTCTTCAGGCGTTTCCGTGGAGAAGAAGCCCTCGTCAACCTCCATATCCCCATGGAGGGGGTAGCCTCCGTCGCGCTTACCCATCACGTCGCGCAGCTTATGTACCATCTCCCATACGGGCTGGTAACGCTTGCGGCCAATCTGGCGCTGTATCTCCTTGGTGGATATGGCACGCTTTGTCGCCGTCAGAAGGAACATGGCAGCGAACCAGTCACGAACAGGCAGATGGCTGCCTTGCATCACCGTACCGGAACGAAGTTGCATCTCATGTTTGCAATCCATGCACGTCCAGGACTTGTGGCTCGGATTCCAGCTCAGGCGCAAACCGCCGCATTGACTACA
>CALUJL010000033.1 GCA_944320955.1 uncultured Bacteroidaceae bacterium
ACCGTATGGCTATATTATGGTTTTCCTTGGCTTTTTGCCGAGAGAAAAATATAGCGTAACAAACGCTTTTTCAGTCAGTTCGCTACGCTTTTCTCAATTTTGTATTCTCGCTATGTGTTTATTTTAAAAGAGAAAAACATCATTTTCATACAGCCGAAGTTCTCCTATTCCAAGGATAACCGCCGTGCTTCCTCGGCCGATGCCGTGCTCTCCGCCGACGTGGCCGGGCGATGGGGCAAGGACTGGCTCGACAGCATCATGGCCCCGGATGCCGGAGGTCTGCTCCGCCGGTATGCCCTCAACCGCACGCGGGAAGAAAGCCTCGGCGAGGGGCACGACCTGAACGGGTCGTTGCTGGCGGGAATTTCCTTCGGGTTGCCCCACAACTCGCTGTGGCAGTTCCAGGTGTACGGCCAGGCCACGGTGGACGACAGCAAGCGCCGCGATTACAGCCACTACCGCCTGGAGTATCCCTCCTCCGGAGACGCCACCGACTTCCGCAACCGCTACGACTACCAGAAGAGCCGTGACTGGTACTACGTGGGCGAGGCCACTGCCTACTTCAACCTGCCGGCCAATCCCCACGACAACCACCAGTTCCGCCTGCGCCTGGGCTATACCGGCACCCACCGCACCGGCAACCGCTCCCTCTACCGCCTGGACGGGCTGGACGGATGGGGCGAAGACACGGAGTACGGCTTGGGCATGCTGCCCTCCGTGGGCGAACTGGGGCGGGCGCTCGACCGGCCGAACAGCTACGAATCGGTGCGCGACGACCGGGGAGGATGGGTGACGTGGCAATATGTTTCTTCCATAAAGATCAAAGAGAAGAAATACCTGCAATGCGAAGTCACCCTGCCGCTCTACTTCGAGCGTAACGAACTGGACTACAAGCGCAACAGCCTCGACACGCTTTTCCACAGGAATCTGTTGCTCTTCAAGCCGGAAATCAAACTGACGACCGGGAGCTTCGACTTCACCTATACCTACACCCCCACCGCTCCGTCCATGACCTATCTGGTCAATTACCGCGACGACAGCGACCCGCTCAACATCGTGCAGGGCGCGCGGGAGCTGGCCAACGAGCACGCCCACGACCTCAACCTCTCCCATTGGCGCACGCTCAAGAAGCAACGCATGTATAATGTAGGGACGAACTTCAACATCCGCAAGAACAGCCTGGCCATGGGCTACACCTACGACCGCACGACGGGCGTGCGCACCATCACGCCGCAGACGGTGGACGGCAACTGGCACCTCCGCTTCTGGGGCGGCTACTCCACGCCCCTCGACTCGGCCCGGCGCTGGAACCTGCAGTTCAACGGCCGCGCGGCCTACTACAACAGCGCGGACCTCATCGACGGGCAGCGCAGCGAGGTAGGTTCCTACTACCTGACCCCGACGCTCAAGATAGACTACCGCCCCTCCTCGCGCCTCTACCTGGCCCTCAAGGCCGATGCCTACTACCAGCACTCCGTCTCCTCCCGGGAGGACTTCGAGACCATCGACCTCTGCGACTTCGATTATGGCTTGACCGCCCAAGTGGAACTGCCGTTCGACTTCCAGCTGGCCACGGACCTGACCATGTATTCCCGCCGGGGTTATGCCGACGAGGGCATGGACTCCGACGAGCTGGTGTGGAACGCCCGGCTCTCCAAGCGCTTCCTCAAAGGCAACCTCGTGCTCATGCTCGACGGCTTCGACCTGCTCGGCAACCTCTCCAACATCCGCCGCAGCATCAACGCCCAGGGCCGTGTCGAGACGTGGCACAACGTGACGCCCCGCTACGCCATGTTCCACGCCGTCTACCGCATCAACAAGCAACCGAAAAGCAAGTAACCCGAAACAAGAAAGGAGGCTGCCCATGAATTGAATACGGAGTTCACAGACGATGCCCTAAACATGCTCTTCGGGCAAGAGCAGAATTAACTCATTATCAAATTTCTTCAAAAGCAAAAAAATTATGGAAGACACGAAAAAGATCATCCACATTTGCCGGGAAATCCCGGCTCTCGAAGTAGATAAGGAAGGCCACCTCAGGGGAGGGTTTGTAGGAATCAGCGGTGGAGAGGAAGAGATTAAACCTAGTAATCCAGGCTGTAGAAATGTACCTTGTTTGAATAAAAAGTGTAAGAATACATCTTGTACTAACGGAGGTTGTCAGAATCCTTCATGTGATAATTCTGGATGCATTGGTGTTCCAGTAGTACCGGGGAAACCGACTCCAACTCCGACTCCAACTCCGGGTAAGCCACCTGTATCTGTTAGTTTTCTTTTTTAGAGAAGAATGGGTAAAAAAGACAGGGATGAGTTGCTCTCTCATCCCTGCCTATAAGTTTAATCGAATGTTAAAAGGTAATATGTTACGCATTTCAGTCTCTATTTTTATTGTACTTTTATGTAGTTTAGTTTCTGCTCGGGAAAAAAAGAAAAGCTTGCATGTTGTGGCCCACGTGTCGAACATCTTCACCCACGCCCCTATCGTGGGAGCCACAGTAGTTATAATGAAAGCAGACAGCACGGCGATCGATACGCTCACTTCGAGTAAGTTCAAATACAGCGGTCGGTTGGGCGGATTTGGGTTCGAGATTCCTGAGCCGGGTACGTACATCGTGCATTGCTCCCACCCGGATTATGAGGACAGTTATACGCCGCTGGTCATCAAGAAGTTCTATAAGCACGAACGCTTCCGCACGGGGGATATGTATTACATGCAGCGCAAACAGCCGAAAGCGCTGCAGGAAAACGGAGAAAGCGCAGGCGAAATTCTGGATCCGGCCGTGGTGAAAGCCACGAAGGTGAAGTTCTACATCGACAAGGACACCATCGTCTACAACGCCGATGCCTTCAACCTCTCGGAAGGCTCCATGCTCGACGCCCTCATCCGCCAGCTTCCGGGCGTGGAGCTGAAGCAGGGCGGGCAGATCTACGTCAACGGACGGCAGGTGAACGAACTGCTCCTCAACGGCAAGGACTTCTTCAACCGCGACCGGCAGCTCATACTCGACAACCTGCCCTCCTTCATGGTGCAGAAAGTGAAGGTCTACCAGCGGGCCACCGAGTGGCAACGGACGATCGGCGACACGCTCGGGCTGAAGCCGCTCGTCATGGACATCGGCCTCAAGCGCAAGTATTCCATCGGCTGGATAGCCAATGCCGACGCGGGCGGGGGCACCGGCGAGCGCTTCCTCGGGCGGCTCTTCGCCCTGCGCCTTACGCCCAACTCGCGCATCTCCCTGTATGCCAACGCCAACAACCTGAGCGACGACCGCAAACCGGGCCAGAATACCGACTGGAAGCCCGCGCAGATGGGCACCGGCGTGACCACCATGCGCACCGCCGGGCTGGACTACAACGTGGAGGATGCGCGGGGACGCTACAAAGTGGGCGGGGGAGCTTCCTTCTCCCACAACGACGCGGCAACCGAGATGCGCCAGGCGGGCGAGAACTTCCTGCCCGACGGCAACACCTACAGGCGGAGCACCGCAGGGTGGCGGTCGCACGACGTGCGTTTCAGCACCAACCACCTGCTCGACCTCTTCAAGACGAGTTATTGGGGCTTCACCCTCAGGCCGGACTTCAGTTTCCACGACTACTCGAACCGCTCGAACTCGGCATCGGCCGAGCTGTCTGCCGACGTCTCCGGCCGCTGGGGCAAGGAGTGGATGGACAGCATAGCCTCGCCCCATGCGGGCGGGCTGCTCCGGCGCTATGCCCTCAACCGCACGCTGCGCAGTGCCCTGGGCGACGGGCGCGACTGGAATACTTACGTCTCATTGAGCAAGTTTTTCACTATCCCGCACGATAATCGGTTTGTTTTCTATGTAAATGCCTCGTTCCGCTACAACTATGCCAAAAACAAGGCGTTCGACCACTACCGCCTCGAATACTTCCGTGCGGAAGCCGGAGGCCAGAGTGCCGATTTCCGCAACCGCTACGACGAACGGCTGGACAAGGGTTATGAATATTCGGTTACGCCGACTGCCGTCATACACCTAAATAATTACAACCGGTTGTATATCGACTATGGCTACCGCCAGCGGCGCCGCACGACCAACCGCTCGCTCTACCTGCTCAACCTGCTCGACGGATGGGGCGAGGACACGGAATACGGGCTGGGGCAGCTGCCCTCGGTGGGGGAGATGCTGCAGGCGCTCGATGGGGGGAACAGCCCCCGGGCCACAAAGATGGACTTCGTACATACCCCTTCGGTGAAGTATGAACGGGAAACTCATTCGGATGACGGGGCGGGCCTCTATTTTTCCGCTACTCTCCCCCTGCGCGCCGAGCGCAACCGGCTCGATTACCGGCGCGGGGCGCTCGACACGCTCTTCCACCGCGATGTCGTTTTCCTCGAACCGCAGCTTTCCTTCAGCTATGGGAAGTACCCGTCGTTTACCCTCTCTGCCAACTACCAATATACCTCCTCCGCGCCGGAGATGACCTATCTGGTAGACCTGCGCGACGACAGCAACCCGCTCAACATCATGTTCGGCAATCCGGATCTGGAAAACCGGCACTCGCACCACTTCGACATCCTCTTCAACCGCGCCCTCTCCGGGCAGCGGATGTATAACGTGGGAGGCTCGTTCAACGTACACCAGAACAGCCTGGCCCTCGGCTACGTCTACGACCGCACGACGGGCGTGCGCACCGTAACGCCCCAGACGGTGGACGGCAACTGGGACGCGCGCGTCCACGGCGGATTCTCCCTGCCCCTCGACTCGGCCACGCGCTGGAACCTGCAGGGCAATGCCCGGCTGGCCTACTGGAACAGCGTGGACCTCATCGACGAGCAGCGCAGCGAGGTCGGTTCCTACTACGCCGACGCGACGCTCAAGCTGGACTACCGGCCCACGTCGCGCCTCTATTTCGGACTCAAGGGCGACCTCCACTACCAACACTCCCTCTCCGACCGCAAAGACTTCGAGACCATCGACCTCTGCGACTTCGACTATGGACTGACCGCCCAAGTGGAACTGCCCCTCGGCTTCAAGGTTTCCACCGATTTGACCATGTATTCCCGTCGCGGATACTCGGATTCGGGCATGAACACCGACGAGTTCGTATGGAACGCCCGCCTCTCCAAGACGTTCCTCAAGGGCAACCTCGCGCTCATCCTCGACGGCTTCGACCTGCTCGGCAACCTCTCCAACGTGCGCCGCAGCATCAACGCACAAGGACGCACGGAGACGTGGTACAATGTGACGCCGCGTTACGCCCTCTTCCACGTGGTCTACCGTTTCAACAAGCAACCGAAAAAATAGGAAAGTGCAGGGCAGTATGTTTCAAACGATACGCAAACGGCTCAGGCCCTTCGGGTTTACCCGCCAGTTCGACCAGATGGACTGCGGCCCGGCCTGCATCCGCATGGTGGCCCGCTACCACGGGAAGGACTATCCGCTCTCCTATCTGCGCACCCTGGCCCACCTGAGCCGCGAGGGGGTGAGCGTGGCGGGCATCCGCGACGCGCTGGGGCAGATAGGCATGGAGTCGGCTTCGTTCCGCATGACGCTCGCCCAGCTGCGCGAGCTCTGCCCCCTGCCGGCCATACTCCACTGGGAGCAGAACCATTTCGTCGTGCTCTACGCCATACGGCGGAGCCGCTGGACGGGGGAATGGCTCTACAGCGTGGCGAATCCCGCCTACGGGAAGCACACCTTCTCCGAGGCCGAGTTCGCCCGCCCGTGGCTGAGCGGGGAGCAGGGCGTGGTGGTGGCCATTGAGCCCACGGAGGAGTTCTACAGGAAGATGCCGGTCAAGGAGAAGCACAGCTTCGTCCGCTTTGCCCGGAAGTACGTATGGCCCTATAAGCGGGAGATGGGGCAGCTGGCTTTCGGGCTGCTCAGCGGGACGCTCCTCTCGCTGGTCGCCCCGTTCCTGACACAGGCGCTGGTGGACAACGGCATCGGGCAGCGCGACATGGGCATCATCACTTCGCTCCTCCTGGCCCAGATATTCCTGTTTCTCGGCTCTTTCTCCATGGGGCTCATCAGCAGTTGGGTGACGCTCTACATGGGGACGAGGATCAACATACACATCCTCCACGACTACCTCTGCAAGCTTCTGAAATTGCCCATGACCTTTTTCGAGGCCAAGAGCGTGGGCGACTACAACCAGCGCATCGGCGACCACAGCCGCCTGCAGGGATTCACGACGCAGGCCACGATGAACACGGCTTTCTCCATCGTCTCCGGGGCGGTGCTGCTGGTCATCATCGGCTACTACAGCCTCTTCATCCTCCTGGCCTACCTGGGCATGACGGGGCTGAGCACGCTCTGGATGAGTTACTTCTGGAAGAAGCGGAAGGCCCTGGACTACGAAAACTTCAAGGCCGCCGCGCAAAACCAGAACAAGCTCTACGAGATGATGAGCGGAATCACGGACATCAAACTCAACGCCTACAGCGACTACAAGATAAAGGAGTGGCAGGAGATGCAGGAAGAGCTCTACCGGGTGAGCCAGAAGGCCTTGCGCCTGGAGCAGATACAGGGCACCGGCTACACGATGATCGGGCGGGTGAGGGACATACTCATCACCTTCTGGATAGCCGCCGAAGTGGTGCAGGGCGATCTGACGCTGGGCATGATGATGAGTATTTCCGGCATCATCGGCCAGGTGGGCGGGCCGCTCTCCCAACTCATCGGCTTCCTCCAGCAGTTCCAGGACGCCAAGATCAGCCTGGAGCGCTCCGAAGAGGTCTACCTCTGCCGCGACGAAGACAGCGACGCGCTGAAGGAACTCCCGGACGACAGGCCGCTCGACATAGAGGTGCGGCACCTCACGTTCCGCTACACCGGGAGCATCGGGAAAGCGGCCCTGGAAGACGTGAGCCTCACCATACCGGCGGGGAAGACGACGGCCATCGTGGGCGAGAGCGGAAGCGGGAAGACGACGCTCATGAAGCTCCTCCTGAAGTTCTATGAGCCGACGGAGGGGCGCATCCTCCTCGGCGGGGAAGATCTGGCCTGCTACAAGGCCGAGTCCGTGCGGCGGCATACGGGGATTGTCATGCAGGAAAACTTTGTCTTCTCCGACACGATCCGGCGGAACATCGTCCTGGGGGAGGACGACGACGAGGAGCGGCTGGCCGCGGCCCTCGGCCTTGCCTGCCTGGACGGCTACGTCGCCGCTCTCCCGCTGGGCGTCTACACGAAAGTCGGGGCCGACGGCAACGGGGTGAGCGGCGGGGAGCGGCAGCGTATCATGATAGCCCGCGCCATCTACAAGCGGCCGCTCTACATGATGCTCGATGAGGCCACCAGCTCGCTCGATGCGGAAAACGAGCGGAAGATAACCGAAAACCTCGGTAAGGAGCTGCGCGGGCGGACGTTGCTGGTCATAGCCCACCGCCTCTCCACGGTGAAAAATGCCGACCACATCGTGGTCCTCCGCCACGGGCGCGTGGCCGAGAGCGGGACGCACCGCGAACTCATCGCCCGCAGGGGCTACTACTACGACTTAGTGAAGAATCAATTGGAACTGGCTCAGGAATGAAACCGAAAAACAGACTCTACCGATTCTTGCTGCACTACGGCATCTCGGCCATCCTCGGCGTGATGTTTGTGGCCGTCATCGGCATGTTGCAGCTCATAGAGATCGACGAAAAGGCGGCGGTCGACGTAGTGCGCGAGCACGACGGGCGCTGCTATTGCTATGTCCCGCGGAGCGTGCGCCTCGAAGCAGGCAGGGAAACCCTGCAGGTCGCCCTCTACGGGGGAGAAAGGTTGAGGCTCGAAATCCGCGGTCGGGAGGAGACGCCCGCTTATGTCGTCTGCCGGATCGAGCCGCAGGAGGGCACTTCCCTGCCGATAGCCTCTGCCGGGGAGCGGAAACTGACGGGCTATGTCGTCACGGGGAAGGTGCGCCTGTGGGACTTGCTCTTCAGCAAATGGACCGGCAGGGCTGGCAAATAGGAAGCAGGCGCACCGCCGGGGGGGGGAGGGGCGACACGCCTGCTTGGGGGAAAGGGCCGGATGATTTTTTGTCAGTCTCCGGCGGATTGGCCGTTTCTTAGAACCTTATTTTCAGCGTCCGTCCGTCGGGGAAGCGCACGATGCACGGTTCGCCGCGGCGCGGGGCGGGGAGTTTCTCACCCTTGAGGGAGAAGTATTCGGCCTGCTGCCAGCCGGTTTCGTCGGTCCGGACCGCATCGATGCCCACCGTGGCCTCATACTCGGCCTGGGCGGCCTTGGCCTCGGAGAGCAGATTGAGCACAACGCGGAAGTAGGAGGTGTAGTCCACCGTGTAACTCTCCGTCAGCTGCCATGCCTGGCGCAGGCTGTCGGCCTCGGCCTCGATGCTGTCGGCATCGGCGCCGATGGCGGCCAGCTCCGTGAGATAGGCCTCGGCCACGTCGGGACAGTCCGTGCGGATTTGTTCTTCGTAGGTCTGGAGGAGGTTGCGCAGGCGCTCGACGGTGTTCATGACGCGGTCGTAGTTTTCCGTACTGCGGCGGGTGAGGTATTTGAAGTTGTTGGCTATCAGCGTGTCGGTCAGCTCCTTGCCCAGGGTGGCGTAGACGGTTTCGGTGTTATATCCTTGGCTTTGGTCCACTCCGGCGTAGTCCATGAGGACGATGCCCGTGGGCCCGGCTTCGTGCTCCTTGAGGTAGTCGATGAAAGCCCGGTTGGTGTAGGTGGCGTTTTCGCGGTATCCGTTGCTGGTGGAGAAGAGGGCGTTGGCGCAATAGGCGGAGGCGAGGTTGTAGACCCATACGAGGTCTTCCGCATCGGCCACTTCCTGCTGGGTGCTGAAGTCCAGCATCTGCTTGATGGCGTTTACCTTGGCTTCTATCTGCCCGTCACCCCGCGTGTCGGAGAGGTCTTGCACGTAGAGGGGCGAGTTGGACATCTTGTCCCCGGACGGGCCTACGATCTGCCCGTTGCGCTGGGCATTCCAGTCGATGTAGCCGCACCAGTTCTTGAGAAACCCGCCGATGGGTGTCGTGTCGTACTCCTCGCGGCTCAGGAAGAGCATCTTGCCGCGCAGGTCGCCCACGGTCAGGTCGCGGCGGAAGTCGGCCACGATGTAGTCTTTCAGCTCGTCGCTCTGGAGGAGTTGGAGGAGCAGTTCCCGGTATTCCTCCCGCTCATTCTCGTAGTTGTCGGCATAGAGCAGGTGGATGACCACGAACTCCGAGGGGTTTGCCTTCAGGGAGTCTCGCAAGACGTAGAGCGTGCTGTCGAAGCGCACGTTGGTGTACATCATGCCGTGGGCGGCGTGCAGGTAGCCGTCGCGTACGCGGGGACGGAGGTCGAAGGCGCGGATTCCCATGGCCCACTGCCCGGGCACGCCTGTGTCCTGCGTGCGCGATGTCATTTCGCCCGTAGTGGAGGTCATTCCGTGCCCGGTGGCCGAGTCGTGCGTGCCGGGGATGGATACCAGGGCTACATACATGTTGTCCGGCAGGCGTTTCATCCAGTTGCCCGCCGATGCGCCGATGCTCGCGCAGAGCATCAGGAAGAGAAGATATACATGCTTCATTATGACGTAAGTTTTGGTGATAAATACACGGTTCTTCTTGCAAAGTACGGTTATTTCCGCTGTTTTTGCAAGTCTTGGGCCGATGAAAAAAATGGCCCCGCCGGCCCTTCCCGGGAAAAGCCCCGGCGGTAAAGGCGGTTTCCGCTGCCGCTTTTTCCCGGAAGTGGAGGGACTTTTTGGAAAAAGTGGCAGGACTTTTCGAAAACTATCCTTATTTTTGCGGAGACCGTATCGGCCGAATTCATAAACCTCCTTAAAGCGATTTACACCATGGACAGCCCCTACATCGTGATTCTGGCAGCTCTCCTGCCTGTGGCCGTATTGTTGTTTTACATCTACCGGCGCGACAAATACGAGAAAGAACCCGTCAGGGAAATACTGAAAGGCGTAGGCTACGGCGTACTCTCCGTGTGCGTCACCTTTTTCCTTATAGAGATTATCGACGCGACCGGCCTGCCCGCCCTCACGGCCGGCCTCGTCAGCGGAGAGGTCAACTATGCCTTTTGGGGCGCCGCCATTCCCGAAGAGTTGGCCAAGTTGCTGATGCTCTGTTTTTTCCTGCGCAAGAATCCCTATTTCGACGAGCATGTGGACGGCATTGTCTACGCCGTGGCTGTCTCCATGGGCTTCGCTGCCGTGGAAAACATCCTCTACCTTTTCCAGAACTACGACAACTGGGTGAGCGTAGGCATCGCGCGGGCCATCTTCTCCGTGCCCGGGCATTTCGCCTTTGCCGTATTCATGGGGTATTACTATGCGCTCTATCGCTTCGCTCCCCCGGGGCGAAAGGCGGCCGACTTGCTGCTGGCCTGGCTGGTGCCCACCGTGGCGCACGGGATTTATGACTCGCTGATTTTCCTTTTCGGCTCCCTGCCCGGCTTTTTCTCCGTGCTTGTCGCCCTTGCCTTCCTCTACTTCTGCTACCGCATGCACCGCTATGCCCACCGCCGCATCCAGCAACACCTCGACCGCGACAGGGGAATGGCCTGAAAGATGAAATAATAGAAAAAACACGCTATGGAAAATTTACGGAAATACGTGCCGCAGCCGGAAGACGTGAGCCGGGTGCGGCTGCCGGAGGGGCTGGCCGAGCTGGCCGAACGGATAGCGCGCAACGTACACGAGGTATGGGCCGCGGGACGCCTGCGCGAGGGCTGGACCTACGGGCCGCAGCGCGACGACCGCAAGAAGACGCATCCCTGCCTCGTCCCCTACGGGGAACTACCCGAGGCGGAGAAGGACTACGACCGGCAGACGGCGCAGAACACGCTGAAACTGGTCGTGGCGCTGGGCTACGAAATCCGTAAGAAAACCGACTGACACCTGCCGCAAGATGAAGAAACGGGACGGGCGGCTCAGGCGCCGCATAGACTCTGTGCTCCAGGCGGGCATGGGCAAACAGATTCTCGCGTTGCTGGCGTGCAACGCGGTGTTCTTCGCTTTATTCCTTTTCCTTTGCGGGGAGCTGGGCTACGGGCTGGCCGTCGGCGGAGGAGGGGAGGCTGCTGGCGCGGCGGCCGACAGCCTCTCGGCGGCCGACCGGCTGTGGTTTCTCTACAACAACTACATCGACACGGGCAACCAGGTAGGCGTACCCCGGAAAGAGCGTTGGGCGGCGCTCCTCATCAGCCTCTTCGGCAGCGTGTTCGTCAGCGGGCTGCTCATTTCCACGCTGTCCAATATCATAGAGCGCCGCGTGGAGCGCTGCCGCAGCGGCCGCGTGCACTACCGTATGCGGGACCATTATGTCCTGATCGGCACCGATGCGATGCTGCCGGGGCTGATCCTTCAGCTCTTCGGGCGCGACAGGAAGTGCCAAGTGGTCGTGCAAACGATAAAGGATGTGGAGGAAGTGCGCCGAAAGCTCTTCTCCCATCTGCCGCACGCCTACGAACGGCGCATAGCCTTCTGCTACGCGCGCCGCGACTCGCTGGAGGAACTGGAGGCCCTCGGCGTGGCCGACGCCCGCGAGGTCTACATCCTGGGCGACAGCGGGGAGCTGGACGACATAGAATACTACCACGATTCGCTCAACGTGGACTGCCTGAACCTGATCGGGCATATATGCCGTGCGCACGGCCGCGCCGCCCCGCTCCGGTGCCACTTGCTGATGGAGTACCGTTCGACCTTCTCCGTTTTCCAGTTCTCCGGCATCGCGCCCGAAATCAAGCCCTACATCGACCTCCGCCCCTTCAACTTCTACGAGATGTGGGCGCGCAAGGTGTTCGTCCTCGGCGAGTCTGCCCGTCCTTCCTGCACCCTCTCCGGAGAGGGAGCGGGGCAGCAGAAGATACATTACCGGCCGCTGGATTACCGCTCCATAGGCTACGAGTCGGAAGACTTCGTGCACCTCGTCATCATAGGCATGTCGAAGATGGGCGAAGCCCTTGCCGTGGAGGCGGCCCATGTGGCCCACTTCCCCAACTTCGTGCGTGACCGGCGGAAGCGCACGCGCATCACTTTCGTCGACAGCCGTGCGCGGGAGGGCATGGAGTGCTTCCGCCAGGCCTACGCCGCGCTGTTCGACTTGTCGCACTCCACGTACCTCGACGCCGCGAGCGGCCGGGCAGAGCACAGCGCGCCGCTGGAGAAATACCGCTTCCTGGGCGAGGACTTCATCGACATCGAGTGGCAGTTTGTCGAAGGCCGCGTAGAGTCCGACGCCGTGCGCCGCCTCCTCGTCCGGTGGGCGGAAGAGGAACATGCGCTGCTGACCCTCGCCGTCTGCCTCAACCTCACGCACCAGTCCATCGCCACGGCGCTCTATCTGCCCGAAAGCCTCCGGGCGCGGGGCATACCCGTGCTGGTGCAGCAGCGCATCACCTCGGCCATCATCGACAATCTCTCCGCCCCTTCCGGGAGCGGGGGAGGGGGAGGGCGTTTTGCCCACCTGCGCCCCTTCGGCATGGTGGGCGAGTGCCTGACGCTCGACGGCACACTCGGCGAGCGCGCCATGCGGGTCAATTTCGTCTACAACCATGCGCCCGACGTGGCCTCCGCCCTTGCCGCGGCCACCGCGGGGCAGGCGGAGCAGGAATGGGAGGCGCTCAGGAGCGGACAGGTGGTCAAGCAGTGGTCCAATCTTTACCATGCTTCGTCCATCCCCGCCAAGCTCCGCTCGCTGGGCCTCTGCGAGGAAGACCTGGCGTCCCTCGCCTTCCTGCCGGAAGAGCAGGCGCAGCTGCTGGCCGAGGTGGAGCATAACCGCTGGAACGTGGAGGAACTCCTCCTGGGCTACCGGCCTTTCAACGAGGCGGAGGAGGCCGAATACGAAAAGCTCAAGAGGAAATCGGGAAAAGCGCCTGCACTTTCCGGAAAAAGCGGCAGCGGAAATCCGCAAAAGGACTACAAGAAACGGAAGAAAGAGGCCGAGTTTGCCCATAGCGACATCCGCGAATACTGCCAGGTGGCGCCGGAATCCCGCCTCTACGACGTGGCGGTGAGCCGCTACCTGCCCTACATCGTGACGGGCCGGCCGCAGCCCCTTGCCGAAACCTGCAAAAACCGATAAAGAAATGGCTGAAGAAAACAATCTCTTGCTGCAGGAGATAGACACCCTCTCGCGGCAGTTCCTGCAGACTCCCCTTGTCGAAACCGGCTCTTCCGCCCCCGCGCTCCACCAAGCGGCGCAGGGGTTGCTTGCCCTGGCTGCGGCGCTCCTGCTGCTTTCCTGCGTCATGCTGGCCGTCCATGCCTGCCGCTCTTTTTCCGGACAGGAGCCGTACGGGAGGCAAAACCACCGCAAGAAGGCCTTCAAGTGGTGGGCCTTTGCCACGCTGCTGGCGGGCTACGCGCTCTATCTCGTAGGTTTCTATTGGGAAGGGACGCGCCAGTCTTTCCTGGCCTACCTGTTCCGCCCGCTGCTTTCCTCCCTGGAAATGTTCGTCTCCCACTCCGACTTGATCGAGGTGGACGGGCAGTGCAAGGCCAATCCCTACTACATGGCGGCCTTTTCCCTCGTCCACTTCTCGGCCGTGGCGGTAAGTGCTTCGTTCGCTATCAACTGCTTTTGGCGGCGCATCGTCTTCTGGTTTCGCCGGAAGGCCTGGCAGTTGTTCCCCTTTCGGGGCACGGTGGACGTCTTTTTCGGCCTCGACGACCGCAGCCTGGCCTTGGCCCGCAACCTCCATGCCTGCCGCAACCGGACAGAAGGGGAGCGCATGGTCTTCGTGGACCTGCCCGACGAGGGCCATTCCTCTGCCCGGCGGCTCAGCTTCAGCCACATCTTCGGGCTCTTTTCCTATAAGGCCGAACAGGTGCGCGCCGTGGGCTGTCTCTACCCGGTGCTGATGCACTGCGCCCTGCCGCCGCACAAAGCGGAAAATGCCGGCCCCGGCGTGCTGGACGCGCTGGAGCTGCAGTCGCTCCGCCGCATCCTTCGGAACGCTTCCGCCGTGCGTCTGTTCTTTCTCTCGCAGGAGGAAGAAGACAACATCAAGGCCGCGCTCCTCCTCGTGCAGGACCGGGCGTTCGCCCGCTGCCGTCCCGTCGTCTACTGCCGGGCACGCCGCAATGCGGTGAACGAGGCGGTCTACGGCGTGGGCGCTGCCGAAATCCATTTGGTCGACGAGTCCGAACTGGCCGTCGAGGCGCTGAAGTTGATGCCCGCAGAGGCGGGACATCCGGAGCGGGGCTACAGGGCCCATCCCGTGCGCTTCGTCGGTGTCGACCGGATGCAGGGCTGCGCGACATCGGCCTTTACGGCCCTCATCGTGGGGCTGGGCGATACGGGGCAAGACGCCTTGCGCTTCCTCTACGAGTTCGGCGCCTTTGCCGGGCCGCAGGGGCAGAAGAGCCCCTTCCGCCTCTACGCCGTGGACCGGCGGATGGAGCAGATCAAGGGAAAGCTCTTCCGCGAGATTCCGGCGCTGCCGGCCCTGGCGGACGAAGTGGAGCTCATCGGGGAGGATGCCGCCTCGCCGGGCTTCTGGCGGCGGATGGGCGAAATCGTAGACTGCCTGAACTATGTGGTCATTGCCTTGGGCAACGACGAGGCGGGCATAGCCCTAGCCGCCGAAATCTGCCGCTATGCCGTGCAGAACCGCAGGGGCGGGCTGGAGAAGTTCGGCATCTTCGTGCGCTCCTATGAGCCGGAAAACGAGACCCGGCTGCGTCGCACGGCCGAATACTACGGGCAGGACGGCCGGGAGCCCATCGCCGTTTTCGGAACGAGGGGCGAGATTTATTCAAAACAGATGGTCGTGGACAGCGGACTGCAGGAGCAGGCCAAAAGGTTCTACGCGAGTTATGCGCGTTGCACCTGCCCCTCCGGCCGTTTCCTCTCGTGGGAGGCGCGGCGCGCGCAGCTCCTCGGCGGTGCCCCGTGCGGCACGCTGCCGCTCTGCAAGCAGGAGTTGTACCGCAAAGAGTTTCAGGACGAGGAAAACTGCATCCATGCTTATACCAAGCAGTGCCTGGCCGACCCGGGCCTGCTGCAGGGCGGGCTGCCTGCGGTGGGGGATTTCCTGGCTTATCTTGAGGGGCGGCCCGTCGCTCCCGCCGAGGCCGGGCGTTACGGGTGCCTGCTCAATCTCTCGATCGGCGAGCACTTGCGCTGGAATGCCTCGCACCTGATGCTGGGATACGTGGCGATGTCGCCCGGGGAGGCTGCGGCGGCGGCTTCTTCCTGCGACGAGGTGCGCAAGAAGCACAAGTACCTCGTGGACTGGGCGGCGCTGCCTGCCTCGACGCAGGTCTACGATTATGCCGTGGTCTACACCACCTTTACGGAGTCTTCAGCGGCTCCGCGTGGATGTTGATGAGCGTGTTCGGCCCGAAGCGGCGGCGTAGTTCCTGCTCGATGCGGGTGGTAGTCTCGTGCGCGGCCTCCAAGGTGAGGTTTCCGTCCATGCGGATGTGGACTTCTATGGCGCAATAGTTGCCGATGCGCCGCGTGCGCAGGTGGTGGGGCGAGCTGACGCCGGGAAAAGAGAGGATGGTCTGCTCGATTTCCGCTTCCACTTCTTCGGGGAGGGACTTCTCCAGCAGTTCGTCGACGCAGGGGCGGAGGAGCCGGAGCGCTACTTTCATGATGAAAAAGCTGACCACCACGGCGGCCACGGGGTCGAGCACGCGCCAGCCTTCGCCCAGCAGGATGGCGCCGCCTATGCCCACCGCCGTGCCGATGGATGAGAGGGCGTCGCTGCGGTGGTGCCAGGCATTGGCCACGACAGCCTGCGAATCCAGCCGCCGGCCGGCCACGACGGTGTACCAGTAGAGGGCTTCTTTGGAAACGATGGAGACGAGCGCGGCCACCAGTGCCAGCATGCCCGGCTCCTGGAGCACCTCGCCCCGGCAGAAGCGGTAGACGGACGTGGCGCCGTTCCAGAAGATTCCGAAACCCACGGCCAGCAGGAGCACGCCGATGAGCGCCGTGGCCAGCGTTTCGTACTTGCCGTGTCCGTAGTCGTGGTCGGTGTCTTGCGGTTTTGCGGAGATGCGGACGAAGAGAATCACGATGAGATCCGTCACAAAGTCGGAGAGCGAGTGGACGGCATCGGCCAGCATGGCAGCGCTGTGTGCCGTCACTCCGGCGAAGAACTTGAAGGCGAGCAGCACGAGGTTGACCATGCCGCCGACGATTGTCACGCGGTAGATTTCCTGCTCGCGCCGGGCTTCTTCGGGTTTTGTCGTTTCCATTTCTGAATGTTTGAGGATAACCGGGCGCAAAGGTAGTGCATTCCGGTCGAAAAGCGCTGCCACTTTTTCCGAAAACCTCAGCCGCTTTTTGCGAAAAGCGGCAGCGCTTTTTGCCGGAAGCGGCAGGGCTTTTCCGCAGAGGAGGAGGGCGAAGGGTGGATTAGGGCGGCGTCCCGTGCCGCAATCTGCGGGGAAATGCCTAACTTTACGGCCGAAGAACCAAGATTTATCCTCATGAAGACGTACATCCAGAGCCTCAAGAAGTGGTTGCTGGCCGCCCTGGCGGTCTGCGCCGCTGCCTCCTCCTCCGCACAGCGGGAGATGAAAACTCTCAACGACAGCTGGGACTTCCGCAAGGCGGCGGAAGAACGGTGGACTTCCGTCAACCTGCCCCACACCTTCAACCTTGACGCCTACCAGACGCCCCGCTACTACCAGGGCAAAGCCCACTACCGGCGCACCTTCAGCCTGCCGGCCGTAGACCCCGCGCGGCGCTACTTCCTGAAAATCGATGCGGCCAGCAAGGCGGCCGAAGTCAGCGTAAACGGCACGAAGGTGGGCAGCCACGCGGGCGGATATACGGCCTTCACGATGGACATCACCGACTGTATCCAGGAGAAGAACACGGTGGAAATCACCGTAGACAACGGGCGGAAGGACATTGCCCCCATATCGGCCGACTTCACCTTCTGGGGCGGCATCTACCGCGACGTATGGCTCATCTCCACGCCCCGCCAGCATTTCAACCTGCTCAACATGGGCTCCGACGGAATCTTCCTCTCGACTCCCACCGTGAGCGAAGCCGAAGGCACGATACGCATACGCAGCGAAGTGACCAACGATGCGGAGGAGACGGCCACGCTCGAAGTACATAATGCCATCTACAGCCCCGCGGGCGAGCTGCTCCAGAGCCTCAAGCAGAAAGTCAAGCTCCGGGGCGGCGAGACGCGCACGTGCGAAATGCTCTCCAAGCCCGTAGCCAACCCCGCCCTGTGGACGCCCGAGACGCCGTTTCTCTACCGGGTGGAGACCACGCTCGTAGAGGCAAAGTCCGGCCGGGTGCTCGACCGCCGGGTGCACAAGGCAGGCTTCCGCTGGTTCAGCTTCGACGGAAACAAAGGTTTCACCCTCAACGGCAAGCCTTACAAGCTGCGCGGCGTCAACCGCCACCAGGACCAGGCGCCCGTGGGCGTGGCGCTCGACGACGAAGCGCACCGCCGCGACGTGCGGCTGATGAAGGACTTCGGCTGCAACTTCATCCGCATTGCCCACTATCCGCAGGACGACGCCCTGCTCGAAGCCTGCGACGAGCTCGGGCTCCTTGCATGGGAGGAAATCCCGGTGGTCAACATCGTGCCCGACACGCCGGGCTATGCCGACCATTGCGAGCAGAACCTGCGCGAAATGATACGCCAGCACTACAATCACCCCTGCGTCATCCTCTGGGGATACATGAATGAAATCCTGCTCGTCACGCCCGGTCCCGACCGCCCCGAGTGGCCCGTCTACAAGGAGCGCACCGTCGCCCTGGCCCAACGCCTGGAGGCGGCGCTGAAAGAGGAAGACCCCGCTCGCGCCAGCGTTATGGCTTATAACATGACGAACCTCTACAATGAGATAGGACTTGACCTGGTAGACGTCAGCGGATGGAACCTTTATCAGGGTTGGTACGTGGACAAACTCCAGGACTTCAACGCCTTTTGCGAAGACCAGCACCGCCGCTATCCCGGCCGGCCCATCATCATCAGCGAATGGGGCGCCGGGAGCGACCGCCGGCTGCACTCCACCCGCGGACGGGCCTTCGACTTCAGCATCGAATACCACCAGACTTATACCGAACACTACCTCTCGTTTATCGAAAAGACGGAGTGGATAAGCGGATGCGCCTACTGGAACTTCATCGACTTCAACGTAGCCGCCCGCCAGGAGTCCATGCCCCGGGTCAACAACAAGGGCCTCTTCTACAACGACCGCACGCCGAAAGACGTGGCCTACTACTTCAAAGCCATGTGGCGCGCAGACATCCCCGTGCTCCGCATAGCCTCCCGCGACTGGGACCGCCGCACCGGGGCTGCCGGTGAGCTGCAGGACATCAAGGTTTACTCCAACCTGCCCGAGGTGGAGCTCTTCATCGACGGGCGCTCCGCCGGGCGGCAGAAGACCGAGGGGTGCGTCGCCGTCTTCCGCACGGCGCTGCCCTGCGGCACGTCGACCCTGCTGGCACAGGGCAACCGCGGGGGGCAGACCGTGCAGGACGCCATGGAAATCAGCTATGCGCCCCTGCCCGACCTGGAAAAGGGCGAGGAGCTGGCCGTCAATGTGGGCAGCAACTGCTTCTTCACCTCCTCCGTGAGCGGCCTGACCTGGCTGCCCGACCGGCCGTATGCGCCCGGCAGTTGGGGATATACCGCAGGCCGCGCGCGCACTACGACCTCCGAAATCGTGAATACCCCCGACGGGCCCCTCTACCAGAGCGGGCTGGAGGGCAATGCGGCCTACCGCTTCGACGTGCCCGAGGGCGACTACGAGGTGGAACTCCTCATGGCCGACATCAGCCGCCCCGCCGTGCAGCTGGCCAACCTGCTGGACAAAGCCTCCGAGGAGCAGGCCACGGGCGACAGCCGCTTCAGCGTCCTGCTTTGCGGCCGGGAGGTGGAGACCGACTTCTCCCCGGCCGACGGCGGGCGCTACCGCACGGCTTTCCGCCGGCGCTACATCGCCCGCTCTGACGGCGGGCACATCACCGTCGAGCTGAAGGCAACAAAAGGGAAACCCTACCTCTGCGGCCTCAAACTGCGGAAGCTCTAAGCCGGGAAAGCCGAAGGGGAAATCATGAAAAGTGCTGCATCTTTTCGGCAAAAGCGCTGCCGCTTTTTTCTCTGCGCGCTGGCGCTTTTCCTGGCCTTCCCGGCCGCGGGCGGCGACGGGGGCCAGCGCAGGCAGCCCTCCGGAGTGGCGGGCGAGACGCCCCGCGAGGTGGCTGCCAGCCTCGGGATGGGGTGGAACCTGGGCAACCAGATGGACGCTTTCGCCGACGGAGTGGCGCAGGAGACCGTGTGGGGCAACCCGCCGGTCGGACAGGCCTTCTTCGACAGCCTTTCGGCCGCAGGCTTCACGTCGGTCCGCATACCCGTCACCTGGATGGGCCACTTCGGCCCGGCGCCGGACTACCGCATCGAGCCGGACTATCTGGAGCGCGTGGCCCAACTTGTGGGCTACGCCAAGCGGGCGGGGCTCAACGTGATTCTCAACATCCACCACGACGGAGCCGACAGCCGCTACTGGCTCGACATAGGCGGGGCTGCCCGCAGCCGGCAGAAAGACGACACGGTGCGGCAGACGCTCACTGCACTGTGGACGCAGATAGCCCGCCGCTTCCGCAACGAGGGGGACTATCTGGTCTTCGAATCGATGAACGAAATACACGACGGCCGCTGGGGATGGGGCGACAACCTGAAGGACGGCGGGCGGCAGTATGCCGTGCTCAACGGGTGGAACCAGGCATTCGTCCGTGCCGTCCGCGCCACGGGCGGCTGCAACGTGAGGCGCTTTCTGGCCGTTCCCGGCTACGTCACCAACATAGACCTGACGGTACGCCACTTCCGCCTGCCCGCCGACACGGTGCCGCGGCGCCTGATGGTGGCCGTGCACTACTACGCGCCTATGGCTTATACGCTGGACGGGAAATATTCCGAGTGGGGGCATACGGCCTCCCCTTCCCGCAAGGCACCGGGAGAGGATGAGGACTACATGGAAGAGCAGCTGGGTGCGGTCAGGGCGGCCTTCACCGACCGCGGCATTCCGGCCTACATAGGCGAGATGAGTTGCATGCACCGCACCGACGGGCGGGCGGAGAAGTTCCGGCTCTACTATCTGGAATACCTCTGCCGGGCTGCACGCGAGTGCGCCCTGGCCCCCTTCTATTGGGACAACGGGCAGGACCGCGCCTCCCTCTTCGACCGCGCCACAGGACAGATGCGCCCCGGAGCGCGGGAAGCCATCGGCACCATGCGCCGCGCCCTCTTCAGCCAAGAGGAGGGCTATACGCTCCGCCGCGTCTACGAACGCAGCGCTCCCCCGGCCGAGTGAGGGCGGGAGGAGCGCTGTGCGCGGTGGCGGAATCCGAAATCCGGCCTGTCTGTTATTCGTAGGTGAAGGTGACTTCCCCGCGCAGGTCGGCGGAAGAGGCGCCTATGTAGGCCTTGAATTTTCCGGGCTCTGCCACCCAGTCCTGTTTCCGGTCGTCGAAGAATTTCAGGGCGTCGGCCTTCAGGGTGAAAGTCACCGTCTTTTCTTCGCCGGGGGCAAGGGCTATTTTCCGGAAGCCCTTCAGTTCTTTCTTCGGGCGGAGCAGGGAGCACTCCTCGTCGCCTACGTAGAGTTGGACGGTCTCCTTGCCGGGCAGGCTGCCGCTGTTGCGCACGCTGACGGAGACGCAGAGCGAGTCGCCCTCGGCCATGCGGGTGGCGGAGATTTCCGGGTCGCCGTATTCGAAAGTCGTGTAGCTCAGTCCGTAACCGAAGGGGAAGAGCGGCTCGATTCCCTTGGTGTCGTACCAGCGGTAGCCTACGAGAATGTCTTCTTTGTACTCCTGCCGGGTGCCGTCGCCGGGGTAGCTGATGGTGCCGAAGTGATGGGCGGGGCAGTCTTCGAGCCGCGCGGGGAAGGAGAAGGGGAGCTTCCCGCTCGGGTTGGCCTTGCCGGTCAGCAGGTCGGCCAGCGCCGGGCCGGTCATCGTGCCCAAGTACCACGACTGGACGAGTGCGGGCACTTCGTCGAGCCACGGCATGGCTACGGCGTTTCCGTCGAGGAGTACGACCACGAGGTTCTTGTTCGCTTGGGCCAGGGCGCGGATCAAATCGTCCTGTCCGTAAGGCAGATTGTAGGAAACGCGGTCGGTGCCCTCGCAGTCCTGCCGGTAGTCTTTGTTGAGCCCGCCGATGAAGATGACGAGGTCGGCTCCGGCAGCTTTCGCCACCGCTTCCTCCCGCAGCGAGTCGGCCGCCGTGTGCGGGGTCCCGGCCTGCGGCGCATAGAGGGATTCATTGGGCACGTAGCCCGGTTCATAGGCCGCGTCGTCCCAGATGGCGCGCAGGCTTTCGAGCGGAGTGAAGTAGTCTTTGGGCTTTAGTTCCGAGGAACCGCCGCCGGAGAGCAGGTTGCGTGTGGCATTGTCGCCTACGACCAACACGCGGCGGTATGCCTCTTTCCGCAGGGGGAGGAGCGCTTCGCGGTTTTTCCCTTTCCGGTTTTTCAGCAGCACGGTGCCCTCGGTGGCTATGTCGTAGGCTGTTTTGTAGTGTTCCTCCGTAGTCATCGAGCCATAGGGCTTCTGCCGGTTCATGGCGGTGCGGAAGATGAGCCGCAGGACGCGGGCGGCTTTCTCGTCAACCACTTCTTCCGGGATGCGCCCCTCGCGGATCATTTGCAGGTAGGCCTTGCCCAGATAGTAGTCGTCGTAGCCGAATTCGGATTCGGAGCTGAGGCCGTTCGTGTAAGTACCCATCTCTATGTCCAGTCCGTTCATGGCCGCTTCGTAAGTGTCGTGCGTCGCGCCCCAGTCGCTTACGACGCAACCGTCGAAGTGCCAGTCGCCTTTCAGGATTTTGTTGAGGAGCATGTCGTTGTGTGAGGCATGGGTTCCGCGTATTTTGTTATACGCTCCCATGATGGACCACGTGCCCCCCTGTTCGACGGCGGCCTTGAAAGCCGGCAAATATATCTCGTGGAGGGCGCGGTCGCTGAGGTAGACGTCGATGTAGTCGCGCCACTGTTCCTGGTTATTCAGGGCGAAGTGCTTCACGCAGGCTGCCACTCCGTTCTGCTGCACGCCCCGTATGTAGGGCACGCACAGGGCGGAAGTGAGGTAGGGGTCTTCGCCCATGTATTCGAAGTTGCGCCCGCCCAGCGGCGTGCGGTAGATGTTTACGCCCGGCCCGAGGAGTATGTCTTTCTCGCGGTAGCGGGCTTCCTGGCCGATGGCCTGCCCGTAGCGGGCGGCGAGGCGGGGGTTCCACGTGGCGGCCAGGCAGGAGAGCGCGGGAAAGGCCGTGCAGCTGTCGTTGTTCCAGCCGGCATAATTCCATTTGTTCCAGTCCACTTCGGCCCGCACGCCGTGGGGGCCGTCGGAATGGTACAGTTCGGGAATTCCCAGGCGGGGGCATCCCGGCGAGCTGAACTTGCTCTGTGCGTAGCTCAGGCGCACCTTTTCTTCCACCGTCATGCGGCTCAGGGCGTCTTCCACCCGGGCTTCCAGGGGTTGGGTGTCGTCCAGATAGACGGGCTGCGTGCCGCCTGTCTGGGCCAGTGCTGCCGGCGCGGCCAGCAGGGCGCAGGCGAACAGGTTGAGAATGCGGTTCTTTTTCATGGGGTATCTTGATTTTTGTTTAATGAGACTTCGTCTTTTTGTTCCCGGCACAGGCGCGGAGCTCCACGACCACTACCTCCGAGGGGGCGAAGAGGCGCAGCTTGCACCGCGAGGTGCCTATGCCGTTGGTCGTGATGACGGGCAGTCCCGCCTCCGTGTAGTTCAGCCCGCGCAGGAAGCGGCGGCCGTAGCGCGATCCGGGCTTGGGGGCATAGCCGAAAAGCGTGACCTGTCCGCCGTGCGTGTGGCCGGCCAGGGCGAGGTCGGCGCGGGAGTTGTCGGCCGACTGTGCATAGTCGGGCGTGTGGGTGAGGAGCACCACGAAGTCCGAAGTGTCGCACTGCTCTACCGGCGAGCGGTCGGGCGCGGGCCGGTGGAAGGGGTCTTTGATGCCGACGATGCGCAGCGTGTCTTCCCCGGCGGGCAGGGAGAGGACGGAATCTTCGAGCAGCGTGATGCCGCGCGTGCGCAGGACGTGGCGGATGAGGGCGGTGCAGCGTTCGTAGTCGTTGTTGCCCAAGACGGCGGCTATGCCCCGCGGCGGCGCCACGGCGGCGAGCGAGTCGAAGAGTTCCTCCACATATCCGCAGCCCTCCTGGTAGTCCCCGCCGAGGAGGAGCACGTCGGGCCTGAGATGGCGGAGCATGCGGCAGAGCGAGGCGATGTGCCGCT
Organism: uncultured Bacteroidaceae bacterium; assembly: GCA_944320955.1. Classification (GTDB taxonomy): domain Bacteria; phylum Bacteroidota; class Bacteroidia; order Bacteroidales; family Bacteroidaceae; genus UBA1794. The sequence goes on from CALUJL010000033.1 coordinate 23,165, forward strand.
GGCGAAACTTGCTGGCGTAGTGCGTGTCGGAAACGAAGGCCATGCGGAAGCCGTCGAAGGAGGGCGGCACGTCGGGATGGGCCACGGTGTAGGTGACGACCCTCGCAATCCCGCGGTGGCGGAAGGGCAGGCGGGTGCGCTTGCGCTCGATGGATTGGGAGAAAACGGCTGTCCCGGCCAGGGTGGCGAGCAGCAGGATGCAGAGTTTCCGGAGCATGGGTGTGGCAAATGGTTTCGGCAAAAATAGGAAAAAGCGTACATTTGCCGGAAAAAACGAACCGACTTTTTATGAACGAGACGAACGTTACCCCCCATTCGCTGCGCGCCTGGCTGCTGGCCGCGCGGCCCAAGACGCTCCCGGCCTCTGCCGCCCCGGTGATGATCGGGCTGTCCGTGGCGGCGGCCGACCCGCAGGTTTCTTTCAAGGCGCTTCCCGCCGTGGCCTGCCTGCTCTTCGCCCTGCTCATGCAGGTGGCCTCGAATTTCATCAACGACCTCTACGATTATCTCAAGGGCAGCGACGATCCTTCCCGCCTGGGCCCCCGCCGTGCCTGCGCCGAGGGCTGGATTTCGCCGCGGGCCATGCGGCGCGCCATTTTCCTCACCGTCGCCGTGGCCTGCGCCGCAGGCTGCGTGGCGCTCTGCTATGCCGGATGGCCGCTTTTGCTCGTGGGCGCGGCATGCGTCGTGGGAGCCTATTTTTACACCACGGGGCCGTATCCGCTTTCTTATAAGGGATGGGGCGACGCCATGGTGCTCCTCTTTTTCGGCATCGTGCCCGTGTGTGCCACCTTCTGGGTGCAGGCCGGGCGGGTGAGCGGCGACGCGGTGCTCGCCTCGGTGCTCTGCGGGGCGGTGGTGGACACGCTGCTCGTCCTGAACAACTACCGCGACCGCGAGCAGGACCGCCGCCACGGGAAGCGCACCCTCATCGTGCGCTTCGGCGAGCGCTTCGGGCTTTATCTCTATCTGGTGCTGGGCTTGTCGGCCTGCTGGTTCTGCCTCGTCTTTGCCGTGGGCGGGCATGTCTGGGCGGCGGTGCTGCCCCAGGTCTACCTGGTGCTGCACATCCGGGCCTGGCGGCGCATGGTACGCATCCGCCGCGGCCGCGGGCTCAACGCTGTGCTGGGCCTGACGGGGCGGAATATCCTCCTCTTCTCCCTGCTCCTCTCGGCGGGTTTCCTGCTGGGCGCCGCTGGGCGCGGCCTGTAGGTGCGGGACTTCCGGAAAAAACATGCAGCGCAATCTGGAAAAACATGCAGCACTTTTCGGGAACGGCGCAGGCACTTCCGGCAGATTGCGCTGCATGTTTCCCGAAAAAGCGGCAGGGCTTCCGGTCGAAAGGATTTGTTTTAGAATAAAATAGGCTGCACTCGGAAACGGAATCAAGCTTCCGTTTCACTCATTTGCACTATCTTTGTCCCCACAAAAGCCTGCAGATTATGAAAAACTCCCCTACCGTTGCTTTCCTCATCTCCACCTACAACTGGCCGGAGGCCCTGCGCCTGTGCCTCGCGGCGGTGCTGCGGCAGACGCGTATGCCCGACGAAATCGTGATAGCCGACGACGGCTCGGGGCCGCAGACGCGCGCCCTTGTCGAGGAGACGGCTGCCGCATCGCCCGTCCCGCTGCGCCACGTCTGGCACGAGGACCGCGGTTTCCGGAAAACGATTGTTCTGAACAAGGCGATAGCGGCCGTGGAGTCCGACTATATCCTGCAGATCGATGGCGACGTGGTGCCCGACCGCCACTTCGTGGCCGACCATCTGGAGCTGGCCGAGCGCGGCTGTTTCGTCTGCGGCAGCCGGGTGAAGCTGCCCGAGGACGTGACCCGGCGGATCCTGGCCCGGGGGCGCTTTCGCATCAACCCCTTGGAACTCCCGCCCTCCTTTGTGCTCAATTCTTTCCGCAGCCGCCTCTTGCGCCGCTTCCTGGCGGAGCGCTATGCGCGGAAGATAGACCATCTGCGGGGTTGCAACATGGCCTTCTGGCGCAACGACCTGCTGCGCGTCAACGGATACAACGAGGATCTCCTCCAGTGGGGGCACGAGGACGGGGAGCTTGCCTTCCGCCTCCACTTTGCCGGCGTGCGCAAGAAGGCGCTGAAGATGGGCGGCAATGTCTACCATCTCTACCATCCGGAGTCGGACCGGGGCAACGAACAGCGCCATCTCGACGAGCTGGAGCGCGTGAAACGGGAGCACCTCGCATGGTGCGAGCACGGCATCGACCAATATCTGAAGCAAGAGAAATGAACGGATTCGCCATAGCCATAGGCAAATTCTTTGCCAATTTCTGTTCCGCCTTCTTCTGGAACAAGACGGCGCGCCACCGCGTGCGCGAAGCCCTGCACCCGCTTAATCCGGAACGCTGCATCCGCTATTTGGACAAGCACTACATCGAGCCGGGAAAAGCGCAAGGGGAAACGGGAAAAAGCCCTGCCGCTTCCGGCGAAAAGCCCTGCACCGGGCCGGCCTCCGCGCCGGGGGAGAAGGAATACATCTGGCAGTGCTGGCTGCAGGGGCGCGAGGCCGCCCCGCCGCTGGTGAAGAACTGCCTGGACTCCGTGGCGCGGCACGCCGGGGCGGGGCAGGAGGTGGTGCTCATCACAGAGCAGAACTTCGGCGACTACGTGGAGCTGCCGGACTTCATCCTGCGCAAGCGGCAGGCGGGCATCATCGGCAACGCGCATTTTGCCGATATACTGCGGATTTACCTGCTGGCCAAGTATGGCGGCTACTGGATAGACGCCACGTGCCTGCTGACCGATCCGATTCCCGAAGAAATCCGCCGGACGCCGTTCTTCATGTTCCACTCAGGAGGTGAGTTCTCCTATACTTTGATTCAAAACTGCTTCATCCACAGCCGGCGGGGCGACTACATGATCGAGCGTTGGCGGCAACTCCTGACAGACTATCTGGCACAGGAAAAGCGCTGGATGCACTACTTTATGGTTCATCTTATGTTCGTTGCCCTGGTGCGCTACGAGCCGGAGTTCCGTCGGCACTACGAGCAGATGCCCGTCGTGCCGGAGGGGCCGACGCATGTGCTGCAGGAATACATGAAGAGCGGGGCGAAGTTCTCGGAGCGTGCCTACGAGGAGGCCGTAAGGAACTGCTTCCTGCACAAACTGACCTATAAGTTCCCCGCAGAATACCTTGAGGACGCGGACTCCTGGGCTTCCCGCCTGTCGCGGCGCGGCGGCGCGGGTTAGTCCTTCTTCTTGCGCAGCGAGCGGAAGAAGCGGTAGGCGCGGGCATAGGCCGGCAGGTGGCGGCAGACGAGGCGGCGGCGCAGGGCGACGGCGGGGCTGGCGAGCCGGAGGCCATCGTAGGCATGGAGTATCTCCAGCGTGCTGCGGAGCAGACGGTCGGTCCCGGGGCCGGGCGCGGCCGTGAGCAGGCGGTTGACGAGATGGAGGCTGCGGCGCACGATGCGTTCTTGGTGGCGCGGGGGCAGGATGCCGCGCTCCAGCCCGAAGAGTTGCTCCTCGTGGGTGGCGAGCAGGTACTGGTACCGCTTTTCCAGCGAGAGGGCGCGCGAGGTGCTGGAGGGGTTTTCGCAGTAGTGGTAGAGCGGGCGGGAGAGAAGCACGAACTTCCGGCAGCGCGCGAGGCAGCGGGTGAGGAATACGATGTCCTCGAAGATGCGTCCCTCGGGCATGGCGATGCCCTCGATGGCGCTGCGGCGGAAGAGTTTGTTCCAGAGAAAGTGTTTCATGACGCGGTTGTCGACGAGCAGGGCGTAGGCCTCGGCGGCCGAGAGTGTGCGGTCGGGCAGCGGCTGGAGGCGGCTCTCCGCCCCGTCGGTCCAGTAGGCGCAGCAGGCTATGTCGGCCCCGTTTGCCTCCAGGGCCTGCAGGAGCGAGGAGAAGAGGGCAGGCTCGGCGTAGTCGTCGGCATCGGCAAACCCCACGAAGCTGCCGCGGCAGAGGGCCAGGGCGCGGTTGCGTGCCGCGCCCTGGCCGGCATTTTCCTGGCGGACGACGCGCAGGCGTGGGTCGCGGGCGGCATAGCCGGCGAGGATTTGGGGCGTGCGGTCGGTGGAACCGTCGTCGACCACCAGGATTTCCAGCCGGGCATGGTCCTGGCGGAGGAGGCTGTCGAGGCAGCGGGGCAGGGTGGTCTCGCCGTTGAATACGGGGACGATGACGGAGATGAGGGGCGGTTGGTTGACAAGCATGGCGTCTTTTAAAGTAAATATGTGTGCAAAAATAGGGTATTTTGGGCTTATCGGGCGAAAGCCGTATGGCCTTTTGTCGGAAATATGGCGGATTAAGTCGTATCTTTGCGGCACGAAGGAAACGAATACAGGCTTCGGTATGGCAGAACAGTCCCCCCTCGAGCCGCGCATCAGTGCGGTGCTCAATACGTATAATGCCGCGGCACGGCTGGAAGAAGTGCTGCGCTCGCTGGAGAAATTCGACGAGATCGTGGTGTGCGACATGCACAGCGACGACGCGACGCGGAGCATAGCCCGGCGCTTCGGGGCGCGCATCGTAGACCACGAGCGCTGCTCCATCTGCGAGCCGGCGCGCAACGCGGCCATCCGGGCGGCGCGCTATCCGTGGGTCCTGATAGTGGATGCCGACGAAGTGGTGCCCGACGCGCTGCGGGAATACCTCTATGAACTGATCAAGCGCCCCGACGCGCCCGCCGCCTTGCGCCTGCCGCGCAAGAATTACTTCATGGGCCGCTTCATGCGCTGCCTCTATCCGGACTACATCACCCGCTTCGCCCGCCGCGACTGCATCGACTGGCCGCCGACGATCCATGCGCAGCCGCGCGTCGAGGGGCGCACCGACACCGTGCCGCGGGAGCGCACGGACTTGGCTTTCGTGCACCTGGCCGACAACTCGGTGGGCGCACGCTTGCGGAAGACCGACCTCTACACGGACCAGGAGACGCTGCGCCGCGGGGCCCGCTCCTATGGCGCGGCGGCCTACGTGCTGAAGCCTTTCTCCCGTTTCTTCCATACCTACGTGCAGAAGGGCGGCTTCCGCGACGGGATTCCCGGCCTCGTCTGGGCCATGCTCAATGCCTTTTATAAATTTGTCACCCTTGCCAAACAAGAAGAACAGACGCGCCTATGAACCAGCCTGTGATGAAATTAGCCTTCGACGCCAAGCGCGCCGCCCAGAACCGCACGGGGCTGGGCAACTACAGCCGCTTCGTCCTGGAGGGGCTCTGCTCCGCCTTTCCCGACCGTGCTTATGAACTCTACGTGCCGAGCCGCGAAAAGGCCCGGTTGCTGGGCGCGCTGGAAGAGAAGCCCTGTGTCTCGCTCCGCTTCCCGCAGGGGGGAGTGTGGCGGCGTTGCCCTTCGCTGTGGCGGGTGTTCGGCATGAGCGGGCAGATAGCCCGCGACGTGCCGCAGGTCTTCCACGGGCTGAGCAACGAGTTGCCCGTGGGCATCGAGCGCATCGAGGGGCTGCGCACGGTGGTGACGCTGCACGACCTGATCTTCCTGCGCTACCCGGAGTTCTATCCGGCCGTGGACCGGCGGATTTATGCGCTGAAGTTCCGCTCGGCCTGCCGCAGGGCAGACTGCGTGGTGGCCGTGAGCGAGTGCACGAAACGCGACGTGGTGTCCCGTTTCGGCATTGCCGAAGAGAAGATACGGGTGCTCTACCAGGGGTGCGACGCGCAGTTTCGCGAGGTGGTCTCCGTGGCACGGAAGCGGGAGGTGCGGAGCAAGTACGGGCTGCCGGAGCGGTATCTGCTCTGCGTGGGCAGCATCGAAAGCCGCAAAAACCTGCAGCGCGCGGTGGAAGCCCTGGCGGGGATGCGCAACGGGTTGCCCCTCGTGGCCGTGGGGAAGCGCACGCCCTATGCCGACAGCGTGCTGCGCCGGGCCCGCGAGTTGGGCGTGGCAGGGCGGTTGCTGATGCTGCACAATGTGGAGTTCCCCGACCTGCCGGCGCTCTACCAGATGGCCGACGTGTTTCTCTATCCCAGCTATTTCGAGGGGTTCGGCATCCCGCTCCTGGAGGCTTTGTGCAGCCGCACGCCGGTCGTGGCCGCCACCGGGTCGTGCCTGGAGGAAGCGGGCGGGCCGCACAGCATCTACGTTTCGCCCGACGAGGCGCGGGAGTGGGCGCTGGCCGTGGACCAGGTGTTGGACTATGCCCCCCTGCGCAAGGAGATGATCGAGCGCGGCATCGAGTATGCCGCGCGCTTCCGTCCGGAGCTTCTGGCGCGGCAAATGATGAAACTCTACGAGGATGTGTGCGGCAAGTAGCGGCGCATTTGGCGGAGGAAAGAGAGGGTAATCCGTTTTTTTGCGGGGCTATGAGGATATATGTACGCTTTTTTGCGTATCTTTGCACGATGATTCAGCCGTTTGTCCGGCAAGGATGAATAAAGAGGCAAGCATGAGTGCTTTGGATTTCACACATATTCTGACAGAAACAGTAGACAAACTTTCGCAACCCGAAAGCTATCGCGTCCTGATGCACCGGCATCGCGACGGCGAGCCGCTGCCCTCGGCCAAAGTGCTGCGGGAGGTAGTGGAACTGGCGCGGGCCATTCTTTTCCCGGGTTATTACGGCAATTCCACGCTGGACAGCCGGACACTCTCCTATCATATAGGGGTGAGTGTGGAGCGTCTTTACGGATTGCTCGAAAAGCAGATACGCGCAGGGCTCTGCTTCTGCAAGGATTGTGAGGAAGACGAGCGCCTCTTCGACGGCCGTGTGGCCGCTTCCGAGGCCGGACTGCCGGTCTCGGCAGATTGCGGCGAGGCGCTTTCGGAAAAGGCGGCCCGGACGGCGGCGGCTTTCGTGGCCCGCTTGCCGGAGTTGCGCCGCGTGTTGGCCACGGACGTGGTGGCCGCTTACAACGGAGACCCTGCGGCCACGAGCTACGGCGAGGTGATTTGTTGCTATCCCGCCATACGGGCCATCTCCAACTACCGCATCGCCCACGAACTTCTGGAGCTGGACGTGCCCCTGATACCCCGTATCATAACGGAAATGGCGCACAGCGAGACGGGAATCGACATACATCCCGGTGCGAAGATCGGCTCGTATTTTACGATCGACCACGGCACCGGCGTGGTGATTGGTGCAACGAGCATCATCGGAAACAACGTGAAATTGTATCAGGGAGTGACCCTCGGAGCCAAAAGTTTCCCGCTGGATTCGGACGGAAACCCCATAAAAGGCATCCCCCGGCACCCCATCCTTGAGGACGAAGTGATAGTATATTCCAACGCAACCATATTGGGACGTATCACAATCGGGCGGGGCGCGACCATCGGAGGCAACCTCTGGGTGACGGAAAGCGTACCCCCCGGAGGGCGCATCGTGCAGCGGAAGGGTTGAACCGGACTGCCGGCGGGACTGAAAAAGGATGCCACATTGAAACAAAATCTCTACATATAAAAACACTACACGGAATACATGGAAAAGGAAAACGCTGCTCCTGAATTCGGCATGATAGCCAAGACTTTCCAAGGACTGGAGGAGGTCTTGGCCAAAGAGCTGACGGATTTGGGCGCAAACAACGTGGAAATCGGTCGGCGCATGGTATCTTTCTCCGGAAACAAGGAATTGATGTACCGGGCGAACTTCGCTCTTCGCACGGCGTTGCGCATCTTGAAACCAATCAAGCGCTTCGAGGCGCAAAATGCGGATGAGGTGTACGAACAGGTACGCGCCATCGACTGGGGCGAGTGGCTGACGCCGGAGAAGACTTTTGCAGTGGATTCCGTGGTTTACAGCGAGGAATTCCGTCATTCCAAGTTCGTCGCCTACCGGGTCAAGGATGCGGTGGCCGACCATTTCCGTGAGACTTGCGGCAAGCGGCCCTCCGTGCGGCTGAACGATCCCGACGTACTTCTCCACATCCACATTGCCGGAACGTCCTGCACCCTCTGCCTGGACAGCAGCGGAGAGTCGCTGCACCGGCGCGGATACCGCCAGGAATCGACCGAAGCGCCCCTCAACGAAGTGCTGGCCGCGGGCATGGTTTTGCTGACCGGCTGGCAGGGAGAGTGCGATCTCGTAGACCCGATGTGCGGTTCGGGCACCATCCTCATCGAAGCGGGGCTCATCGCCCGCAACATTGCCCCGGGTGTTTTCCGCCAGGGATATGCCTTCGAGAAATGGCCGGACTTCGACGCCGAACTCTTCGAGCAGGTATATAATGACGATTCCGCAGAGCGTCCCTTCGAACACCACCTCTACGGTTACGATATTCTCCAGCAGGCATACCAGAAAGCCTCCCGCAATGTGAAAGCCGCGGGGCTGAGCAAGGACACGACTCTTGCGGTGCGGCCGCTGGAAGAGTTTGTGCGTCCGGCCGAGAAGGCGCTCATGATTACCAATCCGCCCTATGGCGAACGTCTCGGAGGCGGGCAGTCGCTGCTGGACCTGTACAGCACGCTCGGCTCGAAACTCAAGCATGAATTTTACGACAACACAGCCTGGGTCATCAGCAGCAACCGCGAGGCTGTGAACCAAATAGGGCTTCATCCGTCGGAGCGCATACCGCTCTTCAACGGAGCGCTGGAGTGCGAATTCCGCAAATATGAGCTCTTCAGCGGGAAAAACAGCGACTATAAGGAGCGTCTCAGCCGTACCGCGGGCGAAGAATACCGCGGTGGAACAGGCGAAAGCCCTGCCCCCGCAGGCGAGCGGGACTACGGGCAGGGCTACGAACGCCGGCGCTATTCCGATGCTCCCCCCCGGCGTTTCAACAATGCGCGCCCCGATTCCTTCGACAGCCGTCCGCGCCGTTTCGACGAGCGTCCCCGGCGTTTTACCAACGAGCGCCCCACGCGCTACGACGAGGGGCCGCGCCGTTTCCCCGACCGGCATCGGCCCGACACGGAGTTGAGGCGCATCTATGAAGAACGCCGCCGCGTCCTGGCCGAATTGGGCCGTGCGGACGAGGCCGAACGCCGCCCCGAGCCGGAGGCAAACGATTAGCCCCCTCTGCGCCATGCCGTGCCCCGGTCCCCTTTCTTCCGCCCCTACCGTACTCTCTTCTTGTGCCGCGCAGGAGGGAAGAGCCTTGGGATTGGATGATTTGTTGCCCGGCGGTTTGCGCCGGGTGCGCTGTATTCCGCGCGATCTGGCCGGTGCGCAGTGGTGGGGCGACTGCCTGGTGCTCTCGGGCGACGAACCCTTTTTCCAAAAAGATGCAGCGGTTTCTGCCGAAAGTGCTGCCGCTTTTCCCGAAGACCGCAGCCGCTTTTCCGACGGCGGGGAGGCACTTCTTGCCCTCGACGCCGCATCGGGCCGGAGGGAGCGCCTCTTTTCTTTTCGAGAACTCAACGACTTCCTGACCTCGCAGGGGCTGAACCGCGTCTACAGCCTCGGGCGTCTCTCCTTTCCCCTGCCCGGGGAGCGCATCGTGCAGGTGCAGCTTCCCGGGCAGGGCTATGCGCGTATCGACTTCGGCCGCTGGGCCCTGGTGCGGAAAATCATGCTCCCCCGCGGAGCTTCCTGCATAGACCCGGAACCCGGCCTGCAGGCCGTGGCCTACACGGTGGGGGGCAACCTTTTCCTTTCCACCGCCGCGGGCAGCCGGGCCGTGACCCGCGAGCCGGAAGGAGTGGTGTGCGGGCAGAAAGCTAACCGCGAGGAGTGGGGCACGACGAAGGGCACCTTCTGGAGCCCCGACGGGCAGCGGCTGGCCTTCTACCGCATCGATGAGCGCCGGGTGGAGCCCAGCGCGTTGATTGGCGCCGAAGCCCCGTGGGCGGAGACCGGCGCCGTGCGCTACCCGATGGCGGGCACGGAGAATCCCCTTGTCGCCGTGGGCATCTACGACCGGGGCACGCAGACCGTCCGTTACCTGCAGACCGCTGACCCGTCCGACCGCTATTTTACCAATATTTCCTGGAGCCCCGACTCGCAGAAGCTCTACCTCATCGAGCTGAACCGCGACCAGGACCGAGCCGAACTCTGCCGTTACGATGCCCTCTCCGGGCAGCGCGAGGAAGTGCTCTGGGCAGAAGAAAACGCGCGCTACGTGCAGCCTCTTCATCCCGTCGCCTTCGTCCCGTGGATGGAGGGGGCATATCTCTGCCTCAGCCAGCGCGACGGTTTTTCCCATTTCTACCTTGGCCGTGCCGCAGGGGGGCCGCTGCAGCAGCTGACGCGCGGCGCCTGGGTCGACGGCGGCTTGCTGGGCTTCGACGAAGAAGCCCGCGAACTGGTCTTCACGGGCAACGAGGCTTCGCCCCTGCAGAACCACGTCTACCGCCTGCACCTCGAAGAGCAGGACGGGCGCGTCGTGGCGGGAAGTCCGCGCCGCTGCTGCCCCTACGGGGGCGGATGGCAGGAGGGATGCCTTTCCCCCTCGGGGCGCTTCCTGCTGAGCACCTGGCAGTCGCCCGACAAGCCCCGCGAGGTCGACCTGCTCGACTGCCGCCCCCCGGGGCGGAGCCTGCACCTCCTTTCGGCTCCCGACCCCTGCAGCGGCTGCCGGATGCCGTCCGTCGAAGTGGGCACGCTGCCGGCCGCCGACGGGCGCACCCCGCTGTTCTACCGTTTGCTGAAGCCCGCGGATTTCGATGCGGCGCGGCGCTATCCCGCCATCGTCTACGTCTATGGCGGCCCGGGCATCCGCCTCATCTCCGACCGCTGGCAACACGAGGCCCGCGGATGGGACCTTTTCATGGCCAACCGCGGCTACCTCGTCTTCACTCTCGACGGGCGCGGGAGCAGCGGACGCGGCTTCGAGTTCGAAAGCTGCACCTTCCGCCGCCTCGGAGTGGAGGAGGGGCGCGACCAGATGTGCGGCGTGGAGTTCCTCAAGTCCCTGCCCTACGTGGACGCCGGGCGCATCGGAGTGCACGGATGGAGCTATGGCGGGCACATGGCCGCGAGCCTCATGCTGCGCCACCCCGGCGTCTTCCGCGCCGGAGTGGCGGGGGGAGCCGTCACGGACTGGAGGTATTACGAGACGATGTACGGGGAGCGCTACATGGATTCCCCCCGGCAAAATCCCGAAGGCTACGCCGAGTGCGACCTCAAGCCGCTGGCCGGCCGCCTGCAGGGGCGGCTGCTCCTGATACACGGCGGGCAGGACTCTGTAGTCCTGCCCCGCCATGCGTTCTCCTTCCTGCAGGCCGCCGTGGAAGCCGGGGCACAGCCCGATTTTTTCCTCTATCCCGGTCATGGGCACAACATCTTGGGGCACGACCGCGTTCATCTCTATGAGAAGATAACAAGTTACTTCGACGAGCACCTGAAGTAGCCCGCCGGAGCAAGAAATAAAGCAAGGAACAAACAATAAAAACGCAGACGAATATGAAAATACTCTTGTTAGGATCCGGCGGACGCGAGCACGCGATGGCCTGGAAGATTGCACAAAGTCCGAAAGTGGAGGAGCTCTACATCGCCCCGGGCAATGCCGGGACGCGCGAAGTGGGGGAGAACCTGCCCCTTTCCGTCACCGATTTCCCGGCCGTCAAGGCCGCCGTCCTGCAGAAGGGCATCGACATGCTGGTCGTAGGCCCCGAGGTTCCGCTCGTCGAGGGCATAGCCGACTACTTCGAGGCCGACCCCGAGTTGCGGCACGTCCCCGTCATCGGGCCGAAAAAGGCAGGCGCCGCCCTGGAGGGCAGCAAGGAATTTGCCAAAGGCTTCATGCAGCGCCACGGCATTCCCACGGCGCGCTACCGCAGTTTCACCCCCGCCACGCTCGAAGAGGGCTGCGCCTTCCTGGAGACACTGCAGCCGCCCTACGTCCTGAAGGCCGACGGTCTCTGCGCCGGCAAGGGCGTCCTCATCCTCCCGACGCTGGACGAAGCCAAGCACGAGCTGCAGGAAATGCTCGGAGGCATGTTCGGCGATGCGTCGAACACGGTGGTCATCGAAGAATTTCTCTCGGGCATCGAGTGCTCCGTCTTCGTGCTTACCGATGGCGAGCACTACAAGATTCTCCCCGAAGCCAAGGACTACAAGCGCATCGGCGAGGGCGATACCGGCCTGAACACCGGGGGGATGGGCAGCGTTTCGCCCGTGCCTTTTGCCGACAGCGGCTTCATGCAGAAGGTGGAGGAGCGCATCGTCCGGCCTACGATTGAAGGACTTCGGGCCGAAGGCATACCGTATAAGGGATTCATCTTCCTGGGCTTGATCAACGTAGGCGGGGAGCCGATGGTCATCGAGTACAACGTCCGCATGGGCGACCCCGAGACGGAATCCGTCATGCTCCGCATCAAGAGCGACCTGGTGGAGCTCTTCGAGGGCGTGGCCGACGGCACTCTGGACCGGAAGACGCTGGAGGTGGACCCGCGCACGGCAGTGTGCGTGATGCTCGTATCGGGCGGTTATCCCGGCAAGTACGACAAGGGTTACGAAATGACGGGGCTGGATGCCGTCGAGGGCAGCCTGCTTTTCCATGCCGGCACCCGCGCCGAGCAGGGCAAGGTGCTCACCGACGGCGGCCGCGTGCTGGCCGTCAGCTCCTACGGCGGCAGCATTGCCGAGGCATTGGCCCGCTCTTTCCGGGGCGCGGAGCAGATCGGTTTCGAAAAGAAGTACTTCCGCCGCGACATCGGCTTCGACCTGTAAGGAGATCGGCATGCGTCGGCAGAAGAAAACCTTTCAGCAGCGCGTCGTCCTCTACGGGCGCGCCCTGCCCTTGATGCTCTTCCTGCTGCTCGGGAGCTGGGTCGTTTCGCTCTATGTGGAGCCGTCCGTCCCGGCGGGGGGCGGCAGTCTGTTGCAGGAGATGCTCACCGGGTTGCTGCCCGGCGAGCGCCGCCTGCAGCTGGGTGCAGGGCTTTTGCTCTACGTGGGCATCGGCTTTCTGCTCATCCCGCTCAATACGCAGCTGGTTTTCATCCGCGCCCGTGCCTCGGCGCAGACTACGTTTTTCTTCTTCTGGCTGGCCCTTTTGCCTTTTCTCCACGCATCGCTCTATGCGCTTTGCCCCCTCTTTTTCTTCCTGCTGTCGCTGTTTTGCCTGACGGCCGCCTATCAGGACCCGCGCCCGATGGGCCTCGTCTACCATGCCCTGCTGTGCCTGGGGCTGGCTGTATGCTTCGCTCCCGGGCTGTTGTTGCTCCTGCCGGCTTACGCGGTGGGGGCGGGTCTGTTCCGTATCTGCACGTGGCGCAACCTGCTGGCCGGCGTGTTGGGCCTGCTCTTTGCTGCCGTTTTGTTTACGGCCGTTGCCTGGTCGCTGGGCGAGCCGCTCTTGCTTTTCGGACAGTTCGACCGCTTTTTTGCCCAAGTGTTGCTCCCTTGTTCCGGACGCCCTTGGTGGGCGATGGTCCTCGTAGGCTATCAGGCGCTGTTGTTGCTGGCCACGCTCCTGACTTATTGGCTCAAACGGCCGAAGACCGGAGTGCGGGCCCACGATTTCCTCAACTTCTTTTTTCTTGTCGAGGTGCTCCTCTTGGCGGGCATGGGGCTGCGCCCGGAGTTTTTGCCTGTACTTCTGCCGCTCTCGCTCGTGTGCCTTTCGTTTGTCGAGGGCTACTTTTTCACTACCGTCTATACGAAAGGGACGAACGTCCTCTTCGCCTTGGGTCTCTTCGTGCCGGTGGTTTTGTATTTCGCTTTCCTCTTATGAAGAAAACTTTTCGTTCCCTCCTCCTGCTCCTGCTGCTCACCATCGGCCTGGGCATGGGGGGATGCCGTCCCGCCCCTGCCGCTTCGGACCGGCCGGTGCTCCTCGTCTCGATAGCCCCGCTGCAGTATCTGCTCGATTCCCTTGCGGGTGGGCGCATGGAGGTGCAGGCCCTCGTGCCCCGCGGGGCAAGTCCGGAGACGTTCGAGCCCTCGCCGGCGCAGGTGCTCCTCTTCGGGAAAGCCGCGGGCTATGCAGGCATCGGGCTCATCGGCTTCGAGCGGGCCTGGGCCGGGCGCATAGCCCGGGAATATCCCGGCCTGCCCTTTTGTAACCTCTCCGAGGGGCTTCCGCTCATCGGCGACAGCCTCCGCCCCGATCCCCACGTGTGGATGTCGCCGCGCAACATGGCCTCCATGGCTTCCCGCGCCTGCCGTTTCCTGTGCGGCGTAGACCCGGAGGGCGCCGGCTTCTACCGCGGCCGCCGCGACCGCCTGCTCCGCCGCCTGGCCCTCCTCTCCGATTCGGTCCGCTCCCTGCTCCCCGCGCAGCCCGTGGCCTTTGTCTCCTACCACCCCACGCTTACGTATTTTGCCCGCGAGTACGGCCTGACGCAGATCCCCATCGAGGCCGACGGGAAGGAACCCTCGGCGCGGCGCCTCAGGGAGCTTGCCGCTACGGTCCGCGAGAGCCGTGCCCGGGTGATATTCGTGCAGCCGGAATTCGGCAAAAGGCCCGCACAGAACCTCTCCGAGGCCACGGGGCTCCCCATCGAGACCGTCGACCCGCTTTCGCCGGACTGGGAGCGGGAACTCCTGCGCCTGGCCTCCCTTTTGGGAAAATATGCCTCCGCACGATAGAAAAACACCATCCGCCCATGCCGCAAACCGATACCCCCCTCACCCCCGACCTGCTGATCCGGACCGAAAAACTGACCCTCGTGCGCGGCGGATACCCCGTCGTCGACCGGCTCGACCTGCAGGTCTCCCGCCGCGAGTACCTCGCCGTCCTCGGCCACAACGGCAGCGGGAAGACCACCCTGCTGCGCCTCCTGCTCGGACTGCTGCGCCCCACGTCGGGCCGCGTCCGCTACTTCCGCGACGGCCGCGAGGTGCGCCGCCTCAACATGGGCTACCTTCCCCAGCAAAGCCGCCTCGACCCGCGCTTTCCCATCACGGTGGGCGAAGTGGCCGCCAGCGGCCTGCTCTCGCGGCGCAGCCTCTTCCGCCGCATCACTCCCGCCCAGCACAGCCGCATCGGGCAGCTGCTCGACGGAGCGGGCCTCCTATCCCTGGCCGGCCGTCCCATCGGGCACCTGAGCGGGGGCGAACTGCAGCGCGTGCTGCTCGTACGCGCCCTCGCCGCCGACCCGGAAGTGCTGCTTCTCGACGAGCCGGGCACCTACATGGACGCCGCTTCCCAAGACTTCCTGCGCCGCCTCCTCCTGGCCGAGGCGCAGCGGCGCGCCGTCATCGTAGTGACCCACAACCCGCAGGACCTGCTCCCGCCCGGGGCACGCCTGCTCCGGCTCTGAACCGCCCCGCCGCGGCAGGGCGGAACCTCCGCAGGAAAGCAGAAAAACATGCAGGGCTTCCGGGGAAAACATGCAGTGCTTTTCAGAAAAACATGCAGCGCTTTTCCCCGGAAGCCCTGCCGCTTTTTCCGTGAAGCGGCGCATCTTTCGTCCTGCCGCGCTGCGGGAGCAGGAAATAGTCTATGCCGAAAAGGCTGTTGCGCCGCTTGCGCGGGTGGAAATCTCATAGTATCTTTGATGCAAGAAACAAACTGGAAAAACGAAAAAAACAGAAGAGCATGATGAAAAAACTGAGACACTTTTTGCTGGCCGCTGCCGTGGGGCTTTTGGCCGCGGCACCGCTTTCCCCGGCCGGGGCACAGGCTTATTCCGTTCCCCTGGCCGACATTTGGCTGAGCGACCCGTGCGTCCTGGCCGATTGGGAGACGATGACGTACTACATGACCGGCACTTGGGGGCGCATGCGCCTCAGCCGCGACCTGAGCACGTGGACGGAAGAGCGGAAAGTGGCAGCCACGGACAACGTAGGCTGGATGGGTACCAATCCCGCTATCTGGGCCGCCGAGTTGCACCGCTACAACGGGAAGTATTATTACTTCGCTACTTTTAATAACGACGCGGGCGGAACGACGCGCCGCTCCGTGCATATCCTGCAGAGCGACCGCCCCGAAGGACCCTATCGGGCCATCGATCCCGACAAAATCTATACCCCTTCGGCCAAGCCGACGCTCGACGGGACGCTCTGGGTGGAGGAGGAAAAGCCCTATTTGGTCTACTGTTATGAGTGGACCAAGAGCCCCAATGGCGGAACCATCGAGTACATGGAACTGGCCGACGACCTCAGTTCGACGCGCGGCACGGTGCGCGAGATGCTGCGCGCCAACCAGGCCGAGTGGAACCTGCACGGCGGAGTGACCGACGGCCCCTGGCTTTTCCGCACGGGCACCGGGCGTTTGGGCATGATCTGGTCGAGCTGGCGCGGCGCGGACTATGCGACTGGCGTGGCTTACTCCGCATCGGGCACGCTTGCGGGGCCGTGGGTGCACGAGAAAGACCCGATAGTCCCGATGAATTACGGCCACGGCATGATCTTCCAGACCTTCGAGGGGCGCTGGCTGCTCTGCATCCACAGCCACAAAGGTGACTCGCAAAACAATGAGCGCCATCCCGTATTCTTCGATGTGGACTTCTCCGGCGACAAACTGGTGGTGGGCGGCCGGTACATCCCGCAGCCCCTGACGCTGGAGGAGGAAGCGGGCGTGGCCGCCCGGGTGCTGGAAACGCTGGAGAGCGGCTCCGCCGAAGCCGTGGCCCTGCAGGAGCAGATAGAGAAAAGCCGGGAGCTGCTTCCAGACTCCTGGACGCAGGCCGACGTGGCCCGCCTGCGCAATTATGAAATCTGGGCTAAGGCCGGGCTGTTTTCGGCTTCCGAATCGAATCCCGTGGCGACGCATTTCGTGCAGAACCCTACGTTCGACCTGGACGGCGCCATGTGGACCACTTATTGCAAGGAGGGCTATTCCATACAGAACCACCAGATCAACAACAATCAGGCCGGGGATTTCAGCGGCAACTTCTTCGAACTCTGGGATAGTGAGCCCTTCTGCGGCGGAGTGCGGCAGGAAGTGGAGAACATCCCCAACGGGAAGTATGAACTCTCGATAGCCGCTTTCAGCTGGACGCCCTCGTCGGGTGGACGCGGGGCCTATGTCTTTGGAAACGGGGAGCGGGCCTACGTCACTTCTTCCACGCCCCAGACTTATACGATGCAGGTGGACGTGACGGACAACCGGCTGGTCTGCGGCCTTGCGCAGGACGAACCGCTATCCGGATGGGTGGGGCTCGACAATGTGCGGCTCACCTATCTGGGCAATGCCCCTACGGGTGTGGAGGAAGTGGAGACCGGGAGAGAGAAGCCGGAGCTCGTGGGTGTCGACTATTATACGGCGGACGGGCGGAAACTGCCCTCGGGCGAAACCCCTTCCGGCGGCGTTGTCATCGAGCGGAAGAGCTATTCCGACCGCTCCCTGCGGGTGGAGAAAAGGATAGTCCAGCCCCGGCGGTGAAGTACGCCTTCGGTGTCTGGAAAAAACATGCAGGGCTTCCGGGGAAAACATGCAGCGCTTTTCCCCGGAAGCCCTGCCGCTTTTTCCGTGAAGCGCCCGCACTTCCGCCACAGGGCGGGGCATTGCTGCCCGGGCGGGTGAGGCGGCGGGAACGGTTTGTGCTGCAGAGGACGCAAATATCGGGCTGCGGAGGGGCGGAAATCCGGCGGGGAATCGTACATTTGCAGCAGCCCGGCGCGAAGGCCGGGCACCGAGTATCAACCTAAAGCCATAAGCACTATGAGAACATTCCGAACCCTCCTTGCCTCAGCGCTGCTGCTGGCCGCCACGGCCGGCCAGGGGCAGAGCGAGCCCGTGCGCCTGCAAGTGGACGCGGCGACGCAGATCGCCACCGTAACCAAGCTCTTCAACGGGACAAACATCGAAGACCTAAACAACCAGACCAACGGCGGCATCTTCAGCCAGCTGCTCCACGGCGAGGCATTCGAGGAGAACATGGACGTAGACTTCCTTGGCCTTTCGCCGCGCGACTACTCGAAAGTCTACGTTGTCCTCGACGAACGCCGCATTCCGCACCTCATCTCCCAGGCAAATATCTACCACCGGATCCGATGGAACAGCCGCACGGAGAAGTACGACGTGAACTCCAAAGACGTCTACGATGCGCCCAAGACGAAACATCCCCTCGTCATTTCCGGGTGGAAGTTCTGGGGCCGTTTCGTACCGTTCGACTCCATTCCCGCCGATGTGCAGCAGGTCATGCTCGACCGCCTCAACGGGCGCGAGCAAATCTCGAAGTATTGGAGTAAACTCACCTCCGGTTCTCCGCAATACCGCTACGAGCTCCTGCGAGACGGGCAGGCCTACATCGGCCGGCAGACGCAGGTTGTACAGTTCGAGGGCGGCGCGGGCGAAGTGGGGCTCACCAACCACGGGCTCTACCGCATGGGCATAGCCTACGAGAGCGGCAAGCCTTATGAGGGCGTGCTCCGCGTGAAGTCGGAAAAGCCGCAGACCCTCTACCTCTCCCTGCGGGGCGACGACGGCCAGGTGCTGGCCGAACAGGGATATGAGCTGCGGGGCGACGGGACTTACGAGCGGGTCGCTTTCCGACTCACTCCCGCTTCCGGCGCGCGGAAGGGCAGTTTCGGCATCGCCCTCAAGGCCCCTGGCCGCATAGACCTGGGCTTCGCCTTCCTCCAGCCCGGCGAATGGGGCCGCGCGAGCGGCTATCCCATCCGCAAGTCCTTCGTCGACGCGCTGAAACGCCAAGGCATCTCCGCCTTCCGCTACAACGGTTCGATGGTCGACGTAGGCGCCGACACCTATCTCTACCGCTGGAAACGCATGATAGGCCCGGTGGACGAGCGGCGGACCACCCTGCGTACGGGCTTCAACCTCTACTCCACGCACAGCTTCGGCTTTATCGAAATGCTCCAGGCCGCCGAGGCCGTGGGCGCGGAGCCCATCATCGGAATGAGCATGGATGAGACGGCCGAGGACATCCGCGACTTCGTGGAGTACGTAAACGGCCCCGCTTCTTCCGAATGGGGCGCACTGCGCGCCCGCCACGGCCACCCCGAACCCTACGGGCTGAAGTACATCGAGGTCGACAATGAGCGTTTCCTCACACCCGGCTATGCCGAATGCGTCAAGAAGTTCGCCCGCGCCGCCTGGGAAGCCGACCCGCAGATGACCATCATGGTCTCCCTCAACATCGGCCGCGACGGCTACAAACGCGGCACGCCGGCCTACGAACTGGCCTCTTCCCTTGCCGGATGGTTCATCGGGCAGGGCAAGGGCGACCGTTTTGCCTGGGACCCGCACTACAGCGGCGACCGCCGTTTTGCCGACGACCAGGCCTGGTTTGAGAACGAGATGGGCATCACGCTCCAAAAGGAGCTGGCCAAGGACCATCCGGGCTTCAAGCTCAACCTGCACCCCATGGAGGAAAACGGCTCCCGCTGCGACTGGGACCGCGGACTGGCGCACGCCAGCAACTGGAACACCCTGCAGCGCTACGGAAACTGCTTCCGCATGTTGGGAACGGCCAACACCTTCCAGCCGCACCACTTGGAGTATATGTGGGACCAGGGCCGCATCCACTACACCTCCGACACACTTTGGTTCCAGCCCTCCGCCTGCATCGACGAGATGATGATGGAGACCTGGAAGCCCAATGTGGTGCAGACCTCCAGCAGCGACGCCGCGCTCGACATCACGGCCAAGATAAACGACGAGAAGACCGAGATGACGCTCTACATAGCCAATATGAGCGACGAGCCGAGGGAAGCCGTCTTGGACATCGAGGGCTTCAAGTACCGCACGAAAGCCGAGGTGCAGACCATAGGCGGATGCGACCTGACGGAGTATAACACCCGCGAGAACCCGCAGAACGTGGCCTTCCGCCCCTCGACGGCCCGTATAGCCAGGAAGAACGCCCGCTACACGTTTCCCCGCTATTCCTATACGGTGATCACCCTGCGGCGGTAGCCTCCCGCCGGCCCGCTGCGGCGGAACGGGCGAAAAGTGCTGCCGCTTTTTCCCGGAAGCGCTGCATCTTTTCCCGGAAAGTGCCGCATCTTCTTCCGCCGGGGCCTGCCTCTTTCCGGGGCAAGCCCCGGCGGCCGCTTTTTGCGGCGGTATCGTCTTTTTTTCTTACCTTTTCCGGCAAAAAGCAAGACATCAAACGAAAATCTCAAGGAAAGGAAAGACAAATGGAGAAAACTTTACTGCTGTTTTTGGGCGCGGCCAGCCTGTCGCTGGCTGCCGCCGCGCAAGTCCGGGAGACGGAGGAAGCGGTTTATCCGCAAGCCGAGTATGACCGGGCGGCTCTCATCGTGATGCACGAGCCGAATGAGGAGCTCTTCGTCGGGACAATGCACCCGGCCGCCGCGCTGTTCATGGACTACTTCGACGCCGACCGGGCTGCCGAAGAACACCGCGCCTATCAGGAAATCCTCCGGCAGGCAGGCGCGGAGGTCGTCACCGTGCGCGAGTTGCTCCTCAAGGGCTGCGTGGACGAGGAGGGCAATGCCGTGGAAGGCGCCGAACTGGAGGCGCTGCGCGACTTTGCCGCCCGCTATCTTACCTATACCTGCGGCGAGGGCGTGGATTCGGCCGGGCAGGAAGCCTACCGGCAGGAGATGCTGCGCAAGTTCAGCCCTGCCGATCTGGTGGACATCATCCTGCAGCAGCCGGAAATCAGCCTGCGCACGACGGACATCAACACCAGCTTCGAAGCATCTTATGTGCTGCATCCCATCATGAACCTCTTCTTTATGCGCGACCAGGCCATCACCACTTCCCGCGGCGTGGTCATCGGAAAAATGAATTCCTCGCAGCGGCGCACGGAGTCCGACATCGCCGAGTTCTGCTACCGCAAGCTGGGCGAGGAACCCATCTACCGCATCGAGGGCGACGATGCCTTCCTCGAAGGGGGCGACTACCTGCCTTTCGGCACCCTCTCCTTCATCGGCTGCGGACTGCGCACCACCCAGCCGGCCATCGACCAGCTGCTTGAGCACGATCTCATAGGGAAAGACACGCTGGTCGTCGTATGCGACCAGTGGAAGTCGCAGGACCAGATGCACCTCGATACGTACTTCAACATAATAGACCATGACCTCGCCACGCTTTGCGCCAACCGTGTGGAGGCCGGGCCGGGCGACGTGGACTTCCTCACCGCAGACGTCTATGCCAAGAACGCCGCCGGAGTCTACGAAAAGATCGTGTCGGGCACTCCTTTCACCGAGTTCCTTGCCGGGCGGGGCATCCGCATTATCCCAATCGAGAAGGAGGACGAACTGAATTATGCCAACAATTTCCTGACCGTGGGTGCGCGGCAGATTGTGATGGTAGCCGGGCAGTCGCCCGAGTTGCAGTCGCGCCTGCGGGAAGAGGGAGTGGACGTGACGTGGGCCTACCTGCAAAACCTGACGCGCGGCTACGGGGCGGCGCACTGCATGACGCAGGTCGTGCGCCGCGTGCCGCAGGAAGAGGGGGCGACCGCCGTGCAGACCGTAGATTTCGGGGCCGTTTCGTGCCGGGTCGAGAGCAGCCGGGGTGGAATACGCCTCATCCCCGCCCGGCCCGTGCAGGTGGAAGTCTATACGCTGGCAGGCGAGCAGGTCGCTTCCCGGCTTGTTTCGGGCGAGACGCACGTGCCTCTGGCGGCGGGCACCTATGTGTTGACGGCCTCGGGCAGCGGGCCTGGGACGAAAATCGTAGTGGAATAGCCCGCTGCGGGGAGCATCCGGCTCCTCCGCCCGTGGCATGAAAAAAGAGTTTCCCCCGCCGCTTCGGACAAGGAGCGGCGGGGGAATTCTGTATGGATGCCGGGGCTGTGGCCGGGCGGGGCTACCCTCTTTTTATCCACTCCCGCTTGCGGTCGGGCACGAGGGCATGGGGCGGCTCGGGATTGAGCGCCTCGCCGTCGAGCACCTGCTCGTATTTCCGCAGGTAGGCCTCGGCCATGAGGCGGGAGTTGAAGCGCTCGCGGGCCCATTCGTGGCACGTGCGGGCGGAGTAGGCGGGGCGGCTGAGCAGATGGGCCACGAGTTCTTCCTCGCGGTTGGTGAGGAATCCGACCTCCGGGGGCACCAGTTCGGGCAGCGAGCCGTAGGGGGTGCCGAAGACGGGCGCGCCGAAGTAGAGGCTCTCGGTGATGGCCAGGCCGAAAGGCTCGTCCCAGCGGACGGGGAAGATGAGCCCTTTGGAGTGGCGGAGCAGCTCGTTTTTGCGCTCGCCGCCCACCATGCCGGCAAAGCGTGCCTTGGGCGTGAGGGTGAGGCGCAGGCCCATCTTCAGGTTGAGGCGGTATCCGCCCAGGACGAGGAGCCGCTCGCCGGGCAGGGCCTTCACGGTGTCGATGGCTCCCTGCACGTTCTTTATGCGCCAGGCTGCCTTGCCGAGGAAGTGATAGTAGCGCCTTTCGGAGCGGAGTCCCGGGTCGCCGTAGTCGGACCAGTCGAGCCCGTTGTAGACGAAGGAGGCGCTCCCGTGGCGGCGGGCATGGTCGGCGGAGACGAAGACGCTGTTGCGGTCGAGGTCGCCCTGCAGGAAGTTGCCGTGGTGGGTCACGATGTAGGGCTTCTCCAGCCGGCCCATCGTGCAGTTGTTGAAGTGGATGACGTCCACTCCGGCAGGCACCTGCCCGTCGAAGGGCAGGCGGGGGTCGTGGGGGATGACGGTGGCAAAGTCACAAGTGGAGCCGGGATGGCAGAGGAAGTAGACCCGGTGTCCCATCCGGGCCAGCTCTTTGCCCAGATACCACATGACCCGCTCCGTGCCGCCGTAGGTGCGGGCGGGAATCAGATTGTCCAGATAGATGAGTATGCGCATGGCCTTTTGGTTGCAAAAATAGCCTCTTTCCCGGAAACGGGGCGGCACTCCGGCGGAAAACATGCGGTGCCCGTGGAAAAAAGGTGCAGCGCTTTTCGGGAAAACCGCTGCATCTTCCGGCGAAAAGCGGCAGGGCTTCCCCTCTCGGGGTGCGGGGGGCGTCCTGGCCCGGGGGCAGAAAAAGGCGTTGCCCGGCGGAACTCTCCGCCGGGCAACGCCGGTGTGTCGCTTCGCCGATTTACTGTGCGAGGAGGAATGCCTTGAAGGAGGCGAAGTCGCGGGGCAGGGCCACGCTCTGCTTGGTGCCGGCCATGAAGGCGGCGAGCTTGGCGGGGACGGGGACTTCCCCGCCGACGATCTGCTCCACCGTCTGCTTGAACTTGGCGGGATGCGCCGTCTCCAGGAAGATGCCTTCCTCGCCCGGCCGCAGGCCCTCGCTGAGGGCGCGGTAGGCGCAGGCGCCGTGGGGATCGAGCAGGTAGCCCGTCGTGGCGCGGGCCGTGCGTATCGTCTCGGCTATCTGCGCGTCGGAGTAGGTGGCGCCGCTGATCGTGCGGCATATCTGCCCGTGGCTGCCGCCGTAGAGGTCGAGGATGCGGGCAAAGTTGCTCGGGTCGCCCACGTCCATGGCGTTGGCTATCGTCTGGATGCTGGGCTTGGGCTGGTAAGCGGCGGTGCGGAGGTACTGGAAGAACACGTCGTTTGCGTTGTTGGCCGCAATAAACCGCTTTACGGGCAGGCCCATCCGCTGGGCGAAGAGCCCGGCCGTGAGGTTGCCGAAGTTGCCGCTCGGCACGCATACGACGCATTCGCCCTCGCGCCCCTCGGCTTTGAGGCGCTTGCGGAGCTGCGCGTAGGCATAGAAGTAGTAGAAAGCCTGCGGGAGGAAGCGGGCGACGTTGATGCTGTTGGCCGAGGTGAGCTCCATGTGGCGGTTGAGTTCCTCGTCCATGAAGGCGCTTTTGACCAGCGCCTGGCAGTCGTCGAACACTCCGTCCACCTCCAGCGCCGTGATGTTGCGCCCGAGGGTCGTAAACTGCTTCTCCTGTATCTCGCTCACCTTGCCCTTGGGGTAAAGCACGTAGACGCGTATGCCTTCCACGCCGAGGAATCCGTTGGCCACGGCGCTGCCCGTGTCGCCGCTTGTGGCCACCAGCACGTTGACGGGCTGCGTCTTTCCCTCGCGGCGGATGAAGTAGCCCAGAAGCCGGGCCATGAATCGCGCGCCCACGTCCTTGAATGCGAGCGTGGGGCCATGGAAAAGTTCGAGGCTGCTTATGTGTTCATCCACCGGCACGAGGGGGACGTCGAAGTCGAGCGCGTCGCGCACCAGGGCGTGCAGGTCTTTCTCCGGGATGTCTTCGCCGAAGAAGGCCGAGGCCACGCGGCAGGCGATGTCGGCGAAGGGGAGACGGTCGATTTCCTCGAAGAACTCGCGGGGGAGCGCTTCGATGCGTTGGGGCATGTAGAGCCCCTTGTCGGGGGCCAGGCCGCGGGTCACGGCCTCTTCCAGCGAGGCCAGCGGTGCGCGGCCCGAGGTGCTATAGTATTTCATTGTAGTCGGGGTTTGGGTTAGTGTTTCATGAATTCGCGGATGAACTCGTCTTCTTTCATCAGCCCGTAGCTGCCGCCGACGGCCGAGGCTTCGTCGTAGCGGGAAACGTCGTCGGGTTCGATGCCGGGGTAGTAGATGAGGAAGGGGACGGGCTCACCCACGTGGGTGCGCAGGGCGCAGGGAGTGGGGTGGTCCGGCAGTACGGCCATGGCCACGGGCTCGTCCGTCCACTGGCTGACCTCGCGGAAAACGGGGCCCACGATGCGCGCGTCGAGGTCTTCGATGGTGCGCTGCTTGAGCGCCGCGTCGCCTTCGTGCCCGGCCTCGTCGCTGGCTTCCACGTGGAGGAAGACGAAATCGTCGCCCGAGCGCAGCGCTTCGATTGCGGCGGCGGCCTTTCCCTCATAGTTGGTGTCGTAGAGCCCCGTGGCCCCCGGCACTTCTATGCTGCGCAGCCCCGCGTAGCGGCCAATGCCCCGTATCAAGTCGACAGCGGAGATGACCGATCCGCGGCGGACCTGCGGGAAACGGCTGGAGAGCAGCTCCATTTGGGGGCGGTAGCCGGGCGACCAGGGCCAGATGCTGTTGGCCTTGTCGAGGCCCGCTGCCGCGCGGCGCTGGTTGACGGGATGGTTTTCCAGCAACTCCTGCGAGCGAAGGATGAGGCTGCAGAGGAGTTCGGCCGTGGGGCGGGCGCTTTCGGCCAGTGCCTTGGGCAGGAGGGGGCGGAAGGGCTGGCCCGGCACGTCGTGGGGCGGCGTGGTGTCGAGTTCCTTGCTGCCGCCGCCGAGGACGAGCAGGTGGCGGTATTGCACTCCGGCGTGGAAGTGTATGCGTTCGCTGCCCAGCTCTTGGCGGAGGAAGCGGATGAGTTCGCCGGCCTCGGCCGTGGTAATGTGCCCGGCGGAGTGGTTTTTAATCTTTCCTTCTTCGATGCAGACGAGGTTGCAGCGCATGGCCAGCTCGCCGGGCGCGAGGTCGACGCCCATGCTGGCTGCCTCGAGCACGCCGCGGCCCTCGTAGACGGAGGGGAGATCGTAGCCGAGGACGGACATATTCGCTACTTCGCTGCCGGGATGGAAGCCGGGGGGTACGGTGATGAGCCTGCCGCAGCGGCCTTCCCGGGCCAGCAGGTCCATCCAAGGGGTATGGGCCGCCTGCAGGAGGGTGCGGCCGCCGAGTGAGGGGAGGGGATGGTCTGCCATCCCGTCGCCCAATATGATGATGTGTTTCATGGCGCGGGTCAGATGTTGGCGATGCTCATGATGTCGGCAAAGACGCCGGCGGCGGTCACTCCTGCCCCTGCCCCGTAGCCTTGGATGAGGAGGGGGTAGTCGTGATAACGCTCGGTGGTGAGCTGGATGATGTTGTTGCTTCCTTCCAGGTCGTAGAAGGGGTGGTGTTCGCCCACGGTAGTGAGCCCTACGCTGACTTGCCCGTCTTCCAGCTTGGCGACGAAGCGCCAGCGGCGGTGTTCGGCTTCGAGCTTGCGGCGTTCCGCCTCGAATCCGGCGTCGAGGCTGGGCAACTTTTCCCAAAAAGCGCTGGCGCTTTCTTCAAAAAGTGCTTGGGGAATGAAGGAATTCATCTGCACGTTTTCCACTTCCACGCGGTATCCCGCCTCGCGGGCCAGTATGACTATCTTGCGCACCACGTCGCGCCCGCTCAGGTCGATGCGGGGGTCGGGCTCGGAATAGCCTGCCTCCTGGGCCATGCGCACGGCGCGGCTGAAGGGGATGTCGGCACTCAGTGTGTTGAAGATGTAGTTGAGCGTGCCGCTCAGTACGGCCTCGATCTTGAGGATGCGGTCGCCGCTGTGGCGCATGTCGTTGATGGTGTTGATGATGGGCAGGCCGGCGCCGACGTTGGTCTCGAAGAGGAATTTCACCCCGCGCTGCCGGGCTATGGACTTGAGCTCGGCGTAGTCCTCGTAGGCCGAGGAGGCGGCTATCTTGTTGGCCGCCACGACGGAGACGTTGTGCAGCAGCAGTTGCTTGTAGCAGGCGGCGATCTCGGGGCTGGCCGTGCAGTCCACGAAGACGGAGTTGAAGATGTTCATCCGGACGATGCCTTCGGTCAGGCTGCGTGCCGTCTGCGGAGTTCCCTCGCGGGCAAGGCGTTCCTTGTATCCGGCCAGCTCCAGTCCCTCGCGGCAGAAGAGCATGCGGTGGCTGTCGGCAATGCCGACGACGTTTATCCTTAGGCCGTCTTCCTTCATGAGCTTGGCTTGCTGCTGTTCGATTTGCTGAATCAGGCTGTCGCCTACCGTCCCTTTTCCACAGATGAAGACATTCAGCACTTTGTACTCGGAGAGGAAGAAAGAGTCGTGGATGACATTGAGCGTCTTGCGCAGGAAGTTGGCGTCGACCACGAAAGAGATGTTCGTTTCCGATGCACCTTGTGCGCAGGCTATGACGTTGATTCCGTTGCGGCCCAGCGTGCCGAAGAGTTTTCCGGCAATGCCGGGCGTGTGTTTCATGTTCTCGCCTACGATGGCCACCGTGGCCAGTCCGCGCTCGGCGTACATGGGATACATCTCTCCCATCTCGATTTCCTTGGCAAACTCTTCGGCCAGTACGTTGCAGGCCAAGTCCGCCTCGGAAGATTTTACGCCGATCGACGTGCTGTTCTCCGAGGAAGCCTGCGAAACGAAGAAGACGCTGATGCCGTTGTCGGCAAGGGTTGTGAAAATCCGGCGGTTGACTCCGATGACGCCCACCATGCCCAGTCCGCGCACGGTGATGAGGCAGGTGTCGTTGATGGAGGAGATTCCCTTGATGGCCTTGCCCTCAGGCGCTGTGCGCTCCTGCACGATGAGCGTCCCCCGTGCCGCGGGGTTGAAGGTGTTCTTCACGCGGATGGGAATGTTCTTGTGGCAGACGGGATAGATGGTAGGGGGATAGATGACTTTCGCGCCGAAGTTGCAGAGTTCCATGGCTTCCACGTAGGTAAGTTCTGCAATGGGGTAGGCCGCGCTGATGACTTTCGGGTCGGCGGTCATGAAGCCGTCGACGTCGGTCCATATCTCCAGGACGGAAGCGTTGAGCTCCGCGGCCAGGATGGCTGCCGTGTAGTCCGATCCGCCGCGCCCCAGGTTGCTGACCTCGCCGCTGGTCTTGTCCGAAGCGATGAAGCCGGGCACGACTGCCACGCGGGGCATCTCGCCGCGGAAGGTGCGGCGGATGAGCTGGCTGGTGAGTTCTTTGTCGAGGATGTGGCGGCCGAATTTCTGCTCGGTCTTGATGAATTTGCGCGCGTCGTACCACGCGGCGCCGCGGATGAGCGTGGTGCAGATGAGCGAGGAGAGTCTTTCGCCGTAACTCACGATGGTGTCGGAGGTTTTGGGCGAGAGGTCGCGGATGAGCGATACGCCTTGGAAGATGTTGCGCAGCTCGCCCAGCAGGGAGCTGACGGACATCTCGAGTCTTGACTTCGATTCCCCGTCGGGAATCACTTCTTCAATCATGCCAATGTGCCGGTCGAGAATCTGGCGAAAGCTGGTCTCGTAGCTCTTGTCGCCTGCCGCTGCCATACGAGCGGTGCTGAGCAGTTGGTCGGTGATGCCCCCGAGAGCGGACACGACTACGATGACTTCTTCGTCACAGGCTTCGACTATTTGCTTGACATTCAAAATGCTCTTCACGGAACCTACGGATGTTCCGCCGAATTTCATTACTTTCATTTCTGTCGGATAGTAAGTGACTTTGGCGGGCAAAGATACGAAAATGTCTTAATTCGTCTTGTGTTTCCTTGAATTTATACCTATTTCTTTGGTTTGCCCTGCGGCAGAATACCCAGAAAGGGGGATTGTGGCGGCCCGGAAGGGGCTGTATCTTTGCAACCGAAGAGAAGAACACAAGTCATAAGTCACAAGAGATAAGAAAAAGACCACACAAATGTTAGTATGAAAGGCGATGCCCTGCGAAGTGATTCGCGGGGCATCGGCCGTTTCTGCGGTGTGCCGCCCGGGGGGAGGGTGGCTTGCGGGGCTGGGAAAAGCGCTGCATGTTTCTGACGAAAGCGCTGCGTGTTTTCGGGAAAAGTGCCGCATCTTTTTCCCGCGTGCCCTGCATCTCCGCGGCAGGGGCGGCAGGGGCTTACTCCCGGGCCCCGGCGTCTATCCACTCGTCGATGAGGCGCCGCTCGGTGGAGCTCAGCAGGTCGCCGTGGGTGACGGGCAGGCCGAGCACTTCCTCCGGGAGCAGTATCTGGTGGAGTATGCTGGCCGCGGCGTTGCCGGGCAGTACGCGCGTGCTGTCGGGCACGGAGAGGGAGGGCTGCCCCACGAGGGCGGCGTAGCTCCGGCCCTCCGTCAGGTCGAGGCCTCCGGCAGCGGTGCCGGCCCCGCCGTGGCAGTGGGCGCAGCGTTTGTCGAACACTTCGCGCTGCAGGGTGGCGTACATGCCGGCGTCTACCGCCCCGGCGTCGAGGTAGAGCGTGTCGCCCCGGAGTTCGGAGACGGGGACGCTCCGGAAGGAAACGATGCGGCGGCGCAGCGGATTGGTCACGCAGAGTTCCACGGTCTGCACCGTGGAGCCCAGGTTGGGCAGGGTGCGGGACACGCGGCCTGCGGCGTCGGGGCTGACGGTGGCCTGCGCCGTGGCGTACTCCGTGTCGTCGAATCCGGCCAGGACCACCTGGTAATATTCCGGCCAGCTGCCCGTGCCGCTCACGGTGCCCGTCAGCTTGGCTGTGAAGCCGCTGTAGGTGGGGCCTGATTCGGCCCGCCCGACGGGGCCGTCGTCGCAGGCGGGCAGGGCGAGGAGGGCTGCGGCGAGGGGGAGGAGGATGAGGTGTTTCTTAGTCTTCATGATGCGTAGGGACTTGTTTGTGCTGCCGTCAGAAGGAGTATTGCAGCTGGATTGTGCCGGAGTGCTGCGCCAGCCCGAGGTCGTCGTTGTCGCGGTCGAGCTGTGTCTCGTGGCCGGTGCGGCCGGTGAACTGGTACATGGCCTGCAGCTTGAGGTTGCAGTTTTTGAAAAAGTAGTTGAACCCCACGGCCGGCATGTTGAGGAACCCGTCCTTGGAGGCTCCGTTGCGGTTGAAGAAGTCGTAGCGCGCGGCCAGCTGGAGGCGGGGGGCCACGAAATATCCGCCCTGCAGGTATCCGCCGTAGTAGTCGTAAGTCTTGTCGATCTTCTGCCGCTCGGTGAAGGAGACGTGCATGTAGTAGGCCTCGGCGCCGAGGTAGAGGCGCCCCTTGAGCATGGCGAACTCCAGCCCGAGGCGGGTGTCGTTGGTGCTTTCGCTCTCGCTCTCGACGTTGAGGTTGGCGCTCAGGCCGAGCATCCACTTGTCTTCGTGGAGACGGTCGGGGCTGCCTTGCGTGGCGGGCATGACGCCCCGGGGCATGAAGGTGAGGCGCCCGGCGTAGAGGAGCGAGGGAATGTGCCAGTCGTCGCTGAGGGTTTTCGTGGCGGTGTTGACCGAAGCGCCGGTCCCGTTGAAGATTCCCACCTCGTAGCCGAACTTGTCGGCCACGAGGCCGTGGGCTTCCACGCCGAGGTCGAAGCCGGTGCCGATTTGGGGCGTCACGGCGTTCAGCGAGTAGGGCATGATGACGGCCGCGGTGAGGGACGTGGGGAGCACGGGCATGAGGGTTTCGCCCAGCGTCGTCAGGTAGGCGTGGGAAAAGGGGGTCTTGAATTTTCCGATCCGCAGGGCGAAGGAGCGCTTGAGGGCCACGTCGATCCAGGCCTGCTGCAGGATGGCCGCGCCGCTTGCCGCCGCGTTGATGGAGAGGTTGAAGGCCACGCGGCCGAAGGCCTTGCCCGTGAAGCCGAGCACGGCGTAGGGGACGGAAAATCCCGAGTTGGCCAGGTTGTCCTGGTTGTAGGCCTTGTCGAGGCCTTCGTCGTCGTACCAGTTGACTTGCGCCGCCGTCTGTACCAGCATGTAGGGCTTGAATACGAAGTCGGCCTTGCGCGTCTGGATGGAGAATCCCTCGCGCCCAGCCAGGGACACGACGCCGTTTTCGCTGTCTTCTTCGTATTGCGCCCGGGCCAGGAGCGGGAGCATTGCCACAAGGGCGAGGAGGATGGTTTTTTTCATAGCAGGATGTTTCTTTTTTCGGATGGATGGGAGAGTTGTGGTCATAGGGAGTTGAGGAATTGGATGAGCGCGTCGCGGTCGCTGCGGCTCATGTTCTTGAAGAGGTTCTTCGAGGCTTCGCCCTCGCCGCCGTGCCAGAGGATGGCTTCCGTCAGGTTGCGGGCGCGCCCGTCGTGGAGGAAGTAGGTGTGTCCGTTTACCTTTTCCTGCAGGCCTATGCCCCAGAGCGGCGTGGTGCGCCACTCGTTTCCGCGGGCCAGGCCGCTGACGTAGTTGTCATTCAGCCCCACTCCCATGATTTCGCTGCCCATGTCGTGCAGGAGGAAGTCGGAGTAGGGGTGGATAGTCTGGCCGCCGAGCCAGGTGAGCTGCGTGCCCAGCAGCAGGGTGGAGCCGCGCGGCTGCGTGTGGAGCGTAGGGGTATGGCAGAGGTGGCACTTGGCTTGGTAGAACATCTGCTCGCCCCGCTGGACGACGGGGTCGCCCACACCTCGCCGTGCCGGCACGCCGAGGCCCTGCATGTAGAGGTCGACGTCTTCCATTTCCTCGGCGCTTATGTCGAGCTGGTCATACGTCAGGCCCATCATGCTGCCCTGGTCCATCTGCGTCTGCCCTTCGCAGATTTCCTCCGGGTAGCGGCTGTTGGTGACGCCCATGTCGCTGCTGAAGCCGAGCTCCACGGTCAGGTCGGCATGTTGTGCCTTGTTTCCGCTCAGGCCCAGCTGCAGTTTCCCCTTTTCGGTGATGTAGTTGGCACGGCCGCTGATGCCGTATTCCGGATAATTGCTGCGGGCGGCCAGCAGTTCTATCTCGTGCCGGTCGATGGCCATCATGGGCCCCATGCCGACATGCCTTAGGGGGATGCGCACGGTGCAGAAGAGATCTTCCGGCGCGATGCTGTCCGCGTACCATTCGGTGATGGTGTATTCCGGATAGCACAGCTCGTAAGGCTCGCCGTCGGGGAAGGCTCCCGCCTCGTAGTGCCACTCGACGCTGAGTTTGCCTTCGGGTTTCACGCCGTAGATGGCCTGGTCGTGGAGGACGCGGCCGTAGTTTTGGAAAAAGGCGCCGTTCTTGCGGCTGACGTAGACCAGCATGGAGGAGAAACCGTAGGAGCCGCTTCCGCCCTGGCCGTGTACTCCGCCGCCGTTCCACAGCTCCGGCCTGGTGCGTCCGGCGTTGCGGTGGCAGCTTCCGCAGGAGTATCCGGCGTAGACCGGCCCCAGTCCTTCGCCGGTGGAGCGGGCATCGTCGTAGAGACCGTCGCCGTCGCGGAAACGGAGTGCATAGTCGGGGTCGGCATCGATCCAGTCCGCCTGTGTGTCGTAGGCTACGGAACTGTTCAGGAATACGGTGGAAATCCCGGCCGAGAGGGCATATCCTTCGGGAATCTCCATGTCCCCGGCGTCCATTCCCTCGTCGTCGCAGGCGGGGAGGGCTGCCGCGAGGGCGAAGAGGGGGAGAAGAATTGTTGAATGCTTCATCGTCGTATTGTCGTTTTACGCATGAGTTTTATACCATAGAAGTGAAGGCAGTCCCCGGAGGGACTTGGCCTTCACTTGCAGAGGGGTTGCGCCGCGCGCAGTGGTGCTGTATTATTGCACGGTGCGCGGGTTCCCGTTTTTGAAGAGGAGGAACTCCAGTGTGTGGAAGCCCCGCACGTTCTGGGCGGCGGTGATGTCTTCTTCCGAGTCTCCGTCGCTCCAGTCGAGGTCGTCATAGCGGCCGGATTCCAGAATGTTGACGATGGCTACCTGGTCGAGCGGCCAGCTGTCCATGTTCGGGTCGAGGCCGAGGGCGTCGACCGGCCCGAAGAGGAAGGCTTCGCTCTGCTCCCACGGCGTGCGGGCTTCGAGCCAGGCTTCGCAAGCGGCTTCGAAGGTGTCGTTGGAGGGAGCGTTGTAGAAGTTGTCCACTGCGGCGCGGAGCAGGGAGTTCTTCTCTTTCAGGTCCTTGTAGGTGGGCAGGATGACGAAATCGGTGTATTGGGCTACGACTTGGTCAAGCTCTTCCTTGGTGAGGGCCTGGCTGCTGAGTCCGCTCTGGACGGCGTTTCGCAATTGGGTGTCGAGGATGTCGCCGAGGGCGATGCAGGCTTGCTGGGCTACGGGCACCTCGGCTGCCCCGATGTTGTTGCGGAAAGGCTGGGGGATGTCGAGGATTGCGTTCTTGGCGCTCTCGATGGCGGCCAGCACTTGCTGGTTGAGTGTGGGGTTGATGCGCTCCACGACGCTGCAGAGGGAGTGCTGGCTGACGGTACTGTCGGTGGTCCCGAAATAAGCGTTGCGGATGGAGCGGATGTTGTTGGCATAGTCGTCGCGGGAGTGGAAGCTATACCAGGACTCCACGGCATAGAGCGCTTCGGTGTAGCGGCCGGCGGTGTACTTGCGGTAGGGGTCGCCTATCTTTTCGTTGCCCACTTCGTCGGTAATCTCGACGCACTTGTCGATGATTTCGGTGATGCAGTCCGTCACGTCCGTATAGGAGCCTCCGTTGTGGAGCTTGAAGGTTTCCTTGAAGGCCGGGCCGCCGTCGTAGCTTGTCTCCCAGCTGTCGTAGAGGGTGGCTGCGTCCTGCTCCAGGAGGAGGGCCACCTGGCGGGCGTAGTTGCGCCAGCTCTGGGAGTTGGCGGCTGTGTAGTTGAGATTGGCGGCTTTGTCGAACTCGCCGCCTCCGCCTCCTCCGCCGCCGGGGTTGGAGGGTTCGTCGTCGCTGCACGAGGTGTTTGCGAAACAGGTGAGGGCCAGTCCCAGGCAGAACAGGGCCCGATGGAGAAATTTTGTGCTCATTGTGGATTGTTTATTTAGATGTTGTTAGGAATATGTGTGCTCATTTGCTCCAGAACCACCCTACGTAGGCCACGCCGAGGGCGAATTCGTTTTCGTTGTTGTACTTGCCTCCGCCTATGCGGCGCGTGGTGTAGTCGGCCTTGAATACGAGGTTCGGCAGCGCGCGCCAGTTGAGTCCGGCGGTCCACATGCTCACCTTTTCGCGCTCGTCGGCAGCCTGGCGGGTGACGACCTCCTCTTGGGGGTTGTAATACTCATAGCGCGCGAAGGGCCAGAGGGAGGGGAATTTTTCCAGCCCCGTGATGTTGCGCAGGTTGAGGCCGAGCTCGGCGCCGTAGCTGACGGCGCGTTTGGCTATCGGCGTGGTGCGGCTGTAGGGGCTCTTGCTGCCGAGGGCGGAGTTTACGCTGGAGAGCTGGGCGGAGTTGCCGAGGTTGCCGAAGATGCAATTGCCGCGGAAGGTGAGGTAGGGGCACTGGTATTGTGCGTCCACCGTATAAATGCGCAGGGGTATCCGGCCTATGCTCTTGTAGTAGTCGGGCTTGTCGGAATTGGAGCCGATGTCGCGGCAGAAATACCAGGAGGCGCCCACGCGCAGGCCGGGCACTCCGCGGTAGTCGATGCGGGCCACGTAGGCGGGGGAGGTGAAGTTGTCGAACTCGAAGATGCTTGTCTTGCCGCCCGCTGCCCAGGAGGTGCGGTCGAAGCCGTTGGCGTTGAGCCCGGCCACGAGCATGGCCTGGTAGTCGAAGGTGGCCCATCCGCTGCCCAGCGTGCCGAAGAGGCTGATGCCCGTCTCGTGCCAGGTGGAGGGGATGATGTGCGTTTCGCCCTCGGGGCGCGAGGTGCCGAAGAAATTGACGGGCTCGTGGTGGGCGTTGGTCAGGCCTATGGGGAGCACCATGTGCCCCACGCGCACGTTGAGCTCGGGGAGGATGAGGCGGGTGATGTGGAATTGTTCGAGGGCCACTTCGCCGCCTTTCTCGACCTCGGTCTCGTATTCTCCGTTCTCGCTGTTCTCCAGCTCGTAGGCTGCGCCTGTCCCGCCGGCTTCGAACTCGATTTCGGCGCCGAGCGCCCAGCGGTCCGTAAATTTGTAGTCGAGGGCCAGGACGAAGCGGGGGATGGAGATGGTGTTGCGCCGGGCGTCGGCGTTGCCTTCGGTGCTGCCGTAGTAGCGGTTGATGCCGTAGTCCTTGAAGTTGGCCAGTATCTCCCCGTATCCGCCTACGCGCAGGCGGGAGAAGGTGTCGTAGTCGGCCGTGGCTCCCTGGCCGCGGCTGTCCGCAGGTGCCTCGCCTTGGGGCGTCCCGGCCCAGAGGAAGCCGGTTGCCAGCAGGCAGGAAGCGGAAAGAAGGGTGCGTTTAAGTTTCATTCTGTTCTTTTTGCTTTAAATTCCGGCTGCAAAGGTAGAGGCGTCAAGTTGTGTGGGAAATACCTAAAAATGCTGAAACAGGAGGCTGCCGCTACTCACTTTTCGGGAGGCGGACGGGGGCTTTTTTGCGAATACTCACTTGTGGGGATTGCGCGGCGAGGGGTTTTTCCGTTCCTTTGCAGGCGAAAAGGGAGGGTACACCTTAGTCTTATAGGGAAAAGCGCTGCCGCTTTTAGGAAAAAGTGCCTGCGCTTTTCGGGAAAAGACGCGGGGCTTTCCCGTAAAAGACCTTACGCTTATGCATCCACATGGCAATTATCTTCCGGGCGACAAGATGCGCAATCTGATTTGCGAGAACTACTTGCTGCTCCAGGTGTTGAGCCGTTTCGGGATTCCCCTGGGCTTCGGCGACAAGACGGTAGAGGAAGTCTGCCGGGAGAGGGGCGTGGACTGCCGGACTTTCCTGGCGGTCGTCAACTTTACGCTCGACGGTTGCTGCCGGATGGCCGGGGAGGGGGAGGAAATCTCCGTGCCCTCGCTGATGGACTACCTGCAGCAGTCGCACCATTACTTCCTGGATTTCTACCTTCCCGCCATACGGCGCAAGCTCATCGAGGCCATCGACTGCTCCTCGGAGCACAAGATAGCCTGGCTCATCCTGCGCTTCTATGACGAATACGTGGGCGAAGTGCGCAAGCACATGGCCTACGAGGACGAAAACGTCTTCCCCTACGTCTCCGCCCTGCTCCGCGGGGAGCGGCCGCCGCACTACAGGATCGACACGTTTGCCCGCCATCACGGCGCCATTGAGGAGCGCCTGACGGAGCTGAAGAACATCATTATCCAATATTATCCCGAGCAGGAAAAGAATCTGCTGCTCAATGCGACGCTGCTTGACCTGTTTTCCTGCGAGCGGGAGCTGGCCCAGCACTGCAAGGTGGAGGATCTGCTTTTCGTCCCTGCCGTGGCCTCTCTGGAGAGGAGGAGCGGGCAATGAGGCAGAGTGAAGCCCTGTATGTGGCGGTCGGCGAGTCGTCGGCCGTCTTGAGGAGCGGCCTGAGCGCCGTCCTCCAGCACTTGCCGGAGCTGCACGTGCACGTCGTGGAGGCGGCCTCGCCCGAAGCGCTGGACCGCTGCCTGCACGGGCACCGCATCGACCTGCTCATCGTGAATCCGGCCTTCGGCGGATGGTTTGACCTGGAGGCCTTCCGGGCCAGCCCGCTGGCCGCAGGGGTGAAATGCCTGGCCCTGCCCGTGGCCGTGCCCGACGCTTCGCTCCTGGAGGGCTACGACGCTGTGCTCTCCCTCTACGACGAACCGGAGAAAATCAAGGAGACCATCGTGCGCCTGCTCCACATGAAACCCGAAGAGCCCGAGCAGGAGGCGCTCTCCCTGCGGGAGCGGGAAATCATAGTCTGCGTGGTGAAAGGCATGACCAACAAGGAGATTGCCGAGAAGCTCTACCTCTCGATCCATACGGTCACGACGCACCGGCGCAACATTGCCCGCAAACTCCAGATCCATTCTCCCGCGGGGCTGACGATCTATGCCATCGTCAACAAACTCGTGGAGCTCTCCGATGTGAAGACCGACCAGTTCTGAGCGGAAATCCCCTCCCGTCCCCGGACGGGACAGGCCAGGGGAGGCAAAAAAAACGGCAGCGGGGACAGAGGTCTCCGCTGCCGGTGTCATTCCGGTGCGCCGGGTTTATTGCTCGGCGGGCTCGGGGGCGATGAGCTTATACCCCTTGCCGTGGATGTTGATGATTTCAATGGAGGGATCCGGCTTGAGGTGCTTTCTCAATTTGGTGATGTAGACGTCCATGCTTCGGGCGTTGAAATAGTTGTCGTCTATCCAGATTGTCTTCAGGGCGAAGTCGCGCTGGAGGATTTCGTTGGCATGGGCGCAGAGCAGGGACAGCAGCTCGCTCTCTTTGGTGGTGAGCTTGGTGGGCACTCCCTCGAAGGTGAGGATCTGTTTCTGCGTGTCGAAGGTGAACTTGCCGATGTGGTAGACGGTGCGTTCCTTGGTCTTCTTGCCCCGCACGCGGCGCAGGATGGCCTCGATGCGCAGGGTGAGCTCTTCCATGCTGAAGGGCTTGGTGATGTAGTCGTCGGCGCCGAGCTTGAAACCTTCGAGTATGTCTTCCTTCAGGGTCTTGGCCGTGAGGAAAATGATGGGTATCTCGGAGTTGGCCGAGCGCACCTCTTGGGCCAGAGTGAAGCCGTCCTTGATGGGCATCATTACATCGAAGACGCACATGTCGTACTTGTTGCGCAGGAAAGCCTTGTAGCCTTGTTCGCCATCGGGGCAGAGGTCGGCGTCGTAGCCTTTGGCCTGCAGGTATTCGCGCAGCAGCATGCCCAGATTTTCGTCGTCTTCGCAAAGGAGAATTCTCAGTTTTTCTTCCATAGTCGGGTGTATTTTTAGAGATTAGTATTTCGGTTGTTTGTCCAAAGTCGCGGGTGTTGAGGGGTTATTTGCCGTCGTCTTCGCCCAGGAGCGGCAGGGTGATGGTGAAGGTGCTGCCCTCGCCCAGCTCGCTGTCCACGCGGATGCTGCCCTTATGCTCTGCGATCATTTTTTTCACATAGGCCAGTCCCAGCCCGAAGCCCTTCACGTCGTGCCGGTTGCCGGTATGCACGCGGTAGAATTTCTCGAAGACTTTTTTGCAGTCCTCCTTCTTTATCCCGATTCCGTTGTCGCGGATTGTGATGTAGAGGCGGGTGGCGTCGTTGCGGGTGGCTATGTGCAGGTGCAGGGGCGTATCGGGTTTGCGGTATTTCACGGCGTTGTCCAGCAGATTGAAGATGACGTTTGTGAAATGCATCTCGTCCACGTAGATAATGTCGTCCTCCGCTTCGGTCTGGGTCTCTATGCTTCCGCCGTATTGCTCTACCTTGAGCCGGAACGTATGCACCACGCTTTCGATAAGCCCGTTGGCCGAGAGTTCTTTCATGTGGAGCGTGGCGGCGCCGCGGCGTTCGAACATGGACATCTGGAGCACCTTTTCCACCTGGAAGCGCAGGCGCTTTGTCTCGTCGTTTATGACGCTTGTGGCGTGTTTGAGCATGGCGGGCGACTTGGCCACGTCGGGGTCTTGGAGCATTTGGGCTGCTAGGGAGATGGAAGATATGGGGGTTTTGAACTCGTGCGTCATGTTGTTGATGAAGTCGTTCTTCATCTCGGAGAGTTTCTTCTGGCGGAAGATGCTGAACATGATGAAGAGGAAGAGGATGAGCAGTATGACGGTGAAGATGAGTGCCGGGGTCATGACGGTGAGGGAGCTCACGATGTAGTCGCGGCGCATGGGGAAATGTACGGTCACGTAGCTCAGGCGGGCGGGAGGGTCGTTGGGATAGAGCACTTGCATGTAGGAGTCTTCGCTCCCGGCTTCGTCGTAGTCGGGACAGCGGTAGACTTCGTGGCCGTTGCGGTCGGTCACTTTGAAGTGGTAGGGCAGGTCGATGCCGTTGTTGAGCAGTTCGGACTTGAGGTAGCCGTCGAGGTTTCGGAAATTCACGCGGGTGCGCAGGTCGCGGCTTGAGGCGGTGGAGAGGATGGAGATGATGACTTCGTCGAGCACGTCGCGCTGGTGGCGGTAGCGCTCCTTGAGGGTTTCGCGCAGGCGGCGGTTGGATTTGGAGAAGATGCCGCCCCGGCCTGTGCTCCAGTTGGAGGAACTGCGGTATTGGGGGAAGTGCCCGTTCATCAGGTCCAGGTTGAAGTCGGAACTGAAGTCGGACAAATCGACCGAACCGGAGAAGAACGGGCTGTTTGCCGCAGTGCTGTTCTTCACTTCGTCGGGCAGGTTGAGGTCTTCTTCCAGGTATTCCAGCGTCTCGTCGCGCTCCAGATTGCGCGAGGCTTGGTAAAGTGCGCGTTTCACGGACTCGTCGAACTGCTCATTGCGCATCTTGGCCACTTCCTCCATGTAGTTTATCTGGAGAAAGAGCAGCCCGAGGAAGCAAAAGCTCATCAAGGTGCCGAGAATCCATATGGTCCGTTTTTTCATGTCTGCAAATATAGAAACATAATTTGTCTACTGAAAAAATGAACCTTGATTTAAGCTAAATATTTATATGCTTTTAACTGTTTTGGTTCTGATGCTTGCGTTTTTGGCAACTAAATGGCTCTTCTCCAGCTTCCCGCAGGGGCTTGGAAAGATTTCATGCCGGGGAAAAGGAAAAAAGTAGCAGGGCTTTCGGCCGAAAGCCCTGCTACTTATAAGGAAAAGCCCTGCTACTTTTTGGGAAAAGTCCTGCCTCCGTCCAGTGGCGGCGGCGGCTCAGAGCCAGCGTTTGGGGTGCGGATTGCGCACGGCGGTGACTATCAGATAGAGGCCCAGCAGGATGAGCGGGATGGAAAGTTGCTGCCCCAGGTTGAGCCACATCTGCGCTTCGCGCTCCACTTGCGGGTTCTTCATGAATTCAAGCAGGAAGCGTGTGCCGAAGAAGATGAGCAGCGACACGCCTGTCGTCAGGCCGGTACGCTCCATGAGTGCCGGCCGCCGCTGCATGGACCAGGCCACCGCGGCCGCCACCACGCAGTAGAGCATCTCGTAGATCTGCGTGGGATGGCAGGGCAAGCCGTTGTAGAGTTCCTGCCATTCCTTGGAGCGCACGAAGAGGAAGCCCCAGGGGAGGTCGGTGGGGTGGCCGAAGATTTCGGAATTCATCAGGTTGCCCAGGCGGATGCAGGCGCAGCAGAGCCCGATGGCCGGCACCATGCGGTCGAAGAGCCACCAGACGCTCCTCTTCGTGACCTTGCGGGAATAGACCACGAGCGCCGCAATCAGGCAGATGACGCCCCCGTGGCTGGCCAGTCCTCCCTTCCAAATGGCGAGGATTTCCGCCGGGTGCTGCGAGTAGTAGTCCCAGTCGTAGAAGAGGCAGTGCCCCAGCCGGGCGCCGATGATGGAGGCGAGAATCGTGTAGATGAACAGCTTGTCGACCCATTCATCGGGCAGGTTCTCCTGCCGGAAGCGGCGCGATACCAGATAGTAGCCTATCAGGAAGCCGACGGCCCAGCAGAGGCCGTACCAGCGCACTTCGTGGCCGAAGAATACGAGGGCTACCGGACTGACGTCCCAGGTGACGGATAGTGGCATCATCGGAGGGTGATTCTGCGGTTATACCAAATGGGCTATCCATTCCTCGCGTGCGCCGGGCAGCAGGT
This sequence comes from uncultured Bacteroidaceae bacterium, assembly GCA_944320955.1. Classification (GTDB taxonomy): domain Bacteria; phylum Bacteroidota; class Bacteroidia; order Bacteroidales; family Bacteroidaceae; genus UBA1794. The sequence goes on from CALUJL010000033.1 coordinate 62,591, forward strand.
CGATAGGCGGAATTTCGGGCATCGTGTAGCACCCGGGCTGCAGGCGCATGGCGGCGCGGGCCACGGCCACGAGGATTTGGGCCGTGAGGGCCGGGTTGTTTATCTTCATGTTGAACTCGAAGAGCTGGTTTTGTGTCGTGCCGCTCACGCCTTTGCGCACGAGGTTTACGCCGTGCCCCATGTCTTTCACGTCGTCCACGCAGGGCACTACCTGCACGTATGTCTCGTCGGAGGCGAAGTAGGGGTCGGCTTTTATGGCGTCGGCCACGGCTTTCTCCTCATAGCCTTCCTCCAGTTCGATGTAGACCATGCGGCGGTGTATGCCCTCGCCCGTGGGGATGGTCATGGAGAGCGCGGCTTTCACCCCGGGGATGCTCTTCACGGCCACGGTGTGCCCCATGCTCATGCCGGGACCGAAGTTGGTATAGGTGATTCCCTTGGGGGCCATGGCCTGCAGCAGCGTGCGGATGACGGAGTCGCTGCCCGGGTCCCAGCCGGCGGAGAGGACGGCCACTTTCCCCGCCTTGCGGGCCGCTTCCATCAGGCGGCTGCGCAGTCCGGGAATCTGGCCGTGGATGTCGAAGCTGTCCACGGTGTTTATCCCCTCCTGGAGCAGCTCGGTGGCGTAGGCCTCTACGCTGCGCGTGGGGGTGCAGAGCAGGGCCACGTCGACGGCGCCCAGTTCTTTCACGGTTTTCACTACGGGGTAGGGGGTCAGTTCCAGCGGCTTTCCGCCTTCTGCCCCTGCGCGGCGCACGATGCCTGCTATCTCGAAGTCGGGAGCGGCTTGCAGGGCCTGGAGCACATAGTGCCCGATGTTGCCATAACCTACGATGGCTGCTTTGATTTTGTCCATAGGATGTGTAAGGTTTGAGTTGTGATCCGGATCTTGTCCGGGGCTGCAAATATATGGATTTCGCGCCGCCCGGACAAACGAATGCCGCTCCTGACTTCATCACTTTTTTGCGCCATCATATAGCGCACAATGATAATCAGCGAGTTACGTAAAATTATTGGGTGGTTTGGGTGGCGCAAGCGAAAAACGTGTACCTTTGCACCATGTATG
>CALUJL010000034.1 GCA_944320955.1 uncultured Bacteroidaceae bacterium
GGCGGTTTACTTCCACCCGGATTTTATCAACGGCAATGTTGATTTTCTGTGCTTCGATGCTCTTGCCCGAGGCTCTGTTGTTTTTCACGTCCCACAGATGCAAAGGTACATCCATCTTGCAACTGAATTGCTTGATTTCTCCGTCCACCGTAAGGCGGCACATCAAGGGCAGGTTGCCATTAGGCTTCTCGCTGCCTTTCTTTACGTAGAATAACACTTTAAAGGTACTTCGCATAACTCACTTTTTTATGGTTACAAAATTAATTTATAGTGAGTTACAGACAGCTATGACACATAATGCAAAACAGTGTAATACATCGGTTTAGCTCTAAATCACCTCCATTACTTATGGTAATGATGTGGTAACTGAACATTTGCATCATTACGCTATATTACGGATTCCTTCTGCCTTTCATTAAGAGAGAAATGTGGCGTAATAGTCAGATTCTCAACCAATTTTCTACACTCCTCCGTTTTCTGTTACTTCGTTATGTATTTATTTTAATATCGGAATTAATTTTGGCTCGCGCAATTGATATTTTGGGAATATTTTCTATTTTTGCCAATAGAAATAGTGAATTTAATTGTTTCGTAAATATGCGGCATATCAAGAATAATGCTCTCACAGTAGAACAATTCCTAGAGAAACTCAAAACCCGAGCCAGCTTCTCCTCAAAACAAAATCCTTCGGGGTCAGAATTATTTATTTCTTTCCCAACACCTTTTAGATGGGGTGATGGAAGTGAGAATATCGATTCTATCACGTTAAATTTCGACTCGATGACTCATAATATCAGTAAAGTTACTATTATTGGTAACAATTTGGTACAGATGATTGGTTATACATACTTAAATGAGTGTTATCTTTGGTTTACTATAAAAGATATGAATCAATTTGACTTTGAACGAATAGAGGCCACTCCTGGAGTCTTGATTCTCAACGTATAATTCCCCAATATGACTATATATAATCTTCTCCTTCAGTTTGATGAAAGTGACATTAGTGAAATTCGAGATAATGTCCCAGGAAAGACTTTTGTCATCTTTGAAAAACCACAATACATTGGCGATTGCGATGCTCCTATACTTCAATTTATCGCCGTTTATGATAAGCTTACTAAACAAGTTCAAGCAATTAAAATATATGGATTGAATATGCTTAAAACATTGAAATATTTACAGCAAAATCCAACGATATTTCATTGCAATGTTTGGCATTATATGGAAGACATACATTCCTCTGCTCAATCTATTACACTATTCGTTTTGTGATATTCAAATAGCAAACTTGCCACACCAAATCGGATTTTGCAAAAGAGTATTGAAGATAATTTTAAAAGATTAAGCACAATAATAGAAATACTTCTATTATTGCATCGTCAAACTTGACATATTTCTCCATTATGCTAGTTATGGTATTGGATTGAATATTTCCAATTACATGCCTTTGTGCAGTCACATCATTACGGACATACACTAGACAATGTACGGGAGGTTTGTAGTTTATAACTTTAAATTGGAAGAAAAATAGATGAAAGAAAAATGATATAATCTTTTTCCCTTCGCTTTATTTGTGTACATTTGCAACAGATAAGAGTTGTTTGACAGAAATACACCGCATATCACAGAATTTGCGACCGTTGCCAAGCCATTACCTTACTCTTTGAGAAATGCTTATAATTGGCTTATTTCTAATTCATTCCTATTTAAATATCGAATTTTATGAGAAAAGCGTGCTAAGTCTTTCGTTCTGCGCCGCAGTTGTACTATCTTTGCAAGCGGATAATTACCGAAAAAGAAATAAGGAAATAAAACTTGGACAGTCAGTATCCATCTCAATCCTTGGAGCGGGCCGTGCGCGAGCTGGCCAAACTGCCCGGAGTGGGGCGCAAGACGGCGTTGCGCTACGCCTTGTTCCTCCTGCGGATGCCGGAAGAAGAGGTCGCCTCGTTTTCCGCCGCATTGGAAAAGCTGAAGACCGAGACGCGCTATTGCCGTGTGTGCCACAACATCAGCGATACGGAGGTCTGCCCCGTGTGCGGCGATGTCCGCCGCGACCGCTCGACGGTCTGCGTGGTGGAGTCGGTGCGCGACGTGATGGCCATAGAGAACACGCAGCAATACCGGGGGCTTTACCATGTCCTGGGCGGAGTGATTTCCCCCATCGACGGGGTGGGCCCGCAGGACCTTTCCATCGCTCATCTGGTGGAGCGGGTGAAGGGCGGGGAAATCAAGGAAGTCATCCTGGCCCTGAGCAGCACGATGGAGGGAGACACTACGAACTTCTACATCTACCGCAAGCTGGAGGGCACCGGCGTGCGGGTGAGTGTCATTGCGCGCGGCATCTCGGTGGGCGACGAGCTGGAGTACACCGACGAGATTACGCTGGGGCGGAGCCTGCTGAACCGCACGGAGTTCCTCGGGATCTGACTGTGCCGGAAACGAAATCGTATGGCTGAAGAACAGAACATAAAGCGCGTTTCGCGCCGCATCAGTGCCTGGTTTTATGGCGTGTGGATAGGGAGCGGACTGCTGGTGGCGCTCTTCGAGTCCGGTTGCCTGCCGGTAGGCAGCCTGGCGGGCGAGGATATGTGGGTCTACTGCCTGCAGACCCTCGGCGTACTGCTGGCCCTGGCCCTGATACCGGCTTCGCTGAAGTTTTTCCATGTCCGCCTCCGCCGCTTGCGCGGGCTTCATGAGCCGGAAAGGGCGCTGCAGGCCTATGCCCGCCTCTCCGCCCTGCGCATCGGGGGGCTGGCACTGCCCATTTTCTACAATTTGGTATTGTATTATTTGAGTCTCAACAAGGCACCGGGTTTCCTGGTACTCATCACGCTGCTTGCCACGATATTCTGCATTCCCGGCGAGGCGCGCCTGAAGTATGAGCTATGGCCGGACGAAAACGGTGTGCCGCACAATCAAAAAACGGAAGAGAAATGATAATAGCAGTAGATTTCGACGGGACGATCGTGGAGCATGCTTATCCGAAAATCGGCAAGGAGATACCCTTTGCGATCGAGACCCTTGTGCGTTTGCAGCACGAGTTTCACCATCAGCTCATCCTCTGGACGGTGCGCGAAGGGCATCTGCTGGACGAGGCCGTGGCATACTGCCGGGAGCGGGGGCTGGAGTTTTATGCGGTCAACAGGAACTTTGCGGAAGAAGACGGCACGGGCCACAGCTATTCCCGCAAGCTCAAGGCTGACTTGTTTATCGACGATTGCAATCTGGGCGGCATCCCCGACTGGGGGACCATCTATCAACTCATCTCCACGGGCAACTACCGGGGCGGAGCCTTCGAGGAGGTCTTCGCCCATTCCACGGGCAAGCACCGGCGGAAGCGCAAGAAAAACATTTTCCTGCGCATCGGCGAGGCCATAGAGCGGAGCAAGAAGCGTTCGCGCCGCTGAGGCAAGCGGGCCGGGCGGAGGGAGACGGTATGGAATTGTCGGTAGTCATTGTCAACTACAACGTGCGGCGCTACCTGCGGCAGTGCCTGGAATCGCTGCGCGCGGCCTTGCGGCCGTTCGGGGCCGGTGCGGAAGTGTGGGTGGTGGACAATGCGTCGGCCGATTCCTCCCGCGCCTTCATCGAGGAGTGGCGCCGGACAGAGTGTCCGGACTTCCCCCTGCACTGGATAGACAATGCGGAAAACGCAGGTTTCGCCCGGGCCAACAACCAGGCCGTGCAGCGGGCCTCGGGGCGCTTCCTGCTCTTCCTGAATCCCGACACGGTGGTTTCGCCGGAAGTGCTGGAACGGTGCCGCCGCAAGATGGCGCTCGACCCGCTTTGCGGAGGCATCGGCGTGAAAATGCTGAATGCCCGCGGCCGTTTCCTGCCCGAGAGCAAGCGGGGATTCCCCGATCCGTGGGCTTCGTTCTGCAAGTTGACGGGCGTTTACCGCCTCTTTCCCCGTGTGCGGAGCATGAACCGCTACTATATGTCGTGGCTGAGCGAAGAGGAGGAGCAGCGCGTGGAGGTGCTGGCCGGGGCATTCATGTATGTGCGCCGCACTCCCGTGCTGGATGCGGAAGGGTATTTCGACGAGCGCTTCTTCATGTATGGCGAAGACATCGACCTCTCTTACCGCATCGGCCGCGGCACGGCCTATTGTGCCTACCTGCCCGAGCCGATACTCCACTACAAGGGCGAGAGTACCGACAGTTCTTCGTTTCGCTACACCCGCGTTTTTTATCAGGCCATGGAGCTGTTTCTGGACAAATACTACGGCCGATCGCTTTCCGCGCTTCTGCTGAGGGCGGGCATACGGCTCGTGGCGGCAGCGGCGGCAGCGAAATGGTTTGTTTCCGCAGCAGGAAACCGGAAAAAGCGCAGCAGGAAACCGGGAAAAGCGCTGCAACTTTTCTGGATTCTCTCTGCGCGGGCTTCGGAGGTGGCGCAGGCTGTTTCCCCCGAGGAGGGCGACGTGCTGTTCCTCTCGGAGCCGCTTCCCCTGGGCGACGGCGCTGTGCTGGCCGGGAAGTTGCGGCCGCGGCTGGAGCAGGGCGTGCGCGTACATCTGGTGCTTGATACGGAGCATTACGGTTATGGCGAGGCGCTTTCTTTCCTCGGCAGCCCGGCCTGGCAAGGGCTGCAGCGCGTAGTGGCCGGCGAGGGGGGCACGCTCTGCATGGCCTTTGCTTCCGGCCGTGAACCTTCGGTCGTGATAGCGGAAGAGCGGTAGAATATCTTATATCGGAATTGGCATGGAACGAACAGAACACAACCCGGGGGCTGGCAAACCCTCCTACTTGAGCGGCGAGCGGGTGCGGCTGCGTGCCGTGGAACCGGAGGACCTGGCGGTCATGTATGAAATGGAAAACGACCCCCAGATGTGGGACATCAGCAATTTCATAGAGCCCTATTCCCGCCAGTTGCTGCGCGAGTATATAGCGGAGAACCGCAACGATGTGTTTGCCGACAAGCAGTTGCGCCTGATGGTAGAGCTGAGGGAAACTTCCGAAGTAGTGGGTACCGTGGACCTGGACAACTTTGAACCGCGGCACCAGCGTGCCGGGGTGGGCATCGCCATACGGCGCGCCTGGCGCGGGCAGGGGATTGCGGGCGAGGCGCTGGGCCTGATGCTGGACTATGCGTTCGGTTTCCTGCGCCTGCACCAGCTGTATGCCTACGTCCCGCAGGAGAACGAGGCCAGCCGCCGGCTGTTTTGTTCTGCCGGCTTCCGGGAAACGGCCGTCCTGGACGACTGGATCTGGCGTGAGGGGCGCTACGTCCCGGTCGTATTGCTGCAGAAAATACAGCTCCGGTAGGCAATTGCCGGAATTCTCCGGAAGGGGCTTAAAACCCAAATCGGCCATTGGAGAGCCAATCCGGTTGGGGGTGAAAGCAAAAGGCACACGCCGGGACGTGCGGTCCGGGGCGTGTGCCTTTTGTTTCGTCGGGAAGTTTCCCCGTCTTTTATCTCCGGAAGAATCGTTTGACGGAGCGGATCAGTTTATATCCGACCATGGCTCCGGTGAAGAGGGTATAGCCCGTTTTCAGGTTTCCCAGCAGTGACCCTCCGGGAAAGAAAGAGGTAGGACTGAAAACTTGTTTGCCTTTTGCCAAGAGAGCCGTCTTTCTGGTGTCGAGCTCCTTGCGCGTGTCTTCTTTCATCAGGCGTATGTCTTCGAAAGTCAGCCGGTCTATGCTGTTTGAGTCCAGTGTTTTCATATCTTTCTTTTCCTTATTTGGAAGGAGTGGTCAGTAAGAGTCGGGCAACAAAACGCAGAATCGGGCGCTTGATGAGCGTGTCTTTGAAACGGATCGTCAGCAAAATGCAAATCAGTACTACCCCGGCGAGAATCAGAGCACTGGTGACTTCGCCTACCACGGGGCTTAATCCTAAATGCAGGGCGGTCAGCAGGTAAAAGATGCCCATCAGTGCAAAACACAGGATGATCAAAAACAAGACCATGGCCGAGAGTAATACGGCCAGCTTCTCGATGAAGACCAGTGTGACGTATCTTTTCTGCAAACCGAAGAGCTGCTTGAGCTCTTCCACGAGCGTACCGATATTTTTGTTCCCGTCGTCTAAACTCATCTTACGGAGGAAAATAGGAAATTGGGGTTATGCTTCTTCGCCTTTGATTTCGCTGGCAATCTCATCCACCAGCTTTTCCATTTCGCCCTTGCCGAGCTTTATGCCTTTGCTCCGCAGCAAATCGGCGATCCGGTGGCGGGTTTCGTCTCCTTTTTCAGGTGCAAACAAGATTCCTAATGCTGCTCCGGCGATGGCGCCGCCGATGAATGCAGCCAATACTCCTAAGTTTTTCATAAAGCTTAAATAGTTTAAAGGTTTAACGTCTTGCCAAAGGTATGATTTTTCTTCGCGGATTCTCTCCAACCCCTTCTCAAACTTATGTTTTATTAACACAATATATTCGCAACATGCTCGATTCTGGATTTATCTTTGCCCTACAATTTACCAAAACCGTTTGCCCGCAGTACGAATTGTGCCATGCGAAAGTTCAAAAACATGCAGCGGAAATTGAGATTTCCCCAAGCGCTTTTTTTATTTCCGCTTCTCCTTTTTTCCTTGAGCGCCTGCAGCGATGAGGAATCGGAGCTGGAAGGGAAATGGCAGATGCGGCAGCTTTGGCAGGGGAACGCCTCGGTCGAGGAGGTGGACAGCGTGTTTTTCAATTTCATGGACGGGGTTTTCACGGCCATTTGCATGGGGCCGGAGGGGCAGTATTTCGACTTTTATGGGAAATATGCCCTCGAGGGCGATGTCCTTGCCGTGCATTCCCTTTATAAAGGTGCGCCTTATGACTGGGACGACCCGGAGAAGTGGGACAAGCCCGTCGAGGAGCATCTCTCCACTCTGCGCTTCCTGCTTGCCTGGCCCTGTGAGACTGCCGGAGAGTGGCCGCGGAAGGAAGAGTTCCGGGTAGAGCGGTTGACTTCGTCGTCCCTGCAGTTGGCCGTGGGCGACAGCGTCTTTGTATTCCGAAAGTACTGACAAATAAATAAAGAAAAGATTGTTATGAAAAAAATCGTGTATTTGGGAGTTGCTTTGTGCGCCGCTTTGGCCGTGACTTCTTGCAAACCGAAAGAAAGTGCCTACAAGAAAGCCTACGAGAAGGCTAAACAGCAGGAGCTGGCCCAGCAGGCCGCGGCCGAGAAGACGGAGCCCGTGGTGGCCGACGTGCCTGTGGTCGTGAAAGAAAAGGCTGCTACTACGGTGACGACTCCCGTGGTGCGGAAAGAGCGGGTTACGCCCCAGAACAATGCTTCGATGAAGGAATACAGCGTGGTGTGCGGCAGTTTCCTGACCAAGAGCAACGCCGACGCGCTGATGGAGCGCATGAAGGGCGCCGGATATGCGGCATTCCTGGCCCAGAACCCGGAGACGAAGATGTACCGCGTCATCATCTCCACGTTCGACACGAAGCAGGAAGCCGCCGTTTCCCGCGATGACTTCAAGGCCAAGTATCCCAACGACGAGGATTTCCAGAAGGCGTGGATTCTGCAGCGTGCCTATTAAATAAGGTATAACCGCGCCGTAATCGGCTATTGCATAAAAGCGGCTCTCCCGAGGGATGAAAGCATTCCATCCGGGAGAGCCGCTTTTTTCGGTACATTCCGGAGCTGCGTGCGGGAGTACCGGCAAGGGGCGGCCGGATTTCTCCGGGCGGGGAGAGCTTAAACCCAAATCGGATAGGCCCTCTGATGAGCGATTTGGGATAAAAAGCGAAGCGGCCGGCTCTCCCAAAGAGCCGGCCGCCTCGATATCTGTTATGGGGAAAAGAGTGATTACTTCTTCGTACGGTTTCCGTAGCGGCTCATGAACTTGTCGACACGGCCGGCGGTATCCACCAGTTTCGACTTTCCGGTGTAGAAAGGATGGGACGAACTGGAGATTTCCAGCTTGACCAAGGGATAAGTCTCACCCTCAAATTCGATGGTGTCTTTCGTGTTGCACGTCGAACGGGACAGGAAAACTTCGCCGTTGGACATGTCTTTGAAGACCACGGGGCGATAATTTTCGGAATGAATGCCTTTTTTCATTTTTGTAGAACTTATTTTTTCGGTTTATACTATTCTCGTTTGTGGTAACAGGGTAACGGTGTAATGGTTTAAAAACGGTGTGCAAAGGTATTGATTATTTTGTTTTTATCCAATAAGTACTCTCCTTTTTCTTTTCTTGTGGCCGATTTTTCCGGCCATACGGGGGAGTTTTGTGCCTTTTCCGCCGCCTCCGGGGGCGGGAAGGGGAGGCGGCGGGGGCGGAAAGCGCTGCCGCTTTCCGGAAAAAGTGCTTCCGCTTTTTTCGGAAAGTGCCGCCACTTTCCCCGCAAAGTGGCGGGCATGGAGCGGCCGGCGGCTCATCACCCGGCGGAGTGCGGCGGGGGCGGATCTGGATGCCTGTAGGGAACGGGGCAGGCAGATAGCCTTAATATTTCGGCCGTTCCGAAGAAAAAAGCGGAATACTGCAGCGTGCTTTGAAGTTTTATTGTTATTTTTGCAGTCGAAATATACAACTCAACAAAATTATTTCAATCATGGTAAACTACAAAGAACTGGGCCTCGTAAACACTCGTGATATGTTTGCGCGTGCCATCAAGGGCGGTTACGCAATCCCCGCTTTCAACTTCAATAACATGGAGCAGCTGCAGGCCATCGTTCAGGCAGCCGTAGAGACGAAATCTCCGGTTATCCTGCAGGTTTCCAAGGGTGCCCGCAACTATGCCAACCAGACTTTGCTGCGCTACATGGCACAGGGTGCCGTAGAGTATGCCAAGGAACTGGGCTGCGCCCATCCCGAAATCGTCCTTCACCTGGACCACGGCGACAGCTTCGAGCTCTGCAAGAGCTGCATCGACATGGGCTTCTCTTCGGTCATGATCGACGGTTCGCATCTCCCCTATGACGAAAATGTGGCTCTGACGAAGAAGGTTGTAGACTATGCCCACCAGTTCGACGTAACCGTAGAAGGTGAGCTCGGAGTTCTGGCCGGCGTGGAGGATGAAGTGGTAGCCGAACACCATACTTATACGAAGCCGGAAGAAGTAGTTGACTTCACGACCAAGACCGGTTGCGACAGTCTGGCCATTTCCATCGGTACTTCTCACGGCGCCAACAAGTTCAAACCCGAACAGTGCACCCGCAATGCCGACGGTATCCTCGTTCCGCCTCCCTTGGCATTCGACGTGTTGGACGGCGTGATGAAGGAGCTTCCCGGATTCCCCATCGTGCTGCACGGATCTTCGTCGGTTCCCCAGGAGGAAGTGGCCACGATCAACAAGTACGGCGGTGCGCTGAAAGACGCCATCGGCATCCCCGAGGAGCAGCTCCGCAAGGCTGCCAAGAGCGCTGTCTGCAAGATCAACATCGACTCCGACAGCCGTCTGGCCATGACCGCTGCCATCCGCGAAGTGATGGCCACGAAGCCTGCCGAGTTCGACCCGCGTAAATATCTGGGCCCGGCCCGCGAGAACATGAAGAAGCTCTACATCCACAAGATTGTAGACGTGCTCGGTTCCGACAACAAACTGGCTGAGTAAACCGCATCTTCAAGAGGGAGCGGGGCTGTTGCCTGCTCCCGAAAAGAAATATCGGCCGCAACTCTTTTTGAGGGTTGCGGCCGGCTTTTTTCAGTCCCGAGGGGGATGAGGGGCAGGCGGTCAGAACTTGCAGGCCAGTTCCTTCCCGGTGTAGTGTACTTGCTGCACGTGTTTTTCCCCCTCCCGGTGCAATACGATCTCAAAGTCGCGTTCGCTGCCCATGCCTTCATAGCTGCCGGAGCGGCGGCCGAGGGTCAGCGTCTGCTTCGAGTCGTTCCACTTGAGGCCGATGGTGGCGAAGCGCCCCTCTTCATAGTTGTAGTTGTCTCCTTCGTCCTCGTAGAGTTGGAATTCCGCGTTGCGGCCCGGATAGATGTGGAGCGTCAGGGTTTTCCCGTTTTGCTCTCCGGTGTATTGCACGACCGGCCCCATGGGGATAATCGACCCTGCGGCCACGTAGAGCGGGATGCGCTCTATCGGTGCGGAAGCGGCGAGGGTCTGCCCGCCTTCGTACTTCGCGCCGGTCCAGAAGTCTATCCATTGCCGTCCGGCGGGCAGGTAGACTTGGCGTGACTTCCGGGTGTTTTCCAACGCTTGGGAGCCGGGGCCGTAGTACATCGGTTCCGTGACGGGGCAGACGAGCAGGGCGGGGCCGAACATGTATTCGTCTTTCAGGTCGAAGACCTTCGGGTCGTGGGGAAAGTCGAAGGCCAGGAGGCGTGCCGGGGTATAGTCTTTCTGCGTCACTTGTCCGGCCAGCGAGTAGATGTAGGGCAGCAGCCGGTAGCGGAGCCTGATGCTGGAGGCGATTGCCTCGTAGAAGGGTTCGCCCTCCTTGCCGAACCGCCATATCTCGCGCGGCGTGTCGGTCCCGTGGCTGCGCATGAGGGGCAGGAAGGTGGCGTACTGCAGCATTCGGGTATAGAACTCTCTGTAGCCCAAGTCGGAGACTCCTTGTGGAAAGTCGCCGTCCCAGAACCACTGGCCGGACTTCCGGGTGAAAAAAGCGCCTGCGTCGACCGTCCAGTAGGGGCAGCCGGTGGCCATGAAGTTGAGCCCTGCGGGAATCTGGCGGGCAAAGGATTGCCAGGAGGCATAGGTGTCGCCGTTCCAGGTGATGGTGGAGTAGCGTTGTTGCCCGGCATAGGAGGAGCGGGTCAGGTTGGCCACTCTTTTCTCTGCGCTGGTGTTCCGCTGGTTTTCGTAGATGCCTTTCGAGTGATAGAGGCTGTAGAGGTTGGCCCGTTCGGCTCCGAGGGTTTCGTTCAGCAGCTGGGTGTTTCTCTGCCAGCGTTCCTCGTGGCTGTCCCATCCGTAGCCCTCCGGCATGACTGCCCAGTCGGCATCGACCGGTTCGGTGCAGTCGCACCACCAGGCATCGAAGCCGTTTTGGAAGAATTCCCGGTCCACGTATTGCCAATAGTAGTCGCGCGCTTTCTGGGAAAATGCGTCGTATGCCAGCTCCGACTCCAGCAGATATCCTTTCTCCCGGAAGTCGTCGGCCTGGGGGCAGTTGCTGGGATTGGGCCAGATCGATACCATCAGTTTGGCATTCATGGCATGAATGGTGTCCGTCAGGTGCTTGAGGTCGGGATAGTAGCGCGGGTCCATCTTGATATATCCCCATCCCTGCGGCCAATAGTTCCAGTCTTGGACAATAAGGTCAAGCGGAATTTGCAGCCGGCGGTATTGTTCGACTACGGATATCAGCTCTTCCGAACTTTTGTAGCGCTCCTTCGACTGGATATACCCGAACATATATTTGGGAAGCATGGGGCAGTGGCCCGTAAGTTCCCGGTATCGGGCCACAACTTGGTCGATCCGGCTTCCTTTCATGAAGTAGAAATCGATTTCCGGGGCTGCCTCCAGTTCCATGCAGCCTTCGCCGCCCGCCTCGTTGTCGAAGAGCATGCTGCATCCGGCGTCGAAGAGCAGGCCGTAACCGTTGCTCGAAACGAGCACCGGGACTACGGCTTTCAGGTTGTGCTGGCAGAGGTACATCTTTTTTCCCCTCAGGTTCATGTAGTCTTCCATGTGCGAACCGAGCCCGTAGAGGTTGCCCGCATCGGAAAAGTCGAAGCGGATCCGGTATTTCCAGCTTGTGCCCAGCGTGTCCCGCCGGGCCACATCGGCTATCCACCGCACCCCGTTGGCCGTCTCTTCCTTGCGGCGCGTCGACTCGTCGTAGGTGACTTTTTCGATATAGGTCTTCTCCCCGGAGTAGGGGGCGGCAGCCTCTTCGGAAAGAAGTTGCTGCCCGGTCCGGGCGTCGAAGAAGGCAATGCTTCCCGTGGAGAGGGAAATGTCCAGTTTCAGGCTGTCGGAGGCCAGCCGGAGCGTGTTGCCTTCGGTACTGCGCCGGAGGTTTACGTCTTCCGGCGTACGCGGCAGGCAGACAATGGTGCCGTTTCCCGTCCATTGTCCTGCTTTCGTAAACCGTATGCGCACGATGTCTTCGCTGACGAACTCTACGGCAAGTTTCCCCTCTTGCGTGTCGAGTTGCACGCCGTTCGGGCGGTTTTCGATTTTCTCTTTGGCCTGTACGCCCAGACAGGCCGGCAGCAGGAACAGCCATAGCGCCTTTTGCAACAGCCGGTTCCTGCGGTTGGGGTGAATTTCCCGGTCCATTTTTATTATAGGTGTAGAGGTTGTGGAATGAAGATGCGTCAGCAATGTGGCATTCAGCGTATTACCGGCCAGCCGTCTTCCCAGTCGAGTGTGCGGACCACGAGGCGCGAAGCGCCGTTCTCTGCCCGCACGTAGGCATGGGCCACCAGATAGTCCGTCCCGCCGTCTTGCAGGATGCCGCAATGGCCTACGCCGGCCCATTCGTCGTTGCCCTGCAGGAGGATTGTGCCCCCGCCGCGGTCCATGCGTTTCCCCTCGCGGTCGAGGTAGGGGCCGTCCGCGTTTTCGGAGCGTCCCACGGCTATTTTGTAGTTGCTCTCGTTGCCCCGGCAGCAATAGTCGAAGGAAACGAACAGATAGTAGTAGTCTCCTTTTCGGATGATGAAGGGGGCTTCGATGGCGCCGTCGCGCGACTGCCGGCCGTCGGGCAGGGTAGATCGGGAGCGGCTTGCCAGCGTGCGCCATTCCTGCGGTTCGGCCACGGAGAAGTCCTCACGGTTCAGCCGTACCATCTTGATGCCGCCCCAAAAGGAGCCGAAGTCCATCCAGGGAGTGCCGTCCTCGTCTATGATAATGTTGGGGTCGATGGCGTTCCAGTTGTCCCGGTTGGGGACGGACTGGAGCACCATGCCGTGGTCCGTCCATCCGTACTTCGGATTTTCCGGGTCGAGGCTTTCCGTGGAGGCATGGCCGATGGCCGAGGTGTTCTTGCCGAAAGCCGAGCAGGAGTAGAAGATGTGGTAGCGCCCGTTGTGGAACAGGATGTCCGGCGCCCAGATATGTCCCCGGAATCCCGGTATCTTTTCCACTGCCCACCGGGGGGCTTCGCGAAAGACGGGCGGCTCGCGGCGCCAGGTCTTCAGGTCTTCGGACGAGAGCACGCTGATGCCCATGCCCGTGGCGAAGAGGTAGTAGCGGTTTCCCTCGCGGATGAGCACGGGGTCGTGCGTGCCGGGATTCCGGATGTTTTCCGCCTGTATGCGGCGGTGCGGCCGCTGCTGGGAATCGGCGGGAGTGTCTTGTGCTTCCAGTGCTGGCGAAAAGAGCAGGGTTGCTGCTGCGAGCAGCGTAGAGATTGTGGTTTTCATGATTCGAAATGATAAGATTTTGATTGCTGTCCGGGTAGCAAATTTAGGAGTAATGTCTTGTTTCGTCAATGGGAAGGTTCTCTTTTAAGGAAAAATAAGCCCGTTTTCTGCATTTGCAGGCAGAAAACGGGCGTGCATGTGTTTATGAAACAGGGAAAGGACTATTCGAAGAAGTTGCGGAACTTGCGGAAGATTTTTTCTTTCACGCTGAGCGAGGGCTTGAAGTGCTCGGCGTCCTTCAGTTTTTCCACAAGTGCCTTCTCATCCTTGGAGAGCGTTTCCGGCACGTAGATGCTCACGTTGATCAGCAGGTCGCCTACGCCGTAGCCGTTGACCTCGGGCAGTCCTTTGCCGCGCAGGCGCAGGATTTTGCCCGGCTGCGTGCCCGGTTCTACTTTCACGATGGCCTTCCCGTCGATCGTAGGTATCTCCACCGATCCGCCCAGCGCGGCTGTCGGGAAGGGGAGCAGCAGGTTGTAGACCAGGTCGTTGCCGTCGCGCACGAGTTCCGGGTGTTTCTCCTCTTCCACGAGGATGAGCAGCCGGCCCGGTATGCCGCCGCGTTTCCCGGCGTTGCCCTTTCCGTCCATGGAGAGCTGCATTCCCTCCATTACGCCTGCGGGAATCTTCACGCTGATGGTCTCTTCGCCGTAGACGATGCCCTCGCCGCCGCAGAAGTGGCACTTGTTGCGTATCACCTTGCCCTCGCCGCCGCAGGTGGGGCAGGGGCTTTGCACCTGCATCGTGCCGAACATGCTCTGTTGCGTGCGGACTACCGTGCCGCTGCCGTGGCAGGTGGGGCAGGTGTCCATGCCCGATCCGCCTTCGGCGCCGCTGCCGTGGCAGTGCTCGCAGGGCACATATTTTTTTACCTTGAACTTTTTCTCCGTGCCGGTGGCTATTTCCTTCAGCGTCAGCCGTACTTTCACGCGCAGGTCGGAGCCGCGGTGTACCCGTTGCTGGGCGCTGCCCCGGCTTCCGCCGCCGAATCCGCCGAATCCCGAGTGTCCGCCGAAGATGTCGCCGAACATGGAGAAAATATCGTCCATCGACATGCCTCCCGCGCCGCCGAATCCGCCGAATCCTTCTGCGCCGGCGCCGCCCATCCCGGCATGGCCGAACTGGTCGTAGCGCTTGCGTTTCTCCGGATCGCGCAGTACGTCGTAGGCTTCGGCTGCTTCCTTGAATTTTTCTTCAGCCTCTTTGTTGCCCGGATTGCGGTCGGGGTGGTATTTCATGGCCATCGTGCGATAGGCCTTCTTGATTTCCGCGTCGCTTGCCGTGCGGCTCACGCCGAGGACCTCGTAGTAATCTCTTTTTTCTGCCATACTTCTTCTATATTTTACTATGTGGAAAGAATGGAAAAGAGGATTATTGCCCGACGACTACCTTGGCGTGGCGGATTACTTTCTCATTCAGCATGTAGCCTTTCTGCACGCAGTCTATGATTTTTCCCTTCGTCTCTTCCGTGGGGGCGGGCACCAGGGCGATGGCCTCGTGGAAGTCCGTGTCGAGCGCCTGCCGGTCGGTTTCTATCTGTTTTACTCCGTTTTGCGCCAAGGCCTTCAGGAATTTCTGATAGATGAGGTTCACGCCCTCTTTTACGGCAGCCACATCCGTGGCTTTCTCCATGTTGTCCAGGGCGCGCTCCAAGTCGTCTACCACGGGGAGCAGGCTGACGATGGTTTTCTCCCCCCCGTTCAGGATGAGCTCGGCTTTTTCCTTGAGCGTGCGCTTGCGGAAATTGTCGAACTCGGCAGACAGACGCAAATATTTGTCATTCATGTCTGCCAATGCGGCATGAGCCTGCTCCAGGTCTTTCTCTATGGAGTTTTCTTCGGCAGCGCCTTCCGCAGCTTCTTCCGTCTGTTCCTTTGGGGACTCGTCGGCCGTTTCGGCGTCTTTATTCTGCACGTTTTCAGTCTGTTCTTCCTGAGGAGTGGTGTCTTGTGCTTCCTCCCGGTTTTTATTTTCCTTCTCGTTTTCCATAATGTCCAGTGTTTTTTTGACCCAAGTGCAGCAAAATCTTTGCCAAACCGCTCTGTGCCGGGCAGGAAAGCGGCAGGGCTTTTTCGGAAAAGTCCTTGGGCTTTTTGCAAACCGCGGCAGCACTTTTTGCGAAAAGTGCTTGGGGAACGGAACAAGGGGGGCTGCTCCCGATTGGATTTGTCTTCCCGATGCGACAGTTCGGGGTTAAACCTTTTTCTCCCTGCATGGTCTCACAAGAGGAGGGGGCGGAAGGCTTTTCCGTCCCTTTTCCGACATTACGAACAGCAAAAACCAAATACTTTATGGGCAAATCATTGGGGCAATGGGCCGTGGGCGCCGCCCTGTTTCTTACTTCTTCTTTTCCTTCTGCCGCCACGGGGCAGGAGCAAGTGGCGCGCTATGTGGTGGACACCGGGGCGGCGCGGCAGACAATAGACTGTTTCGGGGCTTCCGACGCCTGGAGCATGCAGGAGCTGGGGCTGTGGCCCGAGGCCAAATGCCGCCAGGCGGCCGACTGGCTCTTCAGCCTGGAGACGGATGCCGAAGGCAAGCCCCGCGGCATCGGGCTTTCCCTCTGGCGCTTCAATGTGGGCGCGGGCAGCGCCGGGCAGGGGCGGGCAAGCCAGATCAACCGGGGGACGCGCACGGAGTGCTTCCTGCAGGCCGACGGGACGTACGACTGGAGCCGCCAGCCGGGGCAGCGGGCCTTCCTCCGGATGGCCAAGGAGCGGGGCGTGCCCTACTTCCTTGCCTTTCTCAACTCGCCGCCCGTCTATTTCACCCAAAACGGGCTGGCCACGAATACGGGGCGGGGCGGAACCTTCAACCTGCGGGAAGACTGCTACGACGACTTTGCCCGCTTCCTGGGCGAAGTGGTGGAAGGTCTGGAGCGCGAGGAGGGGATTCGCTTCGACTACCTGTGCCCGGTGAACGAACCCGACGGCCATTGGAACTGGACCGGCCCGAAACAGGAGGGAACTCCCGCCACCCAGCGCGAAATAGCCCGCGCCGTGCGTCTCATCAGTGCCGAATTTCTCCGGCGGGGGCTCCCGACGAAGATTCTGGTCAACGAGTCTTCCGACTACCGCTGCATGATGGGCGAACACATGGCCGGCTGGCAGCGGGGATATGCCATCCGGAGCTTCTTCTGCCCGGACAGTGCGGAGACCTACGTGGGCAATCTGCCCAATGTGCCGCACCTGATGGCCGGACACAGCTACTGGACCAACACGCCCCTTGAGGCCTTGCGCGGATACCGCTGCGCGCTGAGGGACTCGATGGGCAAGTACGGGGTAGACTTCTGGCAGACGGAGACTTGCATCATGGGCAACGACGAGGAAATCGGCGGCGGGGGCGGCTTCGACTCCACGATGAAGACGGCGCTCTACGTGGCGCGCATCGTCCACCACGACCTCGTCTGTGCCGATGCCCGCAGCTGGCAGTGGTGGCGGGCCGCGGGCGGCGACTATAAGGACGGCCTCCTCTACATGCGTGCAGAGCCCGGCGATGCAAAAGACGGCTACCTGCAGGACTCGAAACTGCTGTGGGCGCTGGGCAACTACAGCCGCTTTGTCCGCCCCGGCGCTGTGCGCTATGCCGTCCGTGCGGAGGGGGCGGACGGCAGGGTGGTGCCCGAGGGGGAAACCGACCCGCGGGGCGTGATGTGTTCGGCCTACCGCAACCGGAGCGGGCAGTGGGTGCTCGTGGTCTTGAACTATTCCGAGGCAGAAAAACCTTTCCGTTTCTCCCTGTCCGGAGCTTCCGGGCGGAAAACGTGGCGCCTCTACCGCACTTCAGACCGGCTGGGCGAGAGCCTTGCCCCGGCAGGAACTTTGGAGAGCGGGGAGGCTGCTGTCCTGCCGCCGCGCTCGATTACGACCTTCGTGACTGAAAATTAGGAAGCCGGACTCCTGCATTTACAGTCTTTTCGGCCCGAAACCTCTATATTGCCCGCATTTTCACCTCTTAAATGCGATGCGATATGGAAGTTTTGGGCCGATTGCGTGCTTTGCTGCGCAGGATTTTCCGGCGGGAGGCGGGCGCAAGTAGAGAAATGCCGGAGCGGACGGGTGAGAAACTTCTTCCCCGGGCCGAGGAGTGGGCCGAGCGCGTGTGGACAGCCTTTTCCCGAAAGTTGGACGACGAGCTGCCCGGCACGGTGCGGCATGCCCTGAAGCAGAGCCTCTCGCCGGAGGTGCTGGAGAGTCTGCGCGCGGGCATGGACGGCAGTGCAGGTGCATCGGAGGCGGCGGGAGAGACTTCCTCGTTCGAGCGGCCTCTGATAACCGATTTCGCAGTCTATGCACTCGAAAAAGTGAAGGAACTGCGGGCCAACAAGCGCTGCAACACGGCGGCCAGCCTCTACACCGCGCTGAAGTCGCTCCAGCGCTTCTGGGGCGGGGGCGGGGCCATTCCGTTCGAGCGGCTCACGATTTCCCGCCTGCGAGCCTATCAGGAATGGCTCGTGGCCGAGGGGGTGGGGCTGAACACGGTGTCCTGCTACATGAGGTCGCTGCGCTCGGCCTACAATCAGGCCGTCGCCGAGGAACTGGTGTGGGACCGCCATCCCTTCCGCCCCGTTTATTCCAAAGTCCACGAGACGAACAAGCGGGCCATTCCTGCCCTCTATCTGCAAAAACTGAAGAACCTGCCCCTCTCCGAGGAAGAGGGGAAACTGGCGCTCGTGCGCGATCTGTTTCTCTTCAGCTTCTATTCGCGCGGGATGTCTTTCATCGACATGGCCTACCTGCGGGGCGAACAGCTGAAGGACGGTTTCCTGGTCTACCGGCGGCACAAGACGCATCAGGAAATCCGTATCAAGCTGGAGAAATGTATGGAGGAAATCATCGGCCGCTACGCATCGCCGGAGCGCGCCTACGTATTCCCCATCCTGACCTCGGCAGACGAATTGGAGAGCCACCGGCAATACCGCTCGCGGGAGTGCTACTACAACCGCCTGCTCAAGGAACTGGGCGGGCGGATCGGCCTGCAGGTCCCGCTGACTTTCTACGTGGCGCGCCACACTTGGGCCAGCCTCGCGTTCCGCAACCGCACGGACCTCGGGGTGATCTCGAAGGCTTTGGGCCACACCTCGCTGAAGACTACGCTGATTTACATAAAGAGCATAGAGAGCGACCGCGACCTGCACGACGCAAACCGCAACCTGATCCGTATGGTTGCCAAGTAGCTTGCGGTTGTTTTTCGCAGCCTTTTTAGGATTGTTGGCGTAAAATGCCGATATTGTCCCATAAGATGATGAAAATCTCCAATGCTTTTTCTCGGAACAAGAGCTATGTTTGCAATATTAAAAAACGAGGTCTTATTATGAAAAAAGGATATACTGTCAGAAAATACAATGAGCCGGTCAAGCGATATTGCCAGACGCTCAGCCTGAAAAACAATCCGGAGCTGATAGCGGAATACCGGCGGATTCACAGCCGGGCGGAAGCCTGGCCGGAGATCCGGGCGGGCATCCGTTCGGTCGGCATTCTGGAAATGGAGATTTATATACTCGGGTCTACGCTTTTCATGATAGTCGAGACGCCCCTCGACTTCGACTGGGACGAGGCAATGGCCCGGTTGGCCTGCCTGCCGCGCCAGCAGGAGTGGGAAGAGCATGTGGCGCGTTTCCAGGAATGTGCACCTTCGAGCACTTCTTCGGAAAAGTGGAAAATGATGGAACGCATGTTCTACCTGTATGATGACTGATGGATTTATGTTTTTTTAGCTGCTTCGGGAGAGTCCCTGCAGCGGATTTCAATTTAGATACTATATTATGGAATACTCGATTTGTGGTAAGACGGGCATGAAAGTGTCGCGTCTGAGTTTTGGAGCTTCTTCATTGGGAGGTGTTTTTCATTCGATCCGTGAGGCGGAAGCCATAGAGGCTGTTTTTACGGCCGTACGCAACGGAATCAATTTTATAGACGTTTCCCCTTATTATGGGCACTACAAGGCAGAGACGGTCTTGGGCAAGGCATTGCAGGAGTTGCCGCGCGATGCTTACCTGCTTTCGACGAAAGTGGGGCGCTACGGGCACGATGGCGTCAACACCTGGGACTATTCCGGCCGGCGCGCGACGGAAAGCGTATATGAAAGCATGGAGCGCCTGCACGTCGACTACATCGACCTGATCAATGTGCACGACATAGAGTTTGCCGACCTGCAACAAGTGGTGGACGAGACTTTGCCTGCCCTGGTGGCATTGCGGGAGAAGGGCGTGGTGGGCCATGTGGGCATCACCGATCTGCAACTCGAAAATCTCCAATGGGTCATCGACCGGGTACCGGCCGGCACGGTGGAGACGGTGCTCAACTTCTGCCATTATTCGCTCAATGATGACAAACTGGCCGATTATCTGGACTATTTCGAAGAAAAAGGCATCGGCATCATCAATGCCTCGCCGTTGTCCATGGGACTGCTGTCGCAGCGGGGAGTGCCCGACTGGCATCCAGCGCCGGCGCCGCTGGTGGAGGCTTGCAAAAGGGCGGCGGAATATTGCGCTTCACAGGGATATCCCATCGAGAAGCTTGCCATGCAGTATGCCGTAAGCAATCCGCGCATATCCACGACGCTGTTCAGTTCTGCTAATCCGCAGAATGTATTGAAAAACCTGCAGTACATAGAAGAACCGATAGACTGGGAGTTGGTTCAGAAGGTGAAGGACATCATCGGCGACCAGCAGCGTGTCAGCTGGGCTAATTCGTAAGGAGTAAGAACCGATGAATACCTTGAAAAATATCCTGATAGACGCTCACTCCCATCTGTGGCTGTGGCAGGACACGGAGGTCGACGGTCTGCCGGTGCGCACGCTCGACAATGGGCGCTCGCTGTTTATGGGCGAAGTGCGGCAAATGTTGCCCCCCTTTATGACTGACGGGCGCAATACGGCAGAAATATTTCTGTCGAATATGGATTATGCGCAGGTGTCGGCAGCTGTGGTCACGCAAGAGTTTATCGACGGGTTCCAGAATGATTACCTGGAACGCGTGGCGAAGAAGTATCCCGACCGCTTCTTTGTCTGCGGCATGTGTGAGTTTCGCCGGCCCGGCTTCTATACGCAAGCCGTAGGCCTAGCCGACCGCGGCTTCAAGGCCATCAAGATTCCCGCCCAACGGCTGGTGACGCCGCAGGGAAGGGTTTCATTGGTCAGCGACGAGATGATGCAGATGTTCCGCATGATGGAGCAGCGCGGACTGATACTGTCGATAGACCTTGCGGATGGCGATACGCAGACTGGAGAGATGGAGGAAGTCATTGCCGAATGTCCCGCACTCAAAGTGGCTGTCGGCCACTTCGGGATGGTGACCCGCCCCGGATGGCTGGCGCAGATACGGCTGGCGCGGCATCCGAATGTACGCATCGAATCCGGCGGAATCACCTGGCTTTTCAACGATGAGTTTTATCCCTTTGCCGGGGCGGTCAGGGCCATCCGGCAGGCTGCCGACGAGGTGGGTATGGACAAGCTGATGTGGGGTTCCGACTATCCCCGTACGATTACGGCCATCACGTACCGTATGTCGTATGATTTTGTACTCAAGACCACCGAACTATCGGATGAGGAGAAGAGAATGTTCCTGGGAGAGAATGCCCGTTCTTTCTATGGTTTTGGAATACTGCCCGAATTACCTTACATTAAAAACATGTCAGAATGAAAAACAACCGGCATTTTGTAGCGCTTGTGCTGATATTCAGCCTCTTCTTCCTGTGGGCTATTAGCAGCAACCTCTTGCCGACCATGATTCGGCAGCTGATGAAGACGTGCGAACTGAATCCTTTCGAGGCCTCTTTCACGGAGACGGCGTATTGGTTGGCATACTTCATTTTCCCTATTCCCATCGCGATGTTCATGAAGCGGTTCAGTTACAAGTCGGGCATCATCTTCGGTTTGCTGCTGGCGGCCGTGGGGGGGCTTCTGTTTTTTCCTGCGGCTATTGTCAAGTCTTATTGGGCTTATCTCGGCATATTCTTTGTCATTGCCACGGGCATGTGCTTCCTTGAGACAGCCGCCAATCCTTATGTGACGGTGTTGGGCTCGCCCGAAACAGCTTCCAGGCGTTTGAATCTGGCACAGTCCTTCAACGGTCTGGGCGCATTTGTCTCTGCCATGTTTCTGAGTAAGCTGATACTTAGTGGGCAGCACTATACCCGCGAGACTTTGCCGCTGGACTATCCCGGAGGATGGGAGGGATATATCCAGTTTGAGACGGATGCCATGAAGATGCCCTACCTCTTTCTGGCCGGCCTGCTCATACTCATTGCGGTAATCATCTTCTTCTATCGTTTACCGGCTATTCCCGAGGAAGAGCAGAAGAGCAACGACGGGCCGCTAATAAACTTCGGGGTACTGAAAAGACGCCATTTGCGCTGGGGTGTCATCAGCCAGTTTTTTTATAATGGCGGGCAGACGGCTATCAACAGCCTTTTCCTGGTCTACTGTTGCACGTACGTGGGCATCCCGGAGTCGCAGGCTACCACCTTTTTCGGCTTCTATATGCTCGCTTTTCTCTTGGGGCGCTGGATCGGTACCGGCCTGATGGCGCGTTTCCGGCCCCAAAGGATGCTGATGGTATATGCTGTAATCAATGTCGCTTTATGCGGCGTGATCATGCAATATGGCGGCATGGTGGGACTGTATGCCATGATAGGTATTTCATTTTTCATGTCCATCATGTATCCGACACAGTTCGCTCTTGCGATTACCGGCCTGGGGAAAGATACCAAGAGTGGCTCGGCTTTTCTCGTGATGGCCATCATCGGCAATGCCTGCCTGCCTCAACTGACAGCCTTTTTCATGAATCATTTTCCGGAGGCTTATGCCATTGCTTACTGGATTCCGCTGGTATGCTTTGTTTTTTGTGCGTACTATGGCTGGAAAGGCTATCGGGTAGTGGATTGAGCTTGTTCGGCCTTTAAAAAAAACAGAATCGACTTAATGAACTTAATATAATAAGGAAAGAAAGGAAATGAAAGCAGTTAAGATATCAGAGCCCGGAACGGTTGTCGTAACGGACATTCAGAAACCGACAGTAGGCGAAGGAGAAATTTTGTTGCGCGTAAAGCATGTCGGGTTTTGCGGTTCGGACTTGAACACGTTTCTCGGGCGTAATCCTATGGTGAAGATGCCGGTTATTCCCGGACATGAGATAGGCGCCATCGTAGAGGAGACAGGAAAGGGTGTGCCCGAGGCGTATGCGAAGGGCATGGCCGTTACGGTTAATCCTTATACCAGTTGCGGCAAATGTGCCTCGTGCCGGAACGGGCGGGTCAATGCCTGCCGCGACAATGAGACTCTGGGCGTGCAGCGCAACGGTTCGATGACCGAATATATAGTGATGCCTTGGCAGAAAGTCATCCCGGCAGAAGGGCTTTCCACACGCGAATGTGCTCTTATCGAGCCGATGAGCGTAGGGTTTCATGCTGTTTCGCGTGGATGTGTCACGGATAGTGATACGGTGATGGTGATAGGGTGCGGCATGATCGGCTTGGGAGCTATAGTGCGCGCAGCATTGCGCGGCGCCACCGTCATTGCTGTGGACCTCGATGACGAGAAATTGGCACTGGCGCAACAGATAGGCGCCGCCTATGTTATAAATTCCAAGGCCGAGGATTTGCACGGATGTCTGCAGACGATTACTTCAGGGTCCGGCCCTGATGTCGTGATAGAGGCAGTGGGGAGTCCTGCTACCTACGTTACGGCGGTCGACGAGGTGGCATTTACAGGTCGGGTGGTCTGCATCGGCTATGCAAAGAGCGAGGTATCTTTTCAGACCAAGTATTTCGTTCAGAAAGAATTGGACATCAGAGGTTCGCGCAATGCCCTGCCGGCGGATTTCGCTGCCGTCATCAAATATCTGCGCCGCGGAAGCTGTCCGGTAGAACAGTTCATCACGCGTGTCGTTTCTCCTGAGCAGGCCGGGGCGGCATTGCGGGAATGGTCGGAAAATCCGGGGAAGGTCTTTCGTATATTAGTGGAATTTTAAAACTGGAAAAATCATGAGACCTCTAAACAAGCAAACGGCACAAAAGGTGCAGCGCCCGGAGCGCGTCATACAATTCGGCGAGGGGAATTTCCTGAGAGCCTTTGTCGATTGGATCATATCCAATATGGATGAGAAAACAGACTTTAATGGCAGTGTCGTAGTCGTGCAGCCCATCAGGAACGGGATGGTAGATGTGCTCAACAGCCAGGACGGGCTTTATCACGTCAATCTGCAGGGACTGGACAACGGGCAGGTAGTCGATTCTTACCGCATGATCGACGTCATCAGCCGTGCGCTGAATCCTTATTCGGATTTTGACGCCTTTATGGCATTGGCCGAGCAGCCCGAGATACGGTTTGTCATTTCCAATACGACAGAAGCAGGCATCGCTTTCGACCCGGACTGCAAACCGGACGACCGTCCGGCAGCCTCTTATCCCGCCAAGCTGACCCAACTGCTTTACCGGCGTTTCTGCCATTTCAAGGGTGACATGCAGAAGGGGCTGATAATATTTCCGTGCGAACTGATCTTCCTGAATGGCCACAAATTGAAAGAGGTCATCGGACAATATATCGAGCTTTGGCAATTGGGCGATGCATTCAGGAACTGGTTTGAAAACGCCTGCGCTGTCTATGCCACTCTTGTAGACCGCATCGTGCCGGGATTTCCCAGAAAAGACATCGACCGCATCAAGGAAGAGTTGCAGTATGATGACAATCTGGTAGTGCAAGGCGAGGCTTTTCATCTGTGGGTCATCGAGGCGCCGCAGGCCGTGGCACAAGAATTCCCGGCAGACAAGGCAGGACTGAACGTACTCTTTGTACCGTCAGAAGCTCCTTATCATGCACGAAAGGTGACGTTGCTCAACGGTCCGCACACCGTGCTTGCACCCGTCGCCTGGCTGTCGGGCATCGACATTGTGCGCGATGCCTGCCAGCATCCGGTCGTAGGGCCATTCATCCACCGGGTCATGTATGACGAACTGATGCCTACGCTTGATTTGCCCGAAGAAGAATTGAGGCATTTTGCCGACAGTGTGCTTGAGCGTTTCACGAACCCCTTCGTCGACCATCAGGTTACGTCCATCATGCTGAATGCTTTCTCGAAATACGCCACGCGCGACCTGCCCGGCCTGAAAACCTATCTGGAGCGTTTCGGGCATCTTCCCGATGGGCTCGTGCTGGGCCTGGCCGCCATCATCACTTATTACCGGGGCGGAACGCGCGCCGACGGCGCGCCGATACAGCCCAACGATGCTCCGGAGGTCGTGGCGCTTCTCAGCGCTTTGTGGCAACAGCCCGACCTGCGCCGGATTGCAGAAGGCGTGCTGGCTGCCCGGGACATCTGGGGAGAAGACCTGAATCGTCTGCCGGGACTGACCGACAAGCTCGAAGAATATTTGTCGCTGATCGACAAGCAGGGAATGCTTGCGGCTGTCTCGCAATATCTCGGGGAGCATGTGGCGGGGAAATGACGAAAAGAGACAAATAGAGTGTGGCAATTCCATGAAACAATATATTCAGATTTCTCCTTCCGACAACGTGGCGGTGGCGCTCGCCACGTTGCCGGAAGGGACTGTTGTAGCGGCAGGAGAGAGTCGTTTCCCTCTGGTGGAGCAGATACCTGCCGGGCATAAGTTTGCCTTAGAAGCACTGCAGCCGGGGCGCGAGGTAATAAAATATGGTAGCCGTATCGGCGTTGCTTCTTCCCCGATACCGCGGGGAGGATGGGTGAATGAGAAGAATATCCATACCTGCCTCGCGGGTGTGCAGGCTTATGCCTATCATCCGGTTTCCCTGGCGGAAGCGCAATGTCATGGCGTGTCCCCGGTTTTTATGGGCTATCGCCGCCCGGACGGAAACGTGGGGATAAGAAACGAGATATGGATTATCCCCACTGTCGGTTGCGTCAATGGCATAGCCGGGAAACTGGCTGCCTTGTTGAAAACCGAGACCGGAGGGAAAGGCGTCGATGCCATCAGGGCGTTTACGCACAATTACGGTTGCTCGCAGTTGGGCGATGACCATGAGAATACGCGCAAGATATTGCGGAACATGGTGCTTCATCCCAATGCCGGCGCCGTCCTTATCGTAGGCTTGGGCTGCGAGAACAACCGTCCCGAAGCCTTTCGGGAGATGTTGGGCGAATACGATACTTCGCGGATACGCCTGATGGTCTGTCAGGAAGTCGATGATGAGATAGCCTGCGGCATGAGCCTCCTGCGCGAGATGTACGCCATAGCCAGGGAGGACAAGCGCACGCCCGTTCCCCTGTCGGCTCTGCGCGTGGGACTCAAGTGTGGCGGGTCCGACGGTTTTTCCGGCATTACGGCCAATCCCCTGCTGGGCGCTTTTTCCGACCGGCTTGTGGCACTGGGCGGTACTACCGTGTTGACCGAAGTGCCCGAGATGTTCGGCGCGGAGACGCTCCTCATGGACCGTTGTGCCACGAGGGAGCTCTTTGATAAGACGGTGGCCATGATCAATGGTTTCAAGGACTACTTCATCCGCCAGGGGCAGCCCGTCTACGAGAATCCTTCGCCCGGCAATAAGGCCGGCGGCATCTCGACCCTCGAAGAGAAGTCCCTGGGGTGTACCCAGAAGGCCGGTACGTCGGCCGTGCGCGATGTGCTGGCCTATGGCGACCGCCTGTCCCGTCCGGGGCTCAACCTGCTCAGCGCGCCCGGCAACGACCTTGTGGCGGCCACCGCTCTTGCTGCGGCCGGATGCCAGCTGGTGCTCTTCACCACCGGGCGCGGGACTCCTTTCGGGACCTTCGTGCCTACCCTGAAGGTCTCTACCAACAGCCGCCTCTATCGGCACAAGTCGCATTGGATCGACTTCGATGCCGGCACTTTGCTCGAAGAGGACAGCCTCGACAGCCTGTGCGACCGTTTCGTGCAGTTCGTCTGCAGGGTGGCAGACGGGCAACCCACTTGCAATGAATCACGCGGCGATTCCGGATTTGCCATATTCAAGACCGGCGTCACGCTCTGAACGGATGCGGATGGAAACAGATAGCAATGCGATGAAGAATACAAGCCCCCTGACTACCCGGCGCCTGCTGCTCCGCCCTTGGGAAGAAGCCGATGCGGAGGCTTTGTACCGGTATGCCCGGCATCCGGCGATCGGCCTGGCGGCGGGGTGGGCGCCGCATACCTCTGTGGAAGACAGCCTGCACATCATTCGTACCGTCTTCTCCGCGCCGGAGACATACGCCGTGGTCTTGAAAGAGACGGGAGAGCCTGTCGGAAGTGTGGGGATTATGCGGGGAGATGGCCTGCACAGTGCCGCGATGAAAGCGGATGAAGCGGAAATAGGATATTGGATAGGCGTGCCATATTGGGGGCAGGGGCTGATACCGGAAGCCGTGTGCCGTCTGTTGCAACGGTGTTTTGCGGATTTGGGGATAACTGCCGTATGGTGCGGCTACTACGAAGGCAATGCGAAGTCGCGGCGGGTAATGGAAAAATGCGGCTTCCGTTTCCACCATACGGAGGAAGGCAAGGTTTCGCCGCTCGGGGATGTCCGCACGGAGCACTTCATGCGGATTACGAAAGAAGAATGGGCGGCGGGACAAATCCGAATCCTGCCGGTTATAGTAGACAAGAAGCGCTATTTGCCTCTTCTGCTTATCGGGGACGAGCAGGAATCCATGGTCGACCGCTATCTGGACCGGGGCGAAATGTTTGTGATGCAGGATGCGGCAGACAAGCCGCTGGCCGTAGCTGTGGTTATGGACGAGGGCGGCGGGGTACTGGAGTTGAAAAACCTGGCAGTCGACCCTCCCTTCCAGCGGAAAGGATACGGCCGGAAAATGATAGAGTACTTATGCCGTCGTTATGGAGGCCGGTATCACACGTTGCTTGCAGGTACGGGCGATAGCCGAAAGACCACGTCGTTTTACGGGCATTGCGGTTTTGTCTATTCGCATACCATAGCCGGTTTTTTCCTGAAGCATTATGACCACCCGATTGTAGAAGAGGGGGTGACTCTGAAGGATATGCTCTATTTCAAGCGCGCGATGGGGGAAATGCGATGAAGAAGGCTATTCCGCTTATCCTGCGTTCCCTCATGATTTGGCTTTGTTTTGTTCCGGTGGCGATGCTCAATGGGGGATTGCGGGAATACGTCTGGGACAGGATTCTTGGGGCGCGGTGGGCGTTGCCCGTAAGCGGAATCGTGCTGAGCGGGTGCATTTTCCTGATTACCTGGTTTCTGCTTCCGCGAATGGGGAAAACCTGCACATCCGGTGACTGCCGGATGATGGGGATATTCTGGTTCTCGTTGACCGTTGTCTTCGAATTCGTGTCCGGATCGATGGGCGGGCATACGTGGGGAGAGCTCCTTGCGGCCTATGATCCGTCGACTGGCAATCTGTGGCTGCTTGTCTTGGCTTCGGCATTGCTGTCTCCGGCCATAGTAAGGGCGAAACGGTCGGACAGGTTTGTTTCCCGGTAGCCTTGTTCCGGTTCGTTGGGACGGCAGGACAACTCGTACGCGATGTCCGCGGCGGCAGTGTGGGCCGTTAGGGGGCATTGTGCCTAAGGGATGGGCTGAAAAAGAAAGAAACCCGCAAACCGATGATTTTGCGGGTTTCTTATTCGTTGGCTCACTTCCTTTTCCGAAGCCTTGCGGTGCGGACGGGACTTTAACTTACACAATCAAGAAATCTCACAAAGCTGCAATATGTTGATAATAATCAAGTTATTACAAATCAACTATATTACTAAATATCATTAAATACCTTTTGCTGTT
>CALUJL010000035.1 GCA_944320955.1 uncultured Bacteroidaceae bacterium
GCCGCCTGCCGGAGCTGGTAGAGCAGGCCCAAGCCCTCCTGTCCCAATTCCCCGCCGCAAGCGACGCCCTCCGCCACCGCCTGGAGGCGGCCCTTGCCCTCCACCTCCCCGCCGCCTGAGGCCGGACTGCGAAATTAACAAAGAACCTTTGGTTTTTCCCTACGTACATACAAAAATTTCCTCCCGTACGGACGGAAACATATACACGGAAGGAAATTTATTTCCGGTACAGGGAAAATTCCCGGATAGCATAGAAAGGCCCAAAACTGTACGGCCATATTGAAGATTTGGATATTTAAATGAATTCGAGTTCGCAGGATAACAAGCGCATAGCCAAAAATACCTTGCTGCTGTACTTCCGCATGATCCTGATCATGGCGGTGACACTTTACACCTCCCGTGTCGTATTGGACACCTTGGGTGTAGAGGACTTCGGAATTTACAATATAGTAGGCGGGGTGGTGGTACTTTTCTCGTTCCTGAACAGCGCGATGGCTTCAGCCACGCAGCGGTTCTTGAATTATGAATTGGGTCGCGGAGACATCCACGAAGTGCAACGCGTCTTCAGCATGAGCATGACCGCCCATCTGAGTATTGCCGCGCTGGTTTTGTTGTTGGCGGAGACCATTGGCCTGTGGTTCGTCTGGAGTTACATCAAAGTCCCTCCCGGCCGGGAAACTGCGGCGATATGGTGTTACCAGTTTTCCGTGCTGACTTCCTGCATCCAGATAGTCCGGATACCATACAATGCCTGCATCATCGCTTACGAGCGTATGTCTTTTTATGCGTACATCAGCATATTGGAAGTGGTGCTCCGCCTGCTGGTGGTTTTCCCGCTGCTTTTGGACGGGTTCGACCGCTTGGTACTTTATTCCCTGTTGATGTCGGTAGTGGCATTGCTGGTGCTGTATCTGTACAAAACCGTTTGCAACCGCCGTTTCCCGGTCAGCCGTTACCGGTTCTTTTGGGATTCTTCCCTCTATAAGAGGCTGATGAGTTTCTCCGGATGGAGCCTGTTCGGCGGTGTGGCGAATGTCGGGGCGCAGCAAGGCCTTGGGATCGTCCTGAATATCTTCTTCGGTGTGGCGGTCAACGCCGCGATGGGGATAGCCAATCAGGTAAGCCAGGCAGTATATAGCTTTGTGTCCAATTTCCAGACCGCCTTCAACCCGCAGATCATAAAGTCGTATGCGGCCGGCGACCGGGCCCATTTCGAAAAACTTATGTTCTATGGTTCGAAATATTCCTACTTCCTGCTTTTCCTCCTTTCCTTGCCGGTCTTGTTGAATTGCGATTTCCTGTTGTCCGTCTGGTTGAAAGAAGTTCCTCCCCATGCGGCTGCATTTTCAGAATTGATCATCCTTTTTCTGTTGCTCGACGCCCTCTCGGCCCCTTTGTGGATTGCCGTGCAGGCCATGGGGAACATACGGAATTACCAATTGATGATCAGCAGTATCATTTTGCTGAGCCTCCCCCTGGGTTATGTGGCGTTGAAACTGGGTATGCCGCCGGAGAGTGTCCTTGTGGTCCGCGTGGTAGTCAATGCGGGAGCCCTTGCGGCACGGATCGTCTACCTGTACCGCCGCATCTCTTTCCCGGCAGGGAGGTATTTGAAGGAGGTCGTCTTGTCCGTCTTGCTTGTGACGGCATGTTCCGTGCCGCTTCCGTTGTGGTTGGGCAGTATCGCGGGTTCTTGGAACGGGCTGCTCCTGACGGGGTTTGCCTCCTTGCTGCTGGTGCCGGCAGCGATATATGTTTTTGGACTGAGGAGGGAGGAACGGAGTTATATCCTCCGTCTTGTGCATGAAAAAATAAAGCGATGAAGAACATATCCACTGTCCACGATTGCTATGGATGCGGGGTCTGTGCCACGGTCTGTGCGCACAAGGCCATCAATATTGGCTTGAATAGTGAAGGTTTTTATGAGCCTTCTGTCCCAGATCTGTCCGCCTGTACGGACTGCGGGCTTTGCCGTGAGGTCTGTGCCTACTTGCACGATGAACTTTCGCAGCAGAATCCGGTCATAGGAAGCTATGCCGTTTGGAGCCGGGATTCACGGGTACGGCGCAAGTGTTCTTCGGGTGGCGTAGGGTTTGAGTTGGGCAAGTTGTTGCTTTCCAAGGGGTATAAAGTCTGCGGAGTACGATATAATGCGGAACTGTCCCGCGCCGAACATTATGTAGCCGCAACCAAAGAAGAATTGGTGGCTTCTATCGGGAGCAAATACATACAGAGTTATACAGTGGACGGCTTCCGGGCTATTGACCGGAAACAGTGTTATTTGGTCACGGGTACTCCCTGCCAGATTGATTCCTTCCGCCGGTATGCCCGGAGATTCCGGATGGAGGACAGGTTTGTATTCATGGATTTCTTCTGTCATGGAGTCCCGTCCATGTGGTTGTGGAAGAAATACTTGCAAGAAGTGGAGAAGACGACCGGAAAAGTCTGTTACGCTTCTTGGCGCAACAAGACGACCGGTTGGCACGACAGCTGGTCGATGGGAATCGGGGGCGCGGAAGAAAAGGTAAATTGGCACGATTCTTACCACTTGTTAATAAGGGGAAAAAAAACCTCCTATGCATCCCGCTTCTCCCGTGGCGATTCATTTTTCACGCTTTTCCTGAGCGATACCTGTTTGGGGCGGGCTTGTTATGAGCATTGCAAATATAAACTGGCCTGTTCGGCAGCTGATATACGTATCGGTGACTTATGGGGATCGGCCTATGCGGAAGATGAAGATGGAGTCAGTGCCGTGCTGACTTTCACGCCAAAGGGCGAGGAATTGCTGAAGTCCTGCGATTGCGAACGGGTGGCGCATCCGTTGGAAGTCGTGGTCGAAGGGCAGATGGAGAGCAGTCCCCGCAAACCTCCCATACGGGGACGGTTGCTTTCCCTGTTGCGGAATGAAAATGTGCCCATTGCCCAAGCCATAAGGGTCTATAAGCAATACCGGTATCTGAAACTGGCCTGCCAGGGCCTGCGCCACCCGGGCAAGATGGCGCGAAAAGTAATGTCAAAGTTGAAGAGATGACAAACGCTAAGAAAACCGTCGGCATCCTCTCCATGCAGCGGGTGCCGAACTATGGGTCGTTTCTGCAGGCTTATGGGCTGAAGCGGCTTTTGCTGGAGTGCGGGGCCGGGGAGGTGCATTTCATCGATATCGAGCAGGGGCGCGTGTTGCCCGGCTATGCTGTCCGAAGGAGTCCGCTGCAGAAAATCCGGCATATCGCGGGGGCATTGCTGGATGGGAGTTTCCTGTTCCGGTTGCGCAGCCGCAGGTTTTATGCCGAAATGCTGTCCCGCATTACGTCGAGTTTCCCATTGCTGGGGCTGGACGGGCCTTGTCCGGAGCATTACGACTTGGCTGTCATCGGGAGCGACGAGGTTTTCAATTGTTGCCAGGCTTGTACGTGGGGTTATACGCCGCAGTTGTTCGGACGGATACCTCGGGCGGACCGGGTAATCTCGTATGCGGCTTCTTTCGGGCATACTACTTATGAAGAGATTTGTGCCCAAGGTATTGGCGAGGAGATCGGGGCGACGTTGAAGACGATGAAAGCCCTTTCGGTGCGCGATGCCAATTCGTATGCCATCGTGGAGCGTCTTACAGGGGTTACCCCGGAGGTACATTTGGATCCGGTGCTTGTCTATGGTTATTCGGCGGAAATCGAGTCTTTCCTATTGCCTTGTGAGGAGGCTTATATGGTAGTATATACGTATGCCGGGCGGATTAAGTCGAAAGAGGAAATCCGCAGGATTACGGCTTTTGCCCGCAGCAGGGGGCTGAAGTTGTATTCCATTTATTCCGCTTATCCGTGGTGTGACAAGGCCATAGCGCCCGCTACGCCTTTCGAAGTGTTGGCTTGGTTCAAGGGAGCCCGATATGTAGTGACGGATACGTTCCATGGGACGATCTTTTCGGTGATTACCCATCGGCCGTTTTGTTCCCTTGTCCGGGAGAACAACCGGCAGAAGATGTCTTCTTTATTGCAGTCCTTGGGCTTGGAAAGCCGTGGGGGGGCCGATATAGGGCATATACTCGATAGCCCGGTTGATTATGATGCTGTGGAAGAAATATTGGATAAAGAGAGAAAGCGGGCGCGTGCCTATTTGAAGGCGAATTTGGAGAAAATTTGATAAGGATGAAGACATACATAGTCAATCTGGAGCAGTCCGTGGATCGGCGGGCTGCGATGGAGAAGCAGTTGGCGCGGTTTCCGGAGCTGGAAGCGGAGTTCGTGCCTGCCGTGGACGGGCGCAAGATGAGTGAGGAGGAAGTCCTCGGGGCTTTCGACCGGGAGCGGGCCAAGGCTTACTATGGGCGCGACCTGACGCGGGGCGAGATAGGCTGCACGCTGAGCCATGTGCGTTGCTACAACCGGATAGCGGCGGCGGAGGACGGCGCCGCCTTGATTTTGGAGGACGATGCGGACTTGGGCACGCGGCTTCCCGACTTTGCCCCGCTGGAAGCCCTCTTGTCCGGGACACGGCGGCCGACAATTGTACTGCTCTCCGGGCATTATTGGTATTGGCCGGGCTTCCGCCGGGGGCTGAAGCGCGTGTTTTGCGCGTACTATACGCATTCTTACCTTATCAACCGCCCGGCAGCCCGGCTGTTGGCGGAGCGCTTTTCCCGTCCGTTCCATTTGGCAGACAATTGGATCCATGTCCGCCGCCAAGGCGTCCGGGTGTTAGCCGTCCGTCCCCATTGGATAAACCAGATATCCACCGAGGCGACGAGCACGGTATTAGACGATGCTTTGCGGGATTCTGCTTCCCGGACTTTTATTCGCGCGAATCTTTCGCTTGGACATTTGTTCCGTAGCTATGGAAACAAGGTGATAGAGAAGGCTCTGTTTGCTTTTGGCTGTTATGAACAAGATTAACGTATTTGAAAATAGGTAGTAAATGCTATTAGCATATGTAGTTTATATTGGGTTGATGTCCGCGATGGTATGGTGTACCGGTCGTTGGGTCTATTTGCGTAATCGTATGTCTTCTTTTTCTTTTTGGAATGTGAGAATAGTTTTCCCTATAGTCCTTTTCTCTATTGTGATAGGCTTGCGATACGAGGTTGGAATAGATTATAGTAATTATTATTATAGTTATTTGTTACAACCCTCCTCAGGGATGCCATGGGGAGGTATATTTGAGCCTGGTTTTGTCTTGTTGAATCGGTTACTAAAGCATTTTCATTTGCCTGTTTATGCTCTATTTATTTCTGTAGCTTTTATCCAGATAGTATTGTTTTATAAGGCTTTTGAGAAGAAACCTTATTTATTGTCTTTTGCTGTTCTAATTCTTTTCCTGACAGGGCAGGTGTTTGGTATGATGAATATATTGCGGCATTTCATAGCCGCAATGATTGTGTTGATGGGAGTGGATTTTGCTTCTAAACGGAGTTCTTTATGGAAGTTTTTGCTTTGTGTCATCTGTGCTACTCTATTTCATTATTCTGCTTTGATAGCACTTCCTATTGCTTTTTTATGTGTGTTCCCACGTCCTATGTTTTTAGAAAAGCGATGGGTTTTGCTTGTAATATTCTTGGTTGTTGTCTTGTTTCAGGAAATACTACTATCTACTGCTTTAGAAAAGATGATTTCTTTTTTGGGGGATTTAAATCTTTCTCGGGCAGAATCTTTAGGGTTTAACACAAATAAGCTGTCGTATGCTGTCGGAGAGTTTGTCTTGAATGAAGGGACAGGGTATGGCCGGTTAATGAATTACGGAATTGTTTTATGCCTTATTTTAGTGAGTGGACGGTTGTATAAGGAGTTTGGAATGGATTATCTGAATTATTTCCGTATATATTATGTCGGTCAACTTTTCTTGGTAATAGCGGGGGGCGATATGAATTTGCGTCGTGTGGCTATGTTTTATAGTTTGTCCGGAGTTGTGGTAATGTCTTATTTCTTTTATTATGTGTATTCACATTGGAAGAGGTTGCCGCAAACGTATAAACTCTTTGGGGTGTTGCTGTTTGGTTATCAAAGTATGTTG
Organism: uncultured Bacteroidaceae bacterium; assembly: GCA_944320955.1. Taxonomy (GTDB): domain Bacteria; phylum Bacteroidota; class Bacteroidia; order Bacteroidales; family Bacteroidaceae; genus UBA1794. The sequence continues at coordinate 6,001 of CALUJL010000035.1, forward strand.
TTCTTATATAAGATTTACGCAGGCGAAAGTGCTTGTGCTCCTTATAAATTTGTAATATAAATATTTCAGAATCAGCAATGAATAATAGTATAACTCGTCTATCTCGTTTCCTAAAGCGGAATCTTCAAACTGTTTCCCTGTTGGGCTGGGGGCATTTCTTCTTGGGCTTTGCTGTGCGCTTTGCCTATGTTTTGGGAATGAAACGGTGTTCGAAGGTTCTTTTTGCTCGTTATTCTGATCAAGTAAAAGCGTATGTGGAGAGAACTTTGCATGGGTTAATCATTGAAACACAGCGCGAAGAATTGCAGACTTTTCCAGAAAACGAGCAAAAAATATGGGTATGTTGGCTTCAAGGCTTAGAGAAAGCGCCTGATATAGTGAAGAAATGCGTGGACTCTTTGAGAAGACATTCGAATGGACGGCAAGTTGTTTGCGTAACATTGGAGAATTATAGCAAATATGTTTCGTTTCCTGATTACATTGAGGAGAAGTTTTCGAAAGGGATTATCACGTACACACATTTTAGCGACCTATTGCGGGCAGCCTTGCTGTACCAACAGGGAGGTTTATGGGTTGATGCCACAATATTGTGTATAAGAGATATTCCTGATTGTTGGTTTGAGAGTGATTTCTATTCCATAAAGAAGCAGGATGAAGGCTTGAATGTTTCAGAATCACTTTGGTGTTGTTATTTTATGTCAGGTAAGCGTGGAAATATGTTGCACAAGTTCCTTTTTAAGGGATTCATGGAATACCTAAAATATGAGTCGATTTGGTTAGATTATTTGCTATTAGATAATATTGTTCGGGTGGGATATGATTGTATTCCATCAATAAAAGAATGTGTGGATAAAGTACCATATAATAATAAATATGTGGAATTTTTCCTGCGTTATGGAGAGAGGGAAATGCTTCCAAATAGGTATAAAGCGATTGTATCTGATACCTCTTTCTTTAAATTGACATATAAAAAGCAAATGGGTATGAAGCCTGGCTCTTATTCTGCTCATTTATTGTCCGAATTGCAGAAGTCTATTGATAAATAGGCCGTTTCCTCATGAAACTTTCCATTATTATTCCATGTTATAATGTAGCCCCTTATGTGGAGCGGGCGGTGCGGTCGGTGCAGGAACAGGCGTTCGGGGATTGGGAATTGATTCTGGTAGACGATGGTTCTGCGGACGGGACTTTGCCGGTTTTGCGGCGGTTGGAGGCTTCGGATGGGCGGATTCGGGTCATCGCGCAGGAGAATAGCGGAGTTTCCGCCGCGCGCAATGCCGGGTTGCGGGCGGCACGGGGGGAATATGTCCACTTCGTAGATGCGGATGACTATCTGTCTTCTTATGGCAATGTGGAGCGTTGGGAGAATTGTGACGTGGCAGTGTACGGTTTCTCAATGCACACGGGTAAAAAGGTGCAGACGTTTCTCCCGCCCCGGGGCGGTTCTTCTCTTCTGGTTCGTTATCTGAAAGGCCGGCGGCTGCACTTGGGCGGTTTTATTTTCCGCAGGGCTTTTTTGGAACAAAACGATATATGTTTCGACGAACAGACTTATTATTCCGAGGATAAGGAGATGATGATCAAGGCCTTGTTTTGTGCCCGTAGAATACGGCCCATTCAAAATGCCTTGTACCAGTATATCCGGCGTGAGGGCTCGGCAATGGGGACGGGCAGGTTTGCAGTCAAGCGTTTGACTTCGCTGTATGCAATGGATCGTGTAGAACATTTCGTCTGGAAGCGGGTCGGTAAGAATGGGATTTGGCAGGCTGTACGCTTAAATCAAGGGGTCTCTTTGTTGATTATATACCGGCTTTTTCTGAAATCTGTAGTGGCAGGGGATCAATACGATGAGGTCAAGACATTATTGAAGCAGAATATGGCCGAAATCATGTCGACAGGATATCTTTTGGGTGGAGGACGTTATTCTCTGTTGTTCAACAGCTTTCGGTTTCTCTATCGGCTTAACCCGACCTTGTTGGAGCGGGTCTTGATAAGGTTATAATATTTTCCTATTCATGCGCAGTTCTTCGATAATTACGCCACATGCGGATTGCACGGGGTGCATGGCTTGTGTGAATGCTTGTCCCCGGGATGCGATAAGCGTGTGTGAGGACGCGTGCGGGTATGAGTACCCTGAGATCGATTTGTCCCGCTGTGTGGACTGCGGCCTCTGCGAACGTGTCTGCCCTGTCCATCATCCGGCAGGGCTCCACGAGGCTCCCTGCGCGTATGCGGCGGCCAGCCTCGACGGCGGGGAGAGGGCAAGCTGCTCGTCGGGCGGCATGGCCACTGTGGCCGGGCGGTACATCTTGGAACAAGGCGGCGTGGTGTACGGCTGCGCGCAACTGTCGTACCGCGAGATCCGGCATGTGCGGGTGGACAGCCCGTCCGGCCTCGGGCAGTTGAAAGGCAGCAAATATGTGCAGAGCGAAATCGGGTTGGTGTACCGTTCGGTGAAGAAAGACTTGGAAGAAGGCCGTCCCGTGCTCTTTAGCGGCACACCCTGCCAAGTGGCCGGGCTGAAGGGCTACCTGCGCAAGGACTATCTGCACCTGTATACCCTCGACTTGGTCTGCCACGGCGTGCCTCCCCGGCGGATGCTCCGTGAGGATGTGGAGTCGTACCCTGCAACCGGATTTCCGGCGGACGGGCGGGCGGACACGTCCGTCCAGTTCCGCTGGAAAACCCAGTACGGGATCCAGTACGGGATCCAGTTCGGTGTCCGGTTCGGGGACAGGTTCGGCGCAAACGGTGCGCCCTCTTCCGGGGGAAAGCGTGTCCGCCTGCCCCACGATCCTTATATCCTGGCTTTTTCCACGGGCCTGTCGTTCCGGGAGAATTGCCACCATTGCCCTTACAGCCGCCTGCCCCGCGTGGGCGACCTGACGGTAGGCGACTTCTGGGGGCTGGGGGCGCATGAGGCCACGCATTTCCGCATCCGCGAAGGAGTCTCGCTGGTTCTGGCCAATACGCCCCGGGGTGCTGCGCTGTGGGAACAGTTGCGTTCCCGGCTCGACGTGGAGGAGCGTACGGTGGCGGAAGCCGCCGCAGGCAACTGGAATTTGCGCCGCCCCTCGCCCCGCCCGTCGGGAAAGGACCGTTTCCTTTCGGAATACGCCCGGGGTGCAGGCTTGGCCCGTGCCTGCCGTGCGGGTGTCCCCCGCCTGCAGTACCTGCGCATCGACTTGATGGAGCGGCTGAAGCAGTTCCGTCCCTTGGTCTCTTCTTTCAAGCGGCTTCGCCTGCTTGTCAACCGCATCAGAAAATAAGTTTCTTGTTTATGGAAAAAAAGCGTAAGGCCTGCATCGTGACGATCCTCGATGTGGCCAATTTCGGCACGATGCTCCAGGCTTATGCCTTGGGCACGGTGGTGGAACGTCTGGGCTGTGAGGTGGAGTTCGCCGATTATTGGCGGCGGGACTATACCACTGCCCACAAAGTCCGCACCTTCCTTCGGGATTCCTCTCTGGGCAGCCTGCCGCGGCGCGTGGCATTCGCCCTATCGGCTCTGTTGATGTATGCTCCGATCCGCCGCCGGGTACGGCGTTTTGTGACGGGGCGTTTCCGCATGAGCTGCCCGTACCGCTCGTTTGAGCAGATCCGGCAGCGGCCTCCCCGTGCCGACCTCTTCATCTGCGGCAGCGACCAGATCTGGAACAGCACGTACAACGGCGGTCTCGACCGCACGTTCTTCCTCGACTTCACAGCCGCCCCCCGCATAGCGTATGCCGCCTCCTCGGGACTGGACGCTTTCCCGGAGAACGAATTGCCCGAGATACGGGCCCTGCTGGAAAAGTTTGCGGCGCTTTCCGTGCGCGAATGCCAGACTTGCGAGTATTTGCGCCGCATCGGATTCCCGAAAGTGCAGCATGTTTTGGATCCCTCCCTCCTGCTCGATGCGGAGGAGTGGCGGCGCGTGGCCGGTTGTTCCGTGACGGAAGCGGGTAAAGGGGAAGAACCTCCCTACCTGTTGGTCTATTCGGTGGAGCGTTTCAACAACGATTTCATTTTCTCCCAAGCCCGCCGCATAGCCCGGGAGCGGGGGCTCAGGATGTATGTCGTCTGCACGACCTGGCCGGTCAAGGCCAAAGACTACGGCTTCGACAAGGTGTATGCCATGGCCGACGTGCCCACCTTTTTGCGCCTAATGGCCGGCGCGTCGTTCGTGGTGGCCAGTTCGTTCCACGGGACGGCCTTCGCCCTGAATTTCAACAAGGACTTCATCACCATCTCGGCCGGGAAATACAACATCCGCATGGAGAGCCTTGTCCGCCAGTTCGGCATTGCCCACCGTATTGTGGAGGCGGAAGAAGTCTCCGCCGCTTCCCTCCGTCCGATCGATTATGAGGGAATCAATCGGAAACTTGCCCGGGAGCGGGAGGTTTCCATCGAGTTTCTGAAGAGTGCACTGGCGGATGGATTGGAATGATGGGATTAGGATGAATAGATAAGAATATAGGAATTGTTCTTTATGCAAGATTTTTCAGTGCTTCTCTCCGTGTATGGCGGGGAGAAGGGGGAGTTTTTGCGCCAAAGCCTGGCGAGCGTGTTTGCGCAGACGGTGCGGGCGCGGGAGGTGGTGCTGGTGGAAGACGGGCCGCTGACGGAGGATTTGTACCGCGTGGTGGAGGAGTTCCGCGCGCGGCAGCCGGAGCTGAAGGTTGTCCCCCTGCCGGTGAACGGCGGGCTGGGGCGCGCCCTGAACGAGGGGCTGAAGCATTGCTCTTTCGACATCGTGGCGCGGATGGACACCGACGATATTTGCCGGCCAGACCGCTTCGAGAAACAGTTGCGCGTGCTGCGGGAGCGTCCGGACGTGGCGGTGGTGAGCGCCTGGATCGACGAGTTCGTGGACGACCCGGGGCACGTGGTCTCCACGCGGCGGCTGCCCGAGAGGCCGGAGGAGCTGTACGAATACGGCAAGAGCCGCTGCCCGGTGAACCATCCGGTGGTGATGTTCCGCAAGCAGGCGGTGTTGGAGTGCGGAGGATATGTCCACTATCCGCTCTTCGAGGACTACTACCTGTGGGCTCGGATGATGGTGGGCGGCGCGAAGTTCTATAACCTGCAGGAATCCTTGCTTTGGTTCCGCACGTCGCCCGACATGTTCCGCCGCCGCGGGGGGCTGCGCTATGCGCTGACGGAGGCGCGGTTGCAGTTCCTCTTCGTGGGCATCGGCTACATCGGGCTGGGGCGTTTCTTCAAGAACCTGGCCGTGCGTTTCGCCGTTCGCCTCGTGCCGAACGGCCTGCGCTCCTGGGCCTACCGCCACTTGCTGCGGCGCGGTACGGCTTCGGCCTGAGGGGAGGAAAATTATTTTGGAAAAAAGATTAAAGGAGGCACGATATGGCATATGTTTTCGTTATACATAAAAATATGCCAATATTTCATAGATAGACAGCTTTATGAGTAAGCTCCCCAACGCACCTTTAATAGAAGTTATCTTTGAACTTCGGTGGAAATATAATCCATCGAAAACAGATTTGCGGGGTGTCGTAGATTCTTTATATGATTCCTATCGGAATGAATTTCCGGAGCGGGAGACAGTTGGTTTTCCGCAGATTCCGGGTTTGCAACTACCTGTGGAAATGGCAAAGTACTATTTCCGTCAATCTCCGGGTGGTTATCCTCTTTTGCAGGTTGCTCCGGGTGTCTTGTCTGTGAATGCGACCGATGAGACTTATTATTGGGATGATTTTGCTCAAGTATCGCAATATTTGTTGCGCGGAATTCCGCAAGGGTGTGAAATAGAGAGAGCCTTCCAAGGAGTAACATTGAAATACCTTGATTTTTATCGTTTTGATTTCTCGCAAGGAAATGCTTATGATTTTCTGAACGAGAAAATTCATTTTTGTGTGCGGGATTCGGCCGTATTGGATGCGAAGCCATATAATATCAGCATACGGACTCAATATCAGATTAAGTGTGGAGTTTTAGATGTCAATCTTCGCAGGGGGAGCGTCAAGGGAATAGAAGGTATTGTGATGGAGACTTCTGTTATAAGAGATTTTCAGTCATTGGATTCTTCTTTGTTGAAGATTTGGTTGGAAGAGTCCCATGAGGTATTGAGTGAATATTTTAAGCGAATCACAAAGGGCTCTTTATATGAGAGTTTCAAATGAGGAAGAGTGTGCATGGACGAGAAGAAGAAAATAGCAATTGTGACTGTGGCGGTAGCCTTGGCTCCTTATTGGAGCAGTGATCTTTCGGCTGTTACCGTGTGCGAGTTCCTGCCGATGCGGACAGAAGCACTGCTCAGCAGTACGCTGGTGGAAGATTTTATTCCCGATTTGTCTGAGGAGGAAGATGATATTTTATATGCTGCCGATGAATATCTTGATGAGCCTTCCGTTGTGGCAGAGCCTACGTCTGTTATTCGTGGCGTGAAGACCCGGATTGCCGGGATTTCCAAAGGTTCTGTTGCTATATCGGAAGAATTATTGGAAGAACTTGATTTCTGACGATGGATTGGTATTCGAGCGTTTTGTATGAGAAGGGTTGTGCGTTTGAGCAGGGGGATATATTGTATGAATGCCCTTATTTTGAGACAACCCGAAAAGGCGATGAATGTTTGACCGATATTGTGTTGCATGATGTCGTGATCCTTACACAATCTTGTGACTTGGCTCATGGTAAAGTGGGTAAGATATTGGTGGCGCCTTGGGTGGGGCTATCAGACTTTATGCAGAACTGGTTGTGTGAGATTCGGAGAAGAGATCCTAAGAAGGAGCAGCTTTCATCGAAAGATAAGCGGAGTTTGTTTAAGCATCTTTCTGAAGGGATTTATCCCGGTTATCATATATTGAATAAGTGCGAGGAGTCGGGTTTATTGGATTATCCGATTATTGATTTTAGGAATGCCTATTCGGTAGCATTGGCAGAGTTGGAGAAGGTGGCTTGTGCACAAAGCCGGATTTTACGCTTGAGACCTCCTTATCGGGAGCATTTATCTCAGGCTTTTGCTCGCTTCTTTATGCGGGTGGGCTTACCTTCTAATCTCGTGAATCCATATTGATTCCTAAAAGATCCCTTGTGTGAATAAAATTGCGCGAAGAGCGGATGTGCCGTCGGGGCATATCCGCTCTTCGCGTTTCTGGTGTCATGCTGTCTTTTGGTGTGGCGAAAATCAGCTTGGGATGCTTACTCCTTTGTCCGCCGCATGTGGAGTATCGGGAAGGGATTGCCCTGTCCGTCGGTCTCGTCGCGGCGGAACGTGCGGAATCCCATGTGCCGGTAGAAGCCTTCGGCCTGTCCGTTCTGTTCGTTGACGTCCACGTATTCCGCTTCGTAGCGGTCGATGGCCAGCTTTATCATTTCCCTTCCCAGGCCTTTCCCTATGGAGGAGGGGGCGAGGAACAGCATCTCTATCTTGTGCTCCTGTATGCCCATGAAGCCGACCGGTTCCGCTCCCTCCCAAGCGATGACGAGGTGCCCGATGCCTTGCAGGGCGGTTTTCACCTGCGGTATGAGGGCGCTGATGTCCTGCTCGGTCAGGAAGTGGTGGGTGGTCCGTACGGAACTGTCCCATACGGCGGTCAGGTTGTCTATGAGTTTTGCATTTCTCTCTCCGCGGAACTCTTCTGTCTTAGCTTGGACCATGCGTTTTCTGTTTTTCCGTTCGCTTGTTTCCGTCTTGTGTCCTGCCGCTGCCTCAGAGAAGCGGGTTCCAGCCTTGGGCCTTGAGGGGGAACTCTTGGCCGTCGGTGCTGACGAGGGCGGCCCCGAGGGATGGCTCGGTGATGTGCCCGATGAGGTGGATGTCCTGCAGGGCGGCTACCTTCTCGTGGTCGGCCAGGGGTACGGTGAAGAGCAACTCGTAGTCCTCGCCGCCGTTGAGGGCGCAGGTGAGGGGCGAAAGGTTGAGCTCTTCGCAGACGAGGGAGGTCTGGTAATCGATGGGGATGCGCTCCTCGTAGACACGGCAGCCTGCGCCGCTCTGCTTGCAGATGTGGAGCAGTTCGGAGGAGAGGCCGTCGCTGATGTCCATCATGGCGGTGGGGCGGATGCCGGCCTCGGCAAGGCGGCGGACGATGTCGGCCCGCGGTTCGGGCTTGAGCTGCCGTTCGAGGATATATTCCTTGCCGGCGAAGTCGGGTTGCGGCGCGCCGTCGCCGCTGAAGACGCGCTTTTCGCGTTCGAGTATCTGCAGTCCGGCGTAGGCCGCGCCGAGGTCTCCGCTCACGCAGACGAGGTCGGTGGGCCGGGCGCCACTGCGGTAGACTATGCGGTCGGCAGGGGCTTCGCCCAGGCAGGTGATGCTGATGGCCAGTCCCGTGAGGGAAGAGGTGGTGTCGCCGCCCACGATGTCCACGCCGTAGCGCTCGCAGCAGAGGCGCATGCCGGCGTAGAGCGCTTCGATGTCTTCCAAGGAGAAGCGTTTGCTCAGGGCCAGGGATACGGTCACTTGCCGCGGCGTGCCGTTCATGGCGCAGATGTCCGAGAGGTTGACGGCCACGGCCTTGTAACCGAGGTGCTTGAGCGGCGTATAGGTGAGGTCGAAATGGATGCCTTCCATGAGCATGTCGGTGGTCACGAGCAGCTCCGTCGTGCCGTCGTAGTGGAGCACGGCGGCGTCGTCGCCCACGGCTTTGCGCGTCGAGGCGTTGCGGTTTTCGAGATTCTCCGTGAGTTTGTCGATAAGTCCGAACTCCCCGAGGGTGGAGATCTCCGTGCGTTGGGTTTCTTGCATGGCGAGAGTGGTAAAGGGTGGAATGGGTAATTTATATTATAGGTAGGCGGCTGATGAGCCCGCGCACCAGTTCTTTCATCTGCGGCTCTGTGCGGCGGGCGGCCTGTTGCACCTCTTCGTGGGAGGCGGCCTGCGGCTGCCCGTCGATGCAGAGGTTGGTGATGACGCTCAGGCCCAGCACGCGGATGCCGCAGTGGCGGGCCACGATGACCTCCGGCACGGTGGACATGCCCACGGCGTCTGCCCCCCAGCGGTGGAACATGCGCGACTCGGCGGGCGTCTCGTAGCTGGGGCCTTGTGTGCCGAGGTAGACTCCTTCGCGCAGGCCGATGCCCCGCTCGCGGGCCACGCTGCGGCAGAGGTCGCGCAGCTGCGGGTCGTAGGCCCGGCTCATGTCGGGGAAGCGGTCGCCGTAGGGGTTGCGGCCGCGCAGGGGATGCTCGGGAAAGAAGTTGATATGGTCGGCGATGAGCATGATGTCCCCCACCTGCAGGTCGGGGCTCACGCCGCCCGCGGCGTTGGAGACGAGCAGTATTTTCACTCCCAGCTCGCGCATGACGCGGATGGGGTAGGTGACTTGTTGCATCGTGTAGCCCTCGTAGTAGTGAAACCGCCCCTGCATGGCCAGCAGGGGTTGCCCCCCGAGGCGCCCGAGCAGGAGGTTTCCGCTGTGTCCCTCTACGGTGGAGAGGGGGAAGTGGGGCACCTCGCGGTAGGGGATGGCGAGGGTGTCGTCCATTTCGTCGGCCAGGGGGCCGAGCCCGCTGCCCAGGATGAGCGCCACCTGCGGGCAGCGGCCCAGGTGTGCGGCAGCCTTCCGGCTGAGGAAGTCAGCCGTTTCGAGTATTTCGTTCCACATATTCGGTAATGAGGTTGTTGAATTTCGTTTCTTCCCCGTAGAGGAACCTTACCTCGACGGGCAGCACATAGCTCTCCGCGCGCAGCTCTTCGGGATAGGCGCTGCCGAGGCTCAGGAGGCGGGCGGCGTCCTTCTCGGTGGTGACGACTGCGGGGCGCGCGAGCGGGCGGCAGGTTTCGCGCAGGCGGCGCAGGTCGGCGGGCGAGAAGTCGTGGTGGTCACCGAAGGCGAGGCTCCGGGTCTGTGTCCACCGGCCTACTTCCTGCTCCATGGGCCCGGGGGCGGCGATGCCCGTGAGGAGCACCGCGGGGCGGCCCTGCAGGGCGGAGAGGGGCATTTCCTCCCCGCCGGGGCCGAAGAGGGGGCGCAGGCGGCCGTAGGCGAGGGTAGTGAAGAATACTTCCTGCCCCGGCGCGGGGCGCAGGCGGCGGCGCATCTCCTCGGCACGGGCGGCGGGGAGACGGGGCGGGCACTTGGTGAAAATCACGATGTCGGCCCTGCGCCTGCCGCACGGGGGCTCGCGGAGGTATCCGGCAGGCAGCACGTGGTCGCGCCAGAAGGGGCGGCCGGAGTCGACGAGCAGTATGCTGATGCCCGGGCGGACATGCCGGTGCTGGAAGGCATCGTCGAGCAAGACGGCCCTCAGCCCCGCCACGCTCTCTTCCAGCCGCTCGATGCCGAGGCAGCGGTCGGCGCAGACGGCCACCGTGGCGCGCGGGAACTTGTGCTTCATCTGCCAGGGCTCGTCGCCCACTTCCTCCACCGGCGTCTGCTCCGTGGCGCAGACGTATCCGCGCGACTTGCGGCGGTATCCGCGGCTGAGCACGGCCACCCCGCCGCCCGGCAGCAGGAGGCGCAGGAGGTACTCTATGTGGGGCGTCTTGCCCGTGCCGCCGGCCGTGAGGTTTCCCACCCCGATGACCGGCGTGCGGAAGCGCCGCGAGCGGAGCCAGCCGCAGTCGAAGAGCAGGTTGCGCAGCGCCGCGCCCGCCGCGTAGAGGCAGGCCAGGGGGAGGAGGGCTATGTGGGGCTTGAGTGTCATGGGCAGGGCCGGGTGTTTCCCGCAAAGGTAGTTTTTTCCCCGCGCTCCTGCAAATTTGCGCCGCCCGGGCGGCACTTTTCGGGGCGTACCGGGGGCTTCCGGACGGAAGCGGCAGGGCTTTTTCCGAAAACATGCAGCGCTTTTGCCGGAAAGTGCCAGTACTTTTTGCAAACTGCGGCAGTACTTTTTGCAAACCGCGGCAGCGCTTTTTGCCCGCGGGGGCAGCGCTTCTGTCCGGTGGCGTCTGCGCTTTTCGGCCTGCGGGGCGCGTTTTTTCCCCTTGCGGCAGGGAGGAGGAAAAAAATGCGCCCCGGCGGTTTGGCAGTTTCGGGAAATATGGCGTATCTTTGTAGGAACAGAAGAAAGGAGAATCGCTATGACGAAAAACAAGAAGACCCGCGAAGAGCGCGGCGAGAAGCAGGCGCGCAAGGTGATGCTCGGCATCTGTGTCGTACTGGTGGTGCTGGCCCTGGCCATCATGGGCTTGTCCATGGCCGGCTGAGGCTGCCGTTTCCTGCAAAAAGCAGAGGAGGACACACCGATGCCCTGCGAGATAGAGCGCAAATTCCTCGTCGTCGGCGACTATAAGGCGCTGGCCTCGTCGGCGAGCCGTGTGGCGCAAGGCTACATCTGCACCGAGCATGGCCGCACGGTGCGCGTGCGCCTGCGCGGCGAACGGGGCTACCTGACCATCAAAGGCCCCTCGGCCGACGGCGGGCTCTCGCGCTACGAGTGGGAAAAGGAGCTGCCCGCCTCCGAAGCGCGCGAGCTGATGGCGCTCTGCCGCGAGGGGCGGATCGAAAAGACGCGGTGGCTCGTGCCTTGGGGCGGGAGGACTTTCGAGGTCGACGAGTTCCACGGTGCCAACGAAGGCCTCACCGTGGCCGAAATCGAGCTCGCCGCGCCCGACGAGCGCTTCGACTTTCCCCCGTTCCTGGGGCGCGAAGTGACGGGCGACGCGCGCTTCTACAACTCTTCCCTCACGCTGCGCCCCTTCTCCGCCTGGCCCGAGGAGGAACGCGCCGCGCTGCTCCCCGGCGCGCGCTGAGCCCCGCGCCGCAAGCGGACGGGCGCACGGGGCCCGGCACACTGCACTAAAATCTCCGGACCATGGAACGAATCTACGACTACATCTACCCCGAGCTGATCGAGCTGCTGCTGGTGGCGGCATTTTCGCTCTTCATCGGCCTCTCGCAGCGGCGGCTTACGCTGAAAAGCAGCGACGTCACGCAGTTCGGCACCGACCGCACTTTCACGTTCATCGGCATCCTCGGCTATCTCTTCTACCGCCTCGACGCCTCCGGCCTGAGCCTCTTCCTCTACGGCGGCGCGGCCCTCGTCGTTTTCCTCGGGCTTAACTACGCCCTGCGCATGGTCCGCCACGAAGAGTACGGCCTGACACGCATCCTGATTGCCCTCATTGTCTACAGTCTCGGCCCGGTTGTCTGCACGCAGCCGCTCTGGTTTTCGATTTCCGTAGTGGTCCTGGTGCTTTTGCTTACCGAACTGAAGCAGACCTTCACGGAGATTGCCCGCAAGATGCAGCGCGATGAGATGATCACGCTGGCTAAATTCCTGTTCATCAGCGGAATTGTCCTCCCGCTGCTGCCCGACGACGAATTGCTGCCCGGCACGGGGCTGACGCCCTACCTGGTCTGGCTGGCCACCGTGGTGGTTTCTGCCATCTCCTACTTCTCCTATCTGCTGAAGCACTACGTCTTCCCGCAGGCGGGCCTGCTGCTATCGGCCGTCCTGGGCGGCATGTACAGCAGCACGGCCACCATCTCTGTCCTGGCGCGCAAGTGCAAGTCGGCCGACGGGGCCGACCTTCCGCGCTATGCGGCAGCCATTTCGGCCGCAGTGAGCACGCGCTACGTGCGTTTCCTCGTGCTGATTGCCATTTTCAACGCGGAGATTTTCTGGAAGTTGCTGCCCTATCTCCTGCCGCTGGCGCTGTTTTCGGGCGTGCTGGCCGCATGGCTGCTGCACCGGCGCCGCGCTTCCGGCGAGAAGCCCCTCTCCCCCGAGGCGGCGGCCGAGGCCGAGGCGCGGGAAGTGGCGGCGGAAAACCCGCTGGAGTTTAAGGTAGCGCTCATCTTCACTGCCCTTTTCGTGCTCTTCACGCTCTTGACCTACTGGGTCATGCAGTACGGCGGCCGCTACGGCATGAGCCTTCTCTCCGTGGCCTCGGGCGTGAGCGACATTACGCCCTTCGTCTTGAATCTCCTGGGGCACGACTCTGTCCTTCCCGCGCGGCAGATAGGCATCTGCGTGCTGCAGGCTTTGGCCAGCAACGTGGTGGTCAACATGGGCTACGCCTACTTCTTTTCCGGCCGGCGCAGGGACTTGGTGCCGCAGTTGAGGCTCGTCTTCCTGCCGGTGCTGGTGCTGCACCTGCTTTTGCTCGGCGTGTTCTATATAATATAGGTGTGCTTTTCTCTCCTGCTGCGCTCCGCTCAGAGGGCGGGTGCGGGGGTATCCTGTTCCAGCGCCCGGAGTTGGCGGAGCAGGGCGGGGTACATTTCTGCCCAGCCCTGCCACTCGGCGTCGCCGGCGAGGGTGGAGTTGTGGACGAGCAGGCAGCAGTCGCCCCCTGCGGCCAGCGCCGTGCGGGCCAGGGCGAGCATCTTCTCCCGGCTCTCGGCAGCGGAGAGGCCGAGATCGCGGCGTAGCGTGAGGTCCATCGCCGCAAGAGGGTGGAAAATGAGGTCCGTGGGGATGTTGAAGCCGAGGTCGAAATAGGGAAAGGGGCGCGCCGTGCCGGCCCGGAAGCCGGGTTTCGAGGAATAGCCCAGGGAGTAATCGTCGGTCAGCCCGCACTGGAGCAGTACGCGCGGCGTCTGCGGGATGCGCAGGCGCAGGAAGTGCTGGCGCGCGATGCGGGCCTCTTGGCCGGTGCGCTTCTCCAGGCGGCGCTTTTCGGCGGCGAGGAGCTTGGGGTCGTTCCAGGTTTTGTACGACGGATGCAGGCCTATGCAGAATTTCTCCCCGGCCAGCTGCTTGAGGAGGCGGGCGTAGGCGAGTGAGGGGATGCGGTCTTTGCGGTCGTAGCGGCCGCAAGGGCCGAGATGGACGAAGATTTTCGGCTCCAGGCCTTCCGCGCGGTCTGCCCGGGCCAGGGCTTCCAGGTTGAAGTAGGGGTCGGGCATGAGGTGGAGCAGGCACTTGGCGCGGCGCAGTGCTTCGGCGGGGCGGAGGCTGCACAGGTCGCGCAGGAATCCCCCTGCCGTGTGTAGCGGGCCGCGGGCGCGGTACCGGTAGGGGAGGTCGATGTCGTGGGTGATTGCTATGGCCCCTTTCCGTTCCCGGGGCAGCGCGCCGGGGCAGGCGGCGCGGATGCGCCGGCGCAGGGCGAGGGCCCACTCGTCGACAATGGGGCGCTCCAGGCAGCCCATGGCGCTGAGGAGGGAGACTCCCGGCTGGTAGCGCCCGTGCTCGTCGAGCGTCTTGGCGCCGTATTCCTCGCATCGGGCCAGCAGGTAGAAGGCCGCGCCGAGGGGGTCGAAGCCCATGTCGGAGCGGGCGTCGGGGTAGAGCACGGGATTTCCCCCCGCGTCTTTCCCCATCGGGGGGCGGGGGACGGCAGGGGTCCGCCCGGCGAGGATGCCGCAGGGGGGGATGTGCAGTCCGCGGCCGAGGTGCTCCCGGTCGTAGCAGAGTGCGGGGCGCTCGGCGGAGAGGTATGCCTCGGGCGAGTCGGTGACGCGGAAGTCTTCGGAGTCGAGCAAGAAGCGGAGCACGTAGGTGAGCCGCGGGGTGTGGGAGCGGGTGTAGACGGTCAGCATGGGCGTGGTGCGGGTATCGGCTGCAAATGTACGGGAAACGTCCGGATTGTGCTGCCGCTTCCGGGGAAAAGATGCAGGGCTTCTGGGAAAAAGCGGCAGGACTTTTCCGAAAAAGATGCGGGGCTTCCTGAAAAATGGTGCGGCGCTTTTGCGGGCAGGGGGTAAGGCCCTTGCGGAAAAGCGCCTCCGCCCTCCGCCGGGCGGGCTGCCGGGGCGGGCGGAAAGGGGCAATCCGGGCGCCGATTTGTTATGTAACTATAAAAAGGAAGCCTATTAGAGAAAAATTTCTTTATTCTGATTTTTCCTTCAAAATATTGCCGTATCTTTGTAGCCGATAAACAAGGGACATGAGACTGCGCCCCCTCTTGCCGGAGCGCGCGCCGCCCGAAAGGAATACGACGCAAACATAAAAAGCAAGCATCCAAAGCCTAATTACTCACTTTTATAAACAACAAAGCAATGGCAAACTTAGATTTAAGCAAGTACGGCATCACTGGTGTGACCGAAATCCTGCACAACCCTTCCTACGAAGTCCTCTTCGAAGAAGAAACGAAGGCCGGCCTCGAAGGATATGAGGTAGGCCAGGTGACTGAGCTCGGCGCAGTAAACGTAATGACGGGTATCTACACGGGTCGTTCTCCTAAGGACAAATTCTTTGTGATGAACGAGGCCAGCAAAGATTCCATCTGGTGGACTTCCGACGAATATAAGAACGATAACAAGCCTTGCTCCGAGGAAGCTTGGGCCGACCTCAAGGCCAAAGCCGTAAAGCAGCTCTCCGGCAAGCGCCTCTTTGTAATGGATACTTTCTGCGGCGCTAACCCCGCTACCCGCCTGAAGGTACGTTTCATCATGGAAGTGGCATGGCAGGCGCACTTTGTGAAGAACATGTTCATCCGCCCCACCGCAGAAGAACTGGAAAACTACGGCGAGCCCGACTTCGTGTCCTTCAACGCTGCGAAAGCCAAAGTAGACAATTATAAGGAACTCGGCTTGAATTCCGAGACCGCCACCGTCTTCAACCTCAAGACCAACGAGCAGGTTATCCTCAACACCTGGTATGGCGGTGAGATGAAGAAGGGCATCTTCTCCATCATGAACTACCTGAATCCGCTCCGCGGCATTGCCTCCATGCACTGCTCGGCCAACACCAACATGGAAGGAACCGATACGGCTATCTTCTTCGGCCTCTCCGGTACGGGTAAAACCACCCTCTCCACCGACCCGAAGCGCCTCCTCATCGGCGACGACGAGCACGGCTGGGACGACGAAGGCGTATTCAACTACGAAGGCGGATGCTACGCTAAGGTCATCAACCTCGACAAGGAAAGCGAGCCGGACATCTACAATGCCATCCGTCGTGATGCACTTTTGGAAAATGTGACGGTAGACGCCAACGGAAAGATTGACTTCGCCGACAAGAGCGTTACCGAAAACACCCGCGTGTCCTACCCGATTGACCATATCAAGAACATTGTTAAGCCGATCTCCAAGGGCCCGCACGCACATCAGGTCATCTTTTTGTCCGCAGACGCCTTCGGGGTGCTGCCTCCCGTCTCCATTTTGAACGCCGAGCAGACCAAATATTATTTCCTCTCGGGCTTTACGGCAAAACTCGCCGGCACCGAGCGCGGAATTACGGAGCCGACCCCGACTTTCTCCGCATGTTTCGGCGCAGCCTTCTTGAGTTTGCACCCGACCAAGTACGCCGAAGAGCTGGTTAAGAAGATGGAACGCGTAGGAGCCAAGGCATATTTGGTAAATACGGGCTGGAACGGCACCGGAAAACGCATCTCCATCAAGGATACGCGCGGCATTATCGACGCAATCCTCGACGGTTCGATCGACAAGGCCCCGACCAAAACGATTCCCTACTTCTCCTTTGTTGTTCCGACCGAGCTGCCGGGCGTAGATCCCGCCATCCTCGATCCGCGCGACACCTACGACTGCGCTTGCAAGTGGGAGGAGAAAGCCAAGGATCTCGCAGGCCGCTTCATCAAGAACTTCGCCAAGTTCACGGGCAACGAGGCCGGCAAGGCTCTGGTTGCTGCAGGTCCGCAGCTCTAATCTTGCACCCTTCATAGTAAATGCTGATAGTTACGGCGCAGCCCCTTGCGGGGGTTGCGCCGTATTTTTTTGCGGTTACCGTTGTTCCGGCCTGCGGCTTTTTTTTTCGCCGCAGCCGCTATGCTTTATATATTATAGCGCATCGGTCCGGATGTGGTGCAGCCGTGTCCGGCCGAAAGGGGAGGATTCTTCCGTGCGGTAGGGCGCTTCGGCCGAGGGGGCGGGCAGCACGGGCGCGGGGACGCCGTGGCGGAGGAGCATGGGGGCGCGTTCGACGTAGATTTCGTCCCACAGTCCGGCGTCGAGGAAGCCTTGAAGCGTAGCGCTGCCGCCCTCCACGAGCAGCGACTGCACGCCCCTCCGGTGCAATTCCTCCATCACTTGCGGCAGCAGGGGGCAGCCTTCGTCCAGCCTAACGAGCTCCGGCGGGCAGAAAGTGCTGCCGCTTTCGGCGGAAAGTGCTGCCGCTTTTTCCAGAAAGTTGCGGCACTTTTCCTCGTTTGCGCCGCAGAAAAACAGTGTAGGCACACTGCCGTCCGCCAGCTGCACCTCCCCGGGCAGCGGGCCGGAGGGCATCAGGACGCAGCGCAGCGGGCTCTCTCCCGGCCAGAGGCGCGTGGTGAGCGAGGGATTGTCGAGCAGCGCGGTGCGGCGGCCTACGATGATGGCCTGGTTTTCGGCCCGCAGGCGGTGGACGAGCAGCTGCGTGAGCGGCGTGGAGATGCGCGCCGCTCTGTCAGCGGGCAGGCCGCAGGGCGGTTCGGGCCGCGGGAGGTCGAGAAAATGGTCGGCGCTCTCGGCCCATTTCAGCGTGACGTAGGGGCGCCGGCGGGTGTGGAAGGTGAAGAAAGGGGCGTTGAGCCTGCGGCATTCCGCTTCGAGAAGGCCGACTTCCACCTCGATGCCTGCTTCGCGCAGCTTGCGTATCCCGCCGCCGTTGACTGCCGGAAAGGGGTCGCCGCAGCCCACCACGCAGCGGCGGAGGCGCTTCCTTACGATGAGGTCGGCGCAGGGCGGTGTCTTCCCGTAGTGGGCGCAGGGTTCGAGGCTCACGTAGATTGTCGACTCGGGCAGCAGCGCCTCGTCCCCGGGGCGCACGCTCCGCAGGGCGTTGACCTCGGCGTGTCCCTCGCCGGGGCGTATGTGGTAGCCTTCTCCTATAATCCGGTTGCCGCATACCACTACCGCCCCGACCATCGGGTTGGGCCGCGTGGTGAGCTTTCCTGCTGCGGCCAGCTGCAGGCAGCGGCGCATGTAGAGTTCGTCTTTTGCATCCATCTTTTTCTCAAACTTAGTCTTTCTGCCGCCCGGGGCGGCGGTTTTTGGAGTTTTATCCTTATCTTTGCAGGCCGACAATGAGCACTTCCCGCACATTACTGCACGAAATTTCCCATCTCCTGACTGCCATTTACCCTTCCGGCGAAGCCTCGGCCGTGGCCCGGCTGCTGCTTGAGGCGATCGGGTGGGGCACTGTGGCGGTTTTCACAGGCAAAGATAGCGATTTGGGGCCGGACGAACGCCTCCGGCTTCAGGATTTCCTGCGCCGGATGCTGGACTTGCGCGAGCCGGTGCAGTACGTGGTGGGCGAAGCCCCCTTCTGCGGGCGCAGTTTCGCCGTGCGTCCGGGCGTGTTGATCCCGCGTCCGGAGACGGAAGAGCTGCTCCGCCTGGTGGAGGCCGACGCCCGTTCCGGCCTCCTGCCGCAGGGCGGGCTGCTCGACGTGGGCACGGGCTCGGGCTGCATTGCCGTCACTCTGGCCAAACTCTTCCCCGCCGCGCGGGTGGAGGCGTGGGACATTTCGGAGGAAGCCCTGCAGGTGGCGCGCGAAAATGCCCGCCGCCACGGCGCCAACGTCTGCTTCCGCCGCTGCGACCTGCTGGAGGAAGCCGGAAAAGCGCAGGCACTTCCTGCGGAAAGCGGCAGCACTTTTCCCGAAAAGCGGCAGCACTTTTCGCCGCCGGCGCAGGCGCTTTCTCCCGCCCCCGGGCAGAAGACGGCGCCGCTGGCCGCACTGGTGAGCAATCCGCCCTATGTGCTCCCCTCCGAGGAGGCGCAGATGGCGCCCGAAGTATGCCGCTGGGAGCCGCGGGAGGCCCTCTTCGTGCCGCAGGAAGACCCGCTCCTTCCCTACCGCGCCCTCGCCCGGCTGGGACGGAAGCGCCTGGCCGCGGGAGGGAAAATCTACCTGGAGCTCAACCCGCTCCTTGCCGCGCAGGTCGAAGAACTGCTGCGCGCGGCAGGCTTCGGGGAGGTGCGACTGGTGGAAGACTTTGATAAAAAACTACGATTCATAACAGGAACAAACCCTTTCTTATGTTAGACCTTACAGAAGAACAAGCCTTGCAGAAGCTGACCGCCTGGTGTTCTACGGCGGAGCACTGCGAGAGTGAAGCAATCTCCAAGCTGAAACTCTGGAGTTTCGACCCCGACGAGGTAGACCGCATCATGAAAAAACTGAAAGACGAAGGCTTCGTGGACGACGCCCGCTACTGCCGCGCCTTTGTCAACGACAAGTTCCGCCTCGAAAAGTGGGGGAAACGCAAGATCCGCGAGGCGCTCTCCGTGAAGAAGATAAAGGAAGTCTACGTCGACGCTGCCCTCATGAACATCTCCGATGAAGACTATATGGCCGCCCTGCGCAGCGTCCTGAAGTCCAAGGAGCGCTCCCTTCACGGCATGGACGAGGAGGTGCGGCGCGAAAAGCTCTACCGTTTTGCGCAGAGCCGCGGCTACGAGGCGGCGGCCATCAGCGAATGCCTGGGCTGAGCGTAGCCGCCGGGGAGCCGTTGCGCCGCGTGGGCGAGGCGTTGTGCTCCCTGTTTTTCCCGCGCCTGTGCCCGGTCTGCGGGCGTGCCCTTCCCGAGGGGATGGACCTGCTCTGCCCCGACTGCCTGGCGCGGCTGCCCCGCACGGGTTTTCTCCCGCAGCGGGGCAACGCGATGGAAGAGCTTTTTGCCGGAGTGTTGCCCCTCGTGCCCGACGTGCGGCTGCACTCGGCCGCCGCTTTCTTCTACTATAAGCCCGGCGAGCCCTACACCCGTCTTGTCACCGACCTTAAGTACCGCCACCGCCGCGGCCTGGCCCGCGCGCTGGTGGAGCAGATGTTCCGCGAGTGCGACCCGCGCCTCTTCCTGCCCGGGGGCGCCGACGTGGTGATGCCCGTGCCCATCCATTGGAAAAAGCGCGGGCGGCGGGGCTACGACCAGAGTGCCTACATAGCCCGCGCCGTAGGCCGCCGGCTGGGCATCGGGGTGCGGGAGCGGGGCGTGCGCCGCGTGGCGGACACGCCCTCGCAGACGGCTTTTTCCCACTCCCGCCGCTTCGACAACGTGGCGGGGGCCTTCCGCTGGGAGACGGCGCTGGCCGAATCCTTGCGCGGGCGGCACCTTGTGCTGGTGGACGACGTGGTCACCTCGGGCGCCACGGTGGCTTCCTGCGTCGAGGCCCTCTGCGCGGCCCTGAGCCAGGCGCCGCCCGCGGGCGAAGGCCGCAGGCCCGTAGGCGTATCCATCCTCTCCCTGGCTTTCTCCAAGGGATGACTTCCGCCCTTTCCCGCCGCATCCGCGCGGCAAAAGCGCTGCCGCTTTTGCCGGGAAGCCGCAGCGCTTTTGCCGGAAAGTGCCGCATCTTTTTTGTAAACGGTTTGCTGTTTTTCAGCAGTTTTGCGCGCGGAGGGGACAAAAAGTGCTGCGATTTGCGCGCCCGTTACGGGCGAATTGCTTATTTTTGCGCCCGAGAAAGTTTAGCACTGGAGCAACAATGAAGAACTTAGAGAGAATTTTTGCCGAAAAACTACTGAAGATCAAAGCCATCAAGTTGCAGCCCTCCAACCCTTTCACGTGGGCTTCCGGCTGGAAATCGCCGTTCTATTGCGACAACCGCAAGACCTTGTCGTACCCTTCCCTGCGTAATTTCGTCAAAATCGAAATATCCCGCCTCATCCTGGAGCGTTTCTCCGCCGTCGATGCCATAGCGGGCGTGGCGACCGGCGCCATACCTCAGGGCGCTTTGGTGGCCGACGAGCTGAACCTTCCCTTTGTCTACGTCCGTTCGAGCCCTAAGGATCACGGCTTGGAGAACCTCATCGAAGGCGAACTTCGCCCGGGCATGAAGGTCGTGGTCGTAGAGGATCTCGTATCCACGGGCGGCAGCAGCCTGAAAGCCGTGGAAGCCATCCGTCGTGACGGGTGCGAGGTTATCGGCATGATTGCCGCCTTCACCTACGGGTTCGATGTGGCGGAAAAAGCCTTCAAGGCCGCACGGGTCAACCTCGTGACGCTCACCAACTACGAAGCCGTGCTCGACGTGGCCTTGAAAACGGAATACATCACCCCCGACGACGTGCAAGTCCTGGCCGAATGGCGCAAGGACCCTGCCAACTGGGACTTGGGTAAATAACCAAAACCCCATGGAACAATTCGAAAGCAGCGTAAAACATATTCCCTATTCCCCTGCACAAGTCTACGCCAAACTCTCCGACCTGCGCAACGTGGAGGAGCTCAAACAGCGCATCCCCCCCGAGGCGCTCGATGCCGCGCGGCAGAAGGGGCTTGCCCTGGACCTCGGCCAAATAGTTTGCGAGGCAGACAGCATCAGCTTCCCCGTCCCGCAGATCGGGCAGGTGCGCTTCGCCATTTGCGACCGCGAGCAGGACAAGACCCTCAAGTTCGGCCTCGAAGGCATTCCCCTCGACGCACATCTCTGGATTCAGCTGCTGCCCGACGGCGATAGCGGTGCCGCGGCGCGCCTAAAGGTCACGGCGCGCTACGATATCCCCTTCTTCATGAAAATGATGCTCAAGGGGAAACTCGACAAGATGCAGGACGGAGTGGAACGACTGGCCGACCTTTTGGCCCTCATCAAATACGAATAGACAGAAAAATGCCTCAGAAACTCTGGGAAAAGAAAGTGCGGATGACGGAAGCCATCGAGCGCTTTACCGTAGGGCGCGACCGCGAAATGGACCTTTACCTGGCGCCCTACGACGTGATGGGCTCCATGGCCCACATCATCATGCTGGAGTCCATCGGTTTGCTCAAGCCCGAGGAGCTGGAAGTGCTCCTCGCCGAGCTCAAAGCCCTCTACTTCCGCGCCGAACAGCCGGGCGGATTCAAAATAGAAGAAGGCGTGGAAGACGTACACTCGCAGGTCGAGCTCGAATTGACCCGCAAGTTGGGCGATGTGGGCAAGAAGATTCACAGCGGGCGCTCGCGCAACGACCAGGTCCTGCTCGACCTGAAGCTCTTCACGCGGGCCAAACTGGAAGAAGTGGCCGCCGAAGTGCGCACTCTCTTCGGCCATCTCCAGGCGCAGAGCGAGCGTTACAAGGATGTCCTCATGCCCGGATATACACACCTGCAGGTGGCCATGCCGAGTTCCTTCGGCCTCTGGCTGGGCGCCTATGCCGAGAGCCTGGTGGACGACCTGCTGTTCCTGCAGGCGGCCTACCGCATGTGTAACCGCAATCCGCTCGGTTCTGCCGCCGGATACGGCTCTTCTTTCCCCTTGGACCGCACGATGACGACCCGCCTGCTGGGCTTCGACGGGCTTAACTACAACGTGGTCTACGCCCAGATGGGCCGCGGCAAGCTCGAACGCAACGTGGCCTTCGCCCTGGGCGGCATAGCCGGCACGCTGGCGAAGCTCGCTTTCGACAACTGCCTCTTCAACTCGCAGAACTTTGCCTTCGTGAAGCTGCCCGACGAATGCACCACCGGCTCCAGCATCATGCCCCACAAAAAGAATCCCGACGTATTCGAATTGATCCGCGCCCGCTGCAACAAACTCCAGGCCCTGCCGCAGCAAGTGGTGCTCATCATGAATAATTTGCCCTGCGGGTACTTCCGCGATTTGCAGATCATCAAGGAAGTCTTCCTCCCCGCCTTCGACGAATTGCTCGACTGCCTCCGCATGACGAGCTACATCATCGAGCGCATCCGCGTCAACGACCATCTGCTCGACGACCCGCGCTACGACGCCATGTTCAGCGTCGAGGAGGTGAATCGTCTGGCCGCCGCAGGCATGCCCTTCCGCGATGCCTACCGCAAGGTCGGAATCGACATAGAAGAAGGCCGTTTCGTACCCCGCAAGGAGGTGCATCATACGCACGAAGGCAGCATCGGCAACCTGTGTAACGACGAAGTCCGCCGCCGTATGGAGGAAATCTACGCCTCTTTCGGTTTCGACCGCGTGCACGAAGCCGAGCAAAAACTGCTCGAACGATGATTCTTTCCCGCCGCATTTCCCCTTTTCTGCTGCGCTCCTTCCGTCGGGGCGCGGCAGTTTTCGTATTGGCGGCAGTCCTCCCGGCCTGTTCTTCCGACGAGCCCGAGACCTCCCTGCCCGACATGCCGGTCTACGCGCGCCTCAGTCTGGACGATGCCCAGTACACCCGCCTGCAAAACCTCGGCGAGTTTCTCGAAATCACCGAGCCGCGCGGCGCTTTCACCCGCATCGGCGTGCGGGGGCTGCTCATCGTTCATTCCATCACCCCGATGGATTCTTCCCGTCCCTTTGCCGCTTACGACCTGGCCTGCCCCTATTGTTACACCCGCAGCAGCCGCTCGCCCCGTCCCCGCGTGCATGCCCAGGAGGGCGGCGTGAGCGCCGTGTGCGAAGAGTGCGGCTCCCGCTACGACATCTCCTCCGGTTTCGGCGGATGTGTCGAAGGCCCCGGCACGCAACTGCAGGTCTATGAGACCTACTACAGCGCCGCTTCCCGCGTCCTCCTCGTGCAGGATTGAGGCAGGATTGTGCCGCCTGCGTTTTGCCGTCTCGCGGAATATCCCTATCTTTGCCCCGCTTTCTGAAAAAAGCGGCAGCACTTTTCCAGAAAACCGCTGCCGCTTTTCCCGAAAAGCCCTGCCGCTTTTTCCCCTCCGGTGCGCCGCTTTGGGCGCGGGAAGGCGGGGGAGTTGGTAGAAAGCCAGTGCACTTTGGCTCGAATGGTGGAATGGTAGACACGAGGGACTTAAAATCCCTTGGCTATTGCAGCTGTGCGGGTTCGAGTCCCGCTTCGAGCACTTTTCTTACCACAAGGCTACTTTGCCGCCTATGCCTAAGTCGAGCGAGGCGGAGTTGAATCCCAAGGCTTTGAATACCCGGCTCATTGTGGGAAGTGTGATAACGCATTTCCCGCTTTCGAGTTTCGATATCTGAGACTTCTTTACGCCAACTTTGGCTCCCAGCTCCTCTTGTGTAAGGTTTTGCTTCAGCCGTTCCTCTTTGATGGCTTTCCCGATATGATAAGCCTGCAACTCTTCCTTGAGTTGGGCTTCCATTGCGTCTCTTTCCGGGGTTCCTATTTTTCCCCATACCTCATCAACTATTACGCTAAGCGGGGTTAAATTCATCTTTTCCATAGCTATTGGTTTTTATTGTTGAAGTATTCTTTTCTCATGGCCTCTGCCTTTTTGATTTCTTTCTTCGGCGTCTTTTGTGTCTTTTTCATTATTCCGTGTGTTGCTACTACTAAGGCTTCCCTCTCGGTGTCCCAGAAGGCAAAAAGACGGTAGCATACGCCATTGAATAGAGTACGGAGTTCCCATATCTCTAGTTCTCCAGTTTCTTGAAAAGCTCTTTATCTATTTCTCCTCCCTCCACTTTGAGAAGGTTATAAGTGATTTTTCTTTGTGCCTTTTCCGGAAGGGAAGATAAGAACTCTCTTGCCATATCCAGAAATGCGATTTTAAGTTTTCGCTTGTTCATCTGGCTTATTTTGCAGTGGGGCAAAGATATGAGTTTGTTTCCATACAAGCAAACTATCCGATGGTGCAGTAGTTATTCATCTGCCCGTTGCTTATTCAGAACCGGAACGACAGCCCTCCCAGGAAGTTGATGCCGTGGCTGGGGTAGGAGTAGAAGTCCTCGTAGTCCTTGTTGAGCAGGTTGCTCGTCTGGGCGTAGAGGGAAAGCCGCGGGGTGATGGCAAAGGAGATGTTCGCGCTCAGGTTGTTTATGGCCCTCATGCGGTACTCCGTCTCTTCCGCCGTGCCGCCGAAGGCGCAGAGTGCTGCCGCCTGCGCGGGAGTCAGTGAGTTCCGGTCCGTATTGTAGAGCGCCGACTGGAATCCCGCGGCCTGCCCCAGCTCGGGCATCAGCAGGTAGTGCGCCAGTTTCACCTTCGGCCGTTGCACGTAGCGGTAGCCCACTCCCACGCGTACGCGGCGGGTGATGGGGAAGTGCAGCGAGGCTTCCACCTCGTTCTTGGGCTTCATCAGGTGGAAGGTGCGGTCCTCGTTCTTCCAGTCGTACATCTTTCCGCGCACGCCCAGCCGCACGGGGCCCATATACAGGTCGATTTTCGCTTCGGCATAGAGGTGTTTCGTGTCGGCGTTGCCCACGTAGAGATAAGCCACGTCCGTTAGGTTGGAGAAAAGGTTGTAGAAGCAGGCGTCGTTCTTCGTGTCGTTATATCCTCCGCGCACGTCGAAGGAGAAGACCGGCCCCACGTTTCCCTTCACGCCCACTGCGCCGTCAAGGCGCTGGTGCGCGTCTTTCAGCCGTCCCGACATCCAGTAGGGATTTTTTTCCTCCAGGCTCCGGAAGTCATTGAGCACGTGTCCGCCGCCCAGCACGGCATATATTGCGTAGTCGCTGCAGAAGGTCCATTCCGCCGCCACGTCGGGGGCGAACTGTACGAACTGCCCGCGTCCGGCATTGTAGTGCACCTTCAGTCCGGCCCGCAGGGCGAGTCCCCGCCAAAACAGCTGGTAGTAGGGGTTGGCCTGCAGCGCCGTGTAGCTGCCGTATGCGCGGCTGTAGAACATGTTGTCCATCTCCAGCCGCAGGCCGAGGCTCTGGTCGTCGTCGAGGTCGCCGCTCAGGTCGGCCGTCGTGTGCAGCGCGTGTTCCGTCAGCGCCTGCCCGTCGGCCATGTGGCTGCGGCGGAAGGCGGAGTAGCGTGCGCCGGCTTCGAAGTGGAGGGGCAGGGTGCTCGCCTCGTTGGTGCGCACGTCTGCTCCGATGGCATACTTGCGGTGTCCCTGGTTCGCCGTGGGGGCGGGGTAGAGGCAGCCCGCCGTGGGCAGTTCTCCTGCGGTGGAGTGGATGAAGCGGTAGTAGCTGAAGTTGTCGAAGCCCAGCTCCCCGGCGGCGCGCAGCGTCACGTTGTCGAAGTAGTGTGCATAGTCCAGCGTCGCCCCGGTGCGGAAGTAGTGGTTGTCCCACTTGCTGATTCCGTAGAGCGGATATTCCGCCAGCGGCTCCACGGTGCGCTCCTTCACCGTGCCGGCGAAGGAGGCGTTCACGTTCAGCTCGTCGCGGTCCGTCAGTTCCAGCAGGTATCCGGCCTTCAGGTCTGCCTGCCCGTAGTTGCCTCCGCCGCCGAGCACGTAGCCCTGCGTTGCCTCGTCCTGCGTCAGGCTCATGATGTCCGGCCCCAGCCGGTAGCGGGAGTCGTTGTAGGCCTGCGCCCCGGTTCCGTAGCGGATGTCCTGCTTTTCGCCCGAAGGCACCACGCCCACGGGCAACACGTCGAGCCGTTCCTCGCGGCCCACCTCGGGGTCGTATTCTTTTTCTACGGTCACAATCCGTTCTTTCTCCTCCACCTGTGCCTGCGCCCCCGTGGGGAAACCCAGGCCTGCGGCCAGCAGGGCCGCCGTGCAGAGCGGGATAATTTGTTTTTTCATAATGCGTTGGGTTGGCATATCGCGTCTTGTTTTTCTTGTTTCTTCAGTGTTTTTCCGGCAGGCCCGCTGCGTCTCCCGGGGAGAGTGCAGCCTCTTTCGGGGAAAAGTGCTGCCGCTTCCGGGGAAAAGCGCTGCATCTTTTCGGCAAAAGTGCCTGCGCTTTTCCGCCGTCGTGCTGCCGGTCTATTCCAGCCGTTGCAGCGCCTGGTCTATGCGGTCGGCTATGTCGTCCTCCCTCTCGCCGTAGGTCTCGCGGAGTCCCTGCAGGTATCCCCGCGCTTCGGCCTTGCGGCCTTCGGCGCGGCATACGTCGGCGAGGAGGATAAAGTGCCGCGCCAGCCAGTAGGCCCGGCTGCTCCCGCGGTCTATGAAGGCCGTCGTTTCCTCCTCGGCCCGGGCGTTTTCGCCCCGGTCGTGCAGCATCTGGCAGTAGAGGTAGTGCGCCTTTGCCCCGCTCTCGTGCAGGGAGTCGGCGCCCATGAGGCGCAGTTCCTCCAGTGCCCCGGCCCCGTAGAGCGAATCGGCCTGTGCGAGGCGTCGTTCTTCAGCCTCCTTTTCCCGCGCCGCCAGCTCTTCGGCCAGGAGCGCTTCCCTTTCTTCCGCTGCCACGGCATAGCGCCCGCCCTGCAGCGTGTCCGAATATTGCAGGTACTGCTCGATCTGCCGGTTCTCCACGGCCCACGTCTTCAGTTCCTGCAGCGACTGCCGCGCTTCCGGCGTGCCGGGATACGTTTCGGCCAGCTCTTTGTAGGCCGCCACGGCCTCTTCCGTCCGCCCCGCCTGCGCCAGCAGCATACTGCGCTCCGCCGCTGCGCGGCGCGCCTGGTCGGAGTGCGGATAGCGCTGCATCAGCAGCTCGTAGGCCCCCAGAGCGCGGTCGCCCGCCCCGGTGAGCACGTAGGCGCGCCCCAGCTCGTAGAGCGCGTCGGCTGCCGTTTCGTCCTGCGGGTAGTGGCGCAGCAGGCTGTCGAGCAGCGCGATTTTCTCGTCGTATGCCTTGCGGATGCCCGCTATGTACGCCTCCCGGTAGAGCGCGTAGGGGCGTTTCGTCTCGTCCGCCCCGGCCGCCTCGCGGTAGGCCGCCAGCGCCGCGTCGAATCCGCGGGCGTGGTAGCGGCAGTCGCCTATGCGGCAGAGCGCGTCGGCCCGCAGCTCGGGCGAGGGTTCGGCCTGGAGGAAGCGGGAGAAGAGGCTGTCGGCCTCCGTGTAGCGCCCTGCGTTGAAGGCCAGGTAGGCCAGGTTGTAGTAGGCCTGCGCGTAGCCGCCCCCTTCCGTGCCCCCCGTCTCGCTGAGGTAGCGGCGGAAGTCCTCTTCGGCTTCCCGCGTGCCGCCTGCCTGGTAGTGCGCCTCGCCGCGCCAGTAGAGGGCCTGCGTCTGCGTCTCCGGGTCGATGCCGATGCGGATCGATTCCTCCAGCAGGGCCAGCGCCTCGGGGCGCTTCTCGCGGACGGCCGCTATGCCCATCCGGGCGGCGACTATCTGGTGTGCCCGCAGCAGGCTGCTGTCCCCCTCGCTCGTGGCGCGCAGGCGGCCGAGGGCTTCTTCGGCCGGGAAGTCGTTCAGGTACAGCTCCGCCAGGTAGCCCGTGGCGCGGCTGCGGTAGGCCGACCCGGGGTATTCCTGCAGGAACCGCTCCCACTCCGCGGCCCGCGCGGCATACGTCTCGTTCTTGTCCTCGTGGGAGGCGAGGGCTATGTTGAAGGACGCTTCCTCACGCACCTGCGCATCGTGGGGCAGGGCGGCCGCCTTTTCGAAGGCCGCGCGCGCCTTTTTCGGTTCTTGCAGGGCCAGGTAGGCGTGTCCCTGCTTGAGATAGATGCTTTGCGCCAGCGCGTCGTCCGTGCGGCCCTGCAGCGCGCGGCCGAGGGCCTGCTCCGCCTGCATCGGCGCGCTGCATTCCAGGTAAGAAGTCCCCAGGGCATAGAGCGCTTCCCGCGAGGGACTCTCCACTTGCGCCGCATAGCGCTCCAGGATGCCCGCCGCTTCCGCGTAGCGCCCCAGATGGAAGAGCGCCTCGCCCCGTATGCGCTGCGGCTCGGCCTCCATCTGTGCCAGCTCCGAGGCCGGCATTGCGGCCCTCTCGGCAGCCGAGGGGCCCTCGGCCGGGCAGCGTTCCGCGGCTTGGGCGTAGTGTTTCGTCTTCAGGTAGATGTCCGCCGCGCGGCAGGAGGCGCGGAAGGCATAGCCCTCCGCTTCCGCCAGTTCCAGAAAGCTGGCCAGCGCCGGGCGGTAGTCGCCCTGCAGGTAGTCTATCGTGGCTATGTAGTATTTGCAGTCCGTAGCGTAGCGCTCCGTTTCTCCCGCCAATTCGGCAAAGACCTGCTGTGCTTCCGAATAGCGCCCCAGGGCCAGCAGCGAGAGTCCCTGCTGCAGGCGCAGTTCTTCGGCCTGCCGGCGCGAGGGGAGGTAGCTCCATTTGCACGCGCCGAAGGCCTCTGCCGCGCCGGTGTAGTCCCCGGCGTAGTAGAGCGTAGAGCCGAGCAGCGCCTGCACGTGGTGGCGCATGCGGCTCGACGGGTACCGGCGCACGAACTGCCGCATCAGTGCCGCGCGGTCCTCGGCCTGCAGGGCATAGGCGCAGCAGCAGACGAGGTAGCGCGCCTCCTCCGACTGTTCCGACTGCACGCCCCGCGACAGGAAGCGCGTGAGCGACTGCCGCGCGGCGGCATAGTTGCCTTGGTTGAAGTAGGCCACTCCCTCGCGGTAGTGGCGGTCGGACGATGCGGAACCCGCGCCCTGCGCGAGTCCCGGGCCTGCGGCCGCCCACGAGAGGAGCAGGGCGAGCGCGGCGGTCAATAGGGTTCTGTTCATAGCATTCGGTAGTGCTTCGCAGCCGCAAATATAGGCAAAACCCTTTATACTGCCGCATTTCCGCCCCGAAAGCTCCCCGGGGTTAACAATTTCATGCAGCGTTTTTCGCTTTTTCATGCAGCGCTTTTCGGAAAAACATGCAGCACTTTTCGGCGAAAGCGGCAGCGCCGTTTGCAGGCCGCGCCGCATGAAGCCGGTACGGGCCGCTGCGGCAGTCCCCGGTTTCTCCGGCGCGTTTTGCCGCCCTGCCTTCCGGTTTGTCCAGATTTCTTGTTTGTTCGTTACCTCTCTTAGGCGGTTCTGTTTGCCCCTTTCGCTACGGTTCCCGGGGATTTGCCGGGCATTGGGCAGGTTATGCTTCTGTAACTTTCCTGTGGCTTATTTGCACTAATAAAAATTTACCCCCCCCCTATTGTTAAAAACACTGTATAAGCGCTTTTGAAACATTAATCTTATTCAAAAACTTGTGGCCGTTTTGTAATCAGTCCTATTAAATATATAAGTTTGTCCCGGCAAACGAAACAGAAACCTTTTTGTAAAACAAACAAACCCTCTCCCCGGGGCGAAACGGGGCGAGGCGGGAGTGCGCCCGAGGGCGGCTTCCGGATTTTGGGATACGTATGAATAAGTGGATGAAACGACTGTTCTTTCTTCTCCTGCTGGCAGTCCCGTTCGGTGCGCGGGCGCAGGAGTGGGCCGTGAAGACCAATCTCCTCTATTGGGGCATGTTGGGCTCGGCCAATCTGGAGGTCGAGAAGCGCGTGGCGCCGCGCCATTCCCTCACCCTCCAGCTGGGTTATAACCCCTTCACCTACTCGGAAAACAAGAAACTCAAGCACTTCTCCGTCAAACCCGCGTGGCGCTACTGGCTCTGCGAGGCCTTCTCCGGCCATTTCCTTTCCGCGCAGCTCGAATACGCCCACTTCAATGCCGGAAACGTCTCCCTCCCCTTCAATATTTGGGACGGCCTCCGCGACTACCGCTACCAGGGCGACCTCGGCGCCGTGGGCGTCAGCTACGGATACCACTGGATCCTCTCCCCCCGCTGGAGCATCGAGGCCGAGATCGGCATAGGCCTGGCCTACGCCCGCTACGACCAGTACGAGTGTGCCATCTGCGGCTCCCTCCTCGGCAGTGAGAACAAAGTCTTCCTCAAGCCCACCCGGGCCGCCGTTTCCGTAGTCTACATGATCAAATAATCCGTCCTCCAGCCATGAAGAAATCCCGCATCCATACCTTATATATTGTGGCCGCCGCCCTCCTGGCCCCGGCCCTTTCCGCCGCAGCCCCGCAGGTTGCCGCCCCTGCCTCCGCAGTGGACGGCGCCGTCCTCCGCTGGGAAGACAGCACCCGCCTCCACATCGAGCTCCCCCTCACCGTGGCCCGCCGCGACCTGCGCAGCAACTACAGCCTCTGGCTCACGCCCCGCCTCTGCGGCGAGCGCGGCGACACCCTCCTCCTGCCCGAGACCGTCTTCCGCGGCCGCCTCAACCGCAAGAAGGCCGCCCGCAGCCGCGTCCTCTCCGGCACGCCCGCCCCGGCCTCCGGCGAGCTCGCCGCCGGCGATACCCTGCTGCTCTGCACGACGGTCGACGTAGACCGCCATCCCTGGATGCGCTACGGCACCGTCTCCCTCTCCCTCCGCCGCGAGGAAGAGGGCTGCTGCAACCTCCGCTCCCTGCCCGATTCCCTGGTGGGGCGCACGGCCTTCGTCCCGCCCTTTGAGGCCATTCTGCCCGAAGTGCCCGACAATACCGGCAAGGCCGGCGAGCTGGCCCGCCAGAACCCCGTGCTCCACCACATCTCCGAGTGCCGCGACTACACGCCCGACCGCGTCCTCCGCAAGGAACACGGGGCGCTCTACATACACTTCCGCCTCAACCTTACCGACCTCGACCCCGCTTTCCGCGAAAACCGCGCCACGCTCGACCGCATCGTGCAGATCACGCGCGACATCTTTGCCGACACCACGAGCAGCGTCGTGCGCATCCAGATCATCGGCCTTGCCTCGCCCGAGGGACCCGTGCGCCTCAACGAGCGGCTGGCCGGGGGCCGCGCCATGGCCCTGCAGCGCTACATACAGGAGCGCGTGCCGCAGGCCGCCGACTCACTGTTTGACACCGTCAACGGCGGCGAGGCATGGACCGAACTGCGCGACCAGATAGCCGACAGCTCCTCGCCCTACCGCGAGGAGATGCTGCGCATCATCGACGGGGAGACCGACGTCGACCGCCGCGAGCGGCTCCTCAAGCAGCTCGACGGCGGCCGCGCCTACCGCTACCTGGCCGACAACCTGCTGAGCGACCAGCGCAACTCGGGCTACATCGCCATCTGCTACGACTATAAGCCCGACGTGGCCGCCCGCGTCACCAACGCCGCCCAGGCCGAGATACGCGCCGGGCGCTACGAAGAGGCCCTCTCCCTGCTCCGCACCGTGGAGCAGGATCCCCGCTCCCACAACGCCCTCGGAGCCGTGCTCTACCTCCTGGGCCGCGACGACGAGGCCGAACGCTTCCTCCGCTCCGCCGCCTCCCGCCGTGAGCCGGGCGCCGAGGAGAACCTCCGCAGCCTCCTCCGCACCCGTGCGCAGCGCGAGGCTGCCGCCCGTGCCGCCGCCGAGTGAGCCGCCCGCGGCACGGCGGGACCCTACGGACCGCAACTTTTTTAACTATCAATCATAACTCAATTCTAAAAGCTTTATGGAAACTAACAAAAAGTATTTCAACCGCTTGGCCGGGGGCGCAATGCTGCTGGTCGGAGCCATGGCCTTCGCCGCCTGTTCGAGCGACGAAGACTTTGCCGATGCCGTAAACCCCGGCGCAGGTGCCACAGGGGAGACGGTGAAGACGCAGTTCTCGATCAACGTGCCGGCAGGCAATTCTGCAAACAAACGTCTGGCACAAGACATTGTCCAAGGGCAGACAAGTCCCGTATTCCGCGGCATGGATAATATCCACATGTATGCCTATTCAGGTGTTACAGACTTTTCTGCTACGGCTAATCCGGCAGCAGTGTATAACGAAATGGGTTCGATTTTGGACAACGAGCTCCAAGCAGGAACAAATGCCAAGGTGTATTATGACATGGAGATACCTACCGGCGTAAATTACTTCCTGTTCTATGGCGAGGCAGACCGTATCAACGGTTCGGCCGATGTCGAAAATGGCGTATTAGTACCTACGTTTATGACGGCAACCACCGGAAAAGCAGAGGATATGGGCTTTGCCTTGAAGTCGATAAATACAACGGGAAATACTACCGCGACAACTGCTTTGCGCAAAGCACTCAACGATGTGGCAGGTGTAGATGGCTGGTCTAACTCCACAGAGTTAGGACGATGGTATGTGGCCTTTACTGATTTGAAAGCAGGTTCTGCTTCTTCCATCAAGGCTGCATTGGAGAGTTTGCAAAACGGTATAGAACAAGCAGAAGTAACCACCGATACGGAATTGAAAACCAACCTTGGAAACGCAATTACCACATCCTTAACCTCCATTGCTTCCTATACTTATCCTCGCGACTTGGGCTTGCCCGATGGAGCTGCGCAGATAGCTTGGGATGATGACGCAAGTGAATTTGTGTATGTTACCGATCAGAAAGAAATCGGCGACATCACGTTTACCGAGCTTTCCGAGTATGTTTATCCGGCCTCTCTCTATTATTGGACAGCTTCTACAATTAAGGTTTCCAACGATACGGAAAGCGATAAGTATACTACCAATTGGTCAACTTGTTTGGATCTGTATACTGATGGTGCTGCAGTTGTTGCAACTACCCGTTCGGTGGCCTTGGTAGAACCGATTAACTATGCCGTAGGTCGTTTTGACGTGAAGGCAAAATTTGCCAGTGAAACAGTGAAAGACAATGTTGCTGAAGATGTAACGGTAACAGCTTCAAACGGTTTCAAAGTGGTGGGTCTGTTGGTTGGCGGACAAAAGCCCGTTCAATACAACTTTACCCCCAAAACAGATGGCGACGAGGTAACGATCTACGATCAGTCTGTCGGCACTGACGTGAAAGTTTCTAATAGCGATATGCAGAATGCTCTGCATACTTTGGTTCTGGAGACCGAAGAAGAAACAGAGAAGTACTTTGCTCTTGAGTTGGAGAACAATACCGGCGCAGCTTTCGTTGGACATGATGGTACGGTACCCGCAGGTGGACGTTTCTATCTTGTAGGTAAGCTGACACCCGAACCTACTCCTGGGACAGCAGGGGCAGGAGTTACTCAGCAGACAAAAGTCTTCATTCAAGACTACGTGACCACGGCTAATGTCACCATCAGTAGCTTGGCTCATGCCTATAACTGCATCCCCGACCTAACTACTCCGAAGCTCGAACTCGGTCTTTCCGTAGATCTCGAGTGGGAACAAGGGTTGACTTACGATGTAACCATCGACTAATTTCTTCCTGTCCCTCCTGAGGGGACGGACATTTCCCCCGCTGCGGCGGGGCACCACAGGGCGGCAGCCTTTGGCCGGGCTGCCGCTCACCAAAAAAAACATACCGAACGGATGAAACCGACATATACCTCCCTCTTGCGTACCTTGTGCCGCGGGGCGCTCTGCCTGACGGCGGCCGCCGCCCTCTCCGCCTGCATCGACGAAGACCTCTCCCGCTGCGGCAAGGACTACGCCTTGACCTACCGCTTCCTGCTGCAGACTTCGCTCGACGAGACGCTCGCCCGGGAGTTCACCACCCCCGCCGAGCGTCAGCTCGCCACGCCGCTCCAAGCGGCCCTCGCGCCCCTCTTCTCCGAGCAGGCGCAGGACCTGACGCTCCACTTCCACCACCCCGCTACCGGCGAACGCCTCTACTACGAGGAGCACCTCGTGGGCTCCCAGGAAGCGGGCTTCACCCTCTACCTCCCCGAGCAGGACTACAGCCACGTGGCGCTGGCCAACCTGGGTGCCGAGCCCGCCCTGCGCACCGCCGGCGGCGCCTCCCTCTCGTCCCTCGCCTGGGAGATGGCGGCGGAGGGCGACACCGTGCCCTCCCTCACGCAGAGCCTCTTCTGCGGATGGCAGTACCTCGCCGTGGGCAGCGGGCAGACGTCCTTCTTCATGCCCCTCTACATGCAGGACTGCGCCGCCGTGTGGGTCATAGACCCCCGCACGGCTCCCGTGGCCTCCTACGAGGCCTACGTGGCCGGCACGGCCTCCGGGTTCCTCTGCGCCGACAGCACGTTTGTCTACCGGCCTGCCCAGCGCGTCCGCACCCTGCAGACGGCGGGCGGCGGGCTCACGGCCGTCTACGCCGGATGCCTCCCCTCGCCCGACAGCCCCGCCGAAGCACAGGCCGCACCCGCCGGGCGCAGCGACTACTCCGAGGCTGCCGGAGCCTACTGGACCACCTACCTCTACGTCCGCCTGGCCTCGGGCGAGGTGACGAAGAATGAGCTCTACGTGCGCTCCCCCCTCCGTGCCGGGGAGCTGAAGGTGCTTAAGATCCGCCTCAACGACCGCGGCGAGGCCGTGGCCGACGAGCGCGAAGTGGGCGTCAGCGTCACCCTCGACTGGAAACCCGGCGGCGACTTCGACGTGGAGATGTAGCCCCTCCCGCCCGCGCCCCGCGCCCGCCGCCCCCGAACCGCATACTGTTTCACCTCCGATATGTACCCCATGAACCGCATACCCCGAATATTCCCTGTTTCTCTCCCCTCCGTCCTGTCCCGTCCGCGGCTGCGGAGGGGTTTGCTTCTACTGGTGCTCCCCGTCGTGCTCGCCGCCTGCAGCGGCGACGACGAACCCGCCTTCACCCTTCCCCCGCAGGAGGACCTGCAGGAAGTGACGCTCTACCTGAGCCTCCCCGCCCTGTCCGACTCCGCCGCCAAGCGCCTCGGCGACCCCGGCACGGCGCAGGAAGAGACGGACGACTGGGACAGGCTGGTGCTGTTCGTGGCCTATGCGCAGTCCCAGGCCACGGTCGGCCCGCAGGTGCGTGCCTTTAGGTTGACAAAAGAGGAGTACCGGGATCTTCCCCTCGTCGCCGGTTCGGAGACGGTGCACCGCTATACGCTGACCGTACCGGCCGGTACGGTGCGCTTCTACGGCCTGACATTCAGCTTCGACGACCAGAGCGGGCTGGCCGACAAGCTGGGGACGGACGCAGCGATTGCCCAGAATTTCCCCAATGAGGCCGCCATACAGGCCCTGTCCATCTCCAACTATTACCCTTATGCTGCCCCTGCTTCCGGCAGTGAGGCAAGCTCAAAGACCGGTGCCTCGAAGAAGTTCTGCAGTGTGGCTTCGGGCTATTACGATGCGGACGGGGACGGCACGCCGGACGATTTCACCGTCAACTATTCCCAAATAGAGACCGACCCGACGAAGATTCCCACCCTCACCCTGCGCCGCTTGGCCGCGAAGATCGACGTGCAGTGGGACGCGGAGGCGGCCTACAGCGAGGGCGGATATGTCAGTGCGGCGGTCAGCGGTTTCGAATACTACGGCAGCGCCGAGGGAAGAGTGTTCCCGGAACTGAATACGGCTACATCACCCGCTGAGGGTACAACTAAATGGACTTTTTACAACCGCACGCCCATCAGCCAGCGCAACGGGCGGCAGTATCACTATACCTTCCCCGACGGGCAGACGCAGGCGAAGGTCGTTTTCAAGGTCACGGCGCAGAAAGAAGAGAGTGAAAGCGCTACGGAGAAGACCTACACGATGACCTATGCCGCTGCCCTCCGGCGCGCCACGTGGTACAAAGTGAACGCCACGGTGAGGGGAAATGCCGGAACGGCCACCGGAGCACAAGGGGACTGGACCATCACCTCCTCCTCCAACTAACGAAAAAAAGACGAACCATGATAAAAGAAGCTACTCACAAACTGTTTTTGCTCTGCGCCTTCCTCCTGGCCGCTGCCGCCGCCGGGGCGCAGACGGGTGCGAACCGCATCTATTATGTTTCTTGGGAAAGTGCCGGTAACGGCGACGGAAGTAGTTGGGACAATGCTGCTACGTTGGAGACTGCTTTGCAGAAAGCCACTGCCGGCACGGAGATCTGGCTGAAAGGCTCTCCCTCTCAGCCCGGGCAGGACAATCCCGTGTATGTAGTGCCGGACGAAAACGGTTTCACCGTCCCTGCCGGCGTAGCGCTCTACGGCGGTTTCTCGGGCACGGAGACATCCCCCGACGAGCGCGAAGTAGTGGACGGCGGCATTGCCTACCGCATGAAGTACCGCACCGTGCTGACGGGCGACATCCGGCGCAACGACCGGCCGGACAACGTGGACCTCATTTTCCCGAACGGGCAGAACAACCGCTCGGACAACGCCACGCACGTCCTGACCCTCGACCTCTCCGCCGCCCGCGGGCCGCTCAACAGCGGCGCGGCCACGGTGGTCAACGGTGTGACCATCGCCCGCGGACATGCCATCGCCCGCGGACATGCCGACGACAGCGGTGAAGTCGGCGGCGGCATCTATGTGACTGCCGGTAGCGGCCAGCAAGTCGGCTACCGCATCGAGCAGTGCTTCTTTATCGGGAACTATGCCACTTGGGGCGGCGCCCTCTACGTGGACGACGGCGTGGCGGACAACGTAAACGGCAGCTCCTGCCTCGTGGACCGCTGCGGATTCTTCAACAACGCGGCGGGCTCGCGCTCCGGCCTGGCCAACCAGGGCGGAGCCATCTACCTCGGCGGCGCAGGCTGCGTGGTGAACACCGCCGTCTTCAACAACGAAAACGGCGGCATCCTCATTGCCTCCGGCAATACTTCCGCCCGTGTGCTCAACTCCACCGTCACGCGCAACACGGGCTCCGGCATCGACGGCCCTGCCAGGGCCGAGGTGGTGAACACCGTCATCTGGGGCAACGCGGCCCTCTACTCCGCCGGTACGGAGAGCCCCAATTTCCAATACTGCGCCTATCCCGAATCGGACGGCACGAGAACCAACCTTTACCTCTCCGACAAGAACAACGACACGCAGGGTCCGCTCTTCAACTCGCCCTCGATCCGCGCGGGCTTCGACCACGATTACGACGTGACGGCCACGCTTTACCCCCTCTGGACATGGGTGCCGCAGGAAGGATCGCCCCTCATCGACAAGGGCAATTCCGGCGCTTACCCGACGACCGACTACGGCGACCTCGACCTGGCGGGCAACGCCCGCGTGGCCGGGCCGCAGGAGGATAAGGCCATCGACATCGGCGCTTTCGAATACCAGCCCGTCCTCGCCGCGCGCATCCGCTATGTCAGGACCGCGGCCACGGGCACGGGCGACGGCTCGTCGTGGGACAACGCCTCGGGCGACCTGCAGCGCATGATCGACGAGCTGGCCGACAACAATCCCAACGACCTGCCCGGCGAAGTGTGGGTGGCCGCCGGGACCTACGAGCCGCAGGCCTACCTCATCAACGGCGAGCAGTATTCCAGCTCCTTCCGCATGAGAAGCGGCATCAGCGTCTACGGCGGATTCGAGGGCACGGGGGAAACCTCCAAGGCCTCCCGCACCCGCGGCACGATGCCTTGGGACTTCGCACACCGCACGGTGCTCAAGGGGAGCTACTATCAGGACGATAACGTCAGCTACGCCAACAACCGCTGGTCCGTCACCGGCGACTCGCGCCACGTCGTCTGGTTCGCCCCCATGCCCGGCGAAGCGGACGGCGGCTTCACCCGCCCCACGTATCTCGACGGCGTCACCGTCAAGGGCGGATATGCCCAGGGCGGCACGGGGCTGGACAACTTCAAGACCGACCGCGGCGCGGGCGTCTACATGGACGGTGCCAACTGCTACCTGACGAACTCCATCGTCACGCAGAACAATGCCACGGGTCCAGGCGGTGGAGTCTACCTCCGGGACGGCCGCATACAGGGCTGCCTGCTCTACAACAACAATGCCGGACAGGACGGCGGGGCCGTCTATGTGGAAGGCACGGGCCTCGTACACCGCTCCATGCTGGCCAACAACTCCGCCGCCAACGGCGCGGGCGTCTACCTCAGCCATACCGGCGGCGAGCATCCCGAATACCTCATCCTCTCCACCTGCGTCGTCTCGAACAACACCGCGCGGGAGAACGGCGCCGTCTACTGCGCCGGGGGCGGCGTGCTCCTGCAGAACACCGTGGCCAACAACTGGTGTCCCACGACCACCGACGCCACCGACCCCGACGCCTCGCAGACCGGAGGCCTCTACATCGACGGCTACGGCCTGGTCTTCAGCACCGTACTCTGGAACAACCGCCTCGGCGGCGGCACACAGGCCACTGCGGGCACGAACATCCCCGTCTACGTGCGCAATCCCTCGGTGGAGCAGGTGCGCTTCAGCCACTGCGCCATCTCCGGCGTGAACAACGCCGTGTGGAACGACGTCCTGCAGGAGCAGATGCTCTCCCTCGTGGACGCGAATGCCGGCGCCCCGGACAACGACGGCAGCATCGGCCCGCGCTTCTCCCACGGTGCCGGGCAGATGGCGGACGACGAGGCCCTGAACACGACGATCGGCGTGCAGGACGAGTGGACGGACGGCACGGCGAACACCGTAGGCATTTCCTACTATTGGGAGCCCGTCACCGGCTCCAACCTCTGGGCGCGCGGCATGGAGCTGGGGCAGCTGCCCGAGGAAGTGGTGCTCGCCCCGGAGCTCGACCTCGAGGGCACGCTCTTCAACCAGCGCCCCGCCATCGGCGCGCACCACGTGGACGGCACGCCCGTCGTGCCCGAGCTCGCCGGCGATACCCTGCGCCTCTACGTGGACGCGGCTTCCACCCTGCCGGAAAACGACGGCCGCTCCTGGGCACAGCCCTACCGCTCGCTCAACGACGCCATACGCTTCTTTGCCGAGCTGACGGAGAATGAGGAGATAACGGTGTGGAATGGAACGGGAACTGAAACCTTTACTTATAGAAATAGAGACGTTACGGACTTCGAAATCCTCGTCCTCGAGGGCAACCTCTGGCCGCGTTATGCCTACGTGAACGACGATCCGAAGACGGCCACGCTCGACATACTGCCCATGCCCGGCGAGCAGACGCTGCGCATAGCGGGCGGATACGCCTACCGCAACACACAGCTGCAGGATGCCTACCGCGACCCGCTCGGCCACCGCTCGCAGCTCAACGGCAACAACAGCGGGCAGACGCTGGCCGACGGCATCTACCACGTAGTCACCGTGGAGTCCGGCGCAAAGGTGACGCTCGACGGATTCCACATCATCAACGGTTATGCCGCAGGGTCGGCCACCCTGCAGTACGGAGCCGGCATGCTGGTGCACAACGGGGCGACGGTCACCGTGGAGAACTGTATCTTCGAGAACAACACGGCTGCCAACGGTGCCGCCATCTACGCGCGGGAGGCCGCAAGCCTCACCCTCAACAACTGCGTGGTGAACAACAACACGAATACCACGCCCTCCAATCCGGTAATCTCCGCTACAAATCCGACTTTGCACCATGTGACGGTGGTCAACAACATAGGGGCGGCTCCGGCAGCGATGGGCAACAGTTCGTTTGCCGCCGGTAACAAGACTTCGAATGACGCTACTGGCACTACCAGCGGTATGAACAACACGCAGCAGCTGGCTACCACCGGTGCCGACGGTGCCGCCCATTTCGCCAACCCCACCAACGGCGTAGGCGCGACCCTCGGCTTCGACACCTACCTCGGCGGCTACTCCGAATTCCGCCCCCTGACCTCCTCGGCAGAAGCGGCAGCCTTGATAAACAAGGCCACCGGCACTTCCTCCGGTTTGACGCAGGACATTACCGCAGTCAACGACCGCGACCTCGGCGGTGTGCCCGACCTCGGCGCATACGAGGCAGACTTGCCGAAGGCGGGGAAGGTGATTTATGTACGGTCGTATAATACCGTGTGGGAGACTGGAGAAGAAATGGATGGAGTTCCAAGTTTATTTGAAGGAGGTGATGGAACCTCATGGGGTACAGCTATAAATGGTAATGTTATATGTAATGTGGAAGCAGAAAGGAATAGTGACCTGCGCTTTTATGAAAGGGATAACGATTCTTTCATCTTAGCTACGAATGAGAATTATGTAGATCGCTATGGCTTTAAGACGGATTTCTATGCCGATTTTTGGGAAAGTGATGGCAATTCTTATAAAAGTAATGGACGCAATACCATAACAAATAATCGTGATGAGTCCTATATTAGCGGGTTGCAATATGCTGTAGAGAAAGCGGCAGAAATGAATAAGAATTTGTCACCAGGCGAAGACTCTGTAGAGGTATGGGTCGGTGCAGGGATTTATACAGATTATAAAGGTTTCGTTATACGTGATAGGGTAACAGTATTGGGGGGATTTCCTACTAATAATGGTAGAGTACCGGGGGCAACAGATCGACATCCTTTAATTTCCCAATACATATCGGAGAGTACGGTTGATCAAGATTTGGAAAAGACGGATTATGAAACTATATTACAGATACGGAAAGAAACACCTATAAAGTGGGAATTAAAGGATGGGTATTATAGAGGGACACCTACAAGAATAGTTACAGATTTAGGAAGTACAGTGCGTCGCCGTTATGTATTGTTTCAACCGGACGTTTGTCTTCCTACATGGGCACCATCCCAATATGATGGAGGTAGCAATGGACGAGATAACAAATATCGTTATCCCGGCTCCAAATCGGATATGATTGATGAAACTCATTATAAAAAGTATATAGGAGCCATGTGGGATGGTTTTACTATACGGCATGGTTATATCAATAATTACTATTCAAACCGAGACGGAGGAGCCGGAGTACGTATATTCCGTGGCGTAACTTTGCAGAATATGGTAATTACGAATAATTGTAATTATATAAAAAGACAAACGGGGGGAAACTATAATGCGGAAGCGAATCGTAATCGTGGTGGGGGATTGTATATGGATGGCTTGAACAGTCGTATAAATAACAGTTTTGTCTTGAATAATTATCTTGGTGCTGTAGGAGGCAGTATGGGAGGTGGTATTTATATGATTGTAGGTACTGGATATAATTTGGTGGTCGCCAATAATGAAACGACCAACCGTGGTGGGGGAATATTTATGGAAAGTGCGACATTCTTTAATAATACAATTGCTTATAACTACGCTCCAGGAAACAATGAATATTCCAATGGTGAAGGCGGTAGCGGACTATATCAATATGCAGACGGTAGTAACCGGCTTTCAAATCTGGAGCTTTATAATTGCCTTTTTTATGGAAATTCTGGAGTCTCGATATCATCTAATACGCCTGGGACTTTTAACACCGCTTATAATTGCTATATAGGAGGAAAGCTATATGATGAATTGAATAATAAATTTCCAACGGGCGAACAATATAATAATCAGTTAGGGGTAAATTTGGAAGACCCTTTTAGCAGTGGAAATGCTCAGGTATATAATAATTATCGCCTTGATCCAAATTCGACTTGTGTAAATAAAGGAACAGAAGAAACTATGGATGATGGTACTGTTGTTCCTATAGATTTGCCGGAGACTGATATGGATTATACCGACCGCATTAAGGACTGTACGGTAGATATAGGTGCATACGAACTGGATAATACGGCGAATACGAAGCCAGATATAGAAAACAATACCGCTACTTATTATGTAACCTATAACGGCCGGGGCAATGCCAGTGCCGATTCTCCGGAAAACGCTGCCTGCTGGGAGAAGCTGCAGACGGTGCTTGATGTCGCCGGGCAGTATGCTTTAGCCAATCATGATATGGAAGTTCGGGTGAAGATAGCCGGATATGAAGAGGCGGAGGACTTTCCCTACCATGTGACGGCTTTGGCCGAGAAGAATGATCCGCAGAGCTACAGTTTCGTGATTCCTTATGGAGTGACGGTATTGGGCGGATACAACGAAGGGGATAGCAACGGACGGGATGCCGACTGGAGCAAGCAGGACGCAACGACCTACAAGACGATCCTTAGCGCCGTGAAACTCGCCACGTCTACGACCCAAGCCATCAACGGCTACCACACCGTGACGTTCGGCGGGAAGCCGGACGGTTGGACGGTTGCTGACAAGCCTACCATCCTCGACGGCGTATGGCTGCAGGACGGTGCGGCTACGTCGATGGCCGGGGCGGGCAACCCGGCGACGCGCGGCGGAGGGGCCATCGTGCCCTGGGGGGCACACGTGCGGAACTGCGTGGTGACGGGCAATTCGGCCATCCAGGGCGGCGGCCTCTACGTATTGCCCGGCGGACGCGTGAGCGGCACGCTGGTCACGGGCAACTCGGCCACTACGGGCGGCGGCATCTATGTGGACAACGGCGGGACGGAGAAAGGCGATGCCGACAACCGCGCCCACCTCTTCTCCAACACGATAGCCGAAAACTCGGCCACCACGGGCGGCGGGCTCTATCTGGAGGACGGCGCGGCCATGACGGTGAACTCCGTGATCTGGGGCAACCTGGGCGACGACGGGAAGAACGTGAGCGGCGTGGTCAACGAGCTCTTCGAGGATACGTTGCTTGGCAGCCTCTCGTCGAGCATCCGGGAGTGGTATCCCTTCAACAACTGCTTCGTGGAGACACGCGAGCTGCCGGGCAACTTCGAGAACTCGGAGATGACGGGCGAGCGCGACGTGTATTTTGCCGACCTCTATATGCTGAAGCCCTACTCCCCGCTGGTCAACCACGGCATGGTGGAGTCGGTGCAGGAGGCTCTGGAAGCGGCCGACAAGTTCGGCCTGGCCGCATACGACATGGCCGGGACGCAGCGCAAGGAAGACAACTTCAAGATGGATGCCGGCGCATTCGCCCGCGACGGGGCGATGCCGACGGACCTGGTGACGCGCCTCTTCGTATCGCAGGGCAGCAACGTCGTGCTGGCGGACGGGGAGAATGAGAACAAGTACATAGGCCGCTCGTTCTACACCTCGTTCACCTGGCTCGAAGATGCGCTGGACTACATCGGGGCGATGCGGTCGGATGAGAATCTGGGTTCGCAGGCCCGCGCCGCAGAGTTCGAAATCCTGGTGGCGGGCGGCACATACAAGCCGAGGTACCGCCGCGGGAATACCGGGGGGCAGGAGAAGAATTCGTTTGTCATCCCCTACGGCGTGCGCATCTATGGCGGATTCACGGGGAAGGAGATGATTTCTTCGGGTAAGGTTACGAACATTCCTTTAAGCGACGGTACGTCCATATCGGTTACAAATACCGAGGATGCCTTTGCCGATACATTGAATGCCCGTG
Organism: uncultured Bacteroidaceae bacterium; assembly: GCA_944320955.1. Lineage (GTDB taxonomy): Bacteria > Bacteroidota > Bacteroidia > Bacteroidales > Bacteroidaceae > UBA1794. The sequence continues at coordinate 49,034 of CALUJL010000035.1, forward strand.
CCTACTCCGACTTCAACCAGAACGGGATAGAGGAAGCCTGGGAGCTGGCCGAGCAGACCATCTTCTCCGGCGTGCTCAACGGCACGACCGCGGACGGCAAGAATGCAAACCATGTGCTCTATTCCGTGGCAGACGGCGCTTCAACAGACGATGCGGCAAAAAAGGGCGTGGTCTTGGACGGTGTGACGGTGATGGGCGGCGCGACGGAGACTTCGCTGTCGGCCGTTACGGACGATGCGGCCGACCTGGCTGAAGGCCGCGGCGGGGGCATCTACAGCAACGGCGTGCCCTATACCATCGTGCGGAGCCGCCTGCTCGACAACCAGGCCGTGCGCGGCGGAGGCATCTTCGTGAAAGACGCGGACCTGACCATCGTCAACTCCATACTGGCCGGAAACCGGACGGTGGCGAATACGAGCGATGAAACGAAGAGAACGCTGACGAGCCGCGGCGGCGCAGCCTATGTGGCCGGCAATACAAAGGCTACGACCCTCTACGCGGTGAATACCCTCTGGGCCAACAACGAATCGGCCGGAGAGGGCGGCGCCATCGGCACGAACTACAATACGGGTACCGCCGGGATCAGTGCGGCCGACCCGCTCATCGACCTGATGAACTGTACCTTTGTGCGCAACGCGGCGGTGACGAATCCCGTCATCTTCTCGAATAACGCCAAGAGCCGGGTGGTGAACACGCTGATATGGGGAAATGAAGGAAAGAGCTATGATGACGAAACAAGCATCGCGGATATGTTCGAGGTCTCCCACTCGGCCAGCGATGAGGACTACGACGGCAAGTTTGCCGAGGGCAATACGGACAACAATATCCTCCTGAGCGAGGTCAACATGGCCGTCGACGGCCCGCGCTTTACCCGTCCGGCCACCGTGGCCGGGGCAGCCGGGAACAGTGCCGACAACTTGTGGAATCCGGCTTCCACCTCGCTGGTGACGGATGCGGGAGATGGAAAGATTCCGTATGAGAATGTACAGAATCCGCCGGACCCGGAGGAAGGTGCGCATATAGACTGGAAACGGGATTATGCTTCGGACTATGTTTCGGACTATATGGGCAGTGCTGACTATGCCCGCTATTCCGGCCCGCGCGGGGAAAACAATGAGGAGTTGGACAAGAAGATAGACATAGGCGTGTATGAATACCAATATTCTTTGGCCTTCTCGAAGATGCCGGCCATTTATGTGGCCACGGTGCGCGCCGGGGATGGCAGCGGACTCAACTGGGACAATGCGACCGACGACCTGCGCGGCGCGATTATCGGCGCGGCCAATCCGGAAAGTTCGGAGACTACTGGAGAGGAAAGACATAGGACGGTCTATGTGCGCGACGGGGAATATATGTGGCCGCAGCTTTCCACGGGTACGGCTTATCCGCTGAATACAAGTGAAACGAATAACTTTGAATGGGAAAGCGTAACGATCAAGGGCTCGTGCAACGGCGTCGGCCTGGGCGATGCTGCCCAGCAGGACTTCAGCAAGCCGAGCGTGATACGGAACCATCCGGATGCAAACGGGAGAACGCAGCTGCTGATGAACATCTCGGCCAACGACAAGCAGGTGACGGTGGAAGGCTTTGCTTTCATCAACGAGGCGGGCAGCGGCATCAATGCCTCTACGGGCACCGACGGCAGCCTGACGCTGAAGAACACGGCGTTCCGCATGAATAAGGAGAAGGGCGTGAATATCTCTGCCAACTCCGGCTCTGTCCTCATCGTGAATACGCTGTTTGCGGACAACGAGGGCACGGGATTTACGAATGACGGCAGTTCGGGTACCGCTACGCTGGTGAACACGACGTTTGCGAACAACGGGGCGGACATGGCCATCAGCGGAGACAATACTTTGGTCTACAACTCGGTGTCGTGGAATAACGGGACGCAGAATATGCCGGAAGGCAATAATAATGCAATTATTGCCGATGATATAGAAAACCGGGATTTGCATAAAGGGCCGAACTTCGTAGACCCGGAGAATACGGACGTGGCTTCCCGCGACTACCGCATCCGCCCGAGCCTGACGTTGCTGAACAAGGGTAGCAATGTGAGCTATCTGCTGCAGGCTTTGGACTATGCGGCTGCAGGCGAGGACACTCCTTTCCCCGAGGCGGAGCGCGACTTGCACAACGTTCCCCGCGTGGTGGACGGGACGATCGACATAGGCGCTTACGAGTATGAGGCTCCGCTGCAGCCGATAGTCTATGTGAAGTCGGGGCTGACGCTGCCGGTGGAGAATCGCGACGGTCGGAGCTGGCAGACGGCGCTCGACGACCTGCAGGGTGCAGTGGACCTGGCCGGGATTTATGCCAGTGACGAGCAGCATAAGAACGTGGGTGGCTATGTGTTTGTCCACAGCAATGTGTCGACGGACGACTTGCGCGTGACGCTGGACAGTACCCGGGTGTACGGCGGCATGAACGACGAGACTTCGAGCCATGTGGTATATGATGCAGAGACCGACCTTATAAACGAAGATAACGTGAAGCCGGCAGTCGAGGAACTGCTGGCGAAGCGCATGGGCCTGCTGGAGGGGACGACGCGTTCGGCTCTTTCCGGTGTGGCGGTGTCTGCCGCTTCGGTGGTGGACGGCTTCGAGGTCGGCGGCGGGGCAACGCTCTCCGGCGGAGGGTATCTCTCGACGTCGGTAGTCAAAGGGGATGTTTCCGCCCCGACAGACGGGCAGGCATCTGCCGGCATCCTCTACAATACCCTGGTGTACGGCTCGGTGAGCGGCGTGCAAGCCGTGAACGTGACGGCCACGGAAGCGATTTCCGATGCATCGGGCTCGGCGAACAACCGGGCTTCGGTGCCGGGTGACAGCTTGAACCGCTATGTGAAGGCAGATCACTGGAAGTATCAGCTGAATGAGGATGATGAGGCGAATATCGACAAAGGCACGCAGCTGGATTTGAGAACTTATATTGCCATGGTCGGCCACAGCCGCGACATTGCGGGCAACCTGCGTATCCGCAACAAGGTGGACAACGGTTGCTTCGAGACGTGGAACGTGGCGGAGGACATGACGGCCACGGCGGAGGACTATCCGCACGGGAAGTCGGTGGTCTACGTGCGTGCCGGGAAGGAGTTGCTGCTCGATAACGACAAAACGGCCGGTGCTCTTTATAAGGCGGACCAGGCTTTCAATCCGGGCTTCCTGCTCCTGGAGCATCAGGCAGGCCTGCGCGGAAACGGCAACTATGTCGGCCTGACACACTTCGCCGTGGAGCGCGACTTGGGCGGGGATGGCACGGATCTTGCTGCCATGCCGTTTGAGACGGTGGACAATGACATGTTGTACAATATAGTGGATGCCGCGGATGTCACGGTGAAGACGTACAACGGACGGACGCGCTCGGCTTACGCTTACCAGTTCGATTCTGCGGATAGCAAGGCATGGGACAGCGTGGCAGTTGCTGACATTCCGTACAAGGATGCCTATACCGGCTTTGCCTTGGAGGGCGCTGCGAATATGAAGGTGCGCTTCTACGGAGAGTCTTATACGGAGAGTCCTGAGGATAAGCTGGTGACGCTGAAGCAGTGGAACTACCGGGATCCGTGGAGCTCGCCGGATGACGGCGGCAACCGCTTCACGCATAAGGAAAACATGGGCTGGAATCTCTTCGGCTCGCCCTACCTCTGCGCCATGAACTATACGGACATGGAGTACGGGCGGGTGCTGTATGGACTCGTTCCCGATACCGAGAAGGGCGATCTTACTCCCGGTGGATATCTCCCGGTGCTGACGTATCAAGAAAGTGATGGCGCTTCTGTCGCAGGCCATATCCCTGCCGGCGATGCGGTCTTCACGCAGACGGCCACGCTGCAAGATAAGGAGACGTTTGCGGTAGAACAACCTGCAAAGGCTGCCGAAGGAGCTGAAAATAAGAGTGGCGATGCGTACGGAAATCCGCAGACGCTGTCGCTCTATCTGGCTTCGGCTTCGACCGGGGCGGTGAAGCGTTCTGCTGCGGCTGAGGCCGGAGACGACCGCCTGCTGCTGAATGCGGTGCCCACGGAGCGGGCCTTGCCGGACTTCGACCTAGGCATCGACGGCGTGAAGTGGATGGCGGCCGACGGGAAGCCGCAGATCTTCGCCGTGCGGGGCGCAGGGCGCTATTCGCTGCTCGGCGCGCTGGACGTGGAGAGTGCGACGACGGTGGGCGTGACGACGGCAGGAGCGGGATTCTACGAGATAGGCATCCCGGACGACTGCCCGGCGGAGGGCTACGAGACGGTGCGGTTGCGCGACCGGAAGACGGGCGCGGAGGCCGACTTGCTGCAGGAGCCGTATGTGTTCTCGGCCGTAGCCGGGGAGGACTGCACGGAGCGTTTCGAGGTGAGCTTCCGCGCGGCGGCGGACGAGTTGCTGCCGGGTGCGGGGATGAGGGCCTCGGTGGACGAGACGGGCCTGCTCCGCGTGAGCCGTTTGCCGGAGGGCACGACGCGGGTGACGCTCTACGATGCGGAAGGCCGCGCAGTGGCGGCTGCCGGCTGCGCAGGACGCACGGAGGCTGACTTCCGCCTGACGGCGCACGGAGTATATGTGGTGCAGGCGGACGGCGGCGCACGGGTGAAAATCGTGTGGTAGCGGGGAAGTCCCGTTTCCCCATATCCTTTGGAGGCGCGGCTTGCCGCGCCTCTTTTGTTTTTCGCCCGTATGAACGTTCTGACGCGGCGGAAAGGAAAAAGAAAGGAGGCACATCCAACGGGTGGATATGCCTCCGATTGTTTGGGGTTTATGCAGTTTCCGAATTATTCGGCTGCCTGCTCTGCGGGTTCGGCTCCTTCGGCGATGACTTCGAAGGTGATTTCGGCGGAAACTTCCTTGTGGAGTCGTACGGTTGCCTTGTAGGTGCCTACTTCTTTCACGGGGTCTTTGATGATGATCGTCTTGCGGTCGATGTTGAAGCCCTTCTCTGCGAGTTTCTCGGCTACCTGGATGTTGGAAACGGAGCCGAAGATGGTGCCGGTGGAGCTTACCTTGGTGGCGATGGTGAGTGCCATGCCGTTGATCTTGGCTGCGAGTTCCTCGGCGTCCTGCTTGATCTTTGCCAGCTTGTGGGCGCGTTGTTTGAGCTCTTCGGCCAGGACTTTCTTGGCAGAGGGGGAAGCGATGACAGCTTTTCCCTGGGGGATGAGGTAGTTGCGGCCGTATCCGTTCTTGACGGTGACGATGTCGTTCTTATAACCGAGGTTGGCTATGTCTTCTTTCAGTATAACTTCCATTTTCTTCTTCCTCCTAAGTTGTTATTTCATCATGTCGGTTACGTAGGGCAGCAGTGCCAAGTGGCGTGCGCGCTTTACGGCTTGTGCCACGCGGCGCTGGAACTTGAGGGAGGTTCCGGTGATGCGGCGCGGGAGGATCTTACCCTGTTCGTTGAGGAACTTCTTCAGGAATTCGGGATCTTTGTAGTCGATATACTTGATACCGTTCTTCTTGAAGCGGCAGTATTTCTTCTTTTTTACGTCGACGGTAGGGGGCGTCAGATAGCGTATTTCGGATTGGGATTGAGTGGTCTGTGTCATGCTTGTTTCTCCTCTTGTTTATTCGATAAGATGTTTCTTCTTTTTGCTGCGTATTCTGCGGCAAATTTGTCCTGGCGGAAGGTCAGGAAACGAATCACGCGCTCGTCGCGGCGATAGTTGACCTCGAGTTTTGCGATGGTAGAGGGTTCTGCCTTGAACTCAATCAACTGGTAGAATCCGGTGGACTTCTTCTGAATGGGATAGGCGAGCTTTCTCAGCCCCCAGCTCTCTTCATTGATAATCTCGGCTCCTTCGGCTGTGAGGATGCCCTTGAACTTCTCTACCGCTTCCTTCATCTGGACGTCAGACAAAACGGGAGTCAAAATGAAAACGGTTTCGTATTGGTTCATAATACTTTGAATGAAAAAAATGAAATGGGTTGATTTTGCGGGCGCAAAGGTAGCACTTATTTTCGTGTGCGGCAAGGTTTTAGGGAAAAAGACGGGTAAAAAAGCAAAAAAACGGCAACAGAAGGATGCTGACTGCTGCCGTTTTTAAGGGGGGGACCTTGCGGGTCTCGCTCGGGGATGTCCGTTTAGCGGTGGGCGTACATGCGCTCGTAGTAGTTCTGGTAGTCGCCGGAGGTGACTTCGCGCACCCAATCCTGGTGTTCGAGGTACCAGCGTATGGTTTTGACGATGCCGACTTCGAAGCAGGTCTCGGGATACCAGCCGAGTTCTTCCTTTATCTTGGTGGGGTCGATGGCGTAGCGCTGGTCGTGGCCGAGGCGGTCGGCGACGAAGGTGATGAGGCTTTCGTCTATCCAGTCTATGGAGGGTTGGCCGTCGGGGCCGGGCACGCGCTTGCGGAGCACCTGGCGGTAGGCGGGGTTCTCCTCCATGAGCTGGCGGATGGTGCGGATGGTGAGCTTCACGATGTCGATGTTTGTCTTCTCGTTGTGCCCGCCCACGTTGTAGACCTCTCCGTCTTTTCCTTCGCGGACTACGAGGTCGATGGCCTTGCAGTGGTCTTCGACGTAGAGCCAGTCGCGCACGTTACTGCCGTCGCCGTAGACGGGGAGTTGTTTCCCTTCGAGTATGTTGTTGATGATGAGCGGTATGAGCTTTTCGGGGAAGTGGTAGGGGCCGTAGTTGTTGGAGCAGCGGGTGATGGTGACGGGCATCTTGTAGGTGTCCCGGTAGGCCATGACCACGAGGTCTGCACTCGTCTTGGAGGCGCTGTAGGGGCTGTGGGGGCAGAGGGGGGTCTGTTCGGTGAAGTAGCCTTCCGGCCCGAGGCTTCCGTAGACCTCGTCGGTGGAAACCTGGTGGTAGCGTACGCCGGGGCGCCAGGTGGGGTAGCCGGAAGCGTCCTTGCCCGTGACCCAGGCGCGGCGTGCGGCGTCGAGAAGGTTCTGCGTGCCGAGGATATTCGTCTGCAGGAACAGCTGGGGGTTCTCGATGCTCCGGTCGACGTGGCTCTCGGCGGCGAAGTTCACGACGTAGTCAAACTGGTACTGGCTGAAGAGTTGGTCGGCAAGTTGGCGGTCGCAGATGTCTCCTTTGACGAAGAAGCAGCGTTCGTTGTCGATGTCTTCGGCTATGGTGCCGAGGTTTCCGGCGTAGGTGAGGGCGTCGAGCACGACGACGCGCACGTCGCTGTGCTTGGCGAGGATGTATTTCAGATAGTTGGCGCCGATGAATCCGGCGGCTCCGGTGACTAAATAGGTCTTCATGTGCGGTGTGCTGTATAAATATAATAAGGTGTGTCTACTGTTGGATGAGGCTGAGGATGTATTGCCCGTAGTGGGTCTTCTGCAGCCGCTCGCCGAGGGTACGGAGTTGGGTGTCGTCGATCCAGCCGTTGCGCCAGGCGATTTCTTCGATGCAGCTGACGTAGAATCCCTGCCGGTTCTGTATGGTGGCCACGAAGTTGCCGGCTTCGAGGAGGCTGTCGCAGTTGCCGGTGTCGAGCCATGCGAACCCGCGTCCGAAGAGCTCTACGCGGAGGGTGCCTTCTTCGAGGTAAAGCCGGTTGAGGTCGGTGATCTCATATTCCCCGCGCGCGGAGGGCTGGAGCGAAGCGGCCTTCTCGGTGACGGAAGCATCGTAGAAGTAGAGCCCGGGCACGGCGTAGTGGCTCTTGGGGTGCTCGGGTTTTTCTTCGATGGAGAGGACTTTTCCCGCTTCGTCGAACTCGACTACGCCGTAGGCGCGGGGGTCTTTGACGAAATAGCCGAAGATGCAGGCCCCGTGGCGCGTGTCGGCAGCACGGCGGAGCATCGAGGAGAAGTTCTGTCCGTAGAACATGTTGTCCCCCAGGATGAGGCATCCGGGTTCTCCGCCGAGGAATTCGGCTCCGAGCACGAAGGCCTGGGCCAGTCCGTTGGGTTTTTCCTGCACTTTGTAGGAGAAGCTCATGCCGAGTTCTTCGCCGCTTCCGAGCAGGTCGCGGAACATGGGGAGGTCGCGCGGGGTAGAGATGATGAGCACTTCCCTGATTCCGGCCAGCATGAGGGTGGAGAGGGGATAATAGATCATGGGTTTGTCGTAGACCGGCATGATCTGCTTGGAGATTGCCTTGGAGAGCGGATAGAGGCGCGTGGCGCTGCCTCCTGCGAGGATGATGCCCTTCATAGTTGTTTGCTTGGTGTTTAAGGGTTAAATGTGCAGCGCAAAAGTACGGATTTATTCCGGAGTGACAAAAAATGTTTATATAAATTACGCCTTTTCCCCGCTTCCCCGCGCGAAAGGGTTTGCCCGGGGCAGGGCGGGGCGGGATATGCGGTGGAGAGGCGGCCGCGCTTCCGGGAAAAAGATGCGGCGCTTTTGTGAAAAAGCGCCTGCAGTTTCGGGAAAAAGCGGCTGCGCTTTTTGGGGAAAGCGGCGGGCGGCGGCCGGGGCGCCGGGGCCTCCCCCGGCCGGCGGGCGATGTGCTTTTGTCCGCTTTTGCTGTGAAAAAGGGCGGGGCGGGGCGGGTGTTTGGGAAAATAGCGGTAATTTTGCGGCCGAAAATCGGGCAACCTCCCCCTGCGGGCTTCTGCGCACGCTGCGGGAAGCGGCCCTAAAACGGTGAAAAAGAAATGATGAGCATTACTCCGCTGATAGCACCTTTTTTCAAGTCGCGCGTGCGCACCATCGACCTCTATGCCACGGAAGCCGAGGCCCTGCAGATGGCAGCTTTCCACTCGCTGCTCCACCATGCGCGCCACACGGTGTGGGGCCGGAAGTACGGCTACGGCGAAATCCGCACCTACGAGGAATACCGCCGCCGCGTGCCGCTGCAGACGTATGAAGAGGCGAAGCCCTACATCGAGCGTGTCCTGCAGGGCGAGAAAGACGTGCTCTGGCCGGGCCGCACGAAATGGTTCGCCAAGTCGAGCGGAACGACCAACGACAAGAGCAAATACCTGCCCGTGACGGCCGACGCCCTGCGCACCATACACTACCGCGGGGGGCAGGACTGCGTGGCCCTCTACCTGCACCGCATCAATCCCCGCAGCCGCTTCTTCGACGGCAAGGGGCTCATTCTGGGCGGCAGCCACAGCCCCAACCAGAACACGCCCCACAGCCTGGTGGGCGACCTGTCGGCCATCTTGATGGAAAACATTCCCGCGCTGGTCAATCTCATCCGCGTCCCTTCGAAGCGGATAGCCCTCATGGACGAATGGGAGGAGAAGATACGCGTGATGGCCGAGGCGGTCATCCCCAAGAATATTACCAACCTGAGCGGCGTGCCCTCGTGGTTCCTGGTCCTCATCAAGCATATCCTCCAAGTGACCGGCAAGGAGGGGCTCGAAGAGGTGTGGCCCAACCTGGAGGTCTTCTTCCATGGCGGCGTGGCTTTCACCCCCTATCGCGAACAGTACCGCCAGGTGATCCGCAAGGACGACATGCACTACGTGGAGACCTACAATGCGAGCGAGGGCTTCTTCGGCGTGCAGAGCGACCTGGGCGACCCGGCCATGCTGCTGATGGTGGACTACGGGATGTTTTACGAGCTGCTGCCGATGGACGAATTCGGCTCCCCGGACCCGCACACCGTGATGCTCCCCGATGCCGAGGTGGGCAAGAACTACGCCCTGGTGCTGAGCAACTGCGCCGGGCTGTGGCGCTACGTGATCGGCGACACGGTGCGCTTCACCTCGAAGGACCCGTGGAAATTCATCATCACCGGGCGGACGAAGCATTTCATCAACGCCTTCGGCGAGGAACTCATGGTGGACAATGCCGAGAAGGCCCTGGCCCGCGCCTGCGAGGCCTGCGGCGCGCTGGTGGCGGACTATACCGCGGCGCCCGTCTTCATGGACAGCCGGGCAAAATGCCGGCACCAGTGGCTCGTGGAGTTTGCGCGGATGCCGGACAGCGTGGAGCATTTCGCCGCCGTGCTCGACGCTTCGCTCAAGGAGCTCAACTCCGACTACGAGGCCAAGCGCTCCAAGGACATCGCCCTGCAGCGCCCGGAGATCGTAGTGGCCCGGCCGCAGCTCTTCCACGACTGGCTCGCCGCCAAAGGCAAGCTCGGCGGGCAGCACAAGGTGCCGCGGCTGAGCAACGACCGCACGTACATCGATGAGATGCTCCGCCTCAACGGCGAATGAACATCTCTGCCGCAGGGAGAGAAAACGCAAGAATCCCCGGACTGTCTGCTGAGGCAGTCCGGGGATTCTTGCATGGGTGCGGCTGACAGGACTCGAACCTGCACGTCGTGAAACACCAGATCCTAAGTCTGGCGCGGCTACCAATTACGCCACAGCCGCGTGCACCTCTGCATAAGGTGGGGCAAAGGTAGCGGTTTCGGGCGGATTATGCAAATTCTTTTCGTGCGGGGCTCAGGGCCGTGTGGCGCGTATTACTTCCTGCGTCTTGCGCTCGATGCCCCAGAAGTTGCCCTCCGGGTCGATGCCGAAAGCTTGCCCGTGGAACGGCAGGGGCAGCGTGCCGACCCATTCGAGGCTGCTCCCCAGGCGCGGGAGGCGCAGGACGTAGCACTCGGCGGCATCGTGGCCGGTGCAATAGAAGAGGCTGTCGGCCAGAACGCCGCCGGAGAGGCTGTGGGGCCGCACCTTTTCCACCAGTTCCTGCGGCAGGGTCCAGGAGCGGAGCTCGCGCCAGTCTCGGTCGAACTCCACGAGTTGCGACCAACTGACGTCCTTTCCCGGCTCTTGCGCCTTGTTTTCGTAGTGCGCGAAGAAGGCGTACCACTTATCCCCCTGCGGGGTGAGCCAGGTGAGGGAGCCGTGGCGGATGCCGAGGCTGATGCTTCCGGCGTGGGCCATGGTGCGCGTGTCGAAGATCTCCACGGAGCTCGTCATGGGGAGGCGGGGATAGTTGGAGTGGGCGCAGTAGAGCAGGTGGCCTACGGGCGTGGCGCTGTTGAGGTGGAAGATGGCTTCCTGCTCTTCGCCCCGGGCCTGCCACTGGCCGGCGGAGTCGCCCTGCAGGGTGTACTGCATGATGCGGCGGTTGTCGATGGCGTAGAAGTAGCGCCCGTCGGCGCAGGCTCCCTGGCGGGCTGCGGGGGAGTGGAAGCGGGCCTGCTCCCGGAGGCCGTCTCCGCCCCGGGCGGGGGCGGAGAGCGGCAGCAGGAGGAGCGCGAGGAGGAGGATTCCTGGGGTTTTCATCGTGCGGAGGGGGATTAGAGTGTCCATTTCAGTCCGAGCTGGAAGCGCTGGCCGTAGTATTCGGTCTGCTGGATGCGGGAGTAGGACTCGCCGGGCTTGCCGAGGTATTCCTTGGCGGCCTGGTCGGTGATGTTGTTGACCTGGAAGGAGGCCACGAGCCCTTTCCACAAGCGCTTGGAGATGACGACGTCCATGTGTATCTCCCGGCCGTAATACTGGTCGTTCTGTTCGTTTTCGCCTATGGAGAAGAGCATGCTGGAGCGGAACGTGTTGGTGAAGGCGAAGGACCATCCGTTCCGTTCGCTCTCGTAGAAGAGGGAGATGTTGCCCGTGTGTTCCGGGCTGCTGCTCATGGTGAGTTCGCGTCCGCCGAAGGAAGAGGTGGAGTGGGTATAGGTATAGTTGGCGTAGATGCCCATGTCGCGCAGGAAGGGGACGGAGAGATACTTGAACTGGTGGTTGAGCGCGATCTCCGCGCCCCATATCTTGGACGATTCCGTATTGACGGGGCGCGTTACCTCGAAGAGTTCTCCGTCGATCCGCTGGTAGCCGGTGGTGGAAGTGATGTCGTCGTTGATGCGTTTGAGGTAGACTCCGGCCGTCAGCATGCCCAGATTGTTCGTATAGTGCTCGAAGAGCAGGTCGAAGGAGTGGGCGTATGCGGCTTTCAGGCCGGGATTTCCCTCGTCGATGGTGAGCGACTGGTCGTCGCGGTCGTAGTAAGGCACGAGATCGGAGTAGTCCGGGCGGCGGAGTCCTGTGCTGTAGGCCAGTTTGATGTTGGACTTCCGGTCGAGGTTGTAGACGAGGTTGACGCTGGGCAGGAGGTTGCCGTAGGAAGCGCTTCCCTCGCGGTTGTCGGAGAGGTGGAGATTGTCGTCGGCGGTATGCTCGTAGCGCACGCCCACTACCGAGGTCAGGTTCCTCAGCCACTTGATTTCGCCCATGAGGTAGGCGCTCCACACGGTTTCCTTGGCGCGGTAGCTGGCCGGATCTATGGGGTCGTCCAGTGTGTACTCCGCGACGGGGACGGTGCCGTAGCCCTCTTCGGACTTGATGCCGATGAATCCGAAACCGCCGTCGGGGAGGGTGGCGTTGCGGCCCTGCCCGTCGATTGCCCCGGTGTAGGAGAGGCTGGTGTATTCCTTCCGCTTATGGAGCCATTTTGCGCCGAACTTTAGGTTGCTCTCCTGGCGGAGGAAGGCGAAGGGGAGCGTCAGGTCGAGACGGAAGCTGTTGTCCCGGTCTTCCATCTTCTCGTAACTCGTCGTGGCGGAAGAGAGCGTCAGCGGGTCGCCCTGCGGGAGCAGTACGCGGGTGCCGGCCAGCGCGGCTTTGGCCTCGTTGGAGAGGGAGGAGAGGTCGAGGCCTTTCCGCTGGAAGCGGTAGTTGGTCTGGTCGGGCTCGTCCATGTTTGAGTGGATGTTGCTGTAGGTGTACTCGATTTTCAGCCTGTCCAGGCGGTGTTCGCCGCTCACCTGGAGCAGGGAGGTATTGATTTTCTCGATCCGGTTTCTCGTTTCGCGGCGGAGGGTGGCATCGGCGGGGTCTTCCATGAGGAAGTCTGCGCGGCGGCGTATCTCGTTGTCGTTAAATTGGTTGTAGGAGTAGAGCACGCGCAGCTTGTTTCGCTCGTCGAAGCGGAAGTCCGGGCTGACGATCAGCCCGTAGCGGATGCGGCGGACGTCGTAGTCGTTCCAGCGTTTGGACTCGATGTCGCGGCTGTCGCCGCTGTAGGTATATTGGTTCAGTATGGAGCCGATGTTGGTCTGGTCGTAGCTTCCGCTCACGAGGAGGCCCAGTTTGTCGCCGAAGTACCGCTGCCCGTAGAGAACCGAGGCGTGTCCGAGCCCTTTGCCCCAGTGGTTGAAGTCGGAGTGCTGCAGGTTGTAGCCGCCCTGCACGGCCGCTCCGAGATAGAGCTTGTTCGGCGCTTCCTTGAGGTTGAGGTTTACGGTGCCTCCTATGGCATCGGCGTCCATGTCGGGCGTGCTGCTCTTGCTGACCTCCATGGTCTGCATCAGGTCGGTCAGGAGCAATCCCATGCCGGTGCCGCGCTCGTCGTCTTTGTCGGGGCTGGGGATGCGGGCTCCGTTTATCTGGATGGAGTTGTACTGCGGGGCGAGTCCGCGGATCATGACGTACTCTCCCTCGCCCTGGTCGCGGGTGATGGAGATGCCCGGTATGCGCTGGAGCGACTCGGCCGCATTGCGGTCGGGAAACTTGCTGCTCTGTTCGAAATCGACGATGTTTACGATGTTCAGGGCGTTCTTCTGTTGGTTGAGGGCCTTGGCCTGCCCGCGGCTCATGCTGCCGTAGACGACGAAGTCTTTCAGCTGTTCGGCGTGTTCGTCCATGACGATGGCCAGTTTCTTCGGACTGTCGTGGAGCGTGATGCTCTCGTTGTGGGGCGTATAGCCGAGGAAAGCTACGCTCAGCCGGTAGGTTCCCGGGCGGAGGCCGCTGAAGAGGAATTTGCCTTCGGCGTCGCTCTGTGCCGAGAGGTGCTTGCCGCCGGGGGCGACGAGGGTGAGTGATGCGGCGGGGAGGGGCGTGTTTGCTCCGTCGGTCACGATGCCGTAGATTTCCAGCATCGGGGTTTTGCCGGGTTCTTCGGTGGGAACTGGTGTGCTGGGGAGCGGAGTTCCGTTGCTGGCTGCGGGCAGCGCGAGCAGTGCGGCAAGGGAGAGCCTTGCGAGTGTCGTGAATTTCATAATAAAGTCGGGTATATGGGTAGTAGTTGTTGTCCCTGTTGCTTGCGGAGGGCAAAGTACGGTGCGCGGTGTGACAAAAGGGTTGCCGGGCGGTTACGATTCGGTTCCGTTTCCGCCCTGCGAGGGGAAAAGGGGGGCGTTGCCTGCCGGTTTCCGCTTTCCCCTGCGGCTTTCGGGAAAAAGCGGCAGCACTTCCCGGAAAAACCGCTGGGACTTTTTCCGGAAAGTGCTGTATGGATTTGTGACGGGTGCCGCATGGGTCGGCGGCGCGGCCTGCAGGGTACGAAAAAAGCCTGCCGTGCGGGGCGCGGCAGGCTTATGGGGAGAGGGGAGGGCGGCGGTGCGCCCTGCCCGGTTCAGAGCTTCTGGAGCAGGGAGGTGATGCTGACCTTCTCCTCGATGGCGGGCAGGAGGCTGGCGATGGGCAGGCGCTCCTGCTGCATGGTGTCGCGGTGGCGCAGCGTGACGGTATCGTCTTGGAGCGACTGGTGGTCGACGGTTATGCAGTAAGGCGTGCCGATGGCGTCCTGGCGGCGGTAGCGTTTGCCGATGGAGTCCTTCTCGTCGTACTGGCAGTTGAAGTGGAATTTCATTGTGTCCATGATGGCGCGCGCCTTTTCGGGCAGGCCGTCTTTCTTGACGAGCGGGAGAATGGCGAGTTTCACGGGCGCCAGCGCTGCCGGCAGGTGCAGGACGGTGCGGAGTTCCCCGTTTTCGAGCTTTTCCTCTTCATAGGATCCGCAGAGGACGGAGAGGAACATGCGGTCCACGCCGATACTTGTCTCGATAACGTAGGGCGTGTAGCTCTCGTTCGTCTCGGGGTCGAAGTATTTGATGCTCTTGCCGCTGTATTTCTCGTGCTGCGAGAGGTCGAAGTCGGTGCGCGAGTGGATGCCTTCGACCTCCTTGAAGCCGAAAGGCATGAGGAATTCGATGTCCGTGGCGGCGTTGGCGTAGTGGGCCAGCTTCTCGTGGTCGTGATAGCGGTAGTGGTCTTGGCCGAAACCGAGGGCCTCGTGCCATTTCAGGCGCGTTTCTTTCCATTTGCGGAACCATTCGAGCTCGCTGCCGGGGCGCACGAAGAACTGCATCTCCATCTGTTCGAACTCGCGCATGCGGAAGATGAACTGCCGCGCTACAATCTCGTTGCGGAAGGCCTTGCCGATTTGGGCAATGCCGAAGGGGATTTTCATGCGGCCCGTCTTCTGCACGTTGAGGTAGTTGACGAAAATGCCCTGTGCCGTCTCGGGTCGGAGGTAAACCTTCATGGCCCCGTCGGCAGTGCTGCCCATCTCGGTGGAGAACATGAGGTTGAACTGCCGCACTTCGGTCCAGTTCCGCGTGCCGGATATGGGGCAGGCTATCTCTTCGTCGAGGATTATCTGCCGGAGCTCGGGGAGGTTGTTCTCATTCATGGCCTGTTTGTAGCGCTCGTGCAGGGCGTCGCGCCGGGCCATGTGCTCCCGCACGCGGGGGTTGGTGGCGAGAAATTGTTCGCGGTCGAAGGCTTCGCCGAAGCGCTTGGCGGCTTTGGCCGTCTCCTTCTCTATCTTTTCGTCGTATTTGGCTATCTGGTCTTCGATGAGCACATCGGCGCGGTAGCGCTTCTTGCTGTCCTTGTTGTCGATGAGGGGGTCGTTGAATGCGTCGACATGCCCGCTGGCTTTCCAGATGGTGGGGTGCATGAAGATGGCGGAGTCTATGCCCACGATGTTTTCATGCAGGCGGACCATGCTGTCCCACCAGTACTTTTTGATATTGTTCTTCATCTCCACGCCCATCTGGCCGTAGTCGTACACAGCCCCGAGGCCGTCGTAGATTTCGCTGCTGGGGAATACGAAACCGTACTCCTTGCAGTGGGAAACGATTTTCTTGAAAACGTCTTCTTGTTGCGCCATTTTTATGATTGGATTATTGATTATTTTCTGTATCAGGCTGCAAAGATACCTCTTTTCGGCGAATGGCTCGTCCTTTTGCGGCGGATAATGGGGAAAAAAGATGCAGCGCTTTTGGCCGGAAGCGGCAGGACTTTTTCCGGAAAGATGCGGCACTTTTCTCCCGGAGCGCCGTGTCTTTCGCTTTTTTCCGCAGGGGCAGGGCGGGGAAGCGTTGGGCGTTTCGGGGAAAAACGCTATATTTGCCAGGCTTTTGGACCACCGTTAGAGAACAGCACCCATGGAAGAGGAAGAGAAACGCGCCGAGGAACACGCGCCCTACCGCCCCGCCGCGGAGGAAGAGACGCTGCCGGGAGGGGAGAAGATACTCCGCCTGAACGGCATGTACCGCAACTGGTTTCTGGACTATGCCTCCTATGTAATCCTGGAACGTGCGGTGCCGCACTGCGCCGACGGGCTCAAACCCGTGCAGCGCCGCATACTCCACACGATGAAGGAGCTGGACGACGGCCGATACAACAAGGTGGCCAACATAGTGGGCAGCACCATGCAGCTCCATCCCCATGGCGACGCCTCGATAGGCGACGCGCTCGTGCAGCTCGGGCAGAAGGACCTGCTCATCGACACGCAGGGAAACTGGGGAAACATCATGACCGGCGACAGCGCCGCCGCGCCCCGGTACATAGAAGCGCGGCTCTCGAAGTTTGCCCTCGAAGTGGTTTTCGACCCGAAGGTGACGGAGTGGCAGCTTTCCTACGACGGGCGCAAGAAAGAGCCCGTCACGCTGCCCGTAAAGTTCCCCCTTCTCCTGGCGCAGGGCGTGGAGGGAATAGCCGTGGGCCTCTCCTCCAAGATTTTGCCCCACAACTTCTGCGAAATATGCGATGCGGCCGTCTCCTTCCTGCGCGGCGAGGACTTCCGCCTCTACCCCGACTTCCAGACAGGGGGCAGCATCGACGTCTCCCGATACAACGACGGCGAGCGCGGCGGCTCCGTGAAAGTACGCGCCAAGATAGTCAAGATAGACAGCAAGACGCTGGCCATAACCGAACTTCCCTACGGCAAGACCACGCCCACGCTCATCGACAGTATCCTGAAAGCCGTAGAGAAAGGGAAGATAAAGGTACGCCGTGTGGACGACAACACGGCGGCCGAAGTGAACATACTCATACATCTCGCCCCCGGCGCCTCCAGCGATAAGACCATCGACGCGCTCTACGCCTTCACCGATTGCGAAGTGAGCATCTCGCCCAACTGCTGCGTCATCGACGAGAAGAAGCCCCACTTCCTCTCCGTCGGCGAGCTGCTCCGCCGCTCCGTCTGCCGCACGAGGGACATCCTGCGCCGCGAGCTGGAGATACAGCGCGGGGAGATTCAGGAACGCCTGCACTTCGCTTCGCTCGAAAAGATCTTCATCGAAGAGCGCATCTACAAGGACCGCGAGTTCGAACAGGCCCCGGACATGGACGCCGCCTGCGCCCACATCGACCGCCGCCTCACCCCCTTCTATCCGCAGATGCTGCGCGAAGTGACAAAGGAGGACATCCTCCGGCTCATGGACATCAAGATGGGGCGGATTCTCAAGTTCAATTCAGAAAAAGCCGATGAGCTCATAGCCCGTTACCGGGGGGAAATCGAGAAAATCGAAGGCCATCTGGCCCGCCTCACCGACTATACCGTCGACTGGTTCCTGCACTTGAAGGAAAAGTACGGCCGCGGTTTCCCCCGCCATACGGAACTCCGCAGCTTCGACACCATAGAAGCTGCCAAAGTGGCCGAGGCCAACGAGAAACTCTACATCAACCGCGAGGAAGGATTCATAGGGACTTCGCTGAAAAAGGACGAGTTTGTGGCGAATTGCTCCGACATCGACGACGTAATCATCTTCTACCGCGACGGAAAGTACAAGGTCGTCCGCGTGCAAGACAAGCTCTTCGTGGGGAAAAACATACTGCATGTCGGCATTTTCAAGAAGAGCGACAAGCGCACGGTCTATAATGTCATCTACCGCGACGGCAAGCAGGGCGCGCACTACATGAAGCGCTTCTCCGTAACTTCCCTGACGCGCGACCGGGAATACGACGTGACCCAGGGCACGCCCGGCTCGCGAATTGCCTATTTCACGGCCAATCCCAACGGCGAGGCCGAGGTGGTCCGCGTAATGCTCAAGCCCAATCCGCACCTGAAGAAGGTGGTTCTGGAAATGGACTTCAGCAAACTGGCAATCAAGAACCGCCAGGCGATGGGGAACTTGGTGACGCGCAACGATGTGCTGCGCATCACGCTCAAGCAGCACGGCGGTTCTACGCTCGGGGGGCGCAACGTCTGGTACGACCCCGACGTGATGCGGCTGAATTACGACGGCCGAGGGCAGTTTCTCGGCGAGTTCCAGAACGAAGACCGCCTCCTTGTCGTCCTGCGCACGGGGGAATTCTACCTGACCGACGTCGAACTGAGCAACCACTACGAGGGCGACATCCTCGTCCTCGAGAAGTTTTCGCGCGAGAAGGTGTGGACCGCCGTGCTCTACGATGCGGACCAGCAGGGATTCCCCTACGTGAAGCGTTTCCTCTTCGAGGCCACTTCGCGCAAGCAGAGCTTCCTCGGCGAGAATCCCAAGACGGAGCTCATCCTGCTCTCCTGCCGGAGGGCGCCGAAGCTGCGCGTCACTTTCGGCGGGGCCGACGCCTTCCGCGAGCCGCTGGAGGTGGATGCCGCCGACTTCATTGCCGTAAAGGGTTTCAAGGCCAAGGGCAAGCGGCTGACGACCTACGCCGTGGAGCGCATCGAGGAGCTCATTCCCGAGACAGATGAGGAGCCCGCGGCAGAAGATGCGGCGTTTTCTGACGAAAGTGCTGCCGCTTCCGGCGAAAACATGCAGCACTTTTCCGAAGAAGCGCCACCGCTTTCCGACGACCCCGACGGCGAGAAGCCCAAGCAGGGGCAGCTCGATTTGTTCTAACCCCCTCCGCCTTCCGCCCCTTCCGCCATGAGACTGCCGCTCCTGTCCTTCCTCCTTTTCCTCCTGCTGCTCCCCGGCCTGCCGCTGCGGGCGCAGACGGACAGCCTCCGCACTCCCGCCACGGGCGAGGCGCTCTCCCTCTCCTTGGCCTCCCGGGTGCGGGAACGCTGCTCGAGTTTCGGCGTGGGCGGGGCCGACGTCTTCGACACGTACCTCTCCCCGCAGGCCTATTCCGGCATCGAGCTGCGCTTCATGCGCCAGGCCGGCGACGCGCCCTACGAATCGTCCCGCCGCTGGCTGCGGCAGACGCACTTCGAAGCATTCGTTTCCCGCACCGGGCATCCTTCGGAGGACAACACCGACCTCTCCTTTCTGGCCGAGTGGCGCTGGGGACTGCTGCACCGGCTGCCGCTGGGGCTGCCCTCTTCGGTCCAGGTCCTGCTGGGCGGGCAAGTATATGGCGAGGGGGGCGTAATCTATAATCTGGCCAACGGCAACAATCCGGCCGCCATGAAGCTGGGCGCCGGTGCGGGCCTCGCGGCGCAGGCCTCGTGGCGTTTCCGCATCAAGCCCATGGCCCGGGAGTTCATGCTGCGGTATCAATATTTCATGCCCCTTGCCGGGCTGTTCTTTTCGCCCCACTACGGGCAGTCGTACTACGAGATATTTTCCCTCGGCCACAGCAGCGGGGTGGTCCATTTCTCCTGGCCCGGCAACAAACCGGCCTTCTGGAACCACCTCTCTCTCGATGTGCCTCTCGGCC
This sequence comes from uncultured Bacteroidaceae bacterium, assembly GCA_944320955.1. Classification (GTDB taxonomy): domain Bacteria; phylum Bacteroidota; class Bacteroidia; order Bacteroidales; family Bacteroidaceae; genus UBA1794. Next base: position 68,467 of record CALUJL010000035.1, read on the forward strand.
GCAGGGCAGTGCTCCGGCTGAGCTACGTGGCCGATATCCGCCAGAGCAGCGTGGAAAACCTGAAGTACCACAACTGGTCGCACGCCTTCATGGTAGGGCTGGTCCATAAATTCGTCCGCCTATGAAAAGAAAGCGCTTCTCCCTCTCGTTCCTCACCCGCCTCTTCCTAGTCTCGGCCTGCGCCTGCCTGCTGGCCGCGGCCCTCTTTTCCTGTATCGACGAGGACAGCTACGACACCGACCCTGCCGGAAACTTCGAGGCCCTCTGGCGCCTGATGGACGAGCACTACTGCTTCTTCGAGTACAAGCAGGTGGACTGGGACTCCGTGCACTCCGTCTACGCCTCCCGCATACGCAGCGACATGGACAACTATGCGCTCTTCGACACGCTTGCCGCCATGCTCGCCGAGCTGCGGGACGGCCACGTCAACCTCTACGCGGCGCACGACATGGGGCGCTACTGGGCATGGTATGAGGACTACCCCACCAACTTCTACGAAGATCTCCAGCGCCACTACCTCGGGACCGACTACCGCATTGCCGGAAACATCAAGTACACCATCCTCACCCCCGACAGCATAGGCTACATGTATTGCCCCTCTTTTTCCTCCGGGTTCGGCGACTCCAATGTGGACGAGGTGCTCTACTACTTCCGCTCCTGCAGGGGGCTCATCCTCGACATGCGCAGCAACTCCGGCGGCATGCTCACCTATGCCGAGCGGCTGGCCTCGCATTTCTGGAACAACCGCTACCTGGCCGGCTACATCCGCCACAAGACGGGCCCGGGACACGGGGACTTTTCCGACCCGGAGCCCATATATGTCGACCCCGCCGACGGCATGATCTGGCTCCGCCCCGTCATGCTTCTCACCAACCGCCGCGTATATAGCGCCGCCAACTGGTTCGTCAGCATGGTGCGCCACCTGCCCCACGTGGTCCAGATCGGCGACAGTACGGGCGGCGGCAGCGGCCTCCCTTTCTCTTCGGAGCTGCCCAACGGCTGGAAAGTGCGCTTCTCTGCCAGCCCGATGCTCGACGCGGGCGGAAACCAGGCAGAGTTCGGCGTGCCGCCCCACATGCGGGTCAACGTGATCCCCGAGGTCGACTTCCAGCGGGGGGGCGACAACATCATCGAAGCGGCGCGGGTACGCCTGGAGCAGTACTTCGCCGGCGGCAGCCAGCTGAAGCCCGGGGGGCTGGAAGCCTTAGAAGAATAAGAAAACATGCAGTTTGCCGATTTACAGAAGTTATATGCCCGCTACCGGGAAGAGACGGAGGAAGCGCTCCTGCGCGCAGCCGCTTCCGGCCGCTACATAGGCGGGGAGGAGGTGGAAGCCTTTGCCCGCGAGTTGGGAGAATGGATGGGAGTGCGCCACGTGGTGCCCGTGGCCAACGGGACGGATGCGCTGCAGGTGGCCCTGATGGCTGCCGGGCTGCGGCGGGGGGACGAGGTGATTGTCCCGTCTTTCACGTATGTAGCCTCGGCCGAGGCCGTGGCTTTGCTGGGCCTGGTGCCCGTCTTTGCCGACGTGGACGAGCGCACTTTCTGCCTCACGCGCCGCACGGCCGAAGCGGCCCTCACGCCCCGCACGCGCGCCCTGCTGCCCGTCCACCTCTTCGGCCGCGCCGCGCCCATGGAGGAGCTCCGCGCCTTGGCGCGGGAGGAGGGGCTTTTCGTGATAGAAGACAATGCGCAGGCCGTGGGCGCCATCTATCTTTCCAAAAGCGCTGGCACTTTTTCTGAAAAGTGCAGCACTTTTCCGGAAAAGTGCCAGCACTTTCCGGCCGAAGCGCCGCATGAAGTGAAGACCGGCACGGAGAGCCCGCTCAGTTGCACCTCGTTTTTCCCGACCAAGAACCTCGCCTGTCTGGGCGACGGGGGGGCCATCACGACCGACGACGACGCACTGGCCGGCCGCGCCCTGCGCATCGCGCGCCACGGGCAGGCGGCGCGCTACCGCCACGAGTGCCTCGGTTGCAACTCGCGGCTCGACGCCCTGCAAGCCGCCGTGCTGCGCGTCAGGCTGCGCCATCTGGACGAAATGCTCCGCCGCCGCCGCGCCGCCGCCCTCCGCTACGGCGCGGAGCTCGCGGGGCTGCCCGGAATCTGCCTGCCGGAGGGGCCTTCGGAAGCCCCGGGGCATACCTATAACCAGTACACCCTGCGCGTCGACGGCGGCGCGGCGCGGCGCGACGCGCTGGCCTCATACCTGAGGGAAAGGGGCGTGCCCACCATGGTTTATTACCCCCTGCCCCTCCACCGCCAACCGGCCTACGAACGTTATGCCCCGCAGCATCTCCTGCCCGTGAGCGAAAGGCTCTGCGGCGAAGTCCTCTCCCTGCCCGTCCATCCGGAGCTGGCCGGGGAGGAACAGGACTGCGTGATCCGCGCCCTGAGGGAGTGGCGGGGATGAGAAACCGAGACAGGAATATGAAGGAAGAAGCTGTATACATAGACCCGACCGCCGTGGTGGACGACGGCGCGGTGCTGGGCCCCGGCTCGCGGGTGTGGCACTTCTCGCACCTCATGGCGGGCTGCCGCGTGGGGCGCGGCTGCACGATCGGGCAAAACGTGTTCGTCGCTCCCGGCGTGGTGCTGGGCGACGGCTGCAAGGTGCAGAACAATGTGTCGCTCTACTCGGGCGTCGTCTGCGAAGAGGCTGTCTTTCTCGGCCCTTCGTGCGTGTTTACGAACATTCCGGCGCCGCGCGCCTTCATCGAGCGCAAGGCGGAGTTCCGCCCCACGCGCGTCTGCCGCGGCGCGAGCATAGGGGCCAATGCCACCATCGTATGCGGTCATACCGTGGGGCCCTATGCCTTGGTGGCCGCCGGGGCGGTGGTGACGGCCGACGTGCCCGCGTTTGCGCTGGTGGGCGGCGTGCCGGCCCGGCAGATGGGCTGGGTGAGCAAGCGGGGCTGCACGCTCCGCTTCGACTCCGGCGGCAGGGCGGTCTGCCCCGAGGGCGGCGATGCCTATCTCCTGCGCGGGGGCCGCGTGGAGAGCGTGGAGTGAGTTTTTCTCAGAAGTGCGTGGCGTAGAAGTCGCGTGCGGCCCGGCAGTCGCGTGCGAGTTGCTGGCGGAGTTCGTCGATGGAGGCGAACTTCCGCTGTTCCCTCATGCGCCTGAGGAAACGGAGGCGCAGCGTCAGTCCGTAGAGGTTGCCGGAATATCCGGGCAGGTGCGCCTCGATGGTGCGGTAGCTCTCCCGCTGGCGGACGGTGGGGCAGGTGCCTATGTTGACGACCGCCAGGCGTTTCCCCCCGAAGGGCTGCCGCTCCTGGCCGGGAGTGCTGCCGCTTTCCGGACGAAGCGCTGCATCTTTTTCGCACCAGGCCTCGGCCGTGTAGACGCCGTCGGCAGGGACGAGTTTCTCGGGTGCGGGGCTTATGTTGGCCGTCGGGAAGCCTATCTCCCGCCCGCGCTGCAGCCCGCCGACCACGGTGCCGCCCAGTTCGTAGGGACGGCCGAGGAAGCGGGCGGCTTTCTCCACGTCGCCGTCGAGGAGGGCGCAGCGGATGACGGTGCTGCTGGCCGTCTCCCCGCCGATGGGCGGCAGGGCGTCGACGGGCCGCACCTGCAGGCCGAGCCCGGTGCCGTAGCGGGCGTAGTCGGCAAAGCCTTCGGCGCGGTTGTGCCCGAAGCGGTGGTCGTAGCCGATGAGCAGTATGCGGGCCCGGCAGCGGCCTGCAATGATTTGCTCCATGAACTGCCGCGCTGTCATCCGGGCCAGGGCGCTGTCGAAGCGGAGGGGCAGCAGATAGTCGATGCCGCTCTGCAGGAGCAGGTCGCGCCGCTCGGGCCAAGTGGTGAGGAGTTGCGGCACGAAGTCGGGGGAGGTGACGGTGCGGGGATGGTTGGTGAAGGTGATGGCCAGCGGGCGCAGCCCCTCCTCCCGGGCCGTGCGGCAGACTTGGGAGAGGAGGTGCTGGTGTCCGAGGTGGAAGCCGTCGAAGAATCCGATGGTGGCCACGCAGGGGGAGGGGTGTTGGTGTGGGTCTGAGAGGATCATCGTCTGTGGGTTGGGAAAAGTCAGTGCGGCGCTCCGGCCCAGGAGCCGCAGAGCCCGGGGAAGAGCCCGGAGGCCCAGTCGGCGCGTTCCGGCGGGGTGAAGGTGCGGATGCCGAAGGCCTCGGCCGCGCGGCAGTTGGCGGGAGAGTCGTCTATGAAGAGCGTTTCTTCCGGGAGGATGCCGCTGCGGCGGATGACTTCGGCAAAGATTTCGGGCGCGGGCTTGGCCAGATGGAGGCGGAAGGAGAGGTAGATGTCGTCGAAATAGTCGGCGGGGGTGTGTCCTTCCTGCGTGAAATCGTGAAGGAGCGCCCAGTCCCAGTGCAGCTCGTTGGTGTTGCTCAGGAGGAGGATGCGGTAGGTTTTCTTCAGCTCCTGCAGCTGGCGGAGCTTGTAGCGGGGCACTCCGGCGAGAAAGCTGTTCCACGCCCCGGCTATGGCCCCGTCGGTGGGCGCGGCAGGGGCGGGGGATTCGGCCGTGATGAGGCTGCGGATGTGGGCAAAGAAGGCCTCCTTCGGGAGCAGCCCGCGCTCGAAGTCGAGCAGGAAGCCCCTCTGGTGGCAGTTTTGGAGCAGGGTTTCGAGGCCGCCGATGCCGAGGCGGCGGAAGTGTTCCATGCAGCGTTCCTTGTCGAGGTCTACGAGTACGCCGCCAAAGTCGATGAGCAGGTTGCGGATTCCCTTCATGGTTCCGCCCCGGTTTCTGCCGCCTGCTCCGCGCCGGGCGAGAGGATTTGTTCGTAGGTGCCGTCCTGCAGGATCGAAAGTGCGCGGGTGTAGGAGTCGCTCAGCGTATTGATGATCTGGAAGTACTCGTCCATTCCCCAAAGGTTGCGGGCCACGAGGGCCTTGAACTGCGTCTCGGCCGTGGGAAGCGAGGCGGCTATCTGCTCTTCGTCCCACTCGATCTGGCTCCCGGCGGCCAGGTTTTTGAGCTCGTCCAGCGCCCCGGCGGGAAGGCGGAAGCGGGCGTTGAAGTCTTCGAACTTGCGGTATTCCTCTTTCAGCGCGGCGCGGTGCTGCTCGGTGTAGCGTATGGCCCACTTGATGAGCAGCCCTCTTGCCGAAAGGCGCCGGTAAGCCGGCGTGGCCCAGCTCGTGTCGGCGGGAACGAAGAGGTCCGGCATGATGCCTCCTCCGCCGTAGACGGTGCGGCGGAGCAGCTGGGTCTGGCATTTCAGGCTGTCGGCGAAGTGAATGCTGTCGGCGTGCATCAGTTCGCCGTGCTCGATCCGGTTTTTCAAGTCCTGGTTGTAGGAAGAGCGGTCGCCCTTTTTGTAGGGCTTCTGTATGCAGCGGCCGGCGGGAGTGTAGTATTTGGCGGTTGTCAGGCGTATCATGGAGCCGTCCGGCAGGTTGACGGGATACTGGACGAGGCCTTTCCCGAAGGTCCTGCGCCCGACGATGACGCCGCGGTCCCAGTCTTGCACGGCTCCGGCCAGTATCTCGGCCGCCGAGGCGCTGAAGTCGTTGACGAGCACTACGAGCCGGCCTTCGCGGAGCTTGCCCTTTCCGGTGGCGAAGTACTCCTGGCGGGGGAAAGCGCGCCCCTGGGTGTAGACGATGAGCTGGCGTTCCTGCAGGAACTCGTCGGCCATCTGCACGGCCGCGCCGAGGTATCCGCCGCCGTTACCCTCCAGGTCGAGGATGAGGTCCTTCATGCCTTGTTTTTTCAGCTTGCGGCAGGCTTGGATGAACTCCTCGTGTGTGGTCTTTGCGAAGCGGCTGATGCGGACGTAGCCCGTGTGTTCGCCGGCCATGTAGCTGGCGTCGACGCTATAGACGGGTATCTTGTCGCGGGTGACGGTAAAGGGAATGAGCCCCGGCTCGCCGCGGCGGAGCACCTGGAGCTGCACTTTGGACCCTTTGGGGCCGCGCAGGATGGAAAGGATGGAGTCGTTGGGCAGTTTCTGGCCGGCAATCGGGCGTCCGTCGGCCGTGATGATGCGGTCGCCGGGCAGGATTCCGACGCGCTCGCTGGGGCCGTCGACTACGGTCTGCACGACGAAGAGCGTGTCGTCCGTCATGTTGAACTGGATACCGATGCCGTCGAAGTTGCCTTCGAGCGGCTCATTGTATTGTTTCGTCTCCTTGGGCGGCGTATAGGAGGAGTGCGGATCGAGCGTGGAGAGCATGGAACGGATGGCTTCCTCCGTGAGTTTCCGCTCGTCCACGGAGTCTACGTACAGTGTGCGGATGGCCAGTTGGGCTATCTGCAGCTTCTGCATGTCGGGGGTGAAGGGTGATTTTTTCTTCCCGCTGCCGCTTTGCGCCAAAAGCGGCAGGGCAAAGAGGAAAAACATGCAGGGGAAAAGCAGGAAAGATGCAGCGCTTTTTCGTGTCATATCGGGGGGAGTTTTATTTTTTCCATTTCGCCAGGTCGAGCCCCTTGGGCAGGAAGGGGGAGACATCGCTGTCGTATTGCATCAGTTCGCGCACCATGGAGGAGCTGATGTAGGAGAGTTTCGGGTCGGAGAAGAGCAGGATGGTCTCGATTCCGGAAATCCTTTGGTTGGTGGCGGCCATCTGTTGCTCGTATTCGAAGTCGCTTGTGCTGCGCACGCCGCGCAGGATGAAGCGGGCATCGAGCTGTTTTCCCAAGTCGCAGGTCAGCCCGCTGTAGCAGACTACGCGGACGCGGGGCTCGGCGGCGTAGAGCTCGGCTATCATGGCCTGCCGTGTCTCGGGCGGGAAGCAGGCGTGTTTGGCGGGATTGGTGCCGATGGCGATGATGACTTCGTCCATAAACGCCAGGGCGCGCTGGACGATGGAGTGGTGGCCGCGGGTGAAGGGGTCGAAAGAGCCGGGGTAGATGGCGCGTCGTTTCATGGGGAGGGGGTTATACTGCTTGGTCTTCTTCTACGAGGTCTTCCTCGACGACGAGGTTCTGGATGATGAAGTTCTGGCGTTCCATGGTGTTTTTGCCCATATAGAACTCAAGAAGTTCCTTTACCTGGTCGGTTTTTCGCAAGGTGACGGGCTCCAGGCGGATGTCGGGGCCGATGAAGTGGCGGAATTCGTCGTGCGAAATCTCGCCCAGCCCCTTGAATCGGGTGATTTCCGGCGAGGGTCCGAGCTCCTCGATGGCGCGCAGGCGTTCTTCCTCGCTGTAGCAATAGCGCGTTTCCCGCTTGTTGCGCACGCGGAAGAGCGGCGTCTGCAGGATGAAGACGTGCCCCTTCTTGATAAGTTCGGGGAAGAACTGGAGAAAGAAGGTGACGAGCAACAGGCGGATGTGCATGCCGTCGACATCGGCGTCTGTGGCTATGATGACGCGGTTGTAGCGCAAATTCTCGATGCCTTCCTCAATGTTGAGCGCGGCCTGCAGGAGATTGAATTCCTCGTTCTCGTATACGATTTTCTTGCTGAGCCCGTAGCAATTGAGCGGCTTCCCCCGCAGGCTGAACACGGCCTGCGTGTTGACATCGCGGCTCTTTGTGATGGAACCGCTGGCGGAGTCTCCCTCGGTCAGGAAGATGCTGCTCATGTTCTTCTGCTCCTCGTCGCCCTTTGTGTCGCTCAGATGGATGCGGCAGTCGCGCAGTTTCCGGTTGTGGAGGCTTACCTTTTTGGCACGCTCGCGGGCGAGTTTGGTGACTCCGGCTATTTCTTTCCGTTCTTTCTCGTTGGCTTGTATCTTTTGGAGCAGGGCTTCGGCCATCGGGGCATCGCGGTGCAGGTAGTTGTCCACCTCGCGTTTGATGAAGTCGCCGACGAATTTGTTGACGGTGATGGAGTTTTTGTCGGGGGACATGGTGTTTGAGCCTAACTTAATCTTCGTTTGGCTTTCGAACATGGGCTCTTCGACATTCAGGGCTATGGCTCCGACAAAACCGTTGCGGATGTCGGCAAATTCGAAGTTCTTATTGTAGAACTCCTTGATGGTCCGGGCAATGTGCTCGCGGAAGGCGCTCTGATGGGTGCCGCCCTGGATGGTATGTTGCCCGTTGACGAAGGAATGGTACTCTTCGCCGTACTGGGAGGTGTGGGTGAATGCGATTTCGATGTCCTCCCCTTTGAGGTGGACGATGGGGTAGAGGGGCTCTTCCGTGAGGGCTTCGGTGAGGAGGTCGAGCAGCCCGTTGCGGGAGTGGAAGCGCTTTCCGTTGAGGAGGATGGCGAGCCCGGTGTTGAGGTAGGCGTAGTTGCGGAGCATGGCTTCGACGTATTCCATCCGGTAGTGGAATCCGGCGAAGAGGGCTTCGTCGGGGCGGAAGCGGATGCAGGTGCCGGTGGGCTCGGAGGTGGGGGCGGTGGTGTCTTCCTGCAGCCGGCCTTGGGCGAAGTGCACGGTGCGCACTTGGCCGTCGCGGTAGCTGCTGACGGAGAATGCGGCGCTCAGGGCGTTGACGGCCTTGACTCCGACGCCGTTGAGGCCGACGCTTTTCTTGAAGGCCTTGGAGTCGTATTTTCCTCCGGTGTTGAGCACGCTGACGGCCTCTATGAGTTTCCCCTGGGGGATGCCGCGCCCGTAGTCGCGCACGCTGACGGTGGCGGCGTCTTCGATGGTGACTTCGATCTGCCGGCCTGCGTTCATGCGGAATTCGTCGATGCTGTTGTCGATAACCTCCTTGAGGAGTACGTAGATTCCGTCTTCGGCCTGGGAGCCGTCGCCAAGTCTTCCGATGTACATGCCCGGGCGCCGGCGCACGTGCTCCATGTCGCTCAGGTGGATGATGTGCTCGTCGCCGTAGTCGGCGGTGGGGGTATGGGGTGTCTGTTCTTCCATTTTGTCTGGTTTTTTAAGGTTTTCTTCGGGAGAAGTGGCGGGGCTTTTGGCGGAAAGATGCAGGGCTTTCGGGAAAAAGCGGCAGGGCTTTTCGGGAAAAGGTGCGGGGCTTTTCCGGGAGGCCGGTGTGTGCTCCGGGGAAAGGCGGCGGGGCGGCGGACGCCGGGGGCTACAGGCTTTTGCGGTAGGCGCGGCGGCGCTTGTGCTGTTCGCGTTCGAGGTATTGCCACTGGGCCTGTACCTTGGTGTTGTCTTCGAGCTCGATGTTGGTCTCCCCGTACTCGAACCCGAGTTTCTGGTATATGGGTATGAGGTCGTCGAAGAGCAGGGCGTTGACGCCTTTGCTCTGGTATTCGGGCTTGACGCCTACGAGAAGCAGGTCGAGCACTTTGGGGCGCTTGAGGAAGAGGGCTTTGGCCAGGTGGAACCAGCCGAGGGGCCAGAGCCGGCCCTTGGCCTTCTGCAGGGCGCGGGAGAGGGAGGGCATGGAGATGCCTGCGGCCACGAGCTCGCCCGCGGCGGTTTCGACGAGTGTCACCATGCGCAGGTCGAGGATGGGCAGGTAGGTGCGGACGTATTGGTCTATCTGTTTTTGCGTCATCTCGGAGTACCCGTACAAGGGGCTGAAGGCCTCGTTGATGAGGGCGAAGATGCGCTGCCCGTAGTTGCCCTGGCGGATTTCGCGCATGTTGCGCAGCTTTTTGACGCGCAGGTCGTAGCGCTTGCGTATCATCTCTGCCACGCGGTGGTATTTCTCGGGTATTTCGGCGGGGACGTAGAGCTTGTATTCTACCCAGTCGGCGGCTTTCTCGAAGCCGAGTTGCTCCATGTGGCGGGGATAGTAGGGGTAGTTGTAGATGGTGGCCATGGTGCCGAGCTGGTCGAAGCCTTCGATGAGCATTCCTTCGGCGTCCATGTCGGTGAATCCGAGCGGGCCCTGCATCGTGTCCATGCCGTGCCGGCGTCCGTATTGGGCTACGGCTTCGATGAGGGCGCGGCTGACTTCGGGGTCGTCGGTGAAGTCGATCCAGCCGAAACGCACGGTCTTCGTCTGCCAGCGCTCGTTGGCCCGGCGGTTGATGATGGCGGCCACGCGCCCGGCGAGGCGGCCGTCTTTGTAGGCCAGGTAGTACTCGGCCTGGCAAAACTCGAAGGCCGCGTTGTGCCGGGGGCTGAGGGTGTGCTTCATGTCGCCGTAGAGGTCGGGCACGGAGTAGGGGTTGTTTTTGTAGAGCTCGTAGTTGAAGCGTATGAAGCGCTTCAGCTGGCGGGCGGAACGGACGGTTTCGATGCGTACGGGCATGGCGTTATTTCTTGGCGGTTGCGGTGCGGCGGCCGCGGGTGGCGGGTGCGGCGGCTTTTTTTTCTTTCTGTTGCTCGATGATCTGCAGGCAGTCTTCGAGCGTCAGGCTCATGGGGTCGGTGTTTTTGGGCAGCTTGTAGTTGTTTCCCTCGTAGCTTATGTAGGGACCGAAGCGGCCGTTCATGACTTCGAGGCCGGGTTGTCCGTCGAACTGCTTCAGGTGGTTCTTCTTTTCGGCTTCGCGGCGGGTGAGGATGAGCGCCACGGTCTCGGAGAGGTTCATGGTCAGGGGGTCCTTATCCTTGCCGATGGAGTAGAATTTGCCGTCGTGGCGGACGTAGGGGCCGAAGCGCCCGGCGCCGATGGTGATGGGTTTCCCCTCGAAATTGCCTACCGTGCGGGGCAGTTTGAAGAGCTCCAGGGCCTGCTCCAGGGTGACGGTTTCGAGCGAAAGGTCGGAGCGGAGTTGGGCAAAGACGGGCTTCTCTTCGTCGGAAGCCTGGCCGATTTGTACCACGGGGCCGAAGCGCCCTATCTTGACGTATACGGTCCTTCCCGTCTTGGGGTCTACGCCCAGTTCGCGTTCGCCTACCTTGTGTTCCATTTTTGTCTCTATGGTCGAGGTGACGAGCGGGTGGAATTTGGAGTAGAAGTGGCTCATGATGTCTGTCCAGGGCTTGTGTCCTTCGGCCACTTCGTCGAACTCTTTCTCCACGTTGGCCGTGAAGTTATAGTCGAGCACGGCGGGGAAGTATTCCATAAGGAAGTCATTGACGACGAGCCCGATGTCGGTGGGGATGAGCTTTCCCTTCTCCTGTCCGCTGATTTCCGTACGCGTTTCTTCTGCAATCTTGCTGTCCTCGAGGGTGAGGACCTCGTACTTGCGCTCTTCGCCCGGCTTGTCTCCCTTGACGACGTAGCCGCGCTGTTGGATGGTGGATATGGTGGGGGCGTAGGTGGACGGCCGGCCTATTCCGAGCTCCTCCAGCTTGTGTACGAGGCTTGCCTCGGTGTATCGGGGGGCGTGTTGCGTGGCGCGCTGGGTGGCGCTGATGGTCTTGTAGGTGAGGGTCTCGCCTTTTTCGAGCGGGGGGAGCACGCCGCTTTCGCCCGGGGCCTCGGAGTCTTCGTCCTGGGACTCGCGGTAGACGCGCAGGAAGCCGTCGAACTTGACGACTTCGCCCGTGGCCACGAAGCGCTCGCTGCGGCCCGTGAGGCTGATGGTGGCGGTGGTCTTCTCGGTTTCCGCTTCGGCCATCTGGGAGGCGATGGTGCGCTTCCAGATGAGTGCGTAGAGGCGTTTTTCCATCGGGCTGCCGTCGATTTCCTGGCGGTCCATGTAGGTGGGGCGGATGGCCTCGTGGGCTTCTTGCGCTCCCTTGGTGTGGGTTTCGTAGTGGCGTGCGCGGTGGTATTTTTCTCCCATCAGGCGGTTGATGGTTTCGCGGCAGGCGTTTATGGCGAGTTCGGAGAGGTTTACGGAGTCGGTACGCATGTAGGTTATCTGTCCGGACTCGTAGAGTTTCTGGGCGATGCTCATGGTCCGCGAGACGCTGAAGCCCAGTTTCCTCGCGGCCTCTTGCTGGAGGGTGGAGGTGGTGAAGGGGGGCGCGGGCGACTTGCGCAGGGGTTTGCGCGTCACGTCTTCGATGGTGAGGCGGTTTCCTATGCAGCTTTCGAGGAAGGCTTGCGCCTCGTCGCGGGTGGGGAAGCGTGTGTTCAGGTCGGCGCGCAGTTCGCTCCCGTCGGCTTTGAGCAGCGCGGTGGTGACGCGGAAGAAGCTCTCGCTCTGGAACTGCTGTATCTCGCGCTCGCGTTCTACGATGAGGCGCACGGCCACGGACTGCACTCTTCCGGCGGAGAGGGCGGGTTTCACCTTTCTCCACAGCACGGGGGAGAGCTCGAAGCCTACGATGCGGTCGAGCACGCGCCGCGCCTGTTGGGCATTGACCAGGTTGATGTCTATTTTCCGCGGGTGCTCGATGGCCTTGAGTATGGCGGGCTTGGTGATTTCATGAAAGACTATCCGCTTGCTGCTCTCGGGTTTCAGGCCGAGCACTTCATAAAGGTGCCAGGCGATGGCCTCTCCTTCGCGGTCCTCATCGGATGCGAGCCAGACGGTGCCGGCCTCCTGGGCGGCCTTCTTCAGCTCGCTGACTAATTCGCGCTTCTCTTTGGGGATTTCGTAGAGGGGGGTGAAATTGTGGTCTACGTCGATGCTGAATTCGCGCTTCTTCAAGTCGCGAATGTGCCCGTAGCTGGACATTACCTGGAAGTCTTTTCCTAAAAATTGCCCTATGGTCTTGGCTTTGGCCGGCGACTCTACGATAACCAAGTTCTTCTGCATGTGTGGAATTCCGCTGTGTGGTTAGTTTGATTTTCGGCGCAAAAGTAGTGATTTTCGCTGCCGCACATTATATATAGGTGGAAAGAATTTGCATTTTTAACGAAGCTTTTTCTTTTCTTCCTGCCGCCGCGCGGAGCCGGGCGGGGTGCCGCGCGCAGGCGGCGGGGCAGGGGCCCTCTGCGGGATGCGGCAGGGTTTTCCCGGAAAAGCGGCGGCACTTTTGGCGGAAAGTACTGCCACTTTTCCGGGAAAGTGCCGCAACTTTTTCCCTTCCGTTGTGCCCTTGGCGGAAAAATGCTATATTTGCCCCTGCCGTTTCTCCCCGGCCTTTTGCTTATGGATGCCTTGACTTCTTGGGAATTGTTCGGCTTTGTCCTCTGGAAGGTGCTCTACTTCGGTGTGACGCTCTTCACCATCGGCATGATTCTGCTGGAGAATCGGAATCCGGTCAAGACCATTGCGTGGATTTTGTTCATCTGCTTTTTGCCCGTGGTGGGCATCGTTTTCTACTTTTTCTTCGGGCGCGACACGCGCCACACGCGCCTCATCTCGCGCAAGATGCAGAGCCGCCTGCGCAAGAGGCCCATGCTGGAGTTCCGCTTGCAGAGCACCGTGGCGCTCGACCCGGCGGTGGAGCGCATCGCCTCCTTCTTCACTTCGGCCAAGGGGGCGCTCCTCTTCGACGGCAACCAGGTAGAGCCCCTGACGGACGGGACGGCGTTTCTCCAGGCCTTCCTGAGGGAGATCTACCGCGCGGAGCGCTACATCCACGTGCAATACTACATCATCGAGGACGACGCCGTAGGCCGTCTCGTGCGCGACGCGCTCATCGACAAGGCCCGGCAGGGAGTGGAAGTGAAAGTGCTCTACGACGATGTGGGCAGCTGGCACACGCGGAAACGTTTCTTCGACGAGATGGAACGCCACGGAATCCGCGCATACAGTTTCCTGAAGGTGGTGTTCCCCTTCCTGACCGGGCGGGTCAATTACCGCAACCACCGCAAGCTTACCGTCGTCGACGGCAAGGTGGGATTCATCGGAGGGCTTAACCTGGCGCTGCGTTACCTGCGGTCTACGCCGAAAATCGGGGGCATCTGGCGCGACACGGTGCTGCTCCTGCGCGGCCGCGGGGTCTACGGTCTGCAGACTTCCTTCCTCTTCGACTGGTGTTTCACGGCGCGCGAGATGCTCACCTCCGCCCGCTACTTCCCGGTCATGGGCAGCATGGGCGGCGGCATCGTGCAGGTCGTCACCTCCGACCCCGTATCGCCCTGGCGGGGCATCATGCAGGGCCTGACGATGGCCATTGAGCGGGCACAGCGCTATTTCTACATACAGACTCCTTATTTCCTGCCCACCGAGCCCATCCTCGTGGCGCTGCAGACGGCGGCCCTCGCCGGCGTCGACGTGCGGCTCATGGTGCCCGCCCGCACCGACGCGCCGCTCGTGGGGCTGGCCACCGCCTCCTATATGCGCGACATGCTGCAGGCCGGAGTGAAAGTCTACCTCTACGAGCGCGGCTTCCTGCACTCGAAACTCATGGTTTCCGACGACATCTTCAGCACCGTGGGGAGCACGAACATGGATTTCCGCAGCTTCGAGCACAACTTCGAGGCCAATGCCTTCCTCTACGACGCAGGCACGGCCGTGCGCCTGCGCGACATATTCCTCAGCGACCAGCAGGGCTGTTCGCCGCTTTATCTGAATTCTTGGGAAAAACGGCCGCGCCTGCGCCGCTTCGGCGAGTCGGTCATGCGGCTTTTCAGCCCTCTTCTGTGAGATCCGGGGCTTCTCCTTTCCGGAAAAAGCTGAAGTGCACGCTGCCGTAGGTGCGCTCCTCGCGGAACGCGGCGTGCCCGCGGAAGGAATAATCCTTGCCGTGCTCCAGGACGAAGAGCCCTCCTTCTTTCAATACCGGGGAGGAAAGCACCAGTTGCGGCAGCTCGCCCAGCCGCGGGAGCGCATAGGGCGGGTCGGCGAACACCAGGTCGAAGCGCGAAGGGGCGCGTTCGATGTAGCGGAACGCATCGCCGCAGAGCACCTTCCAGCGCTCCTCGTGCAGGCTCTCGGCTACCTTGCGGATGAAAGCATGGTGCTGCCGGTCGAGTTCCACGCTCACCACGCGGGCGCAGCCCCTGCTGCAAAGTTCCAGCCCGATACTGCCTGTGCCCGAAAACAGGTCGAGCGCTTCCACCCCTCCGGCTTCGAAGTCGAAGTAGGCACGCAGCACATTGAAGAGATTCTCCTTGGCAAAGTCCGTCGTGGGCCGCGCCTTGAAGGAGCGCGGCACGTCGAAACGGCGGTGCCGGTACAGTCCACTGATGACACGCATGCTTATGAATTTTTGAGTTGTTGCAGGGCATAGAGCGAAAAGGTGCTCTCCTCGGTGGCGGGCAGTGCCACGCGGTCCACGAAACGCACGAACTTCCGGGCCCGTTCCGCCGCATCTTCCAGCAGTTCCGACTGCCCCGCCAGGTGGAGCGTGTGGCTGCGCAGGTCCATTTCGTGCTGCTTCATCAGGGAGAGCAGGAAGTAGACGGCATCGTCGGCCGAGAGGCTTGTGAAAGAAGAGGCGGAGAGGAGGCTGCCTTGCCGATAGGCATAGGCGTGCACGCGCTCCGCATTGAAGACGGCGCACAGCTCCATCGGCTCTTCCTCGCGGTAGAGGCGGGCGAAGTATTCCGCATCGACGGCCGCCTGGCAGTAGATGTTTGCCCGGGGGAAGGGGTCGAGCAGCATGCCGGCGGCAAAGCGGTCGGCGGCAAACACTGCCACGGCGTTGCAAGAGGGGAGCACGTTGTGGCGTATCTGCTCCTCCTCCCGCCGGTCGAAACAGCAGGAGAAGAGTTCCTGCCTCTGGTCTTCCTCGAAAAGCTCCAGCGGTACCGGCGTGTAGCGCAGCGTCTCGACCACGATGTCCACCCGCCCGTAGCGTTCCGGCTCCCACTCGGGATGTTGCGCGAGGAGGGTTTTCACGTTGGCCGCCAGCGAAGTGCATTCGTCCGTAGGCATCCGGAAGGCCGAGGCGCGCAGCTTTCCGCCGGTGGGGGCTGTGGCTGCGGGTCCGGGCACTACGGTTCCGTAGAAAGCCTCCGGCGTCAGGTGGAGCGCCAGGTGCAGGGGGGCGGCGTGGGCGGCGGCGGAGAGAGGGGTCATAGGCAGGGAAAAGGGGAGTTAAGGGGGAGATTTCCGACCAAAGGTGCGGTGTATTCCCGGATTTTGTCTACATTCGCTCTTGCAAAGATAATGAGAAAAAGTGACAGAGAGCCTAATTCTTTCCCGAATAACGCAGTTTTTCTCCCACGAGCCCACGGCCGGGCAGGCGCGGGCGCTGCGTCTGCTGGCCGGATTCCTTGCCTCGCGGGAGGCGGATTCGGCCTTCCTTTTGCGCGGATATGCCGGTACGGGCAAGTCTTCCCTGCTGGCCGCGCTGGTGAAGGCTGCCGTCTCCTTGGGGCAGCCGGTGGTGCTTCTGGCCCCTACGGGCAGGGCGGCGCGGCGGCTGGCGCAGTCGGCGGGGCACGCGGCCTTCACGATTCATAAGTTTATCTACCGGCAGCAGGCCTTCCGCGGGCGGGAAACGCCCTTTTCCCTGGCCCCGAACCTGGGGAAGGGGACGCTCTTCATCGTGGACGAGGCTTCGCTCATCTCCTGCCGCCCGGCGGCTTCCGGCTCCGTCTTCGGCAGCGGGGCGCTGCTGGACGACCTGGTCCGCTTCGTCTACGGCGGGCAGGGCTGCCGCCTGCTGCTCTCCGGCGACGACGCGCAGCTGCCCCCCGTGGGCGAAACGCGCTCTCCGGCGCTCGACGGCGGCTGGCTCGGCGGCTACGGGCTGCACGTCGGGGAGGCTGAACTGCAGGAGGTAGTGCGCCAGGCCGCGGCCTCCGGCATCCTCTGGAACGCCACTTCCCTGCGCCGGCGCCTCTTCGGCGGCGGCCCGGCGGCTGGCTTCCGGCTGCGGGCGGCAGGCTTCCCGGACGTCATCGCCCTGCCCGGCTCGGAACTCATCGAGGCCCTGGCCGGGAGTTATGCGCAGGTGGGCGTGGAGGAGACCATCGTCCTGACGCGTTCCAACCGCCGCGCCGTGCTCTACAACCGCGGCATCCGCTCCACGGTGCTCGACCTGGAGGACGAACTCTGCAGCGGCGACCGCATCATGATAGCCCGCAACCACTACTATCCCCCCGAGCCCTCCGCCGCGGGCGGGCCGGCGGACTTCCTGGCCAACGGCGACATTGCCCTCGTGCGCCGCGTCCGCCGCGAGCGGAGCCTCTACGGGTTCCGCTTCGCCGACGTGACCCTTGCCTTCCCCGACGACGGCGGCGGCGAGCGCGAGGAAATCCTCCTGCTCGACTCCCTGCAGGCCGAGGCGCCGGCCCTTTCCGAAACCGACGGCGAACGCCTCTTCGCCGCCCTGCTCGAAGACTATGCCGACGTGCCCCGCAAGGGCGAACGCCTGCGCCTCCTGCGCGAAAACCCTTACTACAACGCCCTGCAGGCCAAGTACGGGTATGCCGTCACCTGCCATAAAGCCCAGGGCGGGCAGTGGGCCGATGTCTATCTGGACTGCGCTTTCCTCCCGCCCGGGCAGCAGGACGAGACCTACCTGCGCTGGCTCTATACGGCCGTCACCCGCGCCACGCGGAGGCTCTATCTGGTCAATTATCCCGCCGACCGGCTCCTCTGACTCCCTTCCTGCCCCGCGCCGTCCCTATTCCTCTTGCGCTGTGGGAAAAAAGCCCTTGGGCTTTTTGCAGAAAGCGGCAGCACTTTTTCCGGAAAGTGCAGGCGCTTTTCCCGGAGCGCGCTGCCGCTTCATGGGGGAAGTGCCGCCTCCTTTGGCCGGAGGCTGCGAGGGAATCTTCCGCACGGGGCGGGGAAAAGGCGAGAAAACGTTAAGAATCTGAAATCCGGAGCGCCTTTTCTGTGGAACGGGCGGCAGTTCCGGCGGGGAATCCATATATTTGCGACAACCATACCCTCTTCTTTTATGAAAAAGAACGAATCACCTCACCGGCTGTACATCATCTCCGGATGCAACGGCGCCGGGAAAACCACGGCTTCCTACACCGTCCTGCCCGAAATCCTCGAGTGCAAGGAGTTTGTGAATGCCGACGAAATCGCCAAAGGCCTCTCCCCCTTCAATCCCGAGGGCGTGGCCATCGACGCCGGGAAGCTCATGATCAAGCGGATTCGCGAGCTGCTCGACAACCGCGAAGACTTCGCTTTCGAGACAACCCTTGCCCCGCGCAACTACGTGAAGCTCATCAAGGAGGCGCAAAGCAAGGGCTACGTGGTGACTTTGCTCTACTTTTGGCTGGAAAGCCCCGAGCTGGCCGTGCAGCGCGTGGCGCAGCGCGTGCGCAACGGCGGGCACAACATCCCCGTGCCTACCATATACCGCCGCTACCAGTCGGGCATCCAGAATCTCTTTCATATATATATTCCGCTGGTCGACAACTGGTCTATTGTCAACAGCTCCCGCGTGCAGTTTGAGATGATTGCAGAGGGAAACAAAGATCAGCAGCTGAATATCGGTAATCAAGCAATATATCAAAAACTAAGCCAGCAATGAACGAGCAGGAAGAATACGAGTTGCGCATGAAAATCCGGCTGGGGTTGAACCGGGTCAGTGAGAAACTTATCGACCGCGTGAAGCATGAAGGCGTAGAATTGGTATGCGGCGATTCGCAAGGAAATATAGTGCGGGTGCGGGCTTCCAACCTCACTCAGATTCTCACCTCCCGCATCCCGGTGTAGGGCGGTGCGCAGGAAAGTGGCATACGATAGGGCAGTGTTCCGATGAAAGCCTTGGCCAACAAGAAAATCTACTACTCCATCCGCGAAGTGGCGGCACTCTTCGGGGTGAACGAGTCCCTGCTCCGCTTCTGGGAGAAGGAGTTCCCCAAGCAAATCGCCCCGCGCAAGACGGCCAAAGGCACGCGGCAATACACCGAGCAGGACATAGAAAACATCCGCTTGGTCTACCATCTTGTCAAAGAGCGCAAGATGAGCCTCTCCGGGGCGCGGGACAGCCTGAAGGCCACCGGCGGCAAAATGGTGGAGAAGGTGCAGATCATCGACCGGCTCAAGGCCGTGCGCGACGAGCTGGCGGCCATGAAAAAGGAATTGGACGAGGCACTCAAGGCCATGCCCGTAGGCGCCGGCCTGGAGAAGTGATGCCGCCCCGCGGACGCCGCGGCGGAGAAAGGAGAAAACCATGCTGATATACAATACGACATACCAAGTAGATTCCGACCAGATCGAGTACTTCCGTATCTGGTTGCACGAGGTGTTGATACCGGAAGTGCATACGGCCGGCATGGGTTTGCGCAACCCCCGCCTGCGCCGGGTGCTGAGCCATCGGGAAGAAGGCTCGCAGTGCTTCTGCCTGGAGTGGGAGGTGGAGGACAGCGCGGTGCTCCACCGCTGGCATCTCACGCAGGGCCGCCACTTCGAAGAGGAGCTCCGGAAAATATTCGGCGAGAAGGTTCTCGCCTTTTCCACCCTGCTCGAAGCATTAGACTACTGAGAGTTCGTTTTTTTTGTTATTCATTTTGTATAGGAGAGGCCTTCTCCGCGTGAGGCGGGGAAGACCTTTTTTTTTGCATTCTTGGCAAGTTGCGCTTCAGGGCGCGGCCTCTTCCGCCGTTTCCCCGTGGTAGCGGGCGAGCCCGTCGAGGGGCGACTGGGCGAAACGGCCCGGGCGGAGCCCGAACTCCTCTGCCAGCGGGCGGAGCAGGCTGCGGAAGTGGTAGGCCACGGAGCCGGTGAAGTGTACGGGCAGCGGCTCCCCGCTGCCGGCGTTCCCCTTGCGGGCTTCGGGATAGAGCAATACGTTGCGCCGGAAGAATGCGGCGAAGGCCTCCCGGCAGAACGCCCTGATCTCCGGCAAGTCGAGGCGTTCGGAGAGGAAAGGGGCAAAGCCGGCCAGGAAACGGTTGGGGAAAGGCCGGCGGTAGACGCGCTCCACGAGGTCGGAAGGCGTAAGGCCGTAGGCCGCGAGGAACTCATCTCTGAGCGCCGCGGGCAGCTGTCCTTTGAGCAGACTGCCTACGAGCAGCTTGCCGAGCACCGCCCCGCTGCCTTCGTCGCCGAGGATGAATCCGAGGGGCGACACGTTGTCCCGGATTGTTTCCCCATCGTAGACGCACGAGTTGGAGCCCGTGCCGAGGATGCAGGCTATGCCGCTCTCGTGCCCGCAGAGCGCGCGGGCGGCGGCCAGGAGGTCGCCCTTTGCCTCGACGGCGGCGCATCCCGCCGGGCGGAACGCTGCCTCCAGGAGCGCCTCCATGCGGGGCAGCTGCGCCTCGGTGCAGCCGGCGCCGTAGAAGTGGACTTCCACTTCCGTCTCCTCCCCGCCGTCCCTTGCGGCCGTGGCGGCGCGCAGCTCGTGGCAGGCCTCTGCCAGAGTGCGGGAGATGGCCTCGTCGTCTTGATAGAAGGGGTTGATGCCTTCCGTACGGAAGCGCACGGAGGGGGAAAAAGCGCTGCCGCTTCCGGCCGGAAGTGCTGCCGCTTTTCCCGAAAAGTCCTTGCGCTTTTCCAGAACGGCCCAGTCGGTTTTCGTAGACCCGCTGTCGGCTATGAGAATCTGCCTGCGCTTCACGGCTGTTCCTCCTTTCCGTAGTCGGGCCGGATGCGGATGAAGGCGCAGACGGCTATGGTGGCGGCGCAGCATATCATGACCCAGATGAAGAAATGGCGGTAGCCTATCAGTTCCTGCAGCCAGCCGGCCATCATGCCGGGCAGCATCATTCCCAAAGCCATGAAGGCCGTGCAGATGGCGTAGTGCGCCGTTTGGCGCTCTCCCTCGGCGAAATACATGAGATAGAGCATATAGGCGGTAAATCCGAAGCCGTATCCGAACTGTTCGATGAAGACGCACAGGTTGATGACCCACAGGCTTCCGGGTTGGGCATAGGCCAGATAGACGAACGTGGCGCAGGTGAGGGAGATGCTCCATGCCATGGGCCAGAGCCATCGGCGCAGCCCGCCGCGCGCGGCGGCCAGCCCGCCCACGATGCCGCCCAGCGTCAGGCCGAGGATGCCCACTGTGCCGTAGACGAAGCCCACCTCGCCGGTCGTCAGCCCGAGCCCACCTTTTTCCACCGGGTCGAGCAGGAAGGGGTTGATGAGCTTGACGAGTTGCGCCTCGGGCAGCCGGTAAAGGAGCATGAATAGGATGGCCGTCAGGGCCTGCGGCTTGCGGAAGAATTCGGCAAACGTGGCGCCGAAGTCGCGCAGGATGCTGCGGGCGTTGGCGGCCGGTCGGTGGCTGTCGGCCGCCGGGGCGGGGAGAATGGCGCGGTGGTAGAGGGCTATGGCGATGAAGAAGCCGGCCAGGAGGAAGAAGGTGATGGACCAGGCCAGCGGGATGTTGCCCGAAAGTCCGCGGAAGCCTGCCTCCGTGGGCTGCCGGAGCTTGGGGTCGGCCTGGAAGACGAGGTAGGCCGGGCGGTCCCAGTTGCTGCGGTCGAAGACCAGGCGCTCCCCGGCGATGAGCGAGATGCTGCGGTCGCCGCGGTCGAGGGCGGTGGTCAGCACGATTTCCTCGCCCTCTCCGGGCGGTGCGCTGAGGCGCACGGCGGCTATCCCCACGGCAGGCACGAGGTTGTCCTCCGGCGGGAGCAGCCGTTTGCGCGGCGCCTCGCCGAAGGTGTCGCGCAGGAAGCGCTCGAAGGCGCTGAGTCCTCCGCCGGCCGCGGCGGCGCTCTGCCCGGCAGTCGCCTCACCGGAGGTGAATCCGTTCCGGCGGTTGCTCTCTTCGGCCCGCAGCTTCAGGGCACGGGCGGAGTCGGCCGGTACGGGCGCGGAGCAGAATGTGAGCGATTGGGGCAGGACCTGGAAGGAAGGCTCTGCCCCGGCCGGGGCTGCGGGGAGCAGGCCGGAGGCGGAAGCCATGCGGGTCTCCAGCTGCGGCCCTGCCGCGACGTTGAAGCGGACGGGGGGCAGCCCGGAGTGGGCCTCGATGGTTCCGGCCAGGATGACGAGCAGTCCTTGCCCCACGATGGTGGCAATGCGGTAGAAGGTGCTGCGGATGCCCACGTAGAGCGCCTGGTCGCGCTCCCTGAGGGCCAGCATGTAGAAGCCGTCGGCTGCTATGTCGTGGGTGGCGGAGCTGAAGGCTACGAGCCAGAAGAAGCAGAGCGACAGCCGGAAAGCGTCGGGGGCGGGAATGGTGAGCGCCACGCCGCCCAGCCCGGCGCCTATGAGGATTTGCATCGCGACGATCCACCAACGCTTCGTTTTCAGCAGGTCGACAAACGGGCTCCAGAAGGGCTTGATGACCCAAGGCAGGTAGAGCCAGCTGGTGTAGAGCGCAATGTCGGTGTTGGAGATGCCGAGCTTCTTGTAGAGAATCACGGAGATGGTCATTACGGCCACGTAGGGAAGTCCTTCGGCAAAGTAGAGCGTCGGGATCCACGACCAGGGGTTTCTGTGGGTTTCTTTCATGCGTATGGGAAGAGTGCGGTAGGGGTTTTGGGAAAAAGATGCAGGGCTTTTCCGCCTGCGGGGCGGGGCGGTCAGGAGCTGCCGCCGTAGGGCAGGCGCCGGATTTCTGCTCCGGGGTAGTAGTGGCGGAGGATGGTGCGGTAGTCTGTGCCGCGCGCGCCGAGGGCCGCGGCGCCTATCTGGCAGAGGCCCACGCCGTGGCCCCATCCGGCGCCGTGGAGGACGAAGCCGCTCCCCTCGCGGCGCACGACGAACGCCGAACTGTAGAGGTGCGTCTCGCTCAGCACCCGGCGGATGAAGAGCTCCTTGCCTATGGTCAGCGACTGCCGGCTTCCCTCGATGCGGAGCAGGGAGATGCGTCCCGAAGGTCCGCGGCGCAGGGGGACGAGCTGCCGGACGAGGCCGAGGTCGCGCCCGGTGTTGCGGGCGACGAGGGCGGAGAGTTCTTCTTGCGTATAGCGTACTTCCCAGCGGAAGAAGTCGGGCGTCTCGCGGTCGTAGCCGTTGAGGACCTGGGAGAGTATGGCCGGATCCGTCAGGTTGCAGCAGGCCTCGGGGGAGGAGAGTATCCACTCCGCGGCGCCTTCCTCCGTGGCCAGGTCGGGAAGGGGGCGGGGGTCGGCGGGGAGGTCGCGGCGGCTTTGGAGGTAGGGCTCGTCGTGGTCGTCCCAGCAGGTGGAGAACTTTTCTGTCACTCCACCGCAGCATTTGGAGAAGCGGGCGTCGCAGATCCGGCCGTCGTGGCAGAGGATTTCGCCGCGGGTCTCGCCGATGGCCCGGCTGACTTGCGGGGAGCAGGCGCGGGTGATGCCCTGGTAGCGCTGGCAATGGTCGTCGGCACAGACGTCGAAAAGCGTGTGTTCCTCGTGGTCGTACCAGCGGACCAGGGTGTCCGCCCCGTCCGTCCTGTCTGTTTGCGGTCTGGGAGGCAGGGGATTACGGCGGTGCTCCATCTGGGCCAGCAGCCAGCTCCGGGAGATGACGGCATGGGCTTTGAGCAGGGAGAGGGAGGAGTGGGCGCTCATTTCGGAGGCGATGACGCTCGTGAGGTACTCTTCGGCGGGGACTAGGTTGATGGCCGTGAGGCGGCCGTCGTGGGGGATTATCTTCAGCGTGCCCCGGAAGCGCTGGGTCTCCTGCCGTTCCCAGTGGAAGCGGATGCCGATGGTGACGTGGCTCAGGGCAAAGGAGTCTTCCGCCGGACGGCAGGGGCTGAAGAGGAGGCTGCGGCACTCCCTACCTTTATATATAAGCCGTCCGTCGGAGAGCTGCCAGGTCTGTTCTCCCCCGCTGCAGGGGGCGGTCTCCACTCCTGCGGCGGTTTCGGCCGAAAGGCGGAAGCTGCCCTGGAGGAAGATGTGGAGGACGGGTGCGGAAAGTATGCCTACTTCCACTCGTGGTTCGGCGGCAAAGTTCATGGCGGTGCGGGGATTTTTCAGGATTGGAGCTGCCGGGCCAGTTCTTCCAGCTGTTCGGGGCGGATGCAGACCTCGGAGAAGATGGTTTCGAGGTCGCTGCCCGTGATGTTTTCGAAGTCGCTTTTGCGGGGCACCGCTACCAGTCCGCCCATGTCGAGCGCCCCGGGGCTGAGCAGGATGCTGCCCGCGTCCTGGGCATAGTAGCAGGCAGGACGGTGGCGCTGCCGGGGGAAGATGCGGAGGATGCTCTCGCCCTTGACGTTCCAGGCCAGGAGGTTCATCATCGGCTCTTCTTCTTTTTCTTCGGGGGTGGGGGCGTTTTGCTGGAGGACCTGCAGGACGAGGGAGAAGAGGTAGGTAGAGGCTATCTCGTCCGTCGAGCGTATCTCGAAGAAGGGGCGGCTGCAGAACGGATAGGCCCGCAGCGCGGCCGACTGGTAGGAGCAGACGGGGGCGGAGAACGAGGCTTTTTTCGTGAATTCCGGCTCGTTCTCCATGGGGAGCACTCCCGTGGCTCCGGCCTGGAAGTGGGCATGGTCGGGGGCCGATGCGCCGCAGCGGGGGCCGTTGTAGAAGACTACGAAATCTTTGAGCTGGTGGCAGAGCTGGAAGAGGCTCCCCATGCGCCGGGCGATGCGCTGCGGCGTGTGGGCGCGGGTGGGGATGGTCAGATGATAGGGGAGGATGGGGTAGGGATTGACCAGTATTTCATAATCTTCGTCGAAGGGTTCGGACATTTGCTGCGGGGGGCGGTTGGAAGCGCAGAGGAAGCAGGGACGGGCCTGCAGGGAGCTTTCGTCGATTCGGGCAGTGGAAGAGAGGATGCGGGCCGGGTTGTACTGCAGGCGGACGGTCTCTTTCCCCACGCTCAGCTCACGTGTCTGGATTTTGTCGAGGGCTTCTATGTTGTTGTGCGCCAGTTCCCAGCAGGCGCACTGCTCTTCTACCAGGAAACGGGCTTCCCGGGGGCCGAAAAGGGATTGGTTTTCGCTCATTTGTGTTCGGACTTTAGGAGAAGGTTCTTCCGGATGCGGGACAGAAGTTCTATGGTGCGTAGTTTGTCTTTGTAGGAGTTGTTGGCATTGATGCGCTCCGGGGAAAGGGCGGCGTCGGAGTTCCCTTCCCACCGGCGGCAGCGGTAGACGACTTCGTAGAGCCGTCCGATGCGGTAGTCGCGCGAGAGGGTGAGCCCCATGCAGTAGTCTTCGCCATACGAGGTGTTGGGGAAGGGCTTTTCCCGTACCAGCGGGGTGAAAAAGCCGCGGGGCGCTCCCAGTCCGTTGATGCGCAGTGCGTTGTTGCGGCCGTTCTCTTCGGTCCATTCGCGGTGGGCGATGACGCCGGGCGGCAAGGGGCGGAGGGAGAAGTCGGTGATTTCGTAGGAACCGATGACCATGGCACACTGCTCGCGGTAGAATGTGTCGACCATGAGTTGCAGCGTGTCGGGGCGGCTGTAGAGGTCGTCGCTGTCCAGTTGTATGGCGAAGCGGCCGCAGAGCGGATGCCGGATGGCCAGGTTCCAGCAGCCCCCGATGCCGAGGTCGGTGCGGGTGGGGACGAGGTGATGCACGGTTTCGGGATGGGAGGCCGCGTATCGCTCGATGATTTCGCCCGTGCCGTCGGTGGAGAGGTTGTCGGCTATCAGCAGGTTGAAGGGGAAGTCGGCCCGCTGGGAGAGGACGGATTCGATAGCGTCGGCTATGGTCTTGGCCCGGTTGCGCACGGGGATTATGACGGAAGCCTCTACGGGAAAGTCTCCGGCCGCAAGGTCGATGGGGCGGTAGTCGCCGGGAGTGAGGTAGGCGCCGATGCGCTTGAGGTGATTGGTGCAGGCGTGTTCCATTTCCAGTTGCACGGCCTGGTTGCGGGGATCTACGTAGTCGAAGTTCTTTTCTCCGCTGTTGCGCAGGTCGAGCTCTGTGGTTGTATAGAGGAACTCGTTGACCCGCAGAATTTCTGCCCGGCGGCTGATAGCCAGACGGAGGGCATAGAGGGCGGCATGGCGGTAGTGCTCTTGCCGGAGTTCGTCGGCGGCCTGGCGGAGAAGGTCGGTGCGGAAGAGGAGGACGTGGCCGAAGTCGAAGTCGTCGCGCAGTGCCCCTTTCTGGTAGTCGATGCAGGGGAAGGGGCGGACAGTGCCGCCGTTTTCCCGGTAATGGTCGGCATAAATCATTCCCGCCCCGGTGTCGCGGGCGGTCTGGAGGAGACGCTCCAAGCCCAGATAAGCCCATTCTATCCGGGCAGGCTTGCAGTAGAGCAGGGTGAAAGGTGCTTTGCTTTCCCGGCAAAGTGTTTCGAGAAACGAGGAACTCCCCCATTCTTCGGGCGGAATGGCCCGCCCCGGCAGGGCGGGATGGCAGGAGAAAACGGAAATTTCTTCAGCAGGTCTCATCGGAAAGGAGTTTTCGGATTATTTCGGGGTAGTAGCGGTATTCCAGCTCGTGCACCCGGGCGGCAATGTCGTGCGGCGTATCGCCGGGCAGAACGGGCACCTTTGCCTGGAAAATGATTTCCCCTTCGTCGTAGTGTTCGTTGACGTAATGGATCGTGATGCCCGTCTCTTTGTCGCCTGCGGCAAGGACAGCTTCATGGACACGGTCGCCATACATGCCTTTGCCGCCGTGCCTGGGGAGCAGCGAGGGGTGGATATTGACGATTCTTCCGGGGTAGCGGGCTATGACCTCGGAGGGGACGAACAGGAGGAAGCCGGCGAGGACGATGAAGTCGATGCTGTATTTTTCCAGAAGGCTCAAGAGTTTCCCCGGGGTTTCGATGTCTTTTTTCGGAAGATAGAATGTTTTGGTTTGCAGATGCCCGGCCCGGGCGAAAACGCCGGCTTCTTTTCGATTGCAGAGCACCATTTCGACGTGAATCGAGGGGTCTTTCTGAAAATACTGTATGATATGTTCCGCATTTGTTCCTTCGCCTGAAGCGAAGATTGCTACTCTTTTATCCATGGAATGCACGTTATTTCTGCGCAAAAGGAAGTGTTCTGTGCCTAAAACGGAAATAAATCCGACAAGAATTTGCACAGAATGAGAATAATCGCTTCCTTTGCAGCGACAAATTTAATCAATAAAATTGAGTTATTCATTAAAACTAAAAAAGTTATGTCTGAAATCGCAGAAAAAGTAAAGGCTATTATCGTAGATAAACTCGGCGTAGAAGAATCTGAAGTAACGGAAAACGCAAGTTTCACCAACGATCTGGGTGCAGACTCCTTGGATACTGTAGAACTGATCATGGAGTTCGAAAAGGAATTCGGTATTCAGATTCCCGATACGCAGGCTGAAAAGATTACGACCGTGAAGGATGCCATCGATTTCATCGAGCAGGCTAAGGCGTAAGAAGCCGTTTTATCCCCATTATCTTATTATATGGAATTAAAAAGAGTTGTAGTAACCGGATTAGGTGCCATCACTCCGATAGGAAACAGCGTGTCCGAGTATTGGAATGGGCTGCTGGAAGGAAAAAGCGGTGCGGGTCCGATTACCCATTTCGATGCTTCGCTCTTCAAGACACAGTTCGCTTGTGAGGTGAAGGGTTTCAATGCGGCTGATTATATCGACCGCAAGGAAGCACGAAAGATGGATCGTTATACGCAATTAGCCGTAGCTGTGGCAAAAGATGCGGTGACGGATTCCGGATTGGATGTCGAAAAAGAGGATTTGAGCCGCATCGGTGTAATCTTTGGTGCGGGCATCGGAGGCATAAAGACTTTCGAAGAGGAAGTGGGCAACTACTTCTGCAATCAAGAGCGCGGCCCCCGTTTCAATCCGTTCTTCATCCCGAAGATGATATCCGATATCGCAGCAGGCCAGATCTCCATCCTTTATGGATTTACCGGCCCGAATTATGCCACGGTATCTGCATGTGCCACCTCTTCCACAGCCATTTCTTCCGCATTCGACTGCATCCGTCTGGGTAAGGCGGATGTGATTGTGACCGGAGGTGCTGAGGCTGCCGTTACGGTGAGCGGCATCGGCGGTTTCAATGCCATGCACGCCCTCTCCACCCGCAACGATGATCCGCAAGGCGCTTCCCGTCCTTTCAGCGCAAGCCGCGACGGTTTTGTGTTGGGCGAAGGCGCAGGTTGCCTGATCCTTGAGGAGTTGGAGCATGCCAAGGCTCGCGGTGCGAAGATTTATGCAGAACTTGCCGGAACAGGCGCTTCGGCCGATGCTTACCATCTGACCGCTTCTCATCCGGAAGGCTTGGGAGCCAAGTTGGTGATGCGCAACGCGCTGAAAGATGCGGGCATGAATCCGGAGGACATCGACTATATCAACGTGCATGGCACTTCCACTCCCGTGGGAGACATCTCCGAGGCGAAAGCCATCAAGGAAGTCTTTGGCGACCATGCCTACAAGCTGAACATCAGTTCCACCAAGTCGATGACCGGACACCTGCTGGGCGCTGCCGGAGCCATCGAGGCCATTGCCGGCATTCTGGTTATCCAAAACGGCGTAGTGCCTCCGACAATCAATCATGCCGAAGACGACCGGGATGAGGAGATCGACTATAATCTGAATTTTACCTTCAACAAGCCCCAGGAGCGTCCCGTGCGTGCCGTATTGTCCAATACCTTTGGATTCGGCGGGCATAATGCATGTGTAATATTCAAGCAATATAAGTGATTTCACCCCTCGTCTGGTTGGAAAACTTACAGCTAAAAGTAAGGTTCTTCTTCCGCAAGGATAGAGAACCCTACTTTTTTTTGTATAAACTCCTGGGGTTTTGCCCGAGAAATATTCACTTCTACCGGGTTGCCCTGCTCCATCGTTCGCTTTCCCTTACGGATGCTTCCGGCGACAAGCTGAACAATGAGCGTTTGGAATTCCTCGGCGATTCGATTCTGGGCTCCATTGTGACGGTTTATCTGTACCGGCATTACCGGCACGCCAGTGAAGGCTTCCTTACCGTGGCCCGTGCCCGCATCGTCTGCCGCAAGTCGCTCAATGAGGTGGGGCGGAAACTCGGGTTGCACGAGCGGGTCAGGAATTCCATAAACGTATCGACCCACAACAACTATCTCTGCGGCAACGCTCTGGAGGCTCTCATCGGTGCGATTTATCTGGACCGGGGCTATCGCGTTTGCCAGCAGTTTGTGGAAAACCGGATTCTGAAGCAGTGTATGGATCTGGACAAGTTGGTCGAACAGGGCGAGAATTTCAAGTCGCGCCTCCTGGAGTGGGCGCAAGGCCGCCACATTGCGGTCGATTTCCGGCTGGTGGAGGAGACCCGGGACGAGCAGTCCAATCCCGTTTTCTATTCCGAAGTGTATATTGCCGGCCGCTTTTGTGCCCGCGGGAAGGGCTATACGAAAAAGGAATCCCATCAGTTGGCCGCCCGCGAGGCCCTCTCCCTGCTGGAGTCCGATGCCGCTTTTGCCGAATCCCTCTCGTGCGCAGCCCGGGAGGAGGCGTCGCCTGTCGCGCCGGACGGGGCGGCGGCAGAGGCCGGCGCATAAACCTTTCTTGGCGCTCCCCTTGGCGTCAGGGCCTTTCCTGGTCCTCGTTTTTCCTCATTCCCTTGAATCCTTCTTCCAAGCCGCTCTCCACTGCGCGGTAAGCCTCCTGCATGGTCTCCTTCAGCGTCTCGGGCGTATGGACCGCCTGGGGCAGGATGGGCTTGTGGATGGTGAGCGTCAGCGGGTGGCAGTGGATGATCTTTCCCGTGCGGGGCAGGATGCGGAACGAGCCGTTTATGGTCATCGGCACGATGGGCAGCTGCAGTTCGTAGGCCAGCTGGAAGGCTCCTTTCTTGAAGTACCCCATGTGTCCCGTAAACGTGCGTGCCCCTTCGGGGAAGACGACCACCGACGTGCCTTCTTTCAGTACCTTTTCGGCCTGCTGTATGGTCTCCATTATTTTTTTCGGCCCGGAGTGGTCCACGAAGATGTGCCCCGCGTCGGCGCAAGCCTTGCCCACGAAGGGTATCTTGCGGAGCGATTTCTTCATCAGCCACTTGAAGTTGCGTCCCAGGTAGCCGTAGACCAGGAAAATGTCGAAAGCCCCCTGGTGATTGGCCACGAAGACATACGAAGTCTTCCGGTCTATGTTTTCCCGTCCCTCCACGCGCACCCGTATGAGCAGCAGCGTGCAGACGATTTTACTCCAGATGCGTCCCGGGTAGTAGCCCCAGAAGTGCGCGTTTCCCAGCGTGCAGCCCGCGGTGGTCACGAGGGCGGTCAGGATGGTGGCCACCAGCAGGATGGGCAGCGCGATGCAGATTTCGTACGTATAATATAGGTATTTCATCGTTGCCGTGCTTAGAGTTTCTTGAGGAAGCGTTCCCTGTCGACCACGAAGCGCACGTGCGTCGCCTCGCCTATGGGGCCCTGTTCGTCT
Source organism: uncultured Bacteroidaceae bacterium (assembly GCA_944320955.1). Classification (GTDB taxonomy): domain Bacteria; phylum Bacteroidota; class Bacteroidia; order Bacteroidales; family Bacteroidaceae; genus UBA1794. The sequence continues at coordinate 98,078 of CALUJL010000035.1, forward strand.
TCGGCCGTGATGCGGAATGTCAGCCGCCGGCCGTTTTCCTCCGCCTCCAGCCGGGCCGTGGCCCGGACGCGGCGGCCTACGGCCGTGGGGCGGTTGTGGCGGCAGCAGATTTCGCCGCCCACCGTGGTGCTCTCCGCCGGCAGGGCGGGGGCCACGGCCAGCATGGCTGCGTTTTCCATCAGGGCCACCAGCGCCGGAGTGGCCAATACCGGCAGGTCGCCCGAGCCGAGGCTGCGGGCGGTGTGTGCTTCTTCCACGAGAAGCTCCGAGGTATGGGTCAAGCCTGTTTCCATCTTTTTTCAGAAAAGGAGTGTTTGTAAATTGGTGCAAATATAGTGAAACTCTCCGGAATGGCCTTGTCTGCGGCAGGCAAAATGCGGCCCCGGGGCGGAGCGGAGGCGTGGTGCGCGGCAAGCGCGGCGCCTTTCGTCCCGGCCCGGGGCGGCCTGGTCCTGTGTGGGGGCAGGCGCACAGGCGGGCTTTTTGCCTCCGGCCTGCCTCTTCCCCTCTCAGAGTGCGATGGTTTCCCCGTCCTCCGGAATGAGGAGGCGTGCGGGGTCGGCGTGCCGGTGCCGTGCCTCGTTGCGGAGTATGGCTCGGGTCGTCTGGCAGTGGTCTATGGCATCCATGTGCACGGCGATAAACTTGCATTGCGCCGGGCTTTGCTCCATCATGCGGATCACGTCGCATTCGTCCGGAATGATGGCCCCGAAGTCCTTGGACAGCTCGGGGAAGACGGCTCCTCCGCTGTTGACCACCGTATAGTCCGGTTTCTCTTTTTCTATGAATTCCATGATTTTCTCCTCCCGGCAGCAGTCGCCCATGAGGAACACCGCGGGGTATCCCTCCGCCCGGAGCAGGTAGCCCGACACGGGCCCCATCATTTCGCCGAGTTTCCCGAAGCCGTGGTGTCCGCCGATGCGCCGTATGCGGAGCTCTCCGAGGGCCGTTTCCTCCCCGATGGGCTGCACGTTTGTGAAGCCGTCGGCCGAGATGGCTTCCTTGTCCTGCGGTTGCACGAGGAAGAGGATGTCTTCCGGCAGGTGCTGCCGTACGCCCGGTTCGTAGTGGTCTATGTGGTTGTGGGTCAGCAGTATGGTGTCTACACCTTTCGTCACCTCGCTTACGGGCATTGTGAGGTGGACGCGCGGGTTGCGGTTTACGCCGAGTGCGGACATCAGTGTCCCTTTTTCGGCCAGTACGGGGTCTACGAGGATGGTGCGCCCGGCATAGTCGAGCTTCAAGGTCGCGTTGCGCACCAGTTGGAGGGTGGCTTTTCCTTTCATGTGTTGTTCGTTTTTGGGGGTTAAGGTTCGTTTCCGGGTGCAAAGTTCGGGCAGATTCTCCGGACGCGTTATGCCCGAAAAGCGGGAAAATATGCCATTTTGATGCTCCGAATCCGTATCTTTGCCTCCCAAAAGCCACAGCCCTATGAAAATGCCACAACCGGATCCTCTCCGCTGCCCCGGGCGGTTGGTCTACGTCCCTTTCAGCAAGACGGAGTGCGGCACCGACTTTTATGTCAATACCGGCCACAGCCGCGAGATAAGCGGGGTGCTCACGGAGTATGAGACCTTCAGGACCGACTTCTTCGAGTTCTTCTTTTTCCGGAAAGCCCGGGGCTACCTGCTCCTGGAGACCCGCAAGTTGGAGCTTGCCGACCGCATGGCCCTGGTCGTTTCGCCCCGCCAGCAGCAGGAGTGGCATGTGGACGAGGCCGGGTTAGACTACGATTTCCTCATTTTCCGCGACGATTTCCTGCAGACCTTCGTGGCCGACAAGTTTTTCACTTACCGCCTGCTCTATTGCTACCAGACCGACACTCCGCCCTGCCTCCCCCTTGCCGAGGCCCAGCTCTCCGACTATTGCGCCCTTCTGGCCCGCATGAAGGCCGAACTGTTGCACCCCGTGGCCGACAGCTACCACCTCATCGTCTCCCTTCTCCCCTATCTGCTGATGCTGCTCAACCGGGCTTATGCCGCCTGCTATGCGCTGCCCTTCGATGTCCCGAGGGACAACCATGCTTTCCTCTTCAAGGAGCTCCTCGAGCGGCACATCCGCTAGATGCAGCGCGTGGGCGAGTATGCCGACCGGATGCGCGTCAGCCGCGCGGCGCTCAACCGCTCGGTCAAGGCGCAGTTCGGCGTTTCGGCGGCCCATCTGCTGAAGCAGCGCCTTTTGGCCGCGCTCAAGAGCGAATGGCTCTTCTCCGGGTGCAATGTCAACCAGCTGGCCGACATGTTCCGCTTCTCCGATGCCAGCCATCTCATGCGCTTCTTCAAGCAACAGACGGGCAAGACGCTCTCGCAGTATCGGCAGGACTACCGGGACGGCATATACGACTGAGCGGCCCCCCTCTGCCGCTTTTCCCGGTTTCATGCAGCGCTTTTCCCGAAAAGATGCAGCGCTTTTTCCTGTTTCCCCTGCAGCTTTTCCGCGCTCCCCGAAAACCTTTTTTAGCTTTCCCGGGGAAAAAAAGTTGAAAATGATTTGTTTTTTACAGATTTATTTCATTCTTTTGCGGCAGGCATAATACGATGTTAAAAACGAAACTTTGCTTGCCATGAAGAAAGTGCTGGTTCTTTTGGCGGTCTTCGCCGCATATTCTGTCGTTTTGTTCTCGGCGGAAGTAAAAAAAACGTACATTAAAATCCGTTCCGCGGAGGAACTCGTGGAAGGGAATTACTTGATTGTGGCGCAAGCCTATAATAAGTGGTATGCGTTGGGATTCCAAGATTCTTATAATCGGGAGGCTGTTCAAGTGGAAGTGGTAGACGATAAGATTACCACAGAAGTCGCCACTTCGAGTAGTGTAAAGGATTTGCCTTATGCCCTAACTTTGGAATCATTGTCTAATGGTTGGCGATTGAATGACCCTTTAGGCGGCTCTAAAGGAAAATATCTCATGTATGATGAGTCCAGTTCTAAGAATGATAATCTAAAACTAACTACTTCTTCGTCGGTGCGATGGAATATTACTGTTGAGGCGGATGGGGTTGTTCGTTTAGTATTTAAGAATAAGTACTATTTGGCTTGTAAGACAGGAGCGAATTTTGGTTCCTCAACGAATGGAAATTCTCATCAAGTGTATTTATTCAAGGAAACATCTTCCGTTGAAGACCCCGACCCCATTGTGATTCCCGCCCCGGCTTTCTCCCCGGCAGGTGGCACATACGATACGCTCCAGAGCGTCACGATTTCGGCCGAAGGCAACGGGTTGACCATTTATTATACGCTGGATGAGGCCGCAGCGGAAGGCGATTTTGCACCATATACTGCCCCTGTTGAAGTCTCCGCTTCCGTCACCTTGCGGGCGTATGCCCAAGATGCCGGAGGCAACCGCAGCGCGGTGGTTTCCTCCACATATACAATCGTAGAACCCGACCCGGAAGAGCCGGTAGACCCCGACCCCGATCCGGAAACTCCCGACATCACCGACCTCTCCATCCCCGCCGTCTGGACGCAGGTGTTCCGTGAGTCGTTTGACAAGAATGCAGGCGAAGGCGGAAATGACGGGAAGTGGGATTATTTTACGTGGCGTAATTTGGTTGATGAAGATAAAGGAGGTGACGCGACATATTTGCCAAGTGCGAATTTGGATAAGGACGGATGGGAAATCGAGCAGGGTGCAGTAATGGCAGGCAATGGTTGCTTGATTTTTAAGGGTCGTAGGACAGAAGAAAATTATCTTGAAGGCGAATTGATTAGCCCGTCATTGGGCTTCGAGGGAAATGCCCTTCTTCGTTTCAAGGTCGGTATATGGAATACTCAAGCGGAGCAAACAGGCTTTACATTGAAGAGTAGTTCCAACTCCGGGAGCACCCGTTTCTTGGTAAACGGAGAGTCCTTAGCGGTTTATGAAGTCCCCGATGTGACGAAAGGCGAGTTTACGACCGTAGAAGTACTACTCACCGGCGTAAAACCGGATACGCGTATTCGTTTCTGTACCCCGGCGGAGCGGTCGAATGACGACCCCACCACCCGCACATTCCTCGACGAAGTGGAAGTCTACTCCATCCGCTCCGCAGGCGAGGGAGCGGAATTGGAGGAAAACTCTTTCCTGTCCGGCACGTGGACCCCGGCCCAGCTCGCAGAGCTGGCGGGGACATCGGCTGCAGACCCTTCCGTGCCCGTCATGGAGCTCGACTTGGAAGCGATGGGCGTGCAGTTGAGCGAACACTTCGCAGTCGACAATTCCGAGGGTACGCCCAACCTTGTGGTCCATTCGCCCACGGCCGTCACGCTGGAAGGCGGCGGCCTGAACGCCGTGGCCGGTACGCTGGTCGGGGAGAGCCAGTTGGCCGACCTCGAAAACTTCTCCCTCTCGCGCGAAGTGGAGGGCGGGGCGGTGGCCTACCTCCGCGCCTTCAGCGGCGTGGGCGCCGAGGAACCGGACGGATGGAGCGTGCTGTGCCTGCCGTTCGCGGTGGAGAAAGTGGCCAATGCCGCCGGGGACGAATACATCCCCTATGCCGAATGGATTAAGTCGCAGCCCGCGAATGTCGGTTTCTTCTGGCTCAAGCAGGCCACAGCCGATGCCGACGCCATCAATACCGACGCGTCCTCCATCGAGCCCAACGTGCCCTACCTCATAGCCTTCCCCTACTATGGCTACGAAGACTATCCCCTCCTGAGCGTGGCCGTCGACGAAGAATTCACCTTCTCGGGCCAGGGCCTCAAGGCCACCACGGCCCTCGCGCCGGGCACGATGCCCGCTTGGCAGTTCCATGCCAACTATCTGGACGCCGGGGCCGCAAAAACAGAAGCCACCTGCTATGTCCTCGACGACGAGGGCTCGGGCTTCGACCTCGACCCCTCCGCCCGGCAGCCCTTCCGCCCCTATGTCACGTTCGAGGACCGCGCCGCCCAGAGCGCCCCGTTGCGCTTCGCCATCGGGAAGCCCGACGTGCCCTCCGCCCTCATGCCGGTGGCATTCCCCGGCAAGGCCGTCTCGCCCCTGCGCGTGGAGGACACTTCCGCCGGGTTGCTGCTCACCGCCGATGCCCGGGTGCAGGTCCGCGTCTACACCCTCTATGGCGTATTGGTCAAGGCGCTGTCCATGCAGGCGGGCGAGACCGTGCAGATCGACCTCGCGCCGGGAGTTTATATCGTAAATCAGCAAAAAGTAGTGGTATATGGAAAATGATAGCAAGCAGAAAGTGGGAAAGAAAAAGTATGTGAGTCCCTCCGCCGAGGAAATCCGGATGGAAGTGGAGGGTCCCGTGTTGGCAGCGTCCGATGCAGGCCGCTTCGCCAACAAGACGGGCATCTCCCTGGACTTCACGGACAGTTCCCCGAAGCGCAGCTCCTCGCCCTGGTCGGGCAATTGACCGGGCGGCTGGCGCAGTATCCGTACCTCCCCCGCGGCGTGCGGGGGAGGTACGTTAAAAAAAACAGAAGACGGCAGGGAGTCGTGAGACGGCCCTGCCGATGTTTTTTTGCTCTGCCCTTTTTTTGTAGTTGTGCGCTCATCTGGAGAATCTGTCCTTGCGTCTCTTGTGTCGTTTATGCCCTTGTGGAAGGGGTGAAATCGTGTTTTTTGGAATAATTCAACAATGGAGGCAAGAATAAATTTCTTTTTCTTGGAATCTGTAAGACGAATTGCTAAATTTACCGCCTGATCCCCGGTTGCTCGGGATTGTAGAATAAAAGCATAATGCTTATGAAGACGTCGTGTTTCTTATTTGATTTCCTCTTCTTCCTGTGGCATTATAAATTTTCCACAGTTTACGGCCCGGACGAACAGCGGATGAAGGTGGAACACGAGGTGACATGGAACCACGGGGAAATCAATAAGAAGTACTATGCCCCGGACTATGAGGAAGAGGACTTTTACAACCGGAAACGCCAGCTGCACTATATCTACGGAGGTAACGGGCTAGCTGCCGTGTGCATCATAGAAAACGGGGGAACTACGGTTTATAGCGCTTATACCGATTTCCAAGGTTCGCTCGTGGCACTGACTTCCCATGGATTGATCATCGAGAAATATGCCTACGACCCGTGGGGGCTGCGTCGCAATCCGCAAGATTGGACGAAAAGCGATGAACGGAAATCGTATGACGGGGAGTTAAGTCCTTATTTCACCGACCGCGGCTACACGATGCACGAGCACATCCCGGGCACGGACCTCATCGACATGAACGGCCGGGTGTACGACTGTACGACGGCCACCTTCCTCACGTGCGACCCTTACGTGCAAGACCCGGGCAACTGGCTCAACCACAACCCCTATACCTACTGTCTCAACAATCCGTTGAAATACACCGACCCCTCGGGGGAGATATGGTGGCTTGTCCCGGCATTCTGTGCGGCGGTATTCGGGACGGGCAATCTGTTGGCCCATATCGATAGGGGTGATGTCGGAAGTTTCGGAGAAGGGTTGAAGTTCTTCGGGCAAGGAGCATTGGCCGGTTTTGCATTAGGTTCGCTTTGGCAATTCTCGCCAGGCATCCCGATAGTAGGAGAAGGGCTGCATAGTCTTCTGACTAAGTATGCCTTTGCTCAAGGATTGTTTACCGGTGTAGGCTTGGCATCCGGAGCGGTGGCATCCTTATGGCAAGGTCCCGAAGCTTTTGTCCATTCGGTTAAGATGGCCTATGGAAATTTTTATCTGGATGAGAACAGTTTCTTTGGCGGGATATTGCAGGGGATAAGCCGTCATTCGTGGGAAATGGGGCAGACCCTTTTAGGACAGGGGTATTCGCAAATACGGAATGTCATAGCTCCTGTGGACCGGGTGGACTACATGGCTGGTGCTACGTTTGTCACGCATGATAATTCTTCATCTCACTCTGGAGTTACTTTGGGTAACTTTATAAACATAAAGTATAGCGGAGCTGTAGGCGGTGATTTTGAAACTTTTGTCACTACAGGAGATCCTTCTTGGATATACTTGCACGAATATGGTCATACAATTGATAGCCGATTATGGGGACCCGGATATGCAGTTATTGCTACTCTTAGTTTAGGGAACGCGATGTTTAAGAATAGTAAGAGCTTTTGGACAGAAAGGCGTGCTAATCGTTTGGCTAAACGTTACATGGAACGGTATTACCAAGTGGATTGGGAGGCGTTCTTGAAAAAACGTCCTATTTAGGATTGAAAATAGACTTGTGTTTTAATGTGATAAAAGTGTTGTAGGGATGAAGATACTAAATTTCCTTATTTATTGTAGTCTGTTACCTGTGTTGGCAGGCTGTTCAGAATATTCTTTAGCATTGGAAAATCGTTCAGAATATTCGGTCTTTTATTACTCTGAATTTAGAGTGAAGAGGATAGATCCGGACACAATTATCCGTTTTACACAAGCCGACTTGTGGGAATTGGAATCTCAGAAAAGAGACTTAATATGGATGGAATCAAATATTACAATATGTGAATACTTGGATAAGATAAATGCCGGGCAAGTGCGGATATACATTTTCCATCCCGACACGCTGGCGAAGTATTCTTGGGAAGAGATAAAGGCGGGGCATAAGGTTTTGCAACGCTATGACCTGACGCGGCGCGACCTGCAGCAGCTGGACGAGGGATTTCCCGAAGTGCCCTTCCCGCCCGACGCCACCATCCGCAATGCCCGCATGTTCCCGCCGTATGGGACGTACTCAAAAGGGAAGTGATAGGCCTATGGAGATAGTTATGGGAAAAGTAGTGTTCTCGCAGCGGGCTTTGTTGGCGGACTATGAGGAGGTTTTCCGTTGTTATTGTCTGCAGAACCGTGGTTGGAGTATGCTGCATAAAGCCCTTACTTTGGAAAATGACATGGTATGGAGGGAGGAGATAACTGTCCGACATATAGGATTGCTTTGTTTGCCAGCGAAAGCACTCAGACGGTACATGCGGGAACTGCTCTATGCAAAAAGGTGTTGGCGGCAACATCCAGGACATCGCCTAAAAGTCTATTTTCATCCTCGCCCAGCGAAAGGAATCTTGCCGGGTGGGTTATGCTATTGTTGGAAAAGGGTTGTTTGTTCCGTGAATTGGAGATTTATTTTTCCTTTGCTTCGGCAGGAAATGGGAAGGATTAGGGAAAAGAAGCAGCAAGAACCCGGGTTCTCGTTTGTGGACAATATGGATGAAGTGCCCAACGGGGCTGATACGCGTGTTTTCTGCATGGATGATTCTGAGGATTTTTCGGTCATTGGCAGAGGGATGGATGTGAGAGGCTTAATGAATTCAGCGGCTTGGCTATTGTCTGATTTGGAGGAGATAAGGGAAACCTTTGTACTCCTTTATTTTCCTCGTTTCCCGTCGGTGGATGAGAAGTTGTTGCACAGATATCTCTCCCAGCTCTACCTCGGGATGAAATGGTGGGAGGGTTATGCAGAGCATAATGTCCGGGTGTACTTGAATCGCAAGGATTATGCCCGGCTGCATCCTGTCATCTGTGCCGAAGAGGAGCGTTTAAACCGAAAACGGCGCATGAGCGGCTTTTATTTTATAGAAGCAGGCTATAAAAGCGATGAGATGGATGAACGGTTTGTCACAGTGGAAGGAGTGGCTTCAAAAAAGGAATTGCTTGAGCTTTATGCTGACCGTTTGGATTTTGTGGAAGGATTGGGCGGATTTGGGTATAATTGGGATGCGTGGGAGGAATGCCTCGGCGACTTGTCTTGGATTGATGAGGTGGATATTGTGCTCTATCATCCGGAACTTCCCTGTTTGACGAAAGAGGAATTGGATCTCTATATAAAGGCATTGAATTCTCTTGTCAAGAGGTGGAGGCTGGAAGTAGAACATAATTTGCTTGTCTTTTTCAGCTGCGGAGATGAGGAACGGGTTGTTTTATGTTTGAATAAATAAGGTAGTTTGAATAAATGGAAATAGTGATAAATTCCGCAAGAACAGCCAATGTCCTTATAGGTAATTACAGCAATGCTCTTCATTTCAGAAGACTAGGATATGGCTCTTGGTATTCTTTTCATAAGAATATGGTAAATCTGAATTGGATAGATGAGGACAAAATAGTTATCCGGCATACCGAAATGCCCGGCGTGCCTGAGGATGTGTTCCGTCGGTATGTGCGGGAATTGATTTATGCCAAATGGCATTGGAGGCTTTGCCGTCAGCATAGTTTAAAGATCTTTTTTTCGTTTCAAAAGCAGCCGTCATTTCGAACACTAATTCGCAGAGAAATAGAATATGCGCTAAGTAAACAGGGGAAAAAAGGAGGCTTCTTCTTTGTTAAAAAAAGACCTTGCTTGTTTATGAAGAGGGATACCAAGATTATCACGGTAAAATCTACACTATCTATTTCCGCATTGTTTCAAAATGCTTCGGTATATTCAATATTACGCCGGACGATAGAGGACTTTTTCTTGCACGCCCAAACTTATTTGGAAGATCTTGAGCAAATACAAGAAACCAACATTTTACTTTATCACCCAACATTTCCCAGGATGGGAAAGGCTGCGGTACATCGGTACTTGGAAGGGCTGTACTATGCCATGAAAGGATGGGCGGATTATCCGGAACACAACATCATGGCCTATTTCAGGGAAGAAGATCGCGAAAGACTATATCCGATTATCGAGTCGATACAGGAAGCAGATCGTAATAGGAAAGGACGAAAATCGGGTTTTTATTTTGTGGATGATCCGGATATGGTCCGGGTGACGGATGGGTGTGTTGTGGAGATGGAAGGTATAGAAGGGGGAACCCGATTGTTTGCTGCTTATGTTTCGCAACTTCAACTATTTTCTATTAGCGCTTCGTTACGTAGGAACGATCCAGATCTTGATTGGGATGATTTCTATGACGTGCTAACTGATACGAACCTGATGGAGGAAAGGGATATTGTAATACTTCATCGCGGGATTCCCCATTTCCCGGAAGAAGACTCATTGTCTTTTTATTTGCAACTGCTGCAAGAAATAGTAGAAGAGTGGAATACGAAAATGATGCACAGTGTGATGATTTATTTCAGCCACGAAGATGAGCAGACGGTTCTGGGGATATTAAGCCAACTGCGCGAAGAAGAGAACAAGTCCATAAAGGAATATCTCCAGAGAAAGGCATCTGGCTTGATAAAATGAAGGGTTATGGGAATGAGGAATGCTGTTTTTTTCATATTACCGATACTTTTGGTTAGTTGCGATCCTGTTTATGTGGCTTTTCTTTCGAATCATAGCAGTTGGCCGGTTTATTTTTCCTCCGAATTTGAAAGCAAGAGTGCCTCTTCGGATACATGCTTCAATTTTTCCCGAGAGGATTTGAAGTTGGCGAAACCGAATGAGAGGGGATTTTTGTGGGGTATGATGTTTACGAAACTGGATGAATACATGGCGGAAATAGGTGCCAGGCAAGTGCGGATTTTGGGGCGTACTCAAAAAGGGAGTGATGGGAAAGGGTGTAATATTGTAGCATCGTGGGGTAGTTTGTTCTTTCTTTATGGGGGAATGAATGGCGTATTTTATCGTTTATGGCCTGTTCGGAATATCCGGTATTATTATATATAAAAGGTGTATCTCCCGTTATTGCCGTTTTTTTGTATTTTCTTGGAAAAAAGTAGTGGCAATAGTTGCGTGGGATGCAGAAAGGCCGTACTTTTGCACCCGCTTTCGAGAGGTTAACACCTCAGTGAAGCAGCCGCACAATGAGAGCCTGCCCGGGTGACTATTAAATAGGCTTAAAAAGTCC